>JADZCD010000045.1 GCA_020851735.1 Phycisphaeraceae bacterium
GGGGCAAGGGCCACTGAGAAGCGGCCTATTGGGCTTGGCCCAGGCGACAGTGGCAGGTGTCCTGCCGTTCGCTTCCAGTAGACACACGAGCACCAATGTCAGAGGGAAGAAACCTCGGGGTCCGGGGTTCGGGTTCCGGGGTCCGGGGGGAGCACACAGCACGCTACGCGATGCTGTGTGGCACCCGAGACAGAGACCCGAACGGACGGAGCCGAAAAAATCGTCCCTCTATATAGGGGCGTCGTAGCGCTTCTGTGCGCACGGCGCGCACCTTGGTGAGGCGTAAGATGATTGTGGGGCTTGGATTACGTTGTGAATTTTTCGCCAATCGACTGTGAGTGAAGTGTTCGGTTTTGTGCGCGCTCCCGGAAGGGGAAGAAGGGTACGAGGTATGGGGTAGGGGGTAGGGGGTAGAGGGGTGAAGGTAGAAAGTGGAGAGTAGGGAGGGAAGGCGTCCTCCGCCCCGCAGGGGCGGGGGGATGAGGAGACGGCGGACCACGGGTTGCGCTGCGCCCGCCTGGCGGCGGGCGAGGCTTCACCCGTGGCTACAGTCCTTCGCCCCGTTGGGGCGGGAGGCGGGGAGGGGGACTACGGGTTGCGCTGCGGCCGCCTTGGGGCGGGCGGAGGCTTTACCCGTGGCTACAGGCCTTCGCCCTGTTGGGGCGGGGAGGGGGAGGGGGACTACGGGTTGCGCTGCGGCCGCTTTGGGGCTGGCGGGGAAGGATGTGTTCTGTTTAGGTGGGGTCGTCCGGGTTGCGGATGGCGAAGGATTTACCGGTGAGGTGGATGAAGGCGTCTTCGAGGGTGGGTTTGCCGAGGGTGACGGTGCGGACCGTGGGGGGAAGAAACGACGCGAGCTGGGCGAGAAAACGCGGGCCGTCGGGGCGTTCCATGCGGATGCGGCCATCTAAGAGGCGAGGCTCGGTGCCGGTGGGCCAGGGGGCAAAGCGGGTGGAGATTTCGCGGCAGAGGCTTTCAGCGGCGGCGGCGGATTGGGCTTCGGGTGGCGTTTGGGAAAGCTCGATGGACAAGATGTCGCCGCCGACCAGGGATCGCAGGCGATCGGGGGCGTCCAGGGCCAGGAGCTTGCCGGCGGATAATACGGCCAGGCGATCGCAGTCTTCGGCTAAGTCCATCAGGTGGGTGGTCAGGACCATGGTGACGCCGCGCTGGCGAAGCAGGGATAAATAGCGGGACAAATCCTGGCGGGCGGAAGGGTCCAGGCCGGTGGAGGGTTCGTCGAGCAGGAGAAGGCGAGGCTGATGCAGGGTGGCTTTGGCGATGTCCACGCGACGGCGCATGCCACCGCTGAGTTGCGCGACGGCCTGGTTCCTGCGGTCCAGCAGGTCCACGGCGGAAAGAGATTCTTGAATGCGGCGAGCCAAGTCGGAGCCGTGGAAGCCGTAGAGCAGGCCGTGGTGGTAGAGGTTCTCGGCCACGCTCAGTTGGTTGTCCAGGCTGGGGGATTGAAAGACCACGCCCAGACAGCGGCGGACGGCGGTGGGCTGATGTTCCAAGTCGTGGTTGAAGATGGCAGCGCGGCCGGAGCCGCAGGGACGCAGGGGCAGGAGCGTGGCCAGGAGGCGAAAGAGGGTGGTCTTGCCGCTGCCGTTGGGACCTAGGATGCCGAAGATTTCGCCGGGCTTGACGGTAAGAGTGACGTCGTCGAGGGCGGGCGGAGGCTGGGGGGCGCGGGCGGATGAAGGGGGATAGCGGAAGGACAGGTGTTCGAGGTCCAAGGCGGGGATTGAATCGGCGGTGGAAGAAACGGTGGAGGGCATAGGGCTAGTAGCGATCAATTAAGAGGAAGGCTAAGACAAGGGGAAGATAGATCAGCGAGGCGAAGAACATGCGGCGGGCGCGGCCTTCGGAGGGTTGGAGCATCAGTTGCAGGCCAAGGGCAAGGAAGAGGAGCCCGAGGACCAAGGCGGAGGAGAAGTAGAACAGGCCGCTCAAATTGAGGAATAGAGGCAGACTGCCGACGGGCAGAAGCAGAAGGCACCAGAGGACGATCTGGCGGAAGGTGGCTTTGCCGGTGGGATCGAGGACGGCGAGCGTGCGGAAACCGCCGCGGGCGTAGTCCTGGCGGTAGAGCCAGGCGATGGCCAGGAAGTGGGGGACCTGCCAGACGAACATCAGGGCGAAAATGGCCCAGGCTTCGAGGCCCACGCCGTTGCGGGCGGCGGCGAAGCCGATGACGGGGGGCAGGGCGCCGGGGACAGCGCCGATGATCAGGCTCAGGCTGCTTAGGCGCTTCATCGGGGTGTAGATCAGGACGTAGCTGACGATGGTGAAGACGGCGATCAAGGCCGCGAGGGAATTGTTGAAAGTCGCCAGGAGGCCCACGCCCAGAGTGCAGAGCGTTAAGGCGAAGAGCATGGCCTGGCGGGTGGTCATGCGGCCGGCGGGCAAGGGGCGATGGCGGGTGCGGAGCATCAGGGCGTCGGCGTCACGTTCGGCGATCTGGTTGAGGGTGGAAGCGCCCATGCAGGACAAGGAGGTGCCCAGGAGGGCGAAGCATAATTTCGCCCAGGAGAAGTCCTGGACGAGCCCGGCGAGGCCCAGGGAGTAGCCGATGTAAGCGGTGATGGCGACCATGAGGGTGATGCGCGGCTTGGCGAGCTGGGAGAGATCGGCAAGCAGGCTGCGCAGACCGCGCGCGATCGTCAGCGAATCAGTCCAGAAGGCGTCGGGATGGTCCTGGGTCATCTGGGTCATGCGGGGTGACTCTTAAGGGCGTAGATGGGCGGGGAGGCGGAGGATGGGGCGAGGGGGGAGGGATAGAGCAGGTGGATGCGGTAGGTGAGCAGAGCGGCGGTGGCCAGGAGGATGGAGCCTAAGGCTTGATGGGCGGTGGCGACTTCAGGGTGGCCGGGGCGCGTGCCGGTCCAGATGATGGCGGCGCCTAAGGCTATCTGCAGGATGACGAGGAAGGTTAAGCCCAAGGCGGGGCGAAGGAGATAACCGAGGCCGACGGCCACGCGGGAGAGGCGGTGCATCAGATAGGCCATGGCGACGACCACGACCAGGCCCCAGATACGATGGGCGAAGTGGATGGCCACCTGACCGGGTGAAGCCAGGGGGTAGCCGGCGGGCATGTTTTTGATGAAGGGCTGGCTGGCGATGACGATTTCGTCTTGGCTTAAGGGGGGAATCAGTCGGCCGAAGCTGCTGGGGAAATCGGGGATGGCCAGGCCGGCAGCGCTGTGGCGGACGGCGGCGCCTAAGGTCAGTTGGATCAGGAGAGTCAGAAGGAGCAAGACCGAGGCGGTGCGCAGGGATGACGAGAGGGCGTTAAAGGCGACGGGGGGCTGGGTGGCGGCGTAGGCGAGCCAGCGGCGACTGACGGCGGCGGCGATCAGGGCGGTGACGCAGAGGAACAGTTGGCCGACGACGCCATGCACGACGGCGAAGACCAGGCCGACGAAGGTGCCGTAGTCAAAGTGCAGGGTGACGCGCAGACCGCCTAAGACGCCTTGGACGATGACCAGGAGTAGGGCGAAGAGGCCCAGCCAGCGCAGCCAGCGGCGGGATTTCTGGGTTTTCCAGAGGCTGACGGCAACGGCGATGGTCAGCAGGCCGACGACGGTGCCCTTGAGGCGGTGGGTGTGTTCCAAGCGTGCGGCGGGATCGGTCCACCAGAGGCTCGGCGGCGAAGTGAACATGTTGTGTTCGTAAGTTTGCGGCCAATCGGGGACGGACAGGCCGGCGTTGCGGCTGGTGACGGTGCCGCCGAGGACGATCAGGAGGAAGGTGGCCAGGACCAGAAGGATGCTAAGGCGATAGAGCCAGGGGCGATAGGGAGTGGGGGAACCCGAAGACGCGGCGATCTGCGATCGCCCGCTAAACAGTGAGGTACTGGCGGGAGCACCGCTTGCTGACGCGCGCGGCTCGTTGAAGCGATTACTTCCGGGGGTGGGGGTAGTTCCGGGGGTCATGATGGATGAGGCCTCCTGAACGCGGCAGGCACATTGTAGGAAGAAGCCAAAGGTATGTCCCGCGGTACGAGGGAGAGCATGTCGGCGAAGTGCTAGCAGGAAAGGAAAAGATCGCCATGGGCGAGGCAGCGGCAGAGGTGGCTGTAGACGTGATGAAGTTTGGCGGCTGTGGGGGCTGGGCCGGCGGCTTGGAGGAGGCGGCGAGCCAGGGGGCCGTGCTGGAGAATGACGCGGAGGGCGTGGCGATGGCTGTCCAGAGCGGCGGGATCGAAGCGATCAACGGACGCGATGAGGTGTTGCCATAGATCGCCGGCGGTGGGAGAGGATTTGTTTGGCGCGGCGGCCCAGCCTAAGGCGCGGAGATAGGCGGGGTTTTTGATGGGGGCCTGGTCGGCGGCGCGGATGGTGGAAGTGAGGATGTCGGCCAGGGGCTGGGTGGGCCAGGATTGCTGATCTTGCAGGGTCGACCATTGCTCAGCGACGAGCAGGCGGAGGACGGCGGTGACGGCGGCGGCGACGGCGATGTCGGCCTGGGGGCACTCCTGGGCGTCGAGCAGGCGGATTTCGATGGCATCGCGGTCAAAGCGGGCGATGGCGCCGCGGGCGTTGGACCATTCGTAGCGGAGCGTGCCGGCGGGGTCGAGGGGTTTGAGGTCCTGGTAGATGCGGTCGAGGATCTGGCTTTGGTAGGTGTCGGGGGTGAAGACGGGTTCGGGGATGACGGCGGCGGTGAGGGAGGGGATTTTTTTGCAGTTGTCGCGATAGGCCAGGAGGCGGTTGTCCAGATGGCTGGTGGATTTACCTTCCACAAAGGGAGAGCTGGCGGCCAGGGCGGGGAGGATGGGCAGAATCAGGCGGATGGCGGCGTGGAGGCGGGCGAACTGGTCGGTGTCGGCGAAGGGGAGATTTAAGTGGGTGCTTTGGAGGTTGGCCCAGCCGTGCCCGCGGCAGTTGAAAATACGATGGAAGGTTTCGTAGACGATGTTGTTGTCGTGCGGCCAGAGTTTGCTCTGGGTGTGGGGGTTCATCCAGGGGTGCATGGCCGAGGGCATCAGCTGTCCGCCGAGCGGTTCAAGGAGGTGGTTGATGCGGGCGACGTGGGCTTGGAAGGAGTCGGCCAGGCCGGTGAACGATGAGGCTGGGTTGGCGGTTTTCAGCTCCAGGACGTGGAGCATCAGCTCGTTGGACCAGGCGATGGAGTCGGAGTCGACGTCGGAGGTGATGCGGCCGGTCTGGGCGAGGAAGACCTGGTCGGCCACGGGCAGGACGTCGAGGGTGTCCTGGTGGACGATCATGTATTCGATTTCCACCCCGGCGGCCTGGAAGAGGCCCAGGGTGCTGCTACTCGCGGGCACGGGTCGTCACTCCGTTACGGATTTTTTCAATGCGGCGGACGAAGGACTGGATGATTTTGTCGTAGAGTTCGTCCTTGAGGATTTTGTCCTCGTACCCGCCGTCGATGCTGGGGTTGTCGTTGATTTCCATGACGTAGAGATCGCGGCCGGAGTGTTTGAGGTCGACGCCGTAGAGGCCGTCGCCGATCAAGCGGGCGGCCCGGACGGCCAGGGCGACCACGCGGCGGGGGGCGTCTTCGACGGCGAGGGTTTCGACGCGGCCGTATTGGGTGTTGCCCTGGGCGCTCTGGCCCTGGATCTGCCAGCGGCCCTTGGCCATGAAGTAACGGCAGACGTAGAGAGGCTGGCCGTCAAGCACGCCGACGCGCCAGTCAAAATCGGTGGGGAGGAAACGCTGAGCGACTAAGAGGTCGGATTCCTCGAGGAGTTCATCGACTTTGACGTGCAGTTCTTCCTCGGTGTCGGCGCGGACGACGCCGCGGGAGAAGGAGCTGTCGGGCTGCTTGAGGACGACGGGCAGGCCGAGGGAGCCGATGAGCTCGTCGACGTTGTCGCGGTGGACGATGACGGTCTGGGGAACGGGGATGCGTCCGAGGGTCAGGCGTTCGGCCAGGTAGACTTTGTTGGTGCAGCGGGCGATGGAGACGGGGTCGTCGATGACGGCCAGGCCCTCGGCGGCGGCGCGGCGGGAGAAGCGGAAGGTGTAGTGATCGACGGCGGTGGTGACGCGGATGAAGAGGGCGTCAAAGGCGCCCACGCGGCTGAAGTCGTCGCGGCCGATGAGTTCGGCGGCGATGCCGGCGCGGGCGGCGGCGCGAATGAAGCGGCGCAGGGCCAGCTCGTCGGAAGGCGGGTGGGGATCCTGGGGGTCCACGAGGATGGCCAGGTCGTACTTGGCTGGGCGGCTGGCGCGGGTGAAGCGGGTGCGGTGGGCGAAGTAGCGATTGGCGGCTTCGACGACCGAGGTGTGGTGGGATTCGGGAATTTCGTCGGCGGGGATGGGGGTGATGCTCTGGATCAGCCATTTGTCGCGGCGGGTGAAGTGGGCCCGCAGCAGGGGGGTGCGAAAGAGGCTAAAGAGCTTGCCGCCCAGGCGTTCGTCACGCTTGGCCAAGGTCTGCCCGAAGTACATGCTCAAGGTGAACTGGTTGCCGCGGACGGTGCGCAGGCTGCGCTGGATCAGTTCGTCGACGTCCTCAGCGAGCAAGCGCGAGAGGCCGACGGATTTCATGTCCTGGATGGTGATGACGTCGGGCTGAGGTTTGTGGCCGCGGGCTTCGGCCAAGAGGGAGACGTAGTAGCCTAAGCTCTGATAGCTGTAGGAGCGGCAGAGATTGATCACGCGGGTGTCGCGCATGGCGTTGAAGGCGGGGTCCGTCAGGTATTGACGGGCGGACACCACGTCCACGCCCCGTAAAGCGAAGGGCCAATCCGCAGGCGTATTCACGACGATCAGTGCGGGCATAAATCAACCACGCTCCCCCGCGTGGATGGCTGGGGGGAACCATCCATGACGACCAGAAGTTCAGGGTAAAGAGAAAGAAAAGATGCGCCAAGAATCCGGCGGCGGAGCGATGCTCCAGCCCACGGCGAAGAAAACGCCCGCGGGCTGGAGGACGTACCCGGAGGTTCTTCAAGCTCCTCGGAGGCGAGCAGGTTGTGCGGGGAAGAGGTCAAGGTTGTGATTCCATGGGTCGCCGGGGTAGCCGGGAACTTGGATTTAAGGGATTCAACTTCCCTGGGCCGGGGGTACTTTTCCGGGTGGCCGGGGGGCGGGGGAGATTTTACCTATTTCTGGGGATGACAAGCAGGTCAGGGGGCAATGTGGAAAGCCTGGGCTGGATCTTGGGGGAAGCGTATGGGCGGGAGACCAACCCCGCGCTGCCGCGCGGGGCTATGGACCCCCGGAATGGTGTGGCATGGCGGTGTTTGATGGGGAAGGGGAAGGGTGTTGCAGGGGGAGGGGGCGTTTTTTTATTTGCCTGGAGGGGGTTCGGTGATATGATAAACGCGGTTACGGAGTTAAAAAATGCTTTCGATAGTTGCCCTGCCGAGCCTGATTATTGGGATTACCCGCGAAACTTCGCGCCGGTAGGGCGGTCAATTCATCATTAAAAGACCACGGGCCCTGCCAGCGAGGCAGGGCCTTTTTCATTAGGTGAACGTGGTTGGTCGATGGTTCCGGGGGAGCTTGCGGGAAAACTCCGGGGAAGACTTCCGGGGGAAGGTGAGAATCAAAATGAAAGAGACTACAAGTCAGCGTCGCGTGGAAATATACGACACGACCCTTCGGGATGGGGCCCAGGGCCTGGGGGTGACGTTCAGCCTGGTGGACAAGCTGAAAGTCACCGAGCGGTTGGACGCCCTGGGGGTGGATTACATCGAAGGGGGGTACCCGCTAAGTAATCCCAAGGACGAGGCTTACTTTCGGGATGTGCGCAAGCTTGAGCTGCGCCACGCCAAGGTGTGCGCGTTCGGCATGACCCGACGCAAGGGGATCAAGCCGGGGGACGATCCGGGGATGAAGGCGCTGGTGGAGGCCAGGACGCCGGTGATCACCATCGTGGGTAAGACCTGGGACCTGCACGTGGACGAGGTGCTGGGGGTTTCGCGGCAGGAAAACCTGGACATGATCCGGGAATCGGTGGATTTTTGTCGGCAGGAGGGCAGCGAGGTGTTTTATGACGCCGAGCACCTGTTCGACGGATTTAAGGCCAACCGGGACTACGCCCTGCAGACGCTGCGGGCGGCGGTGGAAGGCGGGGCGAGCCGGCTGGTGCTTTGCGACACCAACGGGGGATCGCTGCCGGCGTGGGTGGCGCAGGTGATCGGGGAGATCCGCCAGGCCCTGGGGGCGGCGGTGCAACTGGGCATCCACCCGCACAACGACGGCGGGTTGGCGGTGGCCAACGCGCTGGCGGCGGTGGAGGCGGGGGCGATGCAGGTGCAGGGGACGATCAACGGCATAGGCGAACGCTGCGGGAACGTGGATTTGACGACGGTGGCGGCTAATTTGCGCTTGAAGATGGGGCATGACTGCTTGCGGGCGGCGGCGTTGGGCAAGCTGACGGAGACGAGCCGGTTTGTGTATGAGACGGCGAATCTGACCATCGTGCCGGGGCAGCCGTTCGTGGGTCCAGCGGCGTTCGCGCACAAGGGGGGGATGCACGTGCACGCGATACAGCGCAACGCGCACAGCTATGAGCACATCGACCCGCGGGAAGTAGGCAACGAGAGGCAAGTGCTGGTCAGCGAGTTGTCCGGGGCGAGCAACATCGCCGCGATGCTGGGGCAGAAGTTTAATCTGGCGGACAACAAGGCGCTGCAGCGCCAGGTGCTCGAGCGGGTGCAGAACTTAGAGCACCAGGGGTATCAGTTTGAGGCGGCGCTGGCGAGCTTTGAGCTGATCCTGCACGAGGTGCTGGGGCATGGGCGGAGGTTCTGGGATCTGGATCACTACCGTTGTGTGATTTCCAAGCTGGCGGAGGCGGACCCGACGACGGAGGCGATCGTGAAGCTGCAGGTCAACGGCCAGGCGGAGCACCAGGTGGCGGAAGGCGACGGTCCGGTGAACGCGCTGGACGGAGCGCTGCGTAAATGCCTGCGCCCGCACTATCCGCAGATCGACCAGGTGCACCTGCGCGATTACAAGGTGCGGGTGGTCAACCCGACGGCGGAGACGGCGGCGAAGGTGCGGGTGATCGCGCAGTTCGCGGTGGCGGGCCCAAACGGCCAAAACAGCGGGGCCAACAGCTCGCAGCACATCGCCACGGTGGGCGTGGATGAGAATATCGTCGACGCGTCGTGGCAGGCGATCACGGATGCGTTTACGTATCACTTGCTTGAGACGGGGGCGAAGGGGAAGTGATAGGGGCGGATGGTGAAGGGGCGGGGCGGGAACATTCCGAGGGCCGGGGGCGGGGGCAGGGAGAGGGGGAGAGGGGGGGAGGGGGGGTTTTGGTTTTTTGGAGGTCTAACCGCTGGCTTCCGCCAGCGGCTGTGGGGAGGGGGGAAGGCGGGGGATGGGGGGGAGAGCGGGAAAAAGATGGAGGGAAGGGGAATGAGATGGCGGGCGGGGCGCTTGCAGGGGAGCAGGCAGGGACTACAATCCCCCATCGGTCGCACCGGTAGCTCAATTGGATAGAGCACCTGACTACGGATCAGGCGGTTGGGAGTTCGAGTCTCTCCCGGTGCATTGCTTGATTCCTATCTTGCCTTGACTCCCCATTTTCTCGGCCAAAGTCGTATATTGCCTGTGGGCGGCGGCGCGACGGTGAATTCTCAAGGGTAAACCCGCAAGGCGTCGGCGAAACGGCGGGAGAAATACCCGAAGTTACCGAAGGGCCTGGAGATTTCCCAAATTCCTCGGTTTGGAATGCGTGCCAAGCATTGAACCGGGGGGAACGGGCTCATAAAATCTTCGGCGACGGTGCGGGTTTATCCGCCTTGGAGTCGATATGAAGTGCAAATGCGATAAATGCGACCAGCCGGCGACCCACCACATGGTGGAGATCAGCGGAGGCAAGAAGGTCGAACGACATCTGTGCGACGCCCATGCGGCGGAAGAGGGATTGGTTAAGGCGGTCAACACGCCGATCAATCAACTGCTGACGAATCTGGTCAAGCTCCACAGCGGGGTGAGCCCGCAGGAAGATATGGTCTGCGAGCACTGCGGGATGACGTTCAGCCAGTTCCGCGAGCAGAGGCTTTTGGGGTGTCCTAACTGCTATCGGGCGATGGAGGCGGGATTGGGGCCACTCTTGGAGCAGGCGCACGGGGGGGCGACGCACCACGTGGGCAAGGTGCCGCGGCGGGGAGGCGGGGCGGAAGAGAGGCAGAATCTGATTCTGCGCATGCGCAAGCGGCTGGAGGAGGCGGTGGGGGAAGAGGATTACGAACTGGCGGCGCGGTTGCGGGATGAGATCCGCCGGTTTGAGGAGCACGTATCTTGACGCTGCATGACATGACGGAACATGCCGGCGAATGGCTGCGCGGGGAAGGCCCGCACAGTGAGATTGTGATTTCCAGCCGGGTGAGGCTGGCGCGGAACCTGGCGGGGTTTCCGTTTGTGAATCGCGCCAATCGGCGGCAACGGCTGGAGGTGCTCGAGCGCTGCCGGGAGGCGCTGGTGGACAGCAAGCTGGGGGTGTGCGCGCTGTGGGTGGATCTGCCGGCGAGCCCGGAGATGGATCGGCAATTGCTGGTCGAGCGGCACCTGATCAGCCGGCAGCACGCCAAGGGAGGCCCGGAGTCGCCGCGAGCGGTGGCGATCGGCGAGCTGGAGACGTGCGCGGTGATGGTGAACGAGGAGGATCACCTGCGCATCCAGGTGTTGCGCTGCGGGATGCAGATCAGCGGGGCGTATGATCAGATCGATCAGCTTGACGACGCGTTGGAGGCGAAGCTGGACATGGCGTATTCCCCGCGCTGGGGGTATCTGACGGCCTGCCCGACGAACGTGGGGACGGGCGTGCGGGTGAGCGTGATGCTGCATTTGCCGGCGCTGCGGCTGACGGGGGAGATTGAAAAGGTTCGGCGGGCGGCGAGGGACATGCACCTGGCGGTGCGGGGGTTTTTCGGGGAGGGATCCGAGGCGCTGGGGGACTTGTATCAGATCTCCAATCAGTCGTCGCTGGGCAGGACGGAGCAGGAGATTCTTTCGGACTTTCAGAACGTGGTGGTGCCGCAGATCATCGCGTATGAGCAGCAGGCGCGGCAGGCGCTGGTGCGGTATCGGCCGTCGCTGTTGGACGACAAGATCTGGCGGGCGTGGGGGGTGTTGACGCACGCGCGGGTGCTGGGGGCTGAGGAAGTGCTGGGGTTGCTCAGCCACCTGCGGATGGGGGTGAACTTAGGGCGGATCAATACGGTGGACATCCGCACGATCAACGAGCTGTTTCTGCTGACGCAGCCGGCGCACCTGCAGAAACTGACGGGCTGCGAAATGGATCAGGCCCAGCGGCGCGAGGCGCGGGCGAGGCTGATCCGCAGGCAGTTGGGGACGGGGGCGTAGGACGCGGAGCTGGGGGAGAGGAAGAGGATTCACCGCAGAGGTCGCGGAGGACGCGGAGATAAGACAATAAGAATTAGCGGCGGATAGACGCAGCTAGAGGCGACCAGACTGTCGCCAAGAATTGGGCGTGACAAGTTTGGGTTCTTTCTGAGTTTTCTGCGGCTAACTCTCTGCTATCTCGGCGTGCTCAGCGGTAAAAAAACTGTTTTTCAAGTGTTTTGTGGGAAAATGTGTGCAAAAATCACTTGATTTATCTTGAGCTAACTATAAACTATCATTAAGTTCGATTTGTGTCAGCTTTTTCGGAATTTAGGCAAGATGTAGGGTCATTTTCGTTCTAAGAATTAGCTTTCGAGGGAGCCAAGCAAAATGCGTTTATTTGCCTTAAGCCGCGTGGCCTGTGCGGCGACGTTTGCGGGTGTAGTGCTGTCAGTATCGGCCCTACCGGTACTTGGGGCATACCTGCCCATTTATGGCGGGCCGACGTACACGCCGGGGGAGGGGGGGTATGGTCACATAAACATGGAGGTCAATCCAGGTTCGTCCGTTGGGAACGGTGTTGCTGGCGGGGGAGCCCAACGGATTGACGCATTAGGCAATGTCGTAGGTAATTGTCCAATTCGATGGGATGCCTCAGGTCTTCCAGCTGACGAACTAGAAGTATTGGGAGCAACCACGAATGGTGTTACTACATATTACAATGGATATGAAGGCAGAGTAATCGCCATCAATGAACTTGGTACCTCAGTTGGCATTGCAACCAAGTATAATGCTTTAGGTCAATCACTCGGTTTGCGTGCTGTTCGTTGGAATGCTGGTTCGAAGGCGGCAACAGAGTTAGATAATTTAGGAATTGATTCTAACGATTCTGCAACCGGTATCGCATATGCGATAAATGACGCTGGAGTCATTGTTGGTTGTGTAGACATATTCAACCTACATGGTCTTTCAGGTCAGCAAGCTGTGCGATGGGACAGTGTGAGCACAGTGGCTACAAAATTAGACGGTCTAGGCAGCAGTGCAGCTGGTTACTCGTTCAGTTCTGCCTACGCACTGAACGCTGCCGGTGTCACTGTGGGCTCTGCGTCCAAGTATGATATGCAAGGAAATTGGCTGGGTGAGCGACCTGTACGTTGGGCTGCTTTGGGAACAACAGTCACGGAATTAGGCGTACTAGGTACTCGAAGTGATGGCGTTGCTTTTGGTAAAGCTAATGCAATTAATTCAGTTGGAACAACAGTCGGTGTCGTTGAAAAACTTGATGTTAACTCCAATGGCCCTCGTGCTGTGCGTTGGGAGGCTACATCCTCAGAGGCTATTGAGCTGGGAATTCTTGGCATTAACACAACATATGGCTACTCTGTGAGCGAAGGTTACGACATAAATGACAGCGGTTCCATCGTAGGATACGCCGCAAAATATGATATCACAGGCAAGTATCTTGGCGATCGTGCTGTGCGTTGGGACGCTTCGGATACAAAAGCGGTAGAATTGGGTATATTAGGCACACAAGTCAGCGGCCTTACGGCTACCATGGCCTTTTCTGTTAACAACGGTGGCGTAGTTGTGGGCTGGGTCTCCAGGTACGACGATTTGGGAAATTATGTTGGTGAAGTTGCCACTTTCTGGGGTCTCGACAATGTCGCTGTCGATCTGAACACATTGATCGATCCGGCTTCCGGGTGGACCCTCATCGACGGCCGTGACATCAACGATAGTGGCTGGATCGCGGGTACCGGCATGTACGACCCGGATGGCGTAGGCGGGCAGGACGCTTATGAGCGTCTGTGGCTGATGCAGGTGCCGGCGGCGGTGCCGGAGCCGGGAGTGGGGGTGGCGATGGCTGTGGGAGCGCTGGGATTGATGATTGGTCAGGGGAAGAGAGCGGTTTGATAGGTGCATGTGGGGCCGCATTAGCACGCAGCACGCTGGGCGATGCTGTGGAGCACCTGACGAAGTAGCCCGGGCAGCCAGAGCCACACCCTCTCCTGGCCTCCCCCTCCGAGAGGGGGAGAAAGAAGACGGATACCTGGGACTTGCTTCCAGGGACGCGGGCTTGGGAATCAACACACAGCAGCCTTTGGCCTGCTGTGTGGCACCCGAATAAATCCACACGTTACGTTTCGGCTTGGAGGGGAGCATAAATAAAACTTATGCCAATTTTGTCGCGCGGCGCGGGGGAGAAAACAACCGCGGCGGGGCGGTGATTTTTGGTGGTTGGCGCAGTTGCATAGTTGGCGGATGGGCTTAAGCTGACACGCCAGGGGTGTGGATGGCGGGGACGGCGATCTTCCGGAGGCGATCGCCCGCGAGACGAAGAGACGTACCCCCCGGCTGAGCCGGGGGCTGATGATGCGGGGGAGGGGCGAAGCGGGGGCAAAACACCCGCCGCATGCGGCGGGCTATATATGATACGAGCCTCGGGAGTCACTTCCGGAGGCGCCTGCCGGGGATAACTTCCGGGGGGTGGGCTAAAATCAGTCGGGCTGGATCAGGGAGGTTTGCGCATGGGATTAAGAACGGACATATTGAATCAGCCGGTGGCGGATCTGCCTTTGCGGCCGCTGGTGAGCGTGCCGACGGGGACGCGGGTGCGGCAGGCGATGGTGAAGATGCGGGAGGCGAAGCTGGGCTGCGCGGTGGTGGTCGACGCGGAAGGTCGCCCGCTGGGCAAGTTCACCGAGCGGAGGCTGATGTCGGCGTTATTGCAGAGCAGCAGGAATTTGGACGCGCCGGTGGACCTGTTCATGTTCGGGCAGGACGACTGCGTGACCGAGAGCGATCCGATCATACGCATGATCGAAAAGATGGATTCGCGCAAGCTGCGATTTGTGGTGGTGGTGGACGCCCAGGGCAAGGCGATCGCGTTGACGGGTCAGAAAGGCGTGATGGAATTCGTGGCGGATCACTTCCCCCGGCACGTAAAGGTGCAGGAGATGCACGCGAAGCTGCACATGGACGAAAGGGAAGGGGCTTAAACCATGAGCTTACGACCGCAGAGACAGGGCACTTCGCTGGACGCGTTCCGCGACCCTTTGAATAACTTTGATCCCCCGCCGTACCTGGACGAGATGGAGCGGCTGCTGGCGGAGGACACGGTGCAGGCGATGGTCAGCACGCCGATCCGCACGGTGGGGCCCAACACGGAAGTGGATGACGTGCTGCGGATCATGGTGGAAAACGACATTGCCTGCGTGCTGGTGACCAGGGGCAATCGGCTGGAGGGGATTTTTTCCGAGCGGGACGTGCTGGTGAAAGTGGCGGAGCGCTACGACCAGGTTAAGACGGATCCGATCAGCCGATTCATGACGGCCAACCCGGCCTGCGTGCACGAAACCGACAGCCCGGCGAAGGCGATCAACATCATGGCGGTGGGCGGGTTCCGGCACGTGCCGATTCTGGACGCGGATGACCGGGTGGTGGGACTTTTAGGCCCGCGACGGGTGACACGCTATCTGCAGGACGTGATCCGGCGGGCGGCGCAGAGCTGAGGTTTTGAGCGGGACTATTTTTTCAGCAGATCAACGAGCCCTGGCCCTAAAAACGCCAGGGCTTTTCGTTGGGGGTTGGACAGGGGAAGGTCGGCAGGGAGGCGGGAGGGATTCAGCCAGCGGCCGCGACGGGGCAGCGGTTTGCGGCTGTTAACCGCGGAGAACCAGAGGTGGAAGTGGATCTGGCGGTGGGAAGTCTGGTGTTGGAAGCGGGCAAGGAGCTTGGGTGGGGTGATGCGCAGGCCCAGGAGTCGGGTGGCCCAGGCGGTTAGGGCGATATCGGTCTGGCTGGGGGGAGCTTGCTCGCAGGTGGGCAATTGCCACATGTTGGACCACAAGCCACGCGGGGGGCGCTGGTGGAAGAGGAATTTGTCGGCGCGTTGCAGGGCGAGGATGTGGTGTTCGACGCGGCGCGGTTTGGGGCGCGGATTTAGGCGCGGCCAGAGGTTGGTTTTTCCTTTGGCCAGGGCTTGGCAGATGGTTTTAAGGGGGCACTTGGGGCAAAGGGGTTGGCGGGGCAGGCAGACTAAGGCGCCCAGCTCCATTAAGGCTTGGTTGAAATCGCCGGGCCAGCGGGTGGGCAGGAGAGATTGAGCCAGTTGCCAGCATTTTTCGCGGCCGGCGGGTTGATCGACGGGGTGATTGATTCCAAAGACACGAGCCAGGACGCGGGCGACGTTGCCGTCGACCAAGGGCTCGCGGCGGCCAAAGGCGATGGAGGCGACGGCGCCGGCGGTGTAGCGGCCGATGCCGGGCAGGGCCAGCAGGTCGGCGGGGTGGTCGGGAATCCGCCCGGCGTGGTCGCGGAGGACGGCGCGCGCGGCGGCGAACAGGTGGCGGGCGCGGCGGTAGTAGCCTAAGCCCTGCCAGAGGGAAAGGACTTGCTGTTCGTCGGCCCCGGCGAGGTCGGCTAAGGTCGGGAAGGCGGCCAGGAAGCGATTGAAATAGGGGATGACGGTGGCGACCTGGGTCTGCTGGAGCATGGCTTCGCTGACCAGGACGCGGTAGGGGTCGCCTAAGGTTTTAAGGGGTGCCCGCCATGGAAGCTGGCGGTGATGGCGGCGATACCAGCGCAAAAGGCGAGCGCGGAAGGTTGCCCGCAGGCGAGGATCGGGGAGCTTGGAGGAAGGCATATATCCCACCCAGCTTAGAAGCCGCTGACAAAATACGCTTAACCGCCATGACGCCAAGGACGCCAAGTTCTGGAAAGTCATGAATCAACGTTTTATTTGCCGCCAATATTTCTCCCGGCTGATTTCTTGGCGTTCTTGGCGACTTGGCGGTTCGTTTTGTTGGGGGTTCTTAGTTTAAGGCAATTTAAGAAGTTAGGGCGAAAGGGGAGGCGGATGAAGGGGATAGGAAGGCTGGTTGGCGATTGGGAAAGGACTGGGTTATACTCTGGGACTCAAATTTAACCGTCGCCCCCCCCGGAAGTTAATCCGGCGAAGAAGGGGGGCTGCTAAACCAAGACGGAGCAAAGTGCTATGGCAGAGTTCACTCGATTCAGCGGACCGCGAGCCAAACTGGCGGTGACCAGCAGTACGGGCATCACCTATGTCGACTATAAGAATGTCGACGGGCTGCGGCGGCTGCTGACCCCTAATGGCAAGATTCTGGGCCGAAAGCGCACGGGATTCAGCGCGGCTGAGCAACGCATGGCGGCTAGGGCGATCCGCAGGGCACGCTTCATGGCCCTGTTGCCTTACACGTCCATGACGGTGTAAGAGTCAGAATTAATGATGAATGTCCAATGGCGCCTGTCGAATGAAGGAGGATTCATTCGGCAGGGGTTCATTGTTTATTTAACTAAGAGTTAAACACGACGTCGCCTGCGGCCCACTTCGCGCCGGCGGGCGGGGATTTGTACGCGGGGGTTCGCGGGGGATTTATTGGAGTAGCTGTACCCCCCGGCGGAGCCGGGGGCTGAAAGTGGGATTGCCGCCCGGGGAAGCTGGGCGGCTACAATGACGCGATTATGTCGCTTAATTCGATATCCATTCGCGGCGCGCGGGAGCACAACCTTCAGGGGATCGACGTCAACATTCCGCGCGATCGGCTGGTGGTGATCACGGGGCTGTCGGGCAGCGGCAAGAGCAGTCTGGCGTTTGACACGTTGTATGCCGAGGGGCAGCGCAAATACGTGGAGAGTTTGTCGGCGTACGCGCGGCAATTCTTAGATCAACTGCAGAAGCCCAACATCGAGTCGATTGAAGGTCTGCCGCCGACGATCGCGATCGAGCAGCGGTCGGCTTCGCATAATCCGCGTTCGACGGTGGCCACGACGACGGAGATTTACGATTACCTGCGCTTGCTGTTTGCCCGGGTGGGCAGGCCACACTGCTGGCACACGGATGAGAAGGGCAAGGCGTGCGGGCGGGAGATTGTCGGGCAGTCGGCGACGCAGATTATTGACCGGGTGGCGGCGTCGGCGGCGGGGACGAAGCTGATGGTGCTAAGCCCGCTGGTGCGCGGGAAGAAGGGGCATCACAAGGAAATTTTCGAGGCGATGGTGCGGCAGGGGTTTGTGCGGGCGCGGCTGGATGGGCAGATTCTGGACTTGCGCGAACTGAAGGGCCAATCGCCGCTGAAGACGCAGACGCAGCGTTTTCAGGCTCATGATATTGAGGCGGTGGTGGATCGACTGGTGGTGCCGGCGGTGGCATCGGGGAAAGCCAAGGCGGGCGAAGAGGACAGCTACCAGGCGTTCAAGGGGCGGTTGGCTGAGTCGATTGAGCTGGCGCTTAAGTTGGCGGAAGGATTAGTGGTCATCAGCCGGCAGGAGGGGGAAGCGTGGGTGGATCAGGTTTTCAGTGAGAAGTTCGCCTGCCCGGTGCACCCGGAATGCAGCTTGGAGGAGTTGGAGCCGCGGCTTTTTTCGTTTAACAGTCCGCACGGAGCCTGCCCGGCCTGCGGGGGGTTGGGGACGATTCTGGAATTCGACGAGGAGTTGATCGTACCCGACCCCAGGGCCACGCTGGCTGAGGGGGCGATCGAACCTTGGCGGACCAACGGCCGGCAGATGAATATTTACTACAACCGGCTGATGCGGAAGTTCGGAAAGGTTTTCGGGGTGGACCTGGACACGCCGTTCGACAAGCTGGCGAAGAAGGAACGGCGGCTGCTGATGTACGGCAGCTCCGGGGGAGAAGAGGGGGGGTATCGCGCGCACTTTGAAGGGGTGATACCCAACTTGCAGCGGCGGTGGCAGAACACGGACAGCGAGTTCGTCAAGGAAAGGCTGCATCAGTATCAATCTGAGGCAGCGTGCGAGACCTGCGGCGGGGCGCGGTTGCGCAAGGAAGCGATGTATGTGTTTATCGAGGCGGAGGGTCTGGGGGAAGCGCTGGCGGGCAAGAGTGGTACGGCGGCCAACGCGCGGGTGAACATTCGTGACGTGACGGCGATGACTATTGAGCAGGCGATCGGGTTTTTTGAGCGGATCAAGCTGACCAGCGAGCAGCGGCAGATTGCCGCGCCGATTATTAAGGAGCTGCGCTCGCGGTTGGGGTTTATGATCAGCGTGGGGTTGAATTACCTGACGCTTAACCGCACGACCGGATCGCTTTCGGGCGGGGAAAGCCAGCGGATTCGCCTGGCGACGCAGGTGGGCAGCGGACTGGTGGGCTGCTGCTATGTGCTCGATGAGCCGACGATCGGACTGCACCAGAGGGATAATCAGAGACTGATCAGCACGCTGCGGCACTTGACGGACATCGGCAACACGGTGGTGGTCGTCGAGCATGATGAGGACACGATTCGGGCGGCGGATTATGTGATCGACATGGGCCCGGGGCCGGGGCGGCACGGCGGGCAGATCGTGGCGGAGGGGACGCTCGAAGAGGTGCTGCGGCATCCGGATTCGCTGACGGCCAAGTATCTGCGGGCGGAGATGGAGATCGCCACGCCGGCGCAGCGGCGGAAGCTGGACCATAAGAACCAGGTGATGGTGGTGGGGGCGCGGGAAAATAATCTCAAGTCGATCAGTGCCGCGTTCCCGCTGGGGGGGATTGTGTGCGTGACGGGGGTTTCGGGGTCGGGCAAGAGCACGCTGGTGAATCAGATTCTGCTGCGGGCGGCCCGGCGGGAATTGACCGGCGCGCGCGAAAAGCCCGGCGCGCATGAGCGGGTGACGGGGCTTAAGGGGATCGACAGGGTGATCGAGGTGGATCAATCGCCGATCGGGCGCACGCCGCGGAGCAATCCAGCGACATATACGGGGGCGTTTGACTTGATCCGGGCGCTGTTCACGCAGACCAAGGAAGCGAAGATCCGCGGATATAAGCCGGGGCGGTTCTCGTTTAACGTCAAGGGCGGGCGGTGCGAGGCGTGCCAGGGGCAGGGCACGAAGAAGATCGAAATGCACTTCTTGCCGGACGTGTTTGTGACCTGCGAGGAGTGCCGGGGCACGCGGTATAACCGGCAGACGCTGGAGGTTCATTACAAGGGCAAGTCGATCGCGGACGTGCTGGACATGACGGTGGAGGAGGCGTTGGGGTTCTTTGAGAATTTTCCGCGCATTGCCACGCTGCTGGCGGCGCTTAACGACGTGGGCTTAAGTTACGTGCAGTTGGGCCAAAGCTCCACGACGCTGTCGGGCGGGGAAGCGCAGCGGGTGAAACTGGCGACGGAACTGGGCAAACGCCCGACGGGTCACACGCTTTATGTGCTTGATGAGCCGACGACGGGCTTGCACTTTGCGGACATTGACAAGCTCTTAAGCGTGCTGGGCAGGTTGGCGGACCAGGGCAACACGATTGTGGTGATCGAACACAACATGGATGTGATTAAGTGCGCGGACTGGATCATCGACCTGGGCCCCGAGGGCGGGGACCGCGGAGGAGAAGTGGTGTTTACCGGCACGCCGGAGGAGATTGTGGAGCATAAGCGGTCGTATACGGGGGAGTTTTTGCGCACGCATATGCGGGTGGGGGGGGCGGTGGGGGCTGGGGTTTAGGGTAGGGGGTACAGAAGCTACTGGGAAGATGATGTTGTGGACCGTTCGACCGCCCTCTGGAATCGCTTGGGCCAGTAGCCGGATTCGATTTCGGCGACAAGGACGTTCATGGGTATAGGGCTGGCGATGCAGCCGAACAGGGTGTTGATGGATGTTTCTACGCTGCGCCAGTTGTTCACTTGGGACGTAAAGGCAGGGGGATCGACTTCGTAAAGTCCGCAAAGGGCATAGAGTTGGCCCGGCGGGTTGGCTTGGGAGAGCAGGAGCTTGAATTGTTCCGGGGCGTTTTGGTCGTTTAACAGGACGCGATAGGCCTGGACTTCGGGGGGCGTGGCGGCGGCAAAGCCGACGTGGGTGTCGCAGAACATCTGGGTGTCACGCAGGATGGCAAATGCTTGGGCTGAGCTTATGGGCGCAGGCAAGGCAGGTATCGGAGGGCCGGATTGTTGATGGGCTGATATGGTCGGATCCACTTTGTCGTGACAGCCAAACAGAGTCAGGCTCGACAAAAAGAGGATTGTCAGCAAGGCACGTGGGTTGAAATGATGGCAGTCCATCGGTCTTAAAGGCATACGTCGACTCCAAAACATAAGAGTGTTCGTGGATTGTGCGTTGCAGTGGCCCTCATTTAGACGCAGGGATATCGATCTGGTTCGCGATAGGGGCCAAGGAAGTGATTTCGTAGGAACAAACTATTCCCGCTTGTCCTTTGGTCGTGGGCCGACGTCGGAGATGTCGATGGGCACAAAGCCTAAGGGGAGGGCGGGGGAATTGGGGGCGAGGGTGAAGTCGCGGGCGTTCAGGTCGCGGAAGAGGGGGTTGGCGACGAGGGAGTGGGTGTCCTGGCTGAGGGCTTGCCAGGCCTGGAAGTCGAGCTTGTTTTTGGCGTCGACGAAGGAGAGGGGGTTGGCGGCGGTGTCCCAGAGGAGGTTGAGGTCGGCGATGTGATTGCGCAGGGCAAGTTCGTTGCGATAGCCGGCGGTGAAGATGGGTTGGCCGGCGGTGACGAGGATATTGCGTTCTAAGGTGAAGCCCAGGTGGTTGTCCGCCCGGGAGTGGGCGATGACGGCGTGGCCGCCGAAGGCGAAGATGTTGTTGCGGACGATGTTCTCACGCCCGTAGTGCTGGTGGAAGATCTCGCCGTTGGTGTCGTAGCAGATGTTGTTTTCAATGAGGATGTGGCTGGAGCCTTCGTCGGGGTAGATGCACCACCCGCCGTAGTTGAGTTTGGTTACGTCGTGAATGAGGTTGCCGCGGATGACGGTGCCGGGCTGGACGCCGAGGGTGTAGATGCCGCCCATGTCCGAAAGCATGCCCTGGCCGATCTGGTGGAGGTGGTTTTTCTCGATGCGGTTGTCACGGGCGACGGATTCGGCGTAACCCCAGACCCAGCCGACGGAGATGGCGGTGTAGTAGAGGTCGTGAATGTGGTTGTGGGAGATGGTGTTGCCGAAGGTGTGCATGGCCAGGATGCCGACGGCGCTGTGGAAGATGCGCCCGGCCTGGGTGATTTCGTTGTCGGTGATGCGGTTGTCACCGGTGCGATAGACGCGCGGGCCGGCGGCGTCGGACCCGGTGATTTTGATGCCGCCGGCGCCCAGATCGCGAAGGGTGCAGCCGACGACGCGGTTGTTGATGCAGCCGTCGGCGAGCTCGATGGCGTACCAGCCGGTGTTGCGCACGGTGCAGTCTTCGAAAGTGCAACGGCGGGCGCCCTCCAAATAGATCACGCCGGGAACGTCGCAGGCGGCCTGGGAGGCGGCGGCGTCATGGCCACGCATGAACCAGGCGTAGGGGGAGGGGCGTTGGGGGGGTGAGCTGGTGTTTTCGGTGGTTTCCTTCCGGGGGGGGTCATGCTGGGGGTGGCGCCAGTCGGTGTGGGCGAAGGTGAGGTTGCGGAAGGTCAGGCCTTCGACCCATTGGTTGGTTTCGGGGTTACCGCGGAGTTGGAGCAGTTGGAGGGTGCGGGGGACGGTGACCTGGGTTTTTTCGGGCAGTTCGCCGGGGAGGGGGATGTAGTAGAGCTTGGCGGCGGATTGATCCAAGTACCACTGGCCGGGCTGATTGAACTCTTCAAAGACGTTGTTGAGGTAGTAGCGGGCGTAGGTTTTGCCCTGGTCGTCGACGAGCGGGCCGCGGCTGGTGCGCCCGAGTTTGACCAGGCGCGTTTGCGGGTCGTAGGAGACGACGGGGAAGCGTTCTTCGATCCACCAGTGCAGGACGACGACTTCGACGTCGGTGAGGTTGTGGAGTCGGCCGAACATGCCCGGACGGGCGATGAAGGAGTCCTGTTGACGCGGGCCGGTGCCCCACTGGGCGGACATCGGCAGGCCCGGAACGCTCTGCATGGTAAAGAGGCCTTCCTTGGGGGCGCGGGGGGGGTTGCGGCGCTGGCCGTCAACGAAAAGCTGGCGGAAGGCGGCGGCGTCGGGGGGGAGGTTGAGGGTTTTGGTGCTCACCGCCCAGACTTTTTGGCCGCGGATGATTTCTTCCTGCCAGCCGGTGACGGGAATACCGCCGTCGATGATGGGGATTTCGTCCTGGTAGGCGGCGAAGGTGACCGGCCCACTGTCCTGGGGGGTGAAAATGACGGGTTCGGAAACGGGGTCGCGTCCGCCGCGGAGCCAGAAGGTCAGGGGAGCGGGGAGCTTGCCGCCGGCCTGGGCTTTGAGCTGGCGGATCAGGCGCTGGGCGCCGGGGAGGGAGGCCAAGGGGCCGTCGGTGCGGTCGTGGTTGGGTTCGGGGATAAGGCCGGACCAGTCGTCGCGGCCGTGGGGGGAGATATAGCGTTCTAGGGCGAGGGGCTGGGAGGCGGCGGGGGGATTGGTCTGCGTGGGCATGGTCTGGGCCTTGGAAAGCGGGGGGCTAGGAAAAGTCGCCAGGGAAAGGAGGAGGAATCCCGTGGCCAAGAGAACGCCGGGGTTACATCGCATGGGAAAGCTCCGCAAATGGACGGCTGGTTCGACGTGGCTGACCCGATGTTGCAGGCGCCCCTTCGTTGACAGGCTGGGGCGCTGGCCTACAATCCCACCAAGCCCTTTGGCGCAGGAATATCCATGGCCGCGACATTTCATTGCAGCTTGGTCACACCGGAAAAGCAAGTACTTGAGTCGGAGGCGGTGTATGCCTCGGTTCCGACGTGGGATGGTTTGGTGGGTATTGCGCCGCAGCGGGCGCCGCTATTGGTCAAGCTGGGGCAGGGGGTCTTGCGGCTGGATTTGCCGGAGGGGCCATCGCGGTGGTACTTCCTGGGCGGGGGATTTGCCCAGATGAAGGACAATCAACTGACGCTTTTGGCTGAAAAGGCGGTGGCGGCGGAGGAGATCGACGTGGCGGCGGTGAAGGCGAGCCTTAAGACGGTGGAGGACGAGCGGCCCCATACGGAGGCGGAGGTGGCGTTGCGGTGGCAGAAGGTGATGCGTGACCGCACGCTGCTGCGGCTAAGCGAAGAGGCGGGGGAGTGAGAAAGAAGGATTTGGGAGTTAGGAATTAGGGGTTGGGGGGGAAGAAAATCAAAAGCCTAAGCGACGTGAGCAGACCGGTGGCGCAGGAATAAATGGCCATTGGTGTCTGGTCTTGCCGTTGGCCGATCTAGTTTTAGTAATACGGATTGCGGCAATTCCGCAGGCCAAAACCCGCCCACTCCCGCAGACGGGACCCGGCCGGCGGAGCGGCCGGGCTTTTCTCTCCACGCCTGCGGTATTTTCACAATGCGTATAAGATGGGATTATTAATCCGCGGCTGCGGGTTGGGAAGGTTTCCCGGCGGCGGGATGATTGTTCCTGTTGGTCTGGATTGGCTGGATGCGAAGAACTGTCAAGCGAGCCATACCGAGTCAGTTTCAACGGCGGCTATTGCTGTTAAGTGGTCTGGCCAGCCTGATCATGCTGGTATGGGCTGGGTGGTTGGGGCATTTGACCATCGCCCAACATGAGAAGCTGCTGGAGCGCGCGGAGTTGGCGCTGACCCGCAGCGAGTACATTCCCACGGCGCGGGGGAGGATATTTGATCGCCACGGGCGGGTGCTGGCGCAGAATCACCCGTGTTTTAACGTAGCGGTGCGGTATTCGTTGATTTCCGGTTCCTGGGCGTACGAGCAAGGGCGAATTTTGGCGCGTCGGGAGAACTCGTCGGTGTGGGGGGAGCTGAGCGAGGAAGCCAGGGACCGGTTGATCGCCCCGTACCAGAAAAAATACCGGGACCAAGTGGATGGTCTGTGGCGGACGCTGGCGGCCATGGGCGAGGTGAGGGAAGAGGAGCTGGAGGAGCGGCGACAGACTATTGTCAGCCGGGTCAGCCAGTTGGCCAGTCACCTTTGGGAACTGTGGCGGCAGGACCGGTTGCTGGAAACCGAAGGGCCGGTGCGGATCGCGGAGGTGGCGCGGCCGATCGCGGAGCACAGCGCATTTCACGATCTGTTGCCGGCGATCAATCCGGAAATCCGGGTGGCGGTCGAACGGCTGATCGCGGAGGCGGAAGCCAACGAGGAAAAACGCGATGACCAGGGGAGGAAGGTATTCAACGAGTTGGCGGTGTGGCGCGAGGTGGCGGTGTTGCGGGGCAATCAGCGGGAATATCCGCTGGAGACGTTAGAGGTCAAGGTGGATCGCAGCACGTTTCCGGGCCCGTTGCGCAACGATGACCCGGGGCAGGTGACGGTGGCGGGGGTGGGTTTGCAGGTGATCGGCTCGTTGCGTGAGAACCAGAAGGAAGACGTGCAGCGCCGGCCGTTCTATCAACCCGGGGCTGCCCCGCCGGACCTGGGCGGGTATCGACCGGGGGACTGGGTGGGACGTTGGGGCGTGGAAGCTTCGATGGAGGATTTTCTGCGTGGGCAGCGGGGGGAAGCGATTTATCGGCTGGACACGGGCGAGCAGAAACGCCGCGAGCCTGAGCCGGGCACGGACGTGCATCTGACGTTGGACATCCAGTTGCAGGCGCGCATCCGGGCGCTAATGGACCCGAGCATGGGGCTGATGAAAATACAGCCATGGCATTTTAAGGACGCGGAAACAAGCTCGCAGCTGGGGTATCCGTTGCGGGGGGCGGCGGTGGTGCTGGAGGTGAAGACGGGGCAGGTGCTGGCGGCGGTCAGCGTGCCGGATTTTGGGCTTAAGGATTTAAAGGAACGGCCGCAGTGGGTGTGGGAAGACCCGGTGGACTTGCCGTACATCAACCGGGCCATTGGACGACATTACCGGCCGGGCTCGACGATCAAGCCGCTGGTGCTGAACGCGGCGATGGCGGACGGCAAGCTGGGGGATGGTGAAGTCATCGAGTGTACGGGGGCATTTGATCCAAAGCGTCCTAACGTGATGCGGTGCTGGATTTATAAAGCCAGCGATGGGCAATACACACACGGCCCGCTGACGGCGCCGGAGGCCATTGCGCGCAGCTGCAATATTTTCTTTTACACCTTGGGCAACCGGCTGGGCCCGGATCGGCTGGTGTGGTGGCTGCATCAGTTCGGGTTGGGGCGATACATGGATTGCGGCCTAAACACCCGGGAGCAGAGTTGCGGCATGCTGCCGGACCTGCCGCAGGCGGGGGCGACGGGAACGGAAAGTCTGTCGCAGTCGGAGGCGATTTTCATGGGCATCGGGCAGGGGCGGGTGGACTGGACGCCGCTGCAGGCTGCCAACGCCTATGCCGCCATCGCCCGGGGCGGGGTGGCGAAGGACCCGACGCTGGTGAAGGATCAATCGCTGGAGGCGGGCAACACGGTGGACCTGCATTTGAACCGGCGGGGCATTCAACTGGCGTTAAAGGGGCTGTACGACGCGGTCAACGAGCCTTACGGCACGACGCATCACCTCACGCAGCTTGAGCATGAGCCGGTATTCACGATTCCGGGGTTGCGGGTCATGGCTAAGTCCGGAACGGCGGACCCGGGGCCGGTGTGGCTGGACCTGGACGGGGACAAACAGAAATCGGACGGGGAAGTGGGGATGTGGGGCGATCACGCGTGGACGATCGTGCTGGTGCAGAAGCCGGGGGCGGCCATGCCGGAGTATGCGGTGGCGGTGCTGGTGGAATTCGGCGGCAGCGGGGGGGCGTGCGCCGGGCCGATCGCCAATCAGATCCTCTATGCGCTGCGCGCCGAGGGCTATCTGTGAATTCATGGCTGGACAAACTTCGGGATCTGCTGAGGCCTCACCCCGGCTGGCTGGCGATTGTGCCGGCGGCGGGTTTGACGCTGGTGGGCATCGCGGCGATCGCCACGGTGGCGCCGGATCACGCCAAGGACCAGGCCCGCTGGTTTCTGCTGGGGCTAGGGGTGATGTGGCTGTGCATGATGCCGCACCCCAAGCAGATCGGCCGGGCGGCGATGCCGCTGGCGGTTTTGATCACGGTGATCCTGTTGCTGATCGTTCTGCCGGGCATGCCGCGCGGGCTGGTGCCGGTGCGCAACGGCATCCGGGCGTGGATCAACCTGCACTTTATGATGCTCCAGCCGTCGGAGTCGGCCAAGATTATTTTTGTGCTGACGCTGGCGTGGTATCTGCGGCACCGGCGGTCGTATCGATTTTTCGCCGGGCTGCTGGTCCCGTTTCTGATTCTTTGTCTGCCGGTGGCGCTAATCCTGCTGGAGCCGGACCTGGGGACGGCGATTCTGTTTTTCCCGGTGTTACTGGGCATTTTGCTGGTGGCCGGGGCGCGGCTGCGGCACTTGGGCGCCATTGTGGGATTGGCGATGCTGGTGATCGGTCTGAACGTGGCGGCGATTTACCTGCTGCCGGACTCGATGCAGCTGCTGCAGGCGCATCAGCGGGCCCGCATCAAGGCCACGATCAGTCAGGCCAAGGGGGAGACGCGCTATCTGCAGGACGTGGGTTTCCAGCAGGATAAGTCGGTGACGCTGATCGGCGCGGGGGGATGGGGCGGGCTGGGCGCGGAACGCGCGGAGACGCTTATTGGATTTAACCACCTGCCGGAGAACCACAACGACATGATTTTCGCGGTGGTGGTCAGCCGGTGGGGATTTTTGGGCGGGATCGGGTTGATGGCGCTCTACGGATTGCTTTTGGGGGCGATGCTGCTGGTGGCGTTGACGAACAAGGATCCATTTTCCCGGCTGGCGGTGGTGGGGTTCGCGGTGCTGTTTTTCAGTCAGACGGTGATCAACATCGGCATGGCGATCGGGCTCCTGCCGATCATCGGCATCACGCTGCCGTTTGTTTCCTACGGGGGGTCGAGCTTGGTGGCTTCATTCGCGATCATCGGGCTGGTGATGAATTTCGCCGCGCAAAGGCCGACGATCGTGCAGCGGCCCAGCTTTGAATACGATAATCCCCAGACTATTTTTGAATAAACTTTTTTGCTTTGATGAGCCGGCACATGACGCAAGACGCAGCGGCGGGCAGTTCCATTCCAACGTTTGTGCCGCAGGAGCTGGAGCAACTGGGCATCGCGATCAGCGCCGAAGAGCTGGCGGCGCTGGGGGCGTATCTGGCGGCGCTGTTGGAAGCCAACGAGAAGTTTAATCTGACGGGGGTGCGTGACCTGGAGCAGGCGTGGCGGCGGCACGTGATCGACAGTCTGACGTTGCTGGCGTTGATGGAGGATTGGCCGGCCGGCAGCGCGGTGATTGACGTGGGGTCCGGCGGAGGGCTGCCGGGGATTCCCCTGGCGATTACCAAGCCGCAGTTTACGTTCGCGTTGCTGGAGGCCACGGGCAAGAAGGCGCGGTTTCTGGAAGAGTGCTGCCAAAAACTGAATTTGACGCACGTGAAGGTGATCACGGACCGCGCGGAGAAGGCGGGGCAGAACCCGGCTTACCGGCAGCGGTATGACGCGGCGGTGGCGCGCGGAGTGGGGCAGTTAAACGAGCTGTTGGAATACACGCTGCCGCTGGTGAAGGTGGGCGGGCAGGTGTTGGCGATGAAGGGTCCGAGCGTGGAAAGCGAGTTGGAGAAGGTCGGCGACGCTTTGGTGGAACTGGGCGGGGGAGAGATCGACGTGGTTCCGGCTTATCCGGAGGGATTCGGGGTGGACACGGTGATTGTGCGGGTTACCAAGGCTCGCCCGACGCCGAAACGATATCCGCGCTTACCTGGGGTGCCGGGCCAGGCGCCGCTGTAGGCGATGGGGCGGACGATTCCGCGGCGGCGGGCCGACTTTTGGCGGTGACCAGGCGATGGGCCCAGCGGGGGCTGAAGGCGGCCAGCCAGCCCAGGACGCGATAGTGGCCGGGGACGCACAATTCCAGGCGCGGCCGATCCAGAAGACCGACGACTTTCTTGGCCACGCGATCGGCGCTTAAGCCATAGCGGGCCACCTGTCGACGCAGGCCGGCCATGCCCGAGGGATTGAAAAATTCGGTATTGACGATCCCCGGATTCACGTAGCTGAAATGGATACCCGCGGAGCTGTATTCGGCGGCCAAGGTCTGGGTCAGGGAGACCAAGGCGCACTTGGCGGCGGCGTAAGGCCCGTGACCCCAGGGGCCGACCTTGGTAGCCATGGAGCACATGTTGATCACGTGGCCATGGCGGCGGTCGATCATGCCCGGCAAAATCGCCCGGATCAGGGCGGAGGGGACTTGGTAGTGGATGCGGAACATGTCCCGCTCCTCGCGGGCGGAAACTTCGAGCATCGGGCGATACATGCCAATGCCGGCGTTGTTAAGCAGGATGCCGACGGGAAATTCGCAATTGTGCAGGTGTTCCAGAATGGTTCGGACGCCGTGATCATCCAGGAGGTCCACCGCCAAGGCGGTGGAGGGGGCGAAGCGGCCTGCTTCGGCGGCGACCTGGGCGAGCAATTCGCGGTTGCGGGCGACCAATAAAGTCGGATGGCCCCGGCGTGCGAGCCGCATGGCCACGGCGCGGCCGATCCCGGTGGAGGCCCCGGTGATGAGAGCCATTTCGGATTGGCGCGGAGGGCTCTTAGGAAGGTTGGCCATGGCTTCTTTATCGTTTCTGGCGGAGGTTTAGTCAAAGGCACCGGGCCAATATTCCCAAGGTGCCGCGCATGGGGCGGAAGAGCTGGTCATCCGGTATCATTCTGGCCTTAAAATGACGGCGGCAAACATGGCGGCAACCCTTCACATTCAGACGTTCTGCCTGGGCGATTGGATGACCAACTGCTTTGTCATTCATAAGCATAGGTCGCCCGGGGAGGCTGCGAGCGGGGTAGCGACGCCAGCGCCCGGCCCGTGCTGGATTGTGGATGCTGGGCAAGACCCCGGGGAGATGATCCGGTATATCCGGGAGAACGGGCTCAAACCGGAGGCGGTGGTCCTTACGCACGCCCATTTTGATCATATTGCGGGGTTGGAAGAGGTTTGCAGGCAATGGCCGGGGATTCCTGTCTGGCTGGCGAAAGCGGAGCATGAGTTTTTGCTGGACCCGATGCTGAATCTGTCGGCGGCGGTGGGGGGGTGGCTGGTGGCGCCCCCGGCCACGGGTGTCTTAGAGCACGGGCAAGAGCTGGAGCTGGAGGGGGTGGTTTTTGAGGTTCGCGCCACGCCCGGGCACAGCCCCGGCGGCATTACGCTCTACCAGCGGCAGGCGGAGGTGGCGGTGGTGGGCGACGCGCTGTTCCGTGATTCGATCGGCCGGCACGACTTTCCGACCTCGGATTACCAGGCGCTGATGCGGAGCATCCATACCCAGCTGCTGACGCTGCCGGATGCCACGAAGGTGTATCCGGGGCATGGGCCGGGCACGACCATCGGCAGGGAGAGGCAGGCGAATCCGTATCTGCAGGTGGGGTAGAGACAGATTTACCACGGAGATCAGGGAGGACACGGAGATAAAGCCGTTTGTTAATTAAATGTCTTCACTCCGTGCTCTTGGTGGTCTCGGTGGTAAAACGCCTTTAGCGACGCGAAATTGGCGGCAAAACATCGGCGCGTTTTCCGCTAAAATGCCGGCATGAGCATGCGTAAAGTCAACGGCGTTTACCTGGCGGACACGGCCCGCGTGCTGGGCGAGGTGGTGCTGGCCCAGGACGTGAACATCTGGTACGGCGTGTCCATCCGCGGCGACGTGGCGCTGATTCAGATCGGGGCCCGCAGCAACGTGCAGGACAACGCGGTGATCCACTGCGATCATGACTACCCGAACATCATCGGCTGCGACGTGACGATCGGGCACGGGGCGATTGTGCATGGGGAATACGTGGGCGACGGGACGCTGATCGGCATGGCGGCCACGCTGCTGGGGCATACGCGCATCGGCAAGGGCTGCGTGATCGCGGCCGGGGCGGTGGTGCCGCCGGGGATGGAAGTGCCCGACGGGATGGTGGTCATGGGCGTGCCGGGCAAGATTGTCCGCCCGGTGAACGAGCAGGAAAAGGCGTTTATGACCAAGAATCCGCCCCATTACGTCAAGCTGGCGGAGCTTCACGTCCAGCAGCGGCTGGACAAGCGGGTGATTCCGTGGGGGGAAAAGGCTCCCCAAGCGGCTGAGCCCACACCCAAAGCCTGAAGAAAAAACATGTATTTATTCCCTTCCATTGATCTGCGTGACGGCAAGGTGGTTCGGCTGCACAAGGGCGATTACGACCAGGAGACGGTCTACGGAGATGACCCGCTGGAGCAGGCCAAGCTGTTTGCCGACGCGGGGGTGACGTGGCTGCACGTGGTCGATCTGGACGGGGCGCGCACGGGTCATGCCGTGCATCATGCGGTGATCGAGCGGATCTGTAAGGAGACGGGTTTAAAGGTGCAGGTGGGTGGGGGGGTGCGGACGGAAGGGACGATCAGCCGACTCTTGCAGGCGGGGGTTTTTCGGGTGGTGCTGGGCACGGCGGCGTTGCGGAACTGGAGCTGGTTTGAGGCGCTGATGGGGAATCCGACCTATCGCGGGCGGCTGGTTCTGGGGTTGGACGCCCGCGAGGGCAAGCTGGCGGTCAGCGGGTGGGAAGAGCAATTGCAGACCACGGCGGTGGACATTGCCAAGAAGGTCAGCGAGTGGCCGCTGAGTGCGATTGTTTACACCGACATCACCACCGACGGCACGCTGACGGGCCCGAATCTGCCGGCGGTGCGGCAGATGGCGGAATCGACGTATGTGCCGATCATCGCTTCGGGGGGCGTGGGGTCGCTGGAGGATCTGAAGAAGCTGCGGAAGCTGCCCATCCAGGGCGTGATCGTCGGCAAGGCGATTTACGAGGGGCGATTCACGGTGGCGCAGGCGCGCAAGACGTTGGAAGAGTAGGCGTCGGTGCGGCGGGCGAGCGCAAGGGGCGCCATAAGCGGCCTGCGGGGCGGGCGGTGTGTGCAACGAACTCAAGTCTGCAATGTGTTGCGACTCTCACACAGCAGCCTTCGGCCTGCGGTGTGGCACCCTATCAAGGTCAGCTTTTTTGCGCTTCCATCATCCAGCGGCCGATGGCCATCACGGGGAAATACAGGCGATAGAGGTGATAGCGCAGGTAGAAGACCTTGGGGAAGCCGGTGCCGGTGAACCAGGGCTCGTCCCAGGTGCCGGATTCGAGCTGGGTGTCGCAGAGCCACTTGATGGCCCGCTTAACGTCCGGGTCGTGGGGGCCGAAGACAGCCATCATGCCCATGGCGCCCCAGGCGGTCTGGCTGGCGGTGGAGGGACCGACGCCTTTTAAGGTGGGGTCTTCGTAGGTTTCGCAGGATTCGCCGAAGCTGCCGTCGGCTTTCTGGACGCTCTTGAGCCATTCGCCGCCGCGGCGGACCCAGCGGCGGGAAACGTCGTAGCCGATGCGATTAAGCCCGCAGAGCACCTGCCAGGAGCCGTAGATGTAATTGACGCCCCAGCGCCCGAACCAGCAACCCTCCGGCTCCTGCTTGCCGCGGATAAAGCGGATGGCAGCCTGGACCTCGGGATTGGTCAAAGGCACGCCCATGTGGCCGAGGCACTCGAGCGTTCGGCCGGTGATGTCCGGGCAGGAGGGGTCCTGCATGGCGTTGTGGTCGGCGAAAGGAACGTGCTCTAAGAGCGGGCGGTTGTGGGTGTCACGATCGAAGGCTGCCCACCCGCCGTCGTCGTTCTGCATGGCCAGGATCCAGGCCACGCCGCGGGCGGCGGAATCGTTGGCGGCAGCCACGCCGGCACGCTTTAGGGCCATGGCGACCATGGCGGTGTCGTCCACGTCCGGGTAGTAGCCGTTGTTGAATTCAAAGTACCAGCCGCTGGGCTCGACGGGGTGTTTGACGTTGGCGGCCCAGTCGCCCAGTTGGCGGCATTCTTTTTTGACCAGCCAATCGGCGCAACGCTTGAGGGCTTCGTGGCGCCCGTCCAGACCGGCTTCCGTCAGGGCGTACAGGGCGATGCCGGTATCCCAGATGGGGCTGAAGCAGGGCTGGAGGCGAATGGTGTTCTCGGCCTTGTCGTGGAGCATCAGGTCGTCTAAGTGCTTGTGGGCCTCGACGATCTTGGGGTGTTGGCGGTCATAGCCCATGCAGCGCAGGGCGATGATGATGTAGACCATGGGCGGGAAAATGGCGCCCAGGCCGTCGGAGCGGTCGGTGCGCTCGACGATCCATTCCTCGATGCGTTTTAAGGCTCGGCGGCGCAAAGGCGTTACGCCGGCCCGATCGATGAGCTTTAGGAGCCGATCCAGGGAGCAGAAGACTTTTGACCAGGTGCGTTGGGCATCGCCGCCTGGCATGAGCTTGTGGCGAAGCTTTGGGTCAACGTAGAGCTCGTCGATGCCCAGCTCGGAAGGCAGACGGCGGGTGGGACGGTGGGTGGCGACGATCGATAGGGGGGTGATCATCGTCCGCGTCCAGGCGCTGACTTTGTCCAGGTGGAAATAAAACCACTTGGGCAGGAAGACGATCTCGGGCGGGATGGAAGGCACCGCGGCGTAGCCACACTGGCCGAGGGCGGCGAGATAGAACTTGGTAAAGCTGTTGCATCGCTCGGCGCCGCCTAAGCGGCGGATCAGAGCGCGGGCCCGGAGCATGTGGGGAAGGTCGGGGGAGTCCCCCATCAATTTAAGAGCAAAATACCCTTTTACGGTGGCGGCCAAGTCCGGCTGGGCCCCGGGGTACTGGACCCAGGCGCCGTCCTCGGGCCGCTGAATTTTGCGCAGGTAATTAGCGATCAGAGGCAGGCGAGGGTCGGATTCTTCCTGGATGATCCACTTTAGGAGGATGTATTCGCTTTCGAGGATCGAATCGCCTTCGAGCTCGGCGCACCAGTATCCGTCCTGAAATTGCTGGCCCAGGAGGTTGGCGACGGCCTGGTCGAGGTGGTTTTTGGCCTTGCGAGCCAAGGCTGGCCAGTCAGCCACGGAGGGGTCCGCCGAACGAAGTTTCGCTTTATCCCCGGCAGCGTCTGAAGCATCGGATGAACCTGTGGAAACCAAATCAATCGTCAAGTCAGACTCCGTTGCTGTGGATGCCGGTGGCTTCATGATGTTGATCTTACCCCGTGTTCCGACAGGCCTTAACGCCGGCCGCGATGCGCCAATGAAAACGATCTACTTGTTGGCTGAGCCCTTAAGATTACTGAAAAAGGCAGATGCGTTCAACACAGCCCAGATGAGGAATGCCCTCAAGACTGCATTATACTTGCCAATCCTCCCAGACGCGAAAAAAGCTGCGCCGGGGTATGAATGGCAGCCGTTTTCGGCTCTAGATCAAGCTGGAAATGGGGAATTAGCAAGTTGAACATAATGTATATTATAGGACGTTGCGGGTGGGGGCGAAAACGGGGGTGACCAGGCGGTCAGACCCCCTAACTTAAGGCGGCGATCACGTTTGTGGGGAAAAGCCTGTCGTGGGCCAGATCGCGCAGGATGGCTCGTAACGTGGATGGGGAGACCAGTTGATTGTCGGGGATTTGAGCAAGTTCATCCATCCCAATCCAGCGGACGGCGAGGATCTGGTCGCCCGGCTCAGGTTGATCGGCGGCGGTGGCGACGGCACGAAAGACGAAACGGACCGATCGTTGGGCCTGATAGACGCCCAACAAGCCTTGGAGTGGGCAACTGAGGCTGGTTTCTTCGCGTAGCTCACGTTCGGCTGCGCCCAGAAGCGGCTCGCCATATTCGACATGGCCGCCGGGCAGATTCCAGCGTCCGCTGGACTGCGGCTTGCCTTCCTGGACCAACAGGAGACTGCGATCCCTGGTGAGGGCGACGCTGGCGTGGAGCAGGAATAGAGGGCGGTCTGTCCAGGGGGGCCTTGCTGTCATGGATGGTCATCTTGTAGTGGTGGAAGGTCGTTATGGTGTGGCACGCTCAAATCAGGCGCCTTACGCCTGGGAGTTGGTGTATGGCGACGGCGGCGAGCAATGAGATGAGGAAGACCAGGGTGGCGATCATCGGCATAGAGCACAGAGGCGTCCATCTTAGGACGGTGATGTTGAACATGGCCAGTCCTTCGAGGATGGCGGGGTGGATCACGTAGATTCCCAGCGTCAGCAGCGCGATGCGTTGGGCCGTTTGGCTGCTGACAATCGGCCGGCGCCACTTCTGCAGCAGGCAAACGACGCTGGCGGACATGGGGATCACCGTGACGCTGTGATAGCTGTAAAAATAGTCGCTGCCGGAGAACAGATCGCCGCTCGCCCACAAGCCGTGGATGCTCTCATAGTAAAAGCCTATCGCCGTGGCGGCGGAGGAGGCCGTGAAGAGCGTCCAGAGCAGCCAAGTCGGTGGCGGGCGTGTGATCCGGGTGATGATGTGCCCAAAGATGAAATAAGGGATAAAAAATAGAAACCAGCTGGCGAACATTCCAGGATCGGTTGACTTGCCGTGCTGAAAGGCGATGGCGGTCGCGGCGGTCAGCATGCTGACGCCGGTGAGAATGCATAGCTCGGTCAACGAGGATTGGGCCACAATCTTGCGAAAGAACGGGGTAAACAGGTAGAGCCCGCTGAGCATGTAAAGAAACCAGAGATGGTAATAGCTGTTTCCCGACACGGCCCGCCACAGCAGGTCGGTGAGGGTAACGGGGTCACGGCCAGGCAGGTTGGATTTGAAGACCAGCCACAGCAGATAAAACATGGACCAGAACAGCGTAGGGATGAGGATGCGTGCCAGGCGTTTTCGATAGAAGAGCGTCAGAGACTCCTGCTTGTTGGGATCGAGCAGCAAGGCTCCGCTGATCATGACGAATACGGGCACGCACCAGCGCACCATCGAATCGCCGACGTTCATGACCCACCAGGGGACGGTGCCAGGGGGAGTCTTGTTAACGCCGGTCGCCGCGGTGTGCAGGAAAACCACGGCGAAGATGGTAGCTATGCGAGCATTATTGATCCACGGCATTTTGCGACCCCGGTTATCTGAACATCAAAGACGTGTCAGCTAATTATTATATTTAAGTGTGTTGACCAACGCAATAAGAATTTGCAGCCATCGCACCGCGTCTGGACGCAGAGATGCCGTATTTTGCGGGGTGGCGGACGTAGGGCTAAGGCGCACACGCTCGCCCATGTCCGCGTTAAGGCGGCGAAAAAGGTCCAATGACGCACGGTTCAAAGGGTGAATCGCGCCAACGCCACCATGGCTTTGGCTATGCCCCGGCGGCGATAGTCGGGATGGACGGTGATGTGCTCGATCCAGGCCAGTGCGGAACAACCGTGCATTTGCTCAACGAGGTGAATAAGCAGATAGCCAACCGGCTGCCCGTTCTCTTGAGCCAAAATGAGGCTGTCGTGTTCGAATGACCATTCCAGGAGACCTTGGCGATTCAGGACGTAATCGGGATGGTCGCTGGTTTGGTCGGCAATAGCGCAGAGCCGATCCATTTCAATCAGATTTGCGCTGTCGTCCTTACGAGCCAATCGTACATGAGGGGTCATGGACGGACTCCCGGATGCGTGCCGTTTAGGCCGGGGCAATCCGCGTGCGGCGGCCGGCGATCTTGACGCGCCCGGCGGCGAGCAGGTTGAGGGCTTCGGGGTAGGCCAGGCATTCCTGCTCAAACACCCGGGCGGCCAGGGTGTCGGGGGTGTCGTCTTCCAGGACCGGGCAGGTGCGTTGGACGATGATCGGGCCGGTGTCGTAGGTTTGATCGCAAAAATGCACGGTGCAGCCGGAGACTTTGCACCCGGCAGCTAATACTGCTTCGTGGACGTGGCGCCCGTACATCCCCGGCCCGCCGAAGCTGGGCAGTAAGGCGGGGTGAATGTTCACGACACGGCTGACGAAGTCGTCGGGGATGTTCAGCAGGCTCATGAAACCCGCCAGGCAAACTAAGTCGGCGCTTGCCTTACGGACGAGTTTCCACACAACGTCCGAGAATTCAGCGGTGCTGTTCAACTGCTTGCGCGGGGCGATTTCGACGTGCAGGCTGCGTTCGCGGGCTCTTTGGATGCCGGCGGCGTCGGCGCGGGAGCTGATGACGGCGGCGATGCGGGCGTGCAGGAGTCCGTCTTCGATCTTCTCGGCCAGGTTGACCATGGTCCGCCCGCCGCCGCTGAGCAAGACCGCCAGGCGTAGAGGTTTGACTGGGGAGGCGGGTTGAGCGCTGGTTTTGCCCATAAACAGGTACGATACTCGACCATGAGCAGCCCACCAAACCGCCCTTTACGAACGCGCCTGGCCCCCTCCCCTACCGGGGCGCTGCACCTGGGCAATGCGCGGACGTTTTTGATGAATTGGGCGCTGGCGCGGCAGAACGGCTGGCGGATTTTGCTGCGGATCGAGGATTTGGATTCCCCGCGGGTTAAGCCTGGCGCGGATAGGCAGGCGATCGAGGACTTAAGCTGGCTGGGCATCGACTGGGACGAGGGGCCCAGCTATCAGTTGGCGGACTTGTCGCCGTATCAGGCGGCGCTGGATCGTCTGCGGGCGCAGGGGCTGACGTATGTCTGTTCCTGTACGCGCAGCGAGATTGCCAAGGCTCCATCCGCGCCGCAGGAGGGGGATCATGAGTTGCGGTATCCGGGGACGTGTCGGCCAAAGACCGATTTCAGATTTCCGATTGCCGATTTCCGATTGAAGGCGACCGATGCCACGGGACATGGGGATGAGTCAGCCCAAATCGAGAACAATCCGCAGACTCGGGACAAAAACGGCCTACACCCTCACCCTGCCCTCTCCCTCAGGGAGGGAGAGGATATTTCACTGCTTACTACCGGGGGTGACGCACGCGGCTTGTTACAGAAAAAAACCCCGGAGCCCGGGGCGATACTTCCGGGGGCGTGGAGGGTTGTGGTGCCGGATGAGGTGGTGGTTTTTGAGGATCGGATTCGGGGGCAAGTGGAAAGGAACGTGCAGCAGCAGGTGGGCGATTTTGTGGTGGCGACACGGAATGGGTTGCCGGCCTATCAACTGGCTGTCGTGGTGGACGACGCCCGGCAAGGGATTACGGAGGTGGTGCGGGGGGATGATTTGTTGGATTCCACGGCGCGGCAGATCTGGCTTTATCGTTTTCTTGAGCTGGGCGATTGCCCGCGCTGGTGGCACTTGCCTTTGGTGCGCGGGCCCGACGGGCGGCGGCTGGCCAAACGACATGGCGACACGCGTATTGCCTCCTACAGGCAAAAGCGGGTGCCCCCGGAAAGGATCGTGGGCCTGTTGGCTTATTGGTCGGGTGTGAGCAGTCAACGTGAGCCCATGACGGCGGCTGATTTTTGCAGGCGGTGGAGATTAGAGGAACTGCCACGTACGGACGTGACTTTTACAGTTGAGGATGAAGCATGGTTATGGAACGCTTAGTTTTCCCGCGTCTGGTTTTGGGATTGGGATTGTTGCTGGCGGCGCTGAGCGCTTGTTCGCGAGGCGGTCAGGCGGGGGAGGCGGATACGGTGTCCGTTCCGATCGGCGGGCAGGTCTATCACCTTAGGCTGGCGATGGACCCGGAGAGCCGATTTAAGGGGCTTTCGGATGAGCCGAGCTTGCCGGCGGACGGAGGCATGTTGTTTGTTTTTCCGGAGCCGGAGGCGCAGATATTCGTGATGCGGCGGTGTTTGTTTCCCATTGACCTGATTTTCGTCAGCCCCACGGGGCGCATCACGACGCTGCACCGGATGACCGTGGAGCCTTACGAAACGGCGGAAAATCAGCTTCGCCGGTACCCAAGCCGGTGGGCGGTGCAGTACGCCATCGAGCTTACGGGGGGCCAGATCGACAAGCTCGGATTGCAGGAAGGGCAAATGATCGCGGGGTTGCCCGCGGAGCTTAAGCAGCGGGCGCGATGATCCGATAATCCCCAGCGGGCGAGCCATTTTTTCATTTGCCTGGAAGCTGCCGCATGGGGCGAAACGCACTGCTATTGATCGGGTCCTCTCCCGCGGCCCTCAATCAGGACTACGTGGAAAAGTCGATTCAGCGCTGGGTGAAGGACGCGGTGCGCCCGCCGATCGTGCCTTTGTCCATGGAGCGCGTGCTTGGGGACCCCCTGCTGCTCAATCAGGCGGGCGCGGCGTGGATCATACTGGACGGCCAGGCTGATTCCCCGGCGGAAAATGTGATCGGCCTGTTGGCGGAAAAGCGCGTGCCGATGATGCTTTCCCTGCCGGAGGACTTGGCGACGCAGGACGCCTGGCAGTTTGAAGAAGCGGTATTTCTGACGCCTCCGCCTTACGGCCCGGAAACATTGTCCGCGTGCCTGAACATGCTCTGGCACCAGAACCAGGCTAGTCAGCCGCTCTTGCGTGAAATGGAGATGCTTGGCGCCCAGCACAACGGAGCTTGCGCGCAGATCCACAAGATGGACGAGGAAATGCGCCTGGCAGCGCAACTGCAGCGCGAACTGCTCCCCCCCACTCCTCCCGTGGTTCACGGCATTGAATTTGTCACGCTGTTTCGCCCGGCCAGCTATGTCAGCGGTGACGTGTATGACCTGGTTTCCTTAGGTGACGACTGCGTGGGGATTTTTCTGGCTGACGCGGTTGGACACGGTGTGCCGGCGGCGATGATGACGGTGTTTATTCTGCAGGCTTTTCGGGCCAGCACGCAGGAAGGCATTCGGCCCGGGCAGGCACAGCCGACGGACGGTCGGACGCTTTCGCCCGGGGAGGCGATGTTCCGCATCAACCGGCAGCTCATCGGGCAGCATTCGGGGAAGATTCGCACGGCGACCGCTCTGTACGCGGTGCTTGATTGCCGTACGCACCGGCTTTCGCTCGCTCGGGCCGGGCACCCCGCCCCCCTGCTGCTTAAGCCCGACGGCACGGTGCAATCCCTGGAAGTGGATGGCCCGCTCTTAGGCGTGTTCGTCGAGGCTCATTTTGACAGTCTGCAATGCCAGCTTCATGACGGGGATCGACTGCTGTTTTACAGCGATGGATTTGAGCTGGCGTTTCCCAAAATCGACGACGGCAGCGGGCAACGGAAATTTTTCAATCCTCAGTTTCTTGAGGAGTTTGACGACCTGATCCAGGGCAATCCCCAGCAGGCTCTGGAAAAACTGGCCGGCAAACTGGATCAGCAGATCGGGTCGCTTAATCAGATTGACGATTTGACGGCCTTGATGGTGGGCGTGCACGCCCAAGCCCCGGCGGAGGCTGCGCAGAGCCAGGCGCCGCTAACCAAGATCAGCGTGTGAGCGCCAGCGTTACCCTATAAAACCAGATGCCCGCAGCTTGTCCATGGTCAGGCCACCCTCACCTAATTGGGTGCGCAGCCAGTGGACGATGGTCTTGGCGACGATGTCGGTTTCCAGGTTGACCGGAGCGCCGGCCTGGGCGGCGCCTAACGTGGTCAGGCGCAGGGTGGTGGGGATCAAGGCGACGTCGAACGAATCGCTTGTGACCGAAGCGATGGTAAGCGACACGCCGGCGATGGCGACCGAGCCCTTGGGCACGATATAGGGCAACAACTCGGCGGGGGGACGGATGGTGATCCGGTATTCCTCAGCCCCTGCTTGCACGCGGGCGATCTGTCCTACGCCGTCCACGTGGCCCTGGACAAAATGCCCGCCCAAGGGGGTGTTGGCGGTCAGGGAGGGTTCGAGGTTAACGGGGTGGCCCACCTTCAGCGTGCCGAGCATCGTTTTGGCCAACGTTTCCTGGATGACGTCGAAGGCCAGGGCGCCGGGGCGGTCGCCCTGGGATGGGGCCAGCGTCAGGCAGCAGCCACTTACGCAGATGCTGTCGCCCGGCTGGGCGTGGATGGGGACGGACTGGGGGTCGATGGCCAGGCGGGCGCCGAAAGGCTGGGGAGTGATGGCAGCCACGCGACCTAAACCCAGGACGATGCCGGTAAACATAGGAGCAGTTTAGGAGTTTTGCAGCCGGAGGCCAAGGGCGGAACCTTGGAGGCTTGTTTTACCGATGGTATGATCTGCGGCCTCGTTAAGCCTTAAGGCAAGGAAAATCAACATGCAACGCACTCATGATTGCGGATCGCTGCGACCCGAACACGCCGGCCAAACCGTCAGCCTGGCGGGGTGGGTCAATAGCTACCGCGATCACGGCGGGGTGATTTTTATTGACCTGCGCGATCGCAAGGGCGTGACGCAGATCGTGTTTCACCCCCAGCAGGCGGAGGCCCACAGTCTGGCGCAGACACTTCGCCATGAGGACGTGATCTGGGTTAAGGGGACGTGCCTGCGCCGCGAGGCGGGCATGGAGAACCCGCGCCTCCCCACGGGCGGCATTGAAGTGCGCACGGCGGAATTGAAGCTGCTCAACAAGTCGCAAACTCCGCCCTTTACGCCCGATGAAGCGGGCAAGGTGAACGAGGAGCGGCGGCTGGAATATCGCTACATCGACCTGCGCCGCCCGCGGATGCAGGAGATCCTTTCCGTCCGGCATCGGGCGGCCAAGGTGATCCGCGACTATTTCGACGAGCAGGGTTTTCTGGAAATCGAGACGCCCTTCCTCTGCCGCAGCACGCCGGAAGGGGCACGCGATTTCCTGGTGCCGTCGCGCGTTATCCCCGGTAGTTTTTACGCGCTGCCGCAGAGCCCGCAGCTTTACAAGCAGGTGCTCATGGCCTCGGGCTGCGAAAAGTACGTGCAGTTGGTGCGCTGCTTCCGCGATGAAGACCCAAGGGCGGACCGCGTGGCGGAATTCACGCAGTTGGACTTGGAAATGAGCTTCGTGGAGCAGGAAGAAGTGATGGCGGTGGCCGAGGGCATGGCCCGGCGAGTGTGGAAAGACGTTCTGGGCGTGGACGTGCCGGCGATTCCGCGCATGAGCTACAAGGACGCCATGGAACGCTATGGGTCGGACAAGCCGGACCTGCGCTTCGGCATGGAATTCGTGGATGTTTCCGACCTGGCGGGGCAGACGGATTTCAAGGTTTTCCGCGGGGCGCTGGACGCCAAGGGCACGGTGCGGGCGATTCGCGTGCCGGGGGGCGGCAAGCTGACGCGCAAGCAAACGGACGAATTGTCCGAGTGGATCAAGCAATTCGGCGTGGGCGGGCTGCCCATGGTCAAGATTGAAGGAGGCAAGCTGGCCACGGGCGTCGCCAAGTTTTTGGAGTCGATTAAGGACGCTTTGATTCAGCGTCTGGGCGCGGCGGAGGGGGATTTGATTGTCTTTGGCGTCGGTTCGCCGGCCATGACGGTGTTTAAGGCGTTGGGCGCGTTGCGGCTGCGGCTGGCGCAGGAACTGGACCTGATTCCCGCGGGCTTGTGGAAATGGCTGTGGGTGGTGGATTTCCCGGCCATGGAATGGAACCCGGACGAAAAACGCTGGGACAGCCTGCACCACCCCTTCACCGCGCCGCTGGATGAAGACTTAAGCAAGCTGGAGGCGGACACGGGGGCGGTGCGCAGCAAAGCTTACGACCTGGTGCTCAATGGATCGGAAGTCGGCGGGGGGTCGATTCGTATCCATTCGCCGGAGGTGCAGAAGCGCGTGTTCGCGCTCCTGGGCATTGATGAGCAGGCTGCGGTGGCCAAGTTCGGGTTCCTGTTGGACGCGCTGAAGTTCGGGGCGCCTCCGCACGGCGGATTGGCGTTCGGGTTTGATCGGCTGATCATGCACATTGTCGGCACGACCAACATCCGCGACGTGATCGCCTTCCCCAAGACGGCCACCGGAGCGGACCTGATGACGGCGGCGCCTTCGCCGGTGGAGGAAGCGCAGCTTAAGGAACTGAGCCTGCGCGTCGCCTTGCCGCAGAAACCGGTCAAGGCGGCCCCGCCGGCCTGAGGGTTGGCTATGCCTTCGCTTGCGCTGAATTGGGGGACGCTGGCGGTCGAAGACTCCCAAGGCCGGGGTATGCCTCTGGTTTTTCTGCACGGGTCGGGCTGCGACTTGGCGGATTGGGATCCGGTCATCGCCGCTTTACCCGCGTCACAGCGCACGATCCGCATGGACTTCCGGGGGCACGGGCAGAGCTCTGTGCCCAAGGCTGTGTTTACGATCACCGATCTGGCCGATGACGTTTTGGCGCTGGCGGATCACCTGCGAATTCCGCGTTTCGTGCTCGTCGGCCACAGCTTAGGGGGCATGGTGGCGATGGAGCTGGCACGTCGCTCGGGCCGGGCGGCGGGGTTGGTGCTTTTGGAAGGCTGGACGAAGCTGACCTGCACGCGCGCGTTTACGGGGGACCGGTTCTTCGGGCAGCTTGACCCTAAAACCATCGCGGATATTCAACAAAAAAGCCAGACCACGCGGCAGAGGTTTGACCCTAGGCTGTGGACTGGCTTTTGGCAGTCGGTGGAAGCCTTCAACGGCTATTCCGTTCTACAGAAAGCCCGCGTGCCGATCTGGGAAGTCTATGGCGACCTGGGGCGAACCGCGGACACGCAGCGATTATTAGAGGTGCCGGAGAACCCGCGCATTGGTTGGGTCTGGCTTGCGGGGGCGGGGCATTATTTGCCGACGGAAAAACCCCAGGCCGTCGCGGAGATCTGCGGCCAAGCTGTCGCGGCGATGTAAGTAACGAAAGTTATCAGCTTCCTTAGACGCTGCGGCGGAGCAGGGCCAAGCCGCCCAGGCTCAGCAGGATCAGCGTGGTCGGTTCGGGCACGGTAATGGGCAGCAGGCCCGAGCCGCTGGTGGCCTCCACGCCTTCGGGGACAATGACCTGGAAGGTCAGGGTGTTGCCGAAGTCGGTGTCGCCGTTTAATTCGCTCCACACCGGCGGGCCCATTTCCAGAATCATTTTCACCCAGACGCCGAAGCTGATGTCGATCCGCGATTTGCCGGCCGGCAGGTCTACCGCCAGGTAAAGCGGTTCGTCAATATTCAGGTAGGGATTGATCACCCAGTCCCCGGCGACCACCGAAATGCCGCCGGCCGCTACAGGCGATTCAAACCGGCTCGAGAGGCTGCCGTAGGTCTCATGCATTCCGTCCGGATCGCCAGGTATCGGCAGATCACTGGTGAACTTGACGTCCACCGCCGCGCCGACGTCGGGATCGTCCTGATTATCCGGATGCGAATTAAAGGCCCGCATCTTGCCTTCGATGTTTCCGCTGAAGACCACCGTCGCGGCTTCGGAGAGGGTAATTGTGTCGCGAATAACCACGTCCGCGTAGACGTTGGAAAAACCAGCTCCCAGATGCGGCTGGGTGCTGCTGTTGTCCAAGCGGAAGTCCGCAATCGCCGAGGCCTTGGCGATGCCGTTGGCAAGGTCCAGCGTGGCTTTGGCCTTAGCCCGCCAGAGGTGCCCGCCCGTGGAACCTTGCGGCAAGCCAATGACGCCGGACCAGCCGTCGGACTCGTAAACGCTCTGGATTGGGCCGGTGGTCACCATGGCATCGTCATTGGCGTAGTCGCCCAAGCCCAGACTGTTGGTGGGGAAACACTCCGCCGCCACGTCCGTCGAGACACTCGCGTAAGGGTAAATCTTGGCGGCCAACGCCGTGCCGCTGGCAACCGTCAGGACGACAAAAGCTGCAGCGACCCCCAGCCGCCTGTGCAGGCGCGCAATAAACATAAGGCCTCCTTAAGGGCTTCTAAACTGCCAAAATGACGCTTGAGGGAAAACACGGAGGATGATATTTCGGACCAGGTGGTCTGGTCAATCAAATTCGATCAGCATATTTGCCTACAAGCGAACAAGTTTTGAATAGCCATCAGCATGCACTTGCTGTAGATGGTAAACGGGGAAAGTTCACTGACGTTTGGAGAGGATTGAGCCGGATTGCGGTAATTTCGAAGGTGAAGGGCCACTTGTTCCGCAGGTGGGTCCCGGCCGACGGAGCGGCCGGGCTTTTCTGTATACGCCTGCGGTATTTTCACGGTGCATATGAGCCGGCTGCTGTGGGCGGGAGAGTGCGGACCGGTCCATTGAACATGAAATCCAACGGGGTCGTTTGGGTGAGGATAGCCCACGGGATATATCCAGAGAGTTTAGAACCAAGCTAACTAGCGATTTGCCGGGTTTGCCTAACGCGTTGGCGCGGTCGACTCGGCTGGGCTGCGCACCGGAGTTATCCTCGGTTGCGCTTGGCCGCGCACCCAGACGTCGTGGCCGCGGAATTGATCCTGCGGCTGCTGGACGTCCATGCGGAAATGGGTGCCCCGGCTTTCGGCACGCCAGGAGGCTGCGCGGGTCATCAAGGCCCCCACGAGCAGCAGGTTCTGGACTTCCCAGCCACGGCGTTCGTCGAAAATCTTGTCCAGCGTGTAGCTGGCCCAGAAGTCGAACATTTCGGCCACTTCTTCCAGGTGGCGGCCGTCGCGCTGGATGCCCACCTCGCGCCACATCACCGAACGCAGGCTGGAGCGGACGTCCGACAAGTCCAATTCCGCCCGGCCGGACTCGCGCACATCGGAAATGATCTTGGCCGGCCCGGGGGGCTGGCCGTCGAGCAGTTCGCAGCAGACCTGGCCCGCCAGACGGCCAAAGACCAAGCCTTCCAGGAGGCTGTTGCTCGCCAAGCGATTGGCGCCGTGCAGGCCGGTGCAGGCCGCCTCGCCGCAGGCGTACAGCCCGGTGATGTTGGTGCGCCCGAAGCGATCGGTCAGCACGCCGCCGATCATGTAGTGGGCGGAGGGGTGGATGGGGATCAGATCGCGGCCCGGGTCGATGTCGAATTTTCGTAATAGCTCAAAGATGCCCGGGAAGCGCTGGGCAAAACGTTCGCTGCCCATCTGCCGGCAATCCAGGAACACGTGCGAGTAATTGGTGCGTGCCATCTGGGTCAAGATGGCCCGGGCCACGACGTCGCGCGGGGCCAATTCCCACTGCTCGTGATGATCCTGCATGAAGCGGTAGCCGTTGCGATCGACCAGGAACGCTCCCTCGCCGCGGACGGCTTCGGAGATCAGCGAGCGGCTGGCCCCGGCGACATAGAGCGTGGTGGGGTGAAACTGCATGAACGCCATGTCGGCCAATTCGGCGCCGGCGCGATAGGCGATGGCCAGGCCGTCGCCGGTGGCCAGGGGGGGATTGGTCGATTCCCGGTAGACCTGGCCGCAGCCGCCGCTGGCGAGGATCGTCGCCTTGGCCCAGATCACCTGCAGGCCATACTTGGGGTGATGGGTGATGGCCCCCAGGCAGCGCGGCGAGGCGCCGTCGAGCGTGATAAGGTCGAGCACAAAGCAGTCGCTGAACATGCGGACGCGATCGTGGCGGCGGCATTGGCGTTCGAGGGTGACGGACAGCTCGCGCCCGGTGGCGTCGCCGTGGGCGTGGACGATGCGGTTGCGGCTGTGTCCGCCTTCGCGCCCTAAGTCCAGGGCGTTGCCCGCGTCGCGGTCCAGGCGCATGCCCCAATCGATCAGTTCGCGCATCATCGACGGGGCGGCTTCGACCACCTGGCGGACGATCGGCTCGTCGCACAGGCCGGCGCCGGCGGTGAGGGTGTCCTGGATGTGGCTGTCCAGGGAATCGTCGTCGGCCAGCACGGTGGCGATGCCGCCCTGGGCCCAATAGGTGTTGGAGTCCTTGATTTCACCCTTGAGGGCGATGATGACGTCGCCGTGTTCGGCGGCGGCCAGGGCGGCGCGCATGCCCGCGACGCCGGCGCCGATCACCAGGACGTCGGTGAATATCTGCGGCAGCAGCGTGGCCCGGAAGGGAATCAAGTATCGGCGCTGGTCGAAAACCGCGTGCATACCCCTCACCCTCTTGGAATGGCTCGGTGGGAATTAAGGCAGTTGCCCGGAGGACTTAAAGTGAGCTTTGGGCAACGGTAGTTTTTCTTCGGCCAGATTTTCGATAAACGTCTCCGGACGCTGATAGGCGATCCGCCCATGGACGCGGTAGGTCGCGCCATGAACGTCGCGTGATTTACCGCTTAACGTCAAAGCTGCGGGCAGGACCAGAGTCTGGCGCCCTTCGGTCGGCAGGGTGTGGTTGGCCTGGTCGGTCATGCGGAACCGTCCGATGCCCGGGACGTCCACCGTGTATTTGATGGTGTCCAGAGGCAGGGCGATGGAGTTGGGGTTTTCCACGTTCAGGACTACTTCCAGGCGAACCCCTTCCTCGGTCTGCTCCGTCACGTTGACGGCGGCGACCTGGATCTTCGGATCCTTGGGGCGATTGAAGAGGCCGGTGGGATTTTTCGTCGAGCTGCACCCGGCGGTGAAGGCGGCAGCCAAAAGCACAACCAACCAGGTACTGCGGCTGGGAACGCGAGTTGGAATGGATCTGCTTGTCATGCCTATCAAGGATAGATTAGCGCTGGCAATATGGCCAGCCCGCCTCCCGAACAAATGACAAGGGCCCAGGATTATTCTCATCCGGCCGACAGGACTTGCGGCGGGGGAGGCGCCGCGGAGCCCTTGCTGACGATCCAGAGGGCTTCAACGAGCAACAGTCCCGCCAGGATCACCAGAACCAGGGCGGCCCAGGGGACGGGGCTGGTGGGCAGCGACGCGGGGATCGGCCAGAAGCCCTGCTGCAGGAATCGCAAGAGAGCCCACGTGCTCATGACGTACATGACCACCGTGGGCAGGCCGGTGAGGACCCAGATAATCGAATTCCGCCGGGTGCGGTACAGCCAGACGGTCAGGCCCAGGAGGGCCAGGGCCGCCATCAACTGATTGCTGGCGCCAAAGAGCGGCCAGAACAGTTGCCAGGCGGAGATGGCCTTGCCGTTGACGTCCGTGATTTTCTGCGTCACGAAGAACAGCGGCACGGCCGCGGTGATGGCGGTGGCGGTCCAGCGGCCAACACGGCCTTCCCAACCGGTCAGCTCCTGGAGGATATACCGGCCCAGGCGGGTGCAAACGTCCAGGGTGTCATAGACGAACGTGGTGAACGCCAGGAGGGCGAAGGACACGCCGAAGGAGCGCGGTATGCCCAGGGCGTTTAGAAAATCCGCGTTGCCCAGGGCGTAGATCAGATTGGGCTGCTTGCCCTTGACGGCGTCGGCGCTGAGGATCATGACGGTGCCCAGCGAGACCACCGCGACCATGCCTTCCAAGAGCATGGCGCCGTAGCCGACGGCCTGGGCATCGGTTTCACGGCGCAACTGCTTGGAGGTGGTGCCGGAGGCGATCAGGCAGTGAAAGCCCGAGCAGGCGCCGCAGGCAATGGTGATAAACAACATGGGGAATACCGGGCCACTCTTGGCTTCATCCGCCAGGGTGAAGGCGGGGTAATGGATGGCTAACGCGCCGTTGTCGCCATGCCACATTCCCACGACGCCGGCGACGATGATGCCCAGCATTCCGCCGAACAAGGTCAGGGCCAAAAAGTATCCGCCCAGGTGCCCGCGCGGCTGAAGCAGCAGCCAGACGGGCACCGCGGCGGCCGCCATGCAGTAGAGCAGGAGCAGGACGTCCCAGAGGCGGATGGCCGAGGCTTCGCTGACGCCCAGCAGGCCGGTTAAGTCCAGCGGCCAGAGCGGGCCGGCCCAGATGGCCACGCCCACCAGGGGCAGAAAGATCACCGTCGCCCAGCCCACGGTGAGTCTGGTGTAGCGCAGGAGCAGGCCCATGATGATCGGCAGAATCAGGTAGAGCAGGGAGGAGGTGGCCGTCGCCCCGCCTTGAATCACCGAGCCGTCGTCCAGGATTTTCCGGCCGACAAACGAGCTGGCGACGATGTCGGTGAAGGCGACGATGATGTAAACCAGCGTGATCCAGATGAAGATCAGAAAGAGCACGTAGGAACGGGTGGACATGTGCCGACGAACCACTTCCGCGATGGAACTGGCGCGGTGGCGGATGGAAGCCGTCAGGGAGGCGATGTCGTGCACGCCGCCGATGAAGATGCTGCCCAACACGATCCAGATCAGGGCCGGCCCCCATCCAAACCACACCCCGGCGAGAATGGGGCCGACGATCGGACCGGCGGCGGCGATGGCGGAAAAATGCTGGCTGAACAGGAACGGCGGATCAATCGGCAGGTAGTCGATGTCGTTGCGCAGTTCCACGGCCGGGGTGGGGCGCGTCGCGTCAAGCTTTAACAAGCGAGCCAGCAGGTTGCCGTAGAACCGGTACGCCACGGCGAACACCACGGCACAGATCAGGACCACCCATAACAGATTCATGCTGCATCACTCCGAGGGACACGCCGTTTGGACATGACCGGCAGACGCCTGACAGGCTAAAGCATAGCTCATCGGCCAAGTTGCCCCACGGTTTGGAATGTCTATTGGCGGTTATCCTCTTTAAGCTTCGTGTCTAAACTGCCTTACAGGGGCGATCTTGACCTGCGGGTGGCGGGCATTTATCTTCGCTCGCAATTCCAGCCGATGCTATTCGGCTAGACGGCCGCTTGTTCGACCGCGGCGGCTAAATCCGCTTAAGGTGGCTGTTCACCTTCCTCATGCCGGCTTTTCCCTATGCGCTACATTCAGAGAATTTCGCTCTCGGGCTTGCCCGACTGGTCTCCCATTCAATGTGCCACCGCCATCCGCCAGACTTTCCGCGGCGGATACAGTCTGGCTTCCTTGCGTCGTGATGTTGTCGCTGGGGTGGTTGTCGGAGTGGTGGCTCTGCCGCTGTCGATGGCGCTGGCGATCGCCAGCGGCGCCCCGCCGCAGCACGGTCTGTTTACCGCCATTGTGGGCGGGTTCATCATCGCCCTCCTGGGCGGCTCGTTCACCAGCGTCTCGGGCCCCACGGCTGCGTTTGTGGTGCTGCTGGCGCCGATCACGGCCAAGTTTGGTCTGGCGGGATTGATGATCGCGTCGCTGATGGCCGGGGCCATCCTGGTTCTGATGGGCGTGGCGCGGTTGGGCAAGCTGCTGCGCTTCATCCCGCACCCGGTGACCACCGGCTTTACCGCCGGCATTGCCGTCTCCATCGCCGCCTTGCAGCTGAAGGATTTCATGGGGCTGCAACTGGATCACCGTCCGGAACACTTTCCCGAACTGGTGTTCGCCATGGCCAGGGCTTTGCCCACATTGCACTGGACGGACTTTGGCATCGGGCTATTCACATTGGCCCTGTTGATCGTCTGGCCAAAGTTCACCAAGCGCGTTCCGGCGGCGCTGGTGGCGCTGACCCTCGGCGCTGTGCTGGCCTGGGGGCTGGGGCTGTTTTTTCCGTCTTTCCACGTGGACACCATCGCCAGCCGGTTTTCCTACCTCATGGACGGCCAGACGTTTCCGGGCATTCCGCGATCGTTTCCCAGACTGGTCCTGCCGTGGAACGTGGTGGATGCCGCGACCAATCACAACTCGTTTTCCTTTTCGATTGAACAGATCCGCGACCTGGCGATTCCCGCTTTGGCCATTGCCATGCTCGGAGCCATCGAATCCCTGCTTTGCGCGGTAGTGGCTGACGGCATGGCCGGCACCAAGCATGACCCGGACGCGGAATTGATCGGACAGGGCATCGGCAACCTGGTCACGCCCTTTTTCGGGGGCATCGCCGCAACGGCGGCCATCGCCCGCACCGCCACCAACATCCGTGCCGGCGGACGCACGCCCGTGGCCGCGCTGGTGCATGCGCTGTTTGTGCTGGCGGCGATGCTGTCCCTGGCGCCGCTTTTGGGGCAGATGCCGATGGCATCGCTGGCGGCTTTGCTCCTGATCGTCGCCTGGAACATGAGCGACCTGCGCCACTTTACGCACATTGTCCGCGTGGCGCCGCGCAGCGACGTGGTCGTGCTCCTGGCCTGTTTCAGCATGATGGTGCTTTTCGACATGGTGGTGGCGGTGGGCGTGGGGGTGACGTTGGCGGCGCTGCTCTTTATGCGGCGCATGGCGGAATTGACCAGCGCCAAGCTTACCGACGGCGACCACCCCCACCTGCTGGCGCCGCTGCCTCCGGACGTGCTGCTCTATGAAATCGCCGGGCCGCTCTTCTTCGGGGCCGCGGAAAAGGCCGGCAACGCCCTGTCACTGGCCACCGGCAGGCCCAGCGCGGTGATCTTCTGGCTGGGGGCTGTGCCGACGATGGACATCACCGGCTTAGTTGCCCTGGAATCGGCGATTCGCAAATTCCAGGCCATGGGCGCGATGGTCGTGTTGACGGACATTCAACCCGAACCGGCCGCTCTGTTAAGTCGCGCGGAGATTAAGGACGACCCGGGCCGACTGGCCATCTGCCACAGCCTGCAGGAGGCCGAGATGCTCGTGCGCCTGGTGGATCCACGCATCGTGCCCGACCAGAGCAAGCCGACCGCAGCCTGATATTGATATTGAACTCTCGGCCCCCTCGTTGCCCCTGATCCCCCCCACTGCTTTGACGCTTCCCCGCGGCCGGTCGCGCGGGCGTTAATACTTGTCCGCCAATTCCTGCTTCATGGCGTCGATCTTGTCGCGGAGAAAATTCAAAGCACCCTGGGCGCCCATCTCCACCAGCGTGTCCGCTGCGATAGGTTGACCGATGGACACCGCCATCCGGCCCAGGGGCTTGGGCAGTTTGCGGCCGCGCGGCCAGAGCTTTTGCGCCCCGTCGACGACCACCGGCACCACCGTCGGACGGGCACGCTTGATGAGCAGCATGATGCCGGAGGCGAATGGGCCGATCCGGCCGTCCAGGCTGCGCGTGCCTTCCGGAAAGATCAGCACGGCTTGGCCGTTCTTGAGCACTTCGATGCCCTGACGCATGGCGGCCAAGTCTGCCTGGCCCTGTTCGACGGGGATGGAATTCGTCGAGCGGATCATGGGTCCAAAGATCGGAAAGCGAAACAGCGTCGACCGGGCCAGGGAATAGAACGGCCGGTTGCGAATTGCCACCCCGACGGCGATCGGGTCCAGATACGACTGGTGGTTGCACAAGAAAAGCGTTCCCCCCTTGCGGGGCAGGAAACCGGACCCGAACACCTTTAAGCGGTAACAGGACCACATCCAGGTGGCCAGCACCATGTAAAAAAACATCCACCAGAAGCGTCGTAAAAACGTTTCGCTGTGGGCCAGGCTTAAAACTTTGAATTTCATTGTCGAGCTTGCCCTGTCGCTTTCCCCGCCCCATGTGGATCCGTGGTCTGAGGGCCGTCCAACCGCTGGGTGACCATCTTTTCCAGCAGCGCCACTACTTCCTGGATGCCCAGATTGGACGTATCGACGCGCACGGCGTCGGCTGGGCAGGTCAGTGGGGAGTCCGCGCGGGTGCTGTCTTTCTGGTCACGCACGATAATCAGTTGGAGAATCTCCTCCTCGTCGGCTGCGCGACCTTCCTGGCGCAGCTGCAGAGCCCGGCGGCGGGCCCGTTCGCGCGGGGTGGCGTCCAGATAGAACTTCACCTGGGCCTTGGGAAACACCACCGAGCCCTGATCCCGGCCTTCGGTCACCAGGCGGGGGTGCTCCAGCCCGATCTGGCGCTGAGACTCAACGAGGACCAGCCTTACCGGGCCGTTGGCGGCCACGTCGCTGACGCTGGCCGTCACGTCCGCGTCACGGAGGCGTTGCACCATGGGCTGATCATTCACTTGCAGCACCGGCGGATCTTCCCGCCAGTCGAAGCGCAGCCGGCAACTCTGCGCGGCCTGGGCCACGGCGGGTTTATTTTTAGGGTCGATGCCGCGATCCAGGCAATAGGCGGTGATGGCCCGGTACATGGCGCCGGTATCCAGAAATTCCAGCCCCAACCGCTGGGCCAGCAAGCGGGCCACGGTCGATTTTCCGGATCCGGCCGGTCCATCCAAAGTGATGATTAATGGCTGCATGGGCCAAGGAGTTTAAGCATCCGTCGCGCGACTGACAAAAGCACCGCGCTATCCGGACCTTATTGATCCAACAGCGGCGGAGGATTGGCCGGCTGCAGGGGCGCGGCCTGGCTGGGCACGCCGCCGGAGCGTTTGTCAGTTGGCAGCCATTGCTGGACCTTTTCAGGCTTGAGGAACAGGTAATACAAATGGCCCTCGGCGAACTGCCTGCCGGCTAATTGCTCGGCCTGCGGTCCGACGCCCATGTAAAGATCCGATCGCCCGGCCGCGCGGATCGCGCCGCCCGTGTCCTGATCCATCATGAAGCCGGAGAAGCGCGCCAGCGTCGGCGAATTGGCAACCGGCACGTGCGTGGAGACCAGCGTGACGCAGCCGCGGGGGAAAATCGTTTTGTCCGTGGCCAGCGAGCGCCAGGGCGTGACCGGGAAGCCCAGCGAGCCGGACGGCCAGTTGTTGGGCGGATACTCCTGGAAAAACACATAGCGGTCATTGCGCTTGATGTAGGTGTCCAGGTCCTCGGGATGCTCGCGGAAATACTGGCGGATCGTCGGCAGGCTCAGGCGGTTCTTGTCGATTTTGCCCTCGGAAACCAGTAATCTTCCGATGCTCGTGTAGGAATAGCCGTTGTTGCCCGCATAACCGATGTGCAGCCACGAGCCGTCGGTCAGCCGCAGGCGGGCGGAACCGTTGACGTGGATCAGATAGGCGTCGAACTTGTCACGCAGATAGACCAGTTCCTGCCCGGCCAGCCCCAGGGACTGGGGCCCCATGGCTTCGATCTGCGCCCGGGTCGGATAGCGCCCCATGGTCTGGCCCATCCGCCGGCCCAGCACCGCGCCGGTGATCGGGTCGGAAACCAGGTCGGCAGGACGGCGGTAGAGGGGATAACGGTATTCGTTGGTCGGCACGCGCGAGGCGTCGAAAATCGGCGAGTAGTACCCGGTGAAAAGCACCGTGCCCTGGTCATCCCAACCCACGCTGATGTAAACGTCGAACAAGTCGTCCATCCGCCGGCGGAAGTCGTCGGCCGAGGTGGCTTGCGCGATCGCCTGACGGAAAGCCAGCACGCTGGCCCAGGCCTGCTCGTGGCTGATGCCATTGGAAGGGAAGAATTGCCGGGTGGAGCCTTTTTCAAACCAAGCGGCGCTGCGATCGAGCGATTGCAGCAGCATCTGGTCGCGGCCTCCGAAGGCCAGGCTAAAGTCCGGCCGCTGGGCGGGATCGGTGATCTTGCGGAGGGCGTACTCCCCCGGCGGGAGTTGACGGGAATAATCCGGCGCCGGCGGCGCAGCCTTTTTGCATCCGCCCAGACTTAACATGACCATCAACCCTGCCGCCACCGCCAGACTTTGACCAAGCTTCATAGTGCGACTCTCCTGTCCACCAGTTTAGCCAAATTCCCCAAACACTCAGCTTCCGCCGGCTTGAGTCTGCTTGGGGTTCCATGGCCTGGACCAACGGAAACTTCAGCGGGCTGATATTCTAAATGACAATCACGCCCAGGCATAACCGCCCGTGCGTCCAACCTTTGATCGTCTCTTAGGGAGCTAGGACCCGATGTTTTTTCAATACGCCCTGGAACCCGACGGCCGGCTTTATTTTGTCAGTTGGGTGTTGACCGTCATTCTCAGCATCAGCCTGCACGAATTGGCCCACGGGCTGGCGGCCCTGCGACTGGGCGACGACACCCCCCGCCTTTCCGGACACATGACCTTGGATCCCCTGGTGCACTTAGGGCCGTTTTCGATCCTCACGCTGCTGATTCTGGGGCTGGCCTGGGGACAGATGCCCGTTAATCCCAGTCGCCTTCGGGGCCGGTATGCTCACGCGCTGGTGGCGGTCGCGGGCCCGGCCACGAACCTCCTGCTGGCCTTTTTGACCTTGACGATCCTGGGCTTCTGGCTCCGTCGCGCCCCCGACCTGGAGGAGGCGTCCCTGGCCCAGAGCAACTTCCGGCAGGTGGTCTGGATCTTCGGCACGGCCAACATCGTCCTGTGCCTGTTTAATCTTCTGCCCGTGCCTCCGCTGGACGGGTCCCACATCCTGGCGGACTTCCATCCCGGCTACGCCCGGCTTATTTCCGATCCGGACCGCCAACAGATCATGTTTTTCGCCATGGCCGGGGCCTTTGTCATCGGGGGAAGCTTTTTTCAATTCGCCAATACCTGGGCTCAGGCCTATATCAACTGGCTGGGGCAGCTGTAAGTTTTCCTAATAAAAAAACGGGCCGAGCTGAAAAGCTCGACCCGTGGGTGTTGTTGGGGAACAATCGAATCCGGCGAATTTACTTCAGGGCCGCCTGCGCCGCCGCCAGCCGGGCGATCGGCACGCGGAACGGGGAGCAGCTGACGTAATCCAGCCCGACCGTGTGGCAGAACCACACCGACGCGGGGTCGCCGCCGTGCTCGCCGCAAATGCCGCACTTTAGGTCCTTCTTGACGCCGCGGCCCTTGGTGACGGCCATCCGCACCAATTGCCCCACGCCGCCGGTGTCCAGCGACTGGAACGGGTCGCAAGGCAGCAATTCCTTGGCCAGGTAGTCCGGCAGGAAGGTGTTCACGTCGTCGCGGCTGTAGCCGAAGGTCATCTGGGTCAGGTCGTTGGTGCCGAAGCTGAAGAAGTCCGCTTCCTGGCCGATTTCGTCGGCGGTCAGGGCGGCGCGCGGCACTTCGATCATGGTGCCGACGGTGATGTCCAGCTTGCCCTTGAAGTTCAGGCGGGTCTTGACCTGGTCGATCACCTTGAGGGTCTGCTCCCGCAGCAGGGCCAATTCCTTGCGCGTGCCGACCAAGGGGTGCATGATCTCGGGCTTGGCGTTGATGCCCTTGTTGCGGCATTCAATGGCCGCCTCGACGATGGCGGTCACCTGCATGTCCACGATTTCCGGATAGGTCACGCTCAGGCGGCAACCGCGATGTCCGAGCATGGGGTTGGCTTCATGCAGCTGCGTGACGCGGGCCTTGACCTTCGCGGCCGCCACGCCCAGGGCCGAGGCCATTTCGGCCTGGTTCTTGTCGTCCTGGGGCAGGAATTCGTGCAGCGGGGGGTCCAAAAGACGCACGGTCACGGGCAGGTCCTTCATGGCGGTGAAGATGCCCACGAAGTCAGCCTTCTGATAGGGCAGCAGCTTGGCCAGGGCGGCGGTCCGGGCTTCGACGGTCTCGGCCAGGATCATTTCGCGCATGGCTTTGATGCGGTCGCCTTCGAAGAACATGTGCTCGGTGCGGCAGAGGCCGATGCCCTGGGCGCCGAACTCGCGGGCCCGCACGGCGTCGGCCGGGGTGTCCGCGTTGGTGCGGACCTTTAAGGTCCGGTACTTGTCCGACCACTTCATGACGGTGGCAAAATCGCCGGAGAGCTTAGGCTCCTGGGTGGCGATCGAGCCGGCCATGACTTCGCCAGTCGAGCCGTCGATGGAGATCGTGTCCGAGTGTGCAAACGTCCGGCCCTTGACGGTGATGGTCCGGGCCTTGGCGTCGATCTGAATCTCGCCGGCGCCGGCCACGCAGCAACGGCCCCAGCCGCGGGCCACCACGGCCGCGTGACTGGTCATGCCGCCGGTGCTGGTCAGGATGCCCACGGCCGAGTGCATGCCGTCGATGTCTTCGGGATTGGTTTCCTTACGGACCAGCAGCACCTTTTCGCCGGCCTGGGTGCGTTTGACCGCTTCCTCAGCCGTGAAGGCCAGCTTGCCCACCGCCGCGCCGGGCGAAGCCGGCAAGCCGCGGGTCAGCACGTCGCCTTTCTTCTTGGCCGCCGGGTCGAAGCTGGGCAGCAAGAGCTGGGTCAGGTCGCCGGCCGGGATGCGCAACACCCCCAGTTTCTCGGCAATGAGTTTTTCCTTGACCATGTCGCAGGCGATCTTCACCGCCGCGGCCCCGGTGCGCTTGCCGTTGCGGGTCTGGAGCATGTACAGCGTGCCGCGTTCGATGGTGAACTCGATGTCCTGCATATCGCGGTAGTGGTTTTCCAGGATCTTCTTGATGCCCAGCAGCTGCTTGTAAACCTGGGCGTTCCACTTGGGCATTTCGTCGCAGTGCATCGGCGTGCGGATGCCGGCCACCACGTCTTCGCCCTGGGCGTTGATGAGGAACTCGCCGTAGAACTTGTTTTCGCCCGTCGAGGGATTGCGGGTAAAGGCCACGCCCGTGCCGCAGTCGTCGCCCATGTTGCCGAACACCATGGACTGCACGTTGACGGCCGTGCCGAGCAAGCCCTGAATGTTGTGAATCTGACGATAACGCACCGCCCGGTGCTGCATCCAGCTCTTGAACACGGCTTCGATGGCCAGTTCCAGCTGCTTGTAGGGGTCCTGCGGGAAGGCGTCGCCCACGTGGCTGCGATAGACTTCCTTGTACGCCTGACACAGCTCGATAAGGCCCGCGGCCGGGACTTCGGTATCGAGCTTGGCGTTGTATTTGAGCTTGATCTTGTCGAACGCTTCCTCGAAGTGTTCGTGATCCACGCCCATGACCACGTCGCCGTACATGTTGATCAGCCGGCGGTAAGAGTCATAAGCGAAGCGCTCGTTCTTGGTCGCGTTGGCCACGCCCACCACGGACTGGTCGTTGAGGCCCAGGTTCAGGATGGTGTTCATCATGCCGGGCATGGACAGGGCCGCGCCGGAACGCACCGAGAAGAGCAGCGGATTCTGGGCGTCGCCGAACTTCTTGCCCACTTCCTTTTCCACCATCTGGGCGTGCTTGCGCACGTCGGCCATCAGGCTGGCCGGCAGCTTGCGCCCGACCTTGTAGTACAGGTCGCACACTTCGGTGGTGATGGTAAAGCCGGGGGGCACGGGCAAGCCGATGCTGGTCATCTCGGCCAGATTGGCGCCCTTGCCGCCGAGCAACTCTTTCTGCTTGCCGTTGCCGTCGGCGCGGGTCTTGCCGAAGTAATAGATCATCTTCTTGCCGCCCGCCGCTGATTTCGCGGACGTCTTCTTGGCGGGAGCTTTCTTGGTCACGGTCTTCTTGCCTGTTTTCTTGGCCATGAAAAGTATTCCTGGAACGGTTGGGTTGGTGAGCTGACTCTTGGGGAGCCGGGGGTACCGGGGGATCCGGGGGTGCCGGTCTTACCCGGTCAGCCTGTTTAAGGGAAAGGTAAATTGTAATCCTCCCGGCTTTCACGTCAAAAGGCACTGTTTTCTCTTCTTTTTTTTACCCTCGATTTTGCCTGAACCTGCTTCACTCTCCCAGCAGATATTCCGGCAGCCGCCGGGGCTTGCCCTCCGCGCTGACACAGCACAGGGTGGTCTCTCCCTCGGTGAGCAATTCCTCCCCGCGGTAGACCTGATAGGTGTGCTGAATCTTCACGCCGACCCCGCTTTTTTGCTCCACGTGAACGCGCAGAATATCGTCGTAAACCGCCGGTTTTCGGTAGCGCACCGACAGGTGCGTGACCACCATGAAAACCCCCAGTTTCTCGAGGTCTTTATACGCGTGGCCGCAGCGGCGCAAGAGCTCCGTGCGGGCGATTTCAAACCAGACCGGGTAGACGCAGTGATGCACCACCCGCATCGGATCGCAATCGTTGTAGCGGACTCGAATCTCCACGTCCGTATTCAACATGGCTAAACGCCCTTTCCGTCCCTGACTGCATGGATGATCAATCTGACCAAAGACCGCCGTTGCCGACCTCGCGATATAAGTAAATCTAATAGCCTTATTATTTCTTCGCCCACGCGCTTTCAAACTGATACGCACCGGCTCGGAGCGTAAATACTGTTGCCTGGTCTTTCTTTTCCACCACTTCCACTTGGCCGCCGCTTAGAACCTTCACCTGCGGGCCGGGCAGTTCGACGGTGGCGGTGGTGTTAATCGGCAGGGTAATGGCAAAGGTCACCTTTTGCCCCTTGCGCTCCCAGCGGCTGGCGATTTTCCCGCGCAGCGACGTAAACTCTGCGCCGGCGAACTTCATCTCGTCCACCACCTGCGGACGAATGATCACGTGCTCAAATCCGGGCTTCTGCGGATCAGGGCAAATGCCGGCCAGGGCTCGATAGAACCAGGCGCTGACATCCCCGAACATGATGTGATTCCGTGACGCGTTGCCTCCGTGCCACTCCTCCCAAAGCGTCGTGGCGCCCTGCTTGACCCAGTATCCCCAACCAGGGTATTCCGGATTGCTGATCATCTTCACCGCCAGGTCGGATCGGCCGAACTGCATCAGCACATTCAAAATGGCCTTGGCGCCCAGAATCCCGCAGGAAATGTGCCCCGCGTGCGCGGCAATGACCTTCAGCAGATTGGCGAACACCTTGGCTTGATCCTCAGGCTTGATCACCCCGTGGTAAAGGGCGCAGGCCAGATCGGTCTGCTGGTTGTGGCCGATAAATCCCTTCTTGACGTTGACGAATTCCCGATAGAACCCTTCACGCACCTGGGCGGCTGTGGTCTGGAAATACTGCTGGTCCTTGGTCTGGCCCAGCAGCCCCGCGATGTGGGCCGCGATGCCCGCCAAATCGTAGTAGATGGCAGTGGAAGTCACGGGAATGCAGCGGTCGAACATCGTCGGGCACCAGTCGCCCAGGCCGTCGTGCAGCACCCCCTTCTTGGCCTGCCGGCCCAGAAGTTTCAGGTATTTCTTCATGCCCGCATAATGCCTTTCGAGCACGCGCCGGTCGCCGTAATACAGATACATGTACCAGGGGATATAGACACACACGCTGTCCCAGCCGGGCCCGCAGCTGTTTTCAATGCCAAACACGCCGCTGGCGGGAATAATCGACGGGATGCGCCCATCCGGCAGTTGCTCGTCCCTTAAATCCTCCAGCCAGTTGGTGTACATCAGCATCGATTCGTAGTTGTACATCGCCTGTTCCGCGGCCAGGTGCGCGTCGCCCGTCCAGCCGTTCTTTTCGCGGTGCGGGCAATCGGTGGGATATCCCGGCAGATTGCTGAAGAACGACCAGCGGGTGTTGCGCCAAGTTTGGTTGAGCGTCGCGTTGGCGCAGGTGAACTTGCCTGTCTCCGCCAGATCGGTGTGGATCTCCAGCACGGTGATGCTGTCGAGCGTGGGCCGGCCCGGATACCCGCTGACTTCCACATACTGAAACCCGTGATAGGTGAACTTCGCCTGCCACTCCTCGACGCCCCGGCCTTTGAGGATGTAGCGATCCTCCTGGAAACGATCGGAAAATCCCTGGCGTTTAATCAACCCCGCGTTGCCATCCACGTCGGCGTTACCGTCCGGCAACAGAATCTCGGCGTACTTGAGCGTCACCTGTGTGCCGGCCTTGCCCTTCACCCGCAGCCGGGCCGCCCCGGCCAGATTCTGCCCCGCGTCAAACACCCATACTCCCGGACGCGACTGCCACATCTTCTTGGGGCGGATTTCACTGACTACGCGCATCGGCTGCATCACCTGGGCGGCCAGCCTTCCCTTGGGCCCTTCGACGACCACCGGCTTGTCCCAACGTCGATCATCAAACCCAGGCTCATCCCACCCAGCCTGTTCCAAGCGGGCGTCGTAAGTCTCTCCGCAATAGATGCTGTCGCTGACCAGCGGGCCGGTGGATACCTTCCAGCCTTCGTCGCTGGCCACGATTTGTTCCCGCCCATCCGCCAGCGTGATGCGCATCTCCAGCCGCAGCGTCGGCGCCGCCCGCCAGGGAGCTTTGTCAAAACCCCACACCGCTTTGTCGTAGGGGTTGTACCACCCGCTGCCTAAGGTCACGCCGACGGCATTGGCTCCCTCTTTGACCATCGCCGTCACGTCGTGAGCGACGTACAACGCCCGCTTGTCAAAACGCGTGAAGGTGGGGTCCAGCACGTGGTCGCCCACCTTGCGGCCATTTAGCCGCAGTTCATGCGTGCCTAATCCGCAGATGTAAACGCGAGCCTGGCGCACCGGACCTTGCACGCGGAATTCCTTGCGGAAGTACGGCGTGCGCACGTTGTCCGCCCCTTCAGTCTCCTTGGTCCTGCTCAGCCACTGCCCGTGCCAGTCCTCGTTCTTAAGCATTCCCATTTCCCAGAAGCTGATGGCGCTCCACGTTCCAGCTTCGCCATTCTCGTCCCATACCCGCACCCGCCACCAGCAGCGCTGGCCGCTCTTTAGCTTTTTGCCGGCGTATTCAACATGCACGGACTGATGGTTTTCCACCTTACCGCTGTCCCAGAGCGTCCCTCGTGGATCATCTTTCTCCAGGTCTTCGCGCTGGCCAGCCACGACAATCTGATAGGCCTTTTGCTTTGCCGCCCTATTGGTCTTGCCCGGCTTAGCTGTCGGCGTCTTCTTCCCTGATGCAGCCTTGGCATCAACTAGCTTCCAGCTTAGTCGTGGATTGGAAACATCAATACCCAATGGATTTAGGGCATATTCACATCGCAGTTCCGATACGTTGATTTGCGCCATTTGTTTTCCCATTTTTTCGCTCGTCTCGTCGTCCGAATTTCCGACGTCCCTTCACAGGGCTGCACATTCTGCTTTTTCCCTGTCGCGATCACAACTCCACGCTTACAAAAGAGTGAAGATCCCAGGCCTCAATGGTCCAGTGATTGTCGCATTTTGCATTGCATTCCCGATCTGGGCGGTTAGCATGATTCCCCCATTCAGGCATGATTCGTCCATGCCAGACAACCCCTCTTAGCCACAAGGTTTTTCCCCATGAAACCCCTCAAAATCGCGTTGATCGGCTGCGGCGGCATCATGAGCAAACACTCCCGCGTTTTCAAAGCCCGCCCGGACTGCAAGATCGTCGCCCTCCACGACGTCACACTGGATCGGGTTCGCGCCTTCATGGATAAACAACTGGCCGACGTCGCGGAGAAGCCCAGCCTCTACACCGACCTGGACAAGCTCTACGCGGAAACCAAGCCCGACGCGGTGGTCATCGCTACCCCCCACACCCTCCACTACGAACAGGCCGTTCAGGCCCTGGATCATGGCTGCCACATCCTGATGGAAAAACCCATGGTCACCCAGGCCGACCACGCCCACGATCTGGCCAAGCGGGTGGAAAAGTCTAAAAAAATCTTCGTCGTCGGCTACAACACACCCTGCTCGCCTGAATTTGACTACATCCGCCAGACCATCAAGGACAAGACCTTCGGCAAGCTGGAATTGATCACCGGGTACCTCTCCCAGAACTGGAAGAAATTCACCATCGGGTCCTGGCGGCAGGATCCCAAACTCTCCGGCGGCGGGCAGGCCAACGATTCCGGCGCCCACCTGCTGAACAGCCTTTGCTGGACGGTGGACGCCCCCATCGCCGAGGTGTTCGCCTTCGTTGACAACGTCGGCACGCCCGTGGACATCAACTCCAGCATCGCCATCAAGTTCGCTAACGGCGTGTTGGCTTCCATCGCCGTCAGCGGCAACTGCCCGTCCGACGGCAGCCACATGGTTTACATGTTCGAAAACGGCCGCATCGAAGTCGACGGCTGGGGCGCCGCCTGGATGAACGTGTTTGGGCCCAACGGCAAGATCAAATATCCGAAAGTCACCACCGAGCCCCAGACCCCGGCCGACAACTTTATTGACGCTATCCTGGGCAAAACCGCGCAGCGCACCATGCCGCGCAACGGCATTATTCAAAGCGAACTGATGGAAGCGATCTACGAATCCGCCCGCACCGGCAAGCCCGCCAAGCCCAAAAACCGCTGATCGTCATCGACCACTTTGCCCCCGCTGAAACTCACCGCTTCCCCTGGGAATCGGTGAGTTTCCTTTTTGGCGCCGAATCCTGGGCGACGATCCATTCCAACGGCCACAAGAATTCATCGCCCCCCCCAAAAAAACAATTCGCCACGGAGAACACAGAGATCACGGAGTTGGCTTCCGCAATAATCCATTTGATTTTGACTTGATCGCTGTTTTGTCTCAGTGTTCTCCCTTCGGGTCTGAGTCCAAGACTCAGACTCAGGGTCGAAGACCGTGCTCTCCGTGGTGAACCTTGGCGGCTCGCTGGCTCGCGCTACCGCTCCGATACGCTGTGCAGCTGCTCGGCCAGCAGGCGGGCGATGGCCTCGACGATCTCACCGCGGTGTTTGCCGGTCAGGGCCAACGCCAACTGGGACTCCATCAGGCCGTAGGGAATCCCCGTGTCGTAGCGCTTGCCTTCGATCGTGCAGGCGCCGTAACTCTTAACCAGGCTCGCCCGCATGTATTCCTGGGCGCTGGTCAGCTGAATTTCGCCTTTGTCGCGCAGGTTATTCTCAATGTGGTGCCCCAGCGATTCAAAAATCGCCGCGGGAAACACGTGCATGCCGAAGTGGCACAGATACTGGCCCGTGCCCAATCCGGGCGTGCGCAATTTCCGGCTCGCCTCTTCCTGCGAGGGTTTTTCCACGATGGCCTCGGCCGCGTAGACGTCGTCGTTCCCCTCGATCGGCCGGCCGCGGATGGTGCCGAATAAATGCAGCAGATTGGCCGGCGTCGCCTGCACCGCGCTCATTGCCTCCATGCCGCTCTGCTGGAATTTGTCAATCAGCTGCGCGGCACAATTCTTGCCCCCGTTTCCGTTGGCGCTGATATAGATGTGATCGCCCAGCATCAGCAGGAACGGCTCATCGCCGACGAACTTGCGGGCCTGATACACCGCGTGCCCGTAGCCCTCGGGCGAATCCTGGCTGACAAACCGCAGCCGCTGCCCGAAATCATGCAGTTTTTCGCTGGCCTGGAGCGCCCAATCCTTGCCCTTAAACGCCTTGAGCGTGTCCTGGCCCATGCGCTTAAAGTAATTAAGGTATTGCGCCTCGTCGCCCGGCTGCGTGACGATGCAGATCTCTTCCACGCCGGCCGCGATCGCTTCCTCGCCGATGATCTGAATCACCGGCTTGGCCAGCCCATCCCGATCCACCAGCGGGAACATTTCCTTCTGCACCGCGCTGGAGGCTGGGTATTGCCGCGTGCCCCGCCCTGCCGCCGTGATCACCGCTTTACGCACCTTCTTGGTCATGACTCTTTCCCTCTTGAAAAAAATATCAACTTGGCCCCACGCCTCGTTGGCTAAAGAATTCCCGAATCACAGGCTCAATTTGCTGGCGCAACGCCTGGTTGGCATACCCGCACCAGTGCACCGGCTCGTCCACCGCCATCGTCGCGTCCAGTTCCTGACCCCAGCCATCGGTCAGCACCACCCCGCCCTGGCGGGCCGCCAACAGCCCGGCACAGTCATAGGGGTGACACTCCAATCCGCGCACCGTGCCGGCACTCTTGCCGGCCTGTTTCTCCAGCACAGCGTAAAACAGCGGGCGTAAGTCGCAGCAGAAGCGATCATGCCCCACCATTAATTCCACCATCTGCCCGGCCGTGGTCATGTATTGATCGTCGAACACAGCCGCCGACCCCGGCTCAACTTTTCCCACCGTGGCGGTCACGATTTGTTCCATCAGTTCCGAAGCGAGCACCTTGGTGCCTGGGAAAAAATTGGCCACCTGGGCAAACCCATGCTTGAGCGTGGTGGCGGCGCTGGCCCGATACGCCAACGTTTCCCGCTGTCCCGTGGTCAGGTTCACGCGCTCGGCTTTCGTCGCCTGGCCGCACACCCCGCGGAACACATCCACCGATCCCTGCTTACTGGTTGGCAACTCCACAATCACTGATGCAAAAGCCTGTGCGAGCCGGGTCTTTTCGCCCCCATTTTCCGCCACGGCCGCCACAAACCAGGCCGAGCGCTTGTCGTACATCACGTTCCGCGTGCCGTCGATCGGATCGATGATCACCCGATAGCGGGCCTGCCCCTGCCCGATTTTTCGCAGGCCGTTCTCCCCGAACCCCTCCGCCACCACGTCCACCGGCAAGCAATCCGCCGGCCAGCGGCTGATCGCTTCCTCGATCACCGGCTCCACGTGTCTGTCGATGGCGAAGATGGTGTCGCCGCCCTCCTGCGCCACCGCCTGGGCCATCGACTCGCCGCGCTGCCGGGCGCTGATGATCCTCGCCCGCACCGCTTCGCCCACCGCTGCCAGGCGATCCGCCCAGCCCCAAGCTTCTTTATTGTCAATTGTTTTCTTCACCGGGTTAGATCCTCACTGTTTCCACGCCCCACGCGGCCGCGCCAGGTCCGCTGCCTGCGAACAACTGCGTCTGCCGACCTGTCTGCTGGGAATATTCCTCACGCAAAACTTCCAGTTTTGACCACACGTCTTTCTCGTCACGAATCAACATCGCCACCGTCCCCCCGCAGCCGCCGCCGGTCACTTTTGCCCCGTAAACCCCGCCGGCCGGTCCAATCCGTCGCGCCATGCCGACGAGCCGATCCGTGTCCGCGTGCCCTAATCCCGCCCGCGCTCCGTAGCTGTAATGGCTGGCCAGCATCAACCGCCCCGCCAGCCGCATCCGCTGCTCCAGGCAATCCTGCTTGCAGCCCTGATCCGCTTTCTCCAATAACGCCGCGAACCGCCGGACCCGCCCAGCCTCCAGCACGTGGTGACTGGTCGCCGCCCGTACCGCATACATCTTTTCGCCCTTGACCGTGGTCACCGGGTCATGCGTGCCGCCAAAATGATCCAGAAAATCGCGCCCGGAAATCTGGGCTGGTAACTGCCGCCTTAATTCCCTCTTAAATCGCCCCGGCCCCACGTTCGCCAGCCAGCCGTGCGTCAAGTCTTCCTTCTCCATCACGCTCAAAATCTTCTGCCCCATGAAGGCCGCCACGCGTGTATCGGTATACGGATCGCCGCTGACCTCGTGCCGCACGCCGCTGTGAATCCCCACCAAGGCAAAACCAGCCGGCACCTTCAATTTGCCCAGCATCTGCGCCGGCAGGCCATCCTCCCCCGGCTGACAGAGAATCTTTAAAATCGCCCCCTCTTCGCCCAATTCACTGGTCACCTGGTCCATCACTCCGCACGGCGCACCCACCACGCGGTTTTCCACCGCCTGACACGCCGCCGCCAGCGGAACACCGCCCAACTCCACACCCCACAGCCGGCACAGCAGAGTCATCGTCGCCACCTCAATGGCCGCACTGCTCGATACCCCCCCACCTACCGGCAAATCACTCTCAATCCACCCCCCCACCCCCCCCGGAAGCGCCCCCGGAAGCGCCCCCGGAAGCGCGGGCCCGTTTGCCGGGTGATCGA
>JADZCD010000046.1 GCA_020851735.1 Phycisphaeraceae bacterium
CACCCCCGCAACACCCCCGCCCGCCCAACAGGCCGGCAAGGTTCAGGTCATTCCCGACAAATTACCGCCCGGGTTCGAAGTCACCGGCCCGGAACTCCGCACCGGCAGCGGCATGGGCGGCAATCTGGGGAACGTCAACAAGTACTACGTCCAGCGGCGAACCTCGCGCGGACAACTCATCGAATTCTACGGCGACACGCTCGAACCCCTCCCGGCCGGGGAATCCCAGGTCGGCCGCCCCGTCGCCCGCATGTACCTAAGCCCCCGCCGCGTCCTGGAAATCCGGGCCGAACAAGCCACGCTCTACGCCCCCGACAATCAGCCCCAGCGCGGCACCCTCAGCGGCAACGTCCGCCTGCGCCTCTATGAAACCAACGAAGATCGCCCCTTGAACACCACCCCGCAGTCGCCGGACCTGGCCCTGCGCGTGGATTTCGCCGAGCCGATGAACTTCGACCTGATCGCCGGGCAGATCGAAAGCCTCGGCCCCATCCGGGCCACCAGCAAGCGCTTCGAACTGCGCGGCCGCAGCCTCAAACTGCAATACAACGAACAGGCCGGCCGCATCGACCGCATGGAACTGGCCGACGGCGAAGAGCTGCGCATCAAAACCCGCACGCCCGCCCAGACCACCACCAAACCCGCCGAGGCAAACCCCTCTCCCGCCCCGCCACCAGCCGAAGAAGACGAAATCAACTATCAAATCGCCCGCTTTGAAGAACTCCAGTCGATCCGGCGCGCCGACGACCAGATCCTCGGCGACAGCCTGGAAGTGGTCTTCAGCCTCGCCGGCCCAGGCAGCGGCGACCACTGGCTGGGCCAAATGTCCCATGCCCCCAGCTCACCTCCGAACACTCCAGGTCCACTTCCAGCGGCGCTTCCAGGGGCCGGGGTGGGGGTAGAAACGTTTAGCGGCGGTTCGAAGAACCGCGTGTCGTTGCCTCCAAGTCCACTTCCCGGGGCCGGTTCACTTCCGGGGGCGGGGGTGGGGCGGCATCCGCTGTTGGGTGTATTAGCCAACCTCGCGGCAGCCAGCCTCGGTCAGACCGCCATGGACGCTGATTCAACCGACTCCGCAGCGCTCTGGGACGAACCCAGCCTGCTTGACCCAGCCGACGACGACGTCGTCGTGCGGTGGTCCGGACGCCTGCTGGTCGAGCCCAAGGAAATCACCGCCGGCGAAATCGTTCATCCTCGTGAAATGTCCATGCGCGTCGCCGGCCGACCCATGCGAATCCACCGCGCCGGCGTGGAATTGGTCCGTGGTCGCCAGGCGGAATTCCTAACCGGCCAGAACATCCTGCAATTAAGCGGCGAGGGCGTCTACCCGCTGGTGTTGGATCTGCCTCAGGTCGGCGTCGTGGAAGGTCAGAAACTGATACTCAACCTGGCCAAAGGCGAAGGCCAATTCCAGGGCCCCGGCGTCATGCGTGAAGCAACCGCCGCCGGCACCGAACGCCTGGGGCGACGCGCCACCGCCTCCGCCGCCGATTCCCTCCGCCAGCATATGACCCCCGGCTTCTCCGTGGCGTGGCAAGACCACGTGGACCTAAGCTTCTTCACCTCCCCCTCCCCCGCCCCCGGAAGTGCCCCCGGAAGTACCCCCGGAAGTACCCCCGGAAGTACCCCCGGAAGTACCCCCGGAAGTACCCCCGGCACGCAGGAGTCCGAGCTCTCCGCTCTGCGCCAAGCGGTCTTCGTCGGCAACGTACGAGCCAACGATCAGGACTTTCAAATCACCGGCCGGCAAGTAGGCATCGAGCTATCCCCACCCCATCAAGGCAAGCAAGACCCCGTCGAAATGCTCGCCAAAGGCGATGCCGTCCTGAAAACCACCCATCAAGACCCCACCAAAAGCTTAAGCGTGGAAGCCGACGACCTGGCCATCAAGTGGGCCAACACCAACAGCGACGTTTCCGGGGCCGGTGACTCAACTTCCGGGGGCAGAGCTTCCGGGGGTGGGGGTGGGGGTTTGTCGGAATTGATCGCCTTGCGGAACGCCAAGCTCCGACAGGGCGGGTTGGACGTTGCCGCTGACTCGCTGCGAATTTCATTCGCCAGCGCCCCAGGCCAGCCCGCCCGCAGCGACGCCAGCGCTTCGCCAGCCGCTCAAGCCGATACCGCCGACCATGACTCCGACCACGGCTTTGCCTCCGGCGGGGATCTGTCGATCACCTCAGATCTTCTGGGCTCCCCGCAAGCCCAGCCGTCGTCTCCGCCCACCGAGGAATCGTCCGCTCAGGACCAGTCCGCCCCCGCCGCCAAGAATTCCGTAGCCGCCCGCGCCGCCGAGGCCCAGGTGCGCCGCGTCCTGGCCGAGGGCCACGTGACCGTGACGCATCCGCAACTGGAATTGAGCCTGCAGGGTCAGCGCCTGACCTCCGACGAGGAATCAGGCCAGGTGGAACTCTTCGGCAGTGCCGACCAGCTCGCCGAGGCGACGCACCAGCGTCAGATCATCCGTGGCCAACACATCATCCTGGGCCGAACCGACCAAAAAGTCAGCGTCATCGGCCCGGGCAACGCCCTGTTCATGACCCGGACAAGTTCCCTGGCCGACACGACGGGTTCACTCCCGGGGGCAAATTCACTTCCCGGGGCGGGGGTAGAAACGTTTAGCGGCGGTTCGAAGAACCGCGCGTCTTTGCCTTCAGGGGCCCTTCCGGGGGCCGGCTCACTTCCGGGGGCGGGGGCACTTCCGGGGGGTGTGACGGTCTGGTGGGAAGAGGGGATGAATTACGATCCGACCGCCAGCCAGGTGAAATTCACCAAGAATGTGCGCGTGGTGTCCGCCGATTCCGGTCAGGAAACGGAACTGCGCTGTGCCGACTTAGCCATGGAGCTTTTGAAATTGCCCCAGGGCGATCAAGCCATCCGCACCGCTGTCGCGCGTGGCGGCGTCATTGTTGAAAGCGAGCAATGGCAGGACCATCCGGACGGAAAGCTCCGTTCCCGCCTGCTGCTCAGCGGGCCGACGCTGACCTTCGACAACACCATCGAGCAGGCCCAGGTGCAGGGCGCCGGGTCGCTGTTGGTTGAGGACTATCCCCCGCCGCAGCCCTCTAAAAAGAAGCAACCTCCCGTCGCCCGCGGTGTGCAGATCCGCGGCTCGGGTGTGACGCTCTTTACCTGGGAAGGCCAGATGACTCTGGACGCGATGCACAACGACATGCGTCTGGAGCAGAACGTGCAGATGGATCACCAACCCACCGAGGGCGGCGCCACCAGCGGCATCCACCTGGACTGCCAGCGTCTCCTGGCCGATCTGGAAGCCACCGGCGGGCTGGGCGTGTGGATGGGCGATCAGCCGCCGCAGCCGCAGGTCAAGGGCATCTACGCCGAAAAGCAGGTCCGCGTGCTCACCGGCAACCGGACGTATCTGACGGACTACCTGGAATATCGCGGCGTGGACCGCAACGTGATCTTGCGCGGGCGTCCCGGCGGGCGCGGCATGACCGAAGTTCGCGAAGGCGACCTGGCCGCCCTGTCCGCCGTCATGATCCGCTGGGACCTGAATAAAGACCTCTACGAAATCGTCCGCCCCGGCGCCCTGCGCGCCCCCGTGCGCCAGTGGTGAGAACAGGAAAAGAAATTCACCACGGAGCACACAGGGATCACAGAGGTAAGACACAAGAATTAAATAAGAATCTGGTTCGACTCCGTGCTCTCCGTGTTCTCCGTGGTAATTTTGCATTCCAGTTGAACCACGCCGCCCTACGCCTGATAGCGCGGGAACAGCGGCTCGCCCTTCTGGATCGGCGCTCCCGCCGCCAGCTGCCCCCACTTCGCCCAGACGCCAAGTTGCCCTGAGCCGCGGTTCTTCAGTGCCGCCGCGTAGGCCCCCAAGCCCATCCGCTCCCAGAGCTCTTCCATCTTGTGCGGCAGGATCGGCCAGAGAATCAAGGACGCCACCCGCAGCGCCTCGGCACAGTGATACAGAATCGTGCCCACCTGCGGCAGGTTCGCCGGATCCTTGGCCAGCTTGAACGGCTGGGTCTGTTCGATGTACGCGTCCACCGCCCGCACCAGTTCCAGGCCCGCCGCCGCCGCCCCGTCAAACGCCAGCGCCTCATACGCCGCCATCGCCTTGGCCACCGCCTGCTCCGCCACGTGCGCATAATCCGCCGCCCCCGGAATCGCCGCCACCGCCGCCCCCGGGCCAGGAATCTTCCCCTCGAAATACCGCCCCGTCATGTTCGACACCCGGCTAAAGCAATTCCCCAGCGCGTTGGCTAATTCCGCGTTGTAAACGTCAATAAACCGCGCCTCGGCAAAGTCCGAATCCGTCGTCCCCAGCGGGCCCGCCGTCGCCAGAAAATACCGCAACGCGTCGATCCCAAAACGCTGGATGTAACCGTCCAGCTTCTCGATATCCACAAAATTCCCCAGCGATTTACTCATCTTCTGCCCCTCGGCGATCCAGAACGAGTGCGCGTAAACGCTCCCCGGAAGTCCGATCCATCCGTAGCCCGGACACTTGGCCAACGCCATCAAGACCGCCGGCCAGATCACCGCGTGGAACCAGAGAATGTCCTTGGCGATCAGGTGCACGTCCGCCGGCCAATACCGCCGCCGATCCTCCGCCCCCACCGGCGTCGGCCCCTCGCCCTGTTGACCGGCCGGCAACGTGTCCACCGTCGTCAGGTAATTGCACAGCGCGTCGATCCACACATAAATCGTGTGCTGCTCGTCGCCCGGCACCGGAATGCCCCACCCCGCCGACCCGGTGCGCGACATCGGCACGTCATTGAGTCCCTCCCGCACCCGCGCCACCACTTCGTTCAACCGCGCCTCGGGCCGCACAAACTTCGGGTGCTTTTCCAGAAACTCCAAGAGCGGCTTCTGGTACGCGCTTAAACGGAAAAAGTAATTCTTCTCGCTCTTGCGCACCAACGGCTTGCCGTTGATCGGCGACTTGTATTCGTTTTCCTTGGCCTTGGACTCGGTGACGTATTCCTCCTGCCCCGCGTCGTACCACCCCTCGTATTCGCCCAAATACACGTCGCCCGATTTCAACAGCGCCGCCACATAACGCTGCACCCGCGCCTTGTGCCTCTCCTGGGTGGTGCGGATAAAGTCATTATTGGTCATGTCCAGCCGCTTAAACGTCTCTTCAAACGCCGCCGCGAACTTGTCCGCGCACGCCTGCGGCGTTAACCCCAGCGCCGCCGCCGCGTCGACCACCTTCGCCGCGTGCTCGTCCACGCCGGTGAGGAAAAACGTGTCCTCCCCGCGCAGCCGGTGATACCGCGCCGCGATGTCCGCCAGCGTCGTGGAATAGACGTGTCCGATGTGTGGCCGATCGTTGACGTAATAGATCGGCGTCGTGATGTAGAACCGCGCAGGACTGCTCATAGTCCGGAGATTGTAGAATCCGCCAGCGAATGGACCAAGTGCGGGGGGAAGTCGGGCTATTGGGGATCAGAACAGAGCCGGGCTCGATGAGCCCGGACCGGGCACAGCGTGCCCGGCTCGGATAAACCAACAACATCCGCGGAATTTTCGTGGGCCGATCGTGCTTCTCATTTAGCCCCACGTGGAAACGTGGGGCCGGCTCGGTTGCCGGGTGCCACACAGCATCTTCCGGTCCGCCGCCCCCGGAAGTGCTGTGTGCAGGTCTTGGGTGCCTGGGGCAAAGCGCCGCGTCCCCCAGCGCTTCCCCTCGTTTAGCGGGCGATCGCAGATCGCCGCGTGTCTTTCCGCCTCTAATGTCGCCAAATCACCACTTCGCCAATTCACCAACTCCTCTCTCCTCTCCACTTTCTCCCTTCTTTACTTCCCGGGGGCACTTCCGGAGGCGGCCGGCTGGACGGAAGCGCCTAAGTACTGCAAGCTATCCGCACATGGCCATGACCGAAAAAGTGCGTGACATCGCCTACGCCCTGGGCTTGGCGGTTCTCAGCCCCGTCTGGGGCTATCGCCTCTGGCAAACCGGCAAGTGGCGCACGGACTGGTCCGCGCGCCTCGGCCGCACCCCCGCGCCGCCGCCAGACCAGACTAAGCCGGACGGCGTTCGCACCTTGCTCTTCCACGCCGTCAGCGTCGGCGAAGTGAACTTGATCCGCCAGCTCGTCGCGCAACTGCAGAACGAACCGAACCTGCAACTCGTCATCGCCACCACCACCGACACCGGCCTCGCCCGCGCGAAGGCTCTATACAGCCAGCGCCACCGCGTCGTGCGCTATCCCTTGGATTTCAGCTTCGCCGTCCGCCGCTTCCTGGACGCCATCCGTCCCGACGCCGTGGCCTTAGTCGAGCTGGAAGTCTGGCCGAATTTCGTCAGCCAGTGCACGCAGCGAAATATTCCCGTCGCTGTGATCAACGGCCGCCTGAGCGATCGAAGCATCAAGCGCTATCGCTGGATCGTCTCCCTCGTGCGCGGCTCGTTCGCCCAGCTAAAAGCCGTAGGCGCCCAGGACCAGCGCTACGCCCAGCGCTTTGTGGAGATGGGCGTGCCTCAAGATCGCGTCGCCGTCCTGGACACCATGAAGTGGGACACCGCCGACACCGCCGACGACGTGCCCGGGTCCGCCGCCTTAGCCCAGGCCCTGGGTATCGACCGCAACCGCCCCCTGGTCGTGCTGGGCTCCACCGGCGAAGGCGAGGAAACCCAATTAACCGCCGCCTTAACCCATGCCTGCCCGCCCGACGTGCAATTCCTAATCGTCCCGCGCAAGCCCGAACGCTTTGACGAAGTCGCCGCCGCCCACCCCGGCATCGTCCGCCGCACGCGCTATCCCGACGGCGCCAACCGCCCGCCCGACGGCCAGCGCTATTTCCTCCTGGACACCATGGGCGAATTGCGCAAGGCCTACGCCCTGGCCGACGTCGTGCTGGTCGGCCGCAGCTTCAACGGCTGGGGCGCTTCCGACCCGATCGAGCCGGCCGCCTTAGGCAAGCCCACGCTCATCGGCCCATCGTTTCAAAACTTCACCGACGTCGTCCACGCCCTCGCCGCCGGGCAGGGCATCATCCAGACCCAAAATCCCCAAGCCGCCGCCGCGACCACCGCCCAACTGCTCTCCGATCGCACCGCCGCCGCCGACTTGGGCCGCCATGGTCGCCAGGTCGTCCTCGCCCGCCAGGGCGCCACCCGCCGCCACGCCCAATTGCTCCTGGCGATGCTGAAATCAACCCCCTGATCAGATGAACCGCCAAGTCGCCAGGAGCGCCAGGAAGTTCGCCAAGAAATCAGACCAGGAGAATAGGAAAAACCACAAAACCATTGCTTCATGACTTTCCAGGGCTTGGCGTCCTTGGCGTCATGGCGGTTAAGCAAGCTTCGTTCCAGACTCTTAAGTAAACTGTCGAAAGAACTCTCATGCCCTCGACGCAACTACGACAAACCATAATCGCCCAGGCCCACAGCGCCGTGGTCAAGCTGGGCACCAACCTGCTGACCGACACCGCCGGCTCGTCCAACGACCTCGACGCCGCCTATCTGGCCGATTTCGCCCGCCAGATCGTCGCCCTGCGTCAGCGCGGCGTGGAAGTCACCGTCGTCTCCAGCGGCGCCATCCGCGCCGGCTGCGCCCAACTGGGCTTAAAAAAACGCCCCAAAGACGTCGCCGCCCTCCAGGCCGTGGCCGCCGTCGGCCAGCGCGGACTGATGACCCGCTTCCACGAAGCGTTTGCCCCTCACGGCATCAAGGTCGCCCAACTGCTCTTAACCCGCGACGACTTCGACGAACGCAGCCGCTTCCTGAACATCCGCAACTGCATCCACTGCCTGCACGCCATGGGCTGCCTGCCCGTGGTTAACGAAAACGACACCGTCGCCGTGGAAGAAATCAAATTCGGCGATAACGACCAGCTCTCCGCCCTCTTGACCAACGCCGTCGGCGCCCAGGTGCTCGTGCTCCTAAGCGTCGTCGATGGCCTCTTGGACGAAAAAGGCAAAGCCATCGACCTGGTCACCGACGCGGAAGGCGCCCGTGGCCTGGCCCGCGATGAAAAAAGCAGCTTCGGCACCGGCGGCATGACCAGCAAGCTCGACGCCGCCCGCCAGGTGACCGAGGCCGGCGACGTCGCCGTGATCGCCAACGGCCGCAGCCCGGACATTCTCCCCAAGCTTTTCGCCGGCCAGCGCGTGGGCACCGTCTTCGCCCCCAAAAAACGCAAAATGGCCAGCCGCGAACGCTGGATCGGGCTGACCAAACGCCCCGCCGGAGCCATCCGCATCGACCAGGGCGCCGTCAGCGCCATCTGCCAGCGCGGCAAGAGCCTCCTGGCCAAAGGCATCACCGCCGTCACCGGCGAGTTCGACCGCGCCGCCGTGGTCGCCGTCCTCGACCCCCAAGGCACGGAAGTCGCCCGCGGCCTGTGCAATTTCACCGCCGCCCAGGTCCGCCAGATCATGGGTCGCGCCAGCGGCGAGTTTCCCAAGATTATCGGACACCCCGTCGATGCCGAGGTGATTCACCGCGATAATCTGGTGGTCATCTCCGCTTAATGTCCCCCCAACCGCCAGCCGACTTAACCTCACAATCGTTACAACCGATACGGGTGGTAAGAGTTGTTGCCCCGCTCAGCCAGGGAGGCTCCACCTATGTCACCAAAGACCAATACCATCCGAACCCATCGCGCTGACCAGGACATGCACCGCCGCACCGAAGCCCGCCACCTGCTGGCCCGCGCGGAACTGTCCTACGAGGCCGGCCTGCTCAGTGAAGCCTCCGAAATGGCCCGCCGCGCCGCCACCATGGTGCCCCGCATGGCCGAAGCACGCCTGATGCAGGCCCGCACCGTCGTGGAAACCCTCCGCCGCCGCCAGCTCGACCTGACGCTGGACAGCGACGGCATGGTCAAATCCGACGACCCCCAGGAAATCTTTCAGAACGTCCGCGCCCTCCACCAGCACAAACAATTCAGCCTCGCCTACGCCGCCCTGGAACGCGCCATCGCGGAAAACCTCCAGCCGCGCCTCGCCCATCAGATGGCCGCCGCCATCGCCTTAAGCGAAAACCAGTCCGAACTGGCCTGCGAACACCTGGCCGAAGTCCTAAAGCTCGAACCCAATCATCGCGCCGCCCGCCGCGTGCTGGCCCGACTCCTGTCCTCCTCCCAGCCCAGCCGCGCCGCCGAATTGATCCTCGCCGAAGAAACCGGCAAATCCCCCACCGAAATGCGCTTCTGGGCCTCCCGCCTGCTCATCAAGGCCGGCGATCTGACCCGCGCTCGCCAACTGCTGGCCGCCCTGCTCGATGAACTGCCCGGCGACCCGACCGTACGCGGCGCCTTAAGCGAAATCAGCCGCCAGGAACAACTCGAAAATCAGCCGATCCCCATGATCGTCTCCACCGCCCCCAAAGCCACCCCCGCCACCTCCGCCGCCAGCTCCAGCGACAACGACCTGAACCAAAGCAAAGCCGCCTGAGCATCGCGCTTGGTTGGCTTAACGAGCCACGACCGTAAGGGAGTGGTGGTATTAGGGGTCAGCGATTGGGCACCAGCGATCAGCCCCCGCCCCCCCCCGCACAAGCCCTCTCCCTGCTCCCCCTCGCCTCCCGCCACGCCCACGTTTTCACCTCTAATACACCCCGTGGAAGAGTGAAAAGAAAAGCCCGGCCGCTCCGCCGGCCGGGAGACCAAGCGGTCTTTCACCTGCGCAATCACCGCATTTTCCACCTCTAATTTGCCCCATTTAACGATCAAAATCCATATCGCTGGCTGTAACCGTTGTGACGGTCGGGCAAGCAGGAAGAAAAGAGCCTGGCATAAATATTTCCCTTTGGAAGTTCGCGCTTTGACGGTAAATTACATGCTCGGCTCCCTAAAGCGGTAAGTTGCGACCTTACAAGCTCTAATACCGCTTCCCAGCGTGGACGCTCTGCCGGGCGGCCCAACGGTATTCCGCTTTGGCCTGTGGACTTGCAGCCAAAGCGTGGTACCTCTTGGTAGAGCACCCCGCTTAGAGTCCGACCGCGGGAGGATGTGGCATTGTGCCCCGGCCCTCTTGTGGCCACCGTGTCGCTGGCATGCCTTAACGGAGAAAGCGCGATGAAGAACGCTAAATTTTTCCTGCTCCTGCTCGTGCTGGCCGCCGGCTGGCTCGCTACCCCCGCCGCGGCCGTGGGCGGACGCGACATCGTCCACCTGGACATCATCTGGTTCGATCCCTCCCAAGGCTACGTCTTCGCCCGCACCGATCTGCTGCTCTACAACGACTTGGCCCCCAACACCGTGGCCAATTTCGAAAACTACATCACCAGCAACCGCTACGAGCTGGCCATCATCCACCGCCTGGCCCTTTACTCCGACAACGAGCCCTTCGTCGTGCAGACCGGCGGGTTCGGGCTCGATGGCGGCAGCACCCTGATCCCCTACGAAGTAGAGGAATATCCCGCCATCAACAGCGAATTCAACGCCGCCACCATGTCCAACATCCGCGGCACGCTCTCCATGGCTCGCATCGGCAATGACGAAAACAGCGCCACCAGCCAGTGGTTCATCAACATGTCCGATCGCAACACCTTCCTGGACGCCCCCACCCTCACCGACATCTATGGCCAACCGATCCTCGACGAATTCGGCCAGGTGCAGCACGCCGTGGGGTTTACCGTCTTCGGCAAGGTGATCGAAACCGACACGCTTCTGCAACCTAACGGCAACGCCGGCATGGGCCTGATCGACTCGGTCGCTTCCCTGCCCACCTTTGATTTCAGCTCCTGGGTCTCGGCCTTCTCGGAATTACCCCTGCTTAACTACACCCAGGCTGATTACCTGGCCGGCAATCCCCTGAGCTTCGGCAAGTTCATCTACATCGTGCCCACCATTGATCCGGACGTGACCATCGGCGACGTGAATGCCGACGGCAATGTCACGCTTTCCGATATTGAACCCTTCCGCCAAGCCCTGGCCGGCTCATCCTACGTGGTCCGTGCCGACATGGACCAGAGCGGCGTGGTCACCCTCTCGGATATCGAGGGCTTCAAGTCCGTGCTGACCTCCTCCGGCGGCAGTCCCGCTGCCGTGCCCGAGCCCGGCCTCCTGGGCGTGCTGGCCGTGGCCGGCCTGGCCATGGCGTGCCGACGTAACCGCGCGTAAACGCCGAATGCAAAATCCAAAAGCCCGGGCGACATCCTCGGAGGGAATCGCCCGGGCTTTTTTATCCCCCCGGAAGTACCCCCGGAAGTGCCCCCGGAAGTGCCCCCGGTGGCGAAGAATGCCGAATGCCGAGTGTCGAATGTCGAATGCGACCCAAATTCCTGATCCCGACCCCGCCGATTCCCTGCCCCAGCCCCCAGACCCCAGCCCCTGCCTTTAATTCGCCATTCGGCATTCGTCATTCGGCATTCAGCATTTTCCCCCCCCTCCCCCCCACGCCGCATCCAACCTCACGCAGCGTTAAAATGACCCGACAACCTCACCGCCTCAATCACCTGGGGCTGTGACGCCCAACCAAGGAGCTTTCGATGCGCGGAATCTGGCTGTGGCTGTTCGTCCCCGTACTCGCCCTCTATCAACCCTCCACGGCCGCCCCCGGCAGCGACAGCGTCAACGAGCCGCGCGCGTCAGCAAGCGGTGCCCTGTCCTCAGCCCCCGGCTCCGCCGGGGGATACGATGGTTCTAATTCCGCCCCCGCCGACGCCCGCTATCAGACCGACCGCTTAGAAGGCCTGGCTCTGCCCGTTAAGCAGGTCACGCTCAACGGCCCGATGTCCGGCATCCTGGCGGAACTGCTCGTCGAGGAAGGCGATCGCGTGGAAGAAGGCTCCGTCCTGGCCCGCATGGACGATCGCCTGCAACAAGCCACCGTCATGGGCGCCCAGCTGCAGGCTGAGAGCGAAACGGAAATCCGCAAGTCCGAACTCGCCCGCGACGACGCCCAGATCACCCTCGAACGCTCGGAAGAAGCCCGCGCCGCCGACGCCGCCAGCGATTGGGAAGTCCGCCGCGCCCGCCTGCAACGCGATCACGCCCAGGCCACCCTCGAACAAGCCCAGGAACAAAAAGAACTGGCCAAGGTCAAACTCAAACTCGAAGAAGAAAGACTGTCTCTGTTCTACGTCAAAGCCCCGTTCTCCGGACGCATCGTCCGCCTGTTCTCCGAGGCCGGCGTGACCTTGACCACCGACGACAAAATGCTCGCCATGGCCAAGATCGACGAGCTCGAAGCCCAGATCTTTCTGCCCGTGGATTTCTACGGCAAGCTGACCATCGGCCAGGACTATTCCCTCAAAGCCATGGAACCGGTGAATCAAACGCTGTCCGGAAAACTCAAAACCGTCGACCCGATCATCGACCCAGCCAGCCGCACCTTCCGCTGCGTCTTTACCATCAATAACAAAGACGAATCCCTCCCCGCCGGCTTCGCCGTCCGCCTGCTCTGGAATACCCCCCCTCCAGCCACCCCCGGAAGTTCCCCCGCCCCCCCCGGAAGTGATGTCCTCAACGAGCCGCGCACGTCGGCAAGCGAGGCATCATCACCTGCGGCGGAAAGTTCCCCGGCCGCTGGAAGTGAATCGGCCCCAGCGTCCGCGAGTGATGCAGCCCCGGGAGATTCCGCAGCCTCCGAAACCGAGACAACGTCTGATTCAGGCAACGCTCCTTAACTGCGAAGTACAGGCACCCAGGCATGGCCCCCGGAAATGCCTGGGCTTTCCCCGGAAGCAGAGCAAGCAAGGCAACCCACGGATTCAATCCGTGGGCTTCTAAGACAGGGCGCGCGGGACAAGCTCGCTTACCGGG
>JADZCD010000047.1 GCA_020851735.1 Phycisphaeraceae bacterium
CCCTCGGAATCGCTCCCGGAACCTCTTATTCCCTCTCCCTCTCAGAGGGAGAGGGCAAGGGTGAGGGTGCAGCCCCCGGCGGCTCCCCACCCCCGTTTAGCGGGCGGACCGAAGGTCCCCTCCCTCCCTCTCCCCAAGTTCCTTCCCTTCCCACCCCCGCAAATCGCCAATCGGCAATCGCCAATCGGCAATCCCCCCCCTCCCTTGCCCTCTGCCTCGTCCCTCATCACGAACTCTTCCACCGCTACGGCACGCGCCGCCGCATCCGCCGCATCAGCGCCGGCACCGAACGCGCCAGCGACGCCTTCCTCGACTTGGAAGTCGGCGACTACGTCGTCCACGTCGATCACGGCATCGCCCGCTTCGTCGGGCTGCGCACCATGCGCCGCAACCAGGCCACCGAGGACTACCTCACCCTCGAATTCGCCGGCAAGGCCCTGTTGCACGTGCCCGCCACGCAGATGGACCTGATCCAGAAGTACGTCGGCGGGTTTGGCGGGCGTCCTCCCTTAAGCATGCTCGGCGGCAAGCGCTGGGCCCGCCAGAAAGAGCAGGTCGCCGAAGCCGTCAAGGACTTGGCCGCCCAGATGCTGCGGATCCAGGCCGCCCGCTCCAGCCTCCCCGGCGTGCGCTATCCCGCCGACACCGCCTGGCAAAAAGAGTTCGAGGCCGAGTTCCCCTACGAGGAAACCGAAGACCAGCTCGCCGCCATCGCCGAAATCAAAAAAGACATGGCCGACGAGCAGCCCATGGACCGCCTGATCTGCGGCGACGTGGGCTTCGGCAAAACCGAAGTCGCCATCCGCGCCGCCTTCAAGGCCGTCGAATACGGCAAGCAGGTCGCCGTGCTCGTGCCCACCACCGTCCTCGCCGAGCAGCACGAGCGCACCTTCGCCGAGCGCATGGCTGACTACCCCTTCCGCGTCGCCTCGCTCAGTCGCTTTAAGACCGGCAGCGAACAGAACGCCGTCCTTGGCGAATTATCCCAAGGCAAAGTCGACGTGGTCATCGGCACCCATCGCCTGCTCAGCGAAGACGTCAAATTCGCCGACCTGGGCCTGGTCATCATCGACGAGGAGCAGCGCTTTGGCGTCGAGCACAAGCAAAAACTCCTTAAATTCCGCTTAACCGCCGACGTCCTGACCCTCACCGCCACGCCCATCCCCCGCACCTTGCACATGTCCATGCTCGGGCTGCGCGACATCAGCTCCCTCTCCACCGCCCCCCTTGACCGCCGCGCCATCGTCACCGAGGTCATCCCCTTCGACCAGCGCCGCATCCAGCAGGCCCTGCTCCGCGAACTGAATCGCGAAGGCCAGGTCTACTTCGTCCACAACCGCGTCCACAACATCCAGTCCGTCGCCGACATGGTCCAGAAGCTCGTCCCCCAGGCCCGCATCGCCATCGGGCACGGGCAGATGGCCGGGCACGAGCTGGAAGCCGTCATGCTCCGCTTCATGCGCCGCCAGGTGGACATCCTCGTCTGCACCACCATCATCGAAAGCGGCATCGACATCGCCACCGCCAACACCATGTTCATCAACGAGGCCGACCACTTCGGGCTGGCCGATCTCCACCAGTTGCGCGGGCGCGTGGGGCGCTGGAAACACCGCGCCTATTGCTACCTCCTCCTGCCCGACGATCGGCCCATCACCGACACCGCCCAGCGCCGCTTAAAAGCCATCGAGCAATTCTCCATGCTCGGCGCCGGGTTTAAGATCGCCATGCGCGACCTGGAAATCCGCGGGGCCGGCAACCTCTTGGGCGCCGAACAGAGCGGGCACATCGCCGCCGTCGGGTATGAAATGTACTGCAAGCTCCTAGAGCAGGAAGCCCGCAAGCTCCGCCAGGAAACCGTCGTCGAACCCGTCAAAACCCACATCGAGCTGGGCATCGTCGGGCGCATCACCCCCCAGTACATTCCCAGCGACAAATACCGCATGGACGCCTACCGCCGCCTCAGCCGCGCCGCCGCCGTCCAGGAACTCGAACTAGTCCGCCATGACATGGTCGACGCCTATGGCCCCGCCCCCGCGCTGGTGCAGACCCTGCTCGACCTAACCGAGCTGCGCATCCTCGCCAGCCTCGCCGGCATCAAAGGCATCCAACTCGACGGCCAAGACGTCATCTTCCGCGTCGACCCCCCCCCCGGAAGTCCCCTCGCCCCCGGAAGCTCTTATTCCCTCTCCCTCTCAGAGGGAGAGGGCAAGGGTGAGGGTGCAGCCCCCGGCTGCTCCCCATCCCCGTTTAGCGGGCGGACCGAAGGTCCCCTCCCTCCCTCTCCCCAAGATCCCTCCCTCGCCACTCCCGCCAATCGGCAATCGGCAATCGACAATCGGCCATCCCCCACCGCCCATGTCGTCGCCCTCTTCCGCCAGGCCCGCGGCCGCGTCACCGTCCTGGATGAAAAAACCGTCTACTATCGCCCGCCGGACCAATATCTAAAACCCGTCGAAACTCTCCTCGCCGTCCTGCGCAAAGTCCTCCGCGGTTGATACGCCCTGTGGAAATACCGCACGCGTGCACAAAAAAGCCCGGCCGCTCCGCCGGCCGGGTGAGCAAGTGCTCCTTCGCCTGCGCGATTACCGCAATCCCTGTAACATCCGCCGATATATCTCCGCGTCGCCCTCCGCAAAACAACAGAAAATCACCCGCCCCGGCAGCGCGTGTTTCGCCAGCCAATTCCCCACCACCCGCATCCGCGACGCGCAGCTTCTGATCATCCTGATCCCCACCTTCTCCCCCCTTCACCTCTGCCCATACGCCTGCCGCCCATCCGTCTGTATCGCGTGCATCACCGCCCGCAGGCTCGTCAGCTTTGTGCCATTATTGACCGACCCGGACGTCGCCACGCACAGCCCGCGCTCCGCCGCCGCCTGCCGGCAATCCCGCCTGACTTCCGCCATGATCGCCTCTTCGTTATTGCTCATAAACGTAAACGGCGCCAGTTGCCCATAAATCACCGCCTTGGGCAGCGCCGCCCGGATCTGCCCCACCGTCAGGTTCGGGCCGAAATTCACCGCGTTCATCCCCGTTGCCGCCAGCAGCGGCAATAAATGCCCCATGTCCGAATCCGAATGCTGATACCGCCGATCCACGGGCCCCGGCGCGAACCTCTCAAACACCGCCTGCACGATCGGCTGCCCGAACCATCCATACATCTCGGCCGTCAACAGCGCCGAATTGTCATCGCAAAACGAAAAACCCGGGCGCACCCTTGTCGCATCGCTCGCCGCGTCGCATAGACTGAAATACGCAATGATCACCCTCGTCAGCGTGTCCCGAAACCGCTCCGCCAGCGCCCGCTCATCCACCAACAGAAAAATCAGATCCTCCGCCCCGTAAATATTCGTCGCCAGCGTCACCGGCCCGCGCATCCCCCGCGGCAGCAGCGGCCCGCGCCCCACGCGCTCCCGATATCGCCCCGCGTGCGCTTCCCAGTCCGCCGGGAACATCTCCGCGCGCAAATCCATGCGCTCCACCCGATCCAGCAGCCTCTCCAATTCCTTAGGCCCTTGCGCCGCCGGCATGTGCCACCAGCTGCCCGCGTGCCATTGCCTCTTACATCCGAAAATCTCCGCCAGGTCCTTCACCCGCGGCATGCGATAGGGCGGATCGTACGCGTTCTCGTCCAACAGCGGCCGCCCCACGATCTCCACCGCCCGCCGGTTGTACGCCTCCGCCGCCGCCCGCGCGAACGCCGGCTCCGTCTCCACACGCCACGGATCGTACGCGTAGCCCAGCTCGGCGAACACGCACTCATACCCCATGTCAATGGCCAGCGGCGGCTGCGCACCTTGAGCGCTAAACGGATCTTGCCCCGCCAGATCGTTATCCCGCCAGAACCGCTCCAGATCAACCGGTTTCATCGCTCACGCTCAACGCCGCGCTGGCCCGGGCCGCTAAAGCAGCCGCAGCCCCACCGGCGTGTCGAGAATTTCCTTCAAAATCACCGCCTGCCGCAGCGCATCGGCCGCCAACCGCGGCCGCCGTCCCGCCTGCGCATACGCCAGCCCTTCCGTCGCCGGCTTGGTGATCGCCGAACGCATCGTCGCCGGTGTCGCCGGCATTTCCGTCAGCACCGAATGCGATGCTCCCTGCGCTCCGTGCGTCGCCGGCACATGCGCAATCGGCTGCCGCGGCGCCGTCGGCACGGATATCCGCCGCGTCGGCGTCGTCGGCCGCGCCCCCGTCACCGGCGCCGGCCCCCGCCCCGCCTGCCCGCGCGCCCGTGGCGCCGCCGCACGCTGCTGGATCTCTTTCTGCCGCAGCTGCTCCTCCGCCGCCTGTTGCTCCCGCCGCAGCTTCTCCGCCCGCTGGCGATAAATCTCCTGCGCCTTCTGCCGCTGCAGCGATTCATTCACCGTCAGATTCCCCGGCCCAGGCTCCTGCCTTGCCGCCGTGGCGCCCCTCTGCCCGCGGATCATGCGCTCCAACTGCTCCTGCCGCCGCCGCGCCAGCGCGTCCGCGTTGGGCACCTCCGCCGCCCGCGCCCGCGCCGGCGTGGCCGGCCCACGCTCCTGGTCCTCTTCCTTCTTGTTCCCCTGCCGCTTGATGCTCGCCAATTGACTGGCGATCCACCCGCCGAACACGATAACCACGCTGATGGCCGAGACCACCAACCTGATCCAATCATCATCCGCCGCCAGAGTGAGGAAAAAGTAGCTCATGATGGCTCCTTAACCAGGTGACTCGCCTCCTGAGGCTGCTTCCAGTGTATCCGCCGGCTCAACCGCGAACAGCGGCCGCTTCCCCGGGCTCTGGATCAGCGGCGTCAGCCGCACCCGATACACCGGCTCCAAAACCTCCGGCCGCAGCACCTTGTCCCACGGCCCGGCCGCGATCAGCCGCCCCTCGTGCAAAATCCACACGTCGTCGGCATATCGTGCCGTCAGATTCAAATCATGCAGCACGATCAACACCCCCATCCCCCGCCGCGTCTGCTCCGCCAAAAGCCCCATCGTCCGATGCACGTGCCACGGGTCCATCGCGCTCGCCGGCTCGTCGAGCAACATCGCCTTCGCCCCCGGCCCCTCCCGGTCCGCCGCCTGCGCCATCGCCCGCGCCAGCAGCACCAGCTGCTGCTGACCGATCGACAACTGCGCAAACACCTTCTCCTGCACCCCCAGTAAATCACACGCCCCCAGCGCCTCCTCCACCGCCCCCGGCAGATACGGCAGCGCGTGCCTACCCATCGTCACCACCTGCCGCACCGTAAACGCAAATCCGCACCCCCCGCGCTGCGGCACATAACTTAGCCACCGCGCCCGCTGCGGCGGCGCCAGCCCCGCGATGTCTCGCCCCCCCAGCCGCACCACCCCCTGCCAGGGCGATAACTGTCCCAGCAAAATACGAATCAGGGTGGATTTCCCCGCCGCGTTCGGGCCGATCAGCGCCGTGACTCGCCCCGGCGCCAGCGTCAGGCTCACTTTCTCCAGCAGCGGCTGATCCGCTTGATAGCCAAAACACACATCCTCCGCCGCCAGCAACGGCTTAGGCGCGGTCGATGCCCCGGACAAGCTTGTTATCGGTCGGTGCGGCAAACGGGCCTCTTGTTGGTCTATCCCAGGTTCCATCACCTTCCGCATTGTAAGCCTTAGAAGCCGCCCCTGGAAAAGCAACCGATTTATTTGGTCTTTCCGGTTTATGACGTTTAGGCAACCCCCTGGGGTGTCCGATACCTGTTACGTCAGACTCCCCACCAGCGCGGGTAAGTATCTAGGCAGTGAGAAGCGACATGAACAGCCGAAGTGAAACCACCGACCACGGCCGCTCCTTGGACACCCAGCAAGTCGATCACCTGCTGGTCGAGCTCGAGGACCGCCTAAGCAAACTCAAAGACTGGCAGCATGAAAGCATCCGCCAGGTTGAGGAAACCCGCCAGCAGTTCTCCGCCATCCAGCTCCGCACCCAGCTGATCGAATCCCGCCGCGCCCGCCTCCTGCGCATGCGCCAGGCCCTGCGCGGTCGCCGCCAGTGGCTCGAGGAACAAAAACAGTCCCTCGCCGCCGGCCACGCCGAAATCGAAAAAGAACGCACCGACGTCGACAAACGCCGCCAGCAGCTCGAAGCCGAATCCCGCCGCGTCGATGAACAGCGCCAGCAGATCTCCGAGGCCGGCAACCAGCTGGAAAAACAGAAATCCCAAATCCTCGAACGCCAGAAACAGGTCGAAAAACAACGCGCCGACCTCGAATGGTTCCGCGGCGAATTCACCGCCCAGAAGGAAGAATTCGAGAACAACCTCAAACGCTTCGAGGAACAGGCCTGCCAGATCGACCAGCAGAAGCAGGAGCTGGAGGAACGCAAAAAGCAGCTGGAAAAAACCCAGGCGGAATTGGCACGTAAGGAAAAGGAACTCGAGCAGCGCTGGGGCCAGCTCAACGAGCAGTCCCGCCAGCTGGAAGCCAAACAGCAGGCCCTCGAGCAGCAGACCAAGGAATTAGCCCAGGTCCGCCGCCAGACCGAGGAACGCCATGAGGAAGTCGAACGCGGCTGGCAGAAACTCGACGCCGAGCGCCGCCGCGTCGGCGAGGAAGAACGCAAACGCATCCAGGAAGTCATGCAGGCCGAGCGCAACAAGCTCCTCGACAGCCAGCGCAACATCGAAGCCCACGCCACGGAAATCGAAGCCCAGGGCGCCGAACTCGATGCCCGCCAGCAGCAGTTGGACCAGTATCGCAGCCAGCTGGAAACCTCCCGCCGCCAGATGACCGAACAGCAGCAGGAAATCGACCAGACCAAGACCACCCTCGCCGAGGAACGCGCCGCCCTGGCCGCCCGCAAACAGCGCCTCGATGACCTGGTCGGGGAAATCCAGCGCAAGGAATCCGAGCTCGATCGCCGCGCCGCCGAAAAGTCCGGCCTCACCCAGCAGCGCGACGAGCTGGAGGAAATCAAACGCAACATCAGCCAGCAGCAGGAACTGCTCGATCAAGCCCGCGCCGAGCTGGAAGAAGAAAAGGGCCAGCTCGAGGAGCGCCAGCAGCTCCTGGCCGAAAAACAGAAACAGGCCGACAAGGACCGCGCCGAACTCGACTCCCAGTGGCAGGAAATCGAACTCGCCCGCCAGGAAGCCGAGGAAGAAGCCACCAAGTTCGACCAGGAACAGCGTAAGTTCGCCCAGGAACGCGAAAAGGAAACCCAGGACCTCGAAGAGCTCCAGAAGCTCTTAACCGACGAGCAGACCAAGCTCGAACAACAGCGCCAGACCCTCGCCAAGCAGGGCCCGGGCGAATCCTCCTCCGCCGATCTCCAGAAACGCGAAGCCGAGCTGACCGCCAAGTGGGACGAATACCGCAAAACCGTCCAGGAAGCCAAGACCACCCTCGCCGCCCGCCAGAAGGAGCTCGAGGAACGCGAGGAAGAAGTAGAAGCCCGCCTGCACGAATTGGATCAGGAACACAGCAGCGAAGCCGCCGCCAACGGCGCATTGGCCCGCCTCCATGAACGCGAAGCCGAATTGGCCGAACGCGAAGCCAAACTCAAACGCCACGAAAAAACCCTGCGCGAGCAGATCGAGTCCATCAAGGCCGCCGAACGCGGCTCCCAGGCCGATCACCAACGCTACGCCGGCCTGCTCCAGCAGCGCCAGGTCCTCTTGGAAGTCAAACACTTCCTGGAAAACAGCGAAGCCGAAATGATCCGCCGCTGGTCCACCCAGAAAGCCGCCACCGTCGTCGCCGGCTGGATGCTCACCGTCGCCCTCCTGGCCATCGCCAGCTTCATGTTCGGCCAGCAGACCGTCGAGCCCGTCTGGCGGGCCACCGAGGTCCTGGAAGTCGAGTCCCCCGACGGGGGCGGCACCACCGCCTGGGCCCAGCAGCAGAAGCAGATCCTCCTCGGCGAGGCCGTCCTCACCGAAACCCTCAACCAGCTCTCCCAGCGCGGCCTGCGCCTCTTCGGCAGCGCCGAACAGTTGGGCGCCCATCTGCTTAAGCACCTCAAAGTCGTCAGCGCCGGCGAAAATCGCCTGCGCCTGGAATATTCCCAGAGCGGCGAGGAAGGCCGCCAGCAGGTCATCGGCGTGCTCGAAGCCCTCGGCCGCGCCTACGTCAATCACCAGATCCTCGCCTCCCGCCAGAACGGACGCGAACGCCAGATCAGCGTCATTCAGCCCGCCGTCCGCGACCTGTCCCCCGTGTCGGACAATCGCTGGGTCGTGACCGGCGCGATCTTCACCATCAGTCTCGCGGCGTCCATCGGCCTGTGGATCATGGCCTGGGCCTGGCTTAAGCGCAGCAGTCGTGTCTTGGGCAACGAAGTCCCCGCCGCCGTCGATCACTTAACCGACGAAAGCGCCTGGCCCGCCGGCGGCGACATGACCTCCCCCTCCGACCAACCCGACCCCCAAGCTCCCTGACCACCCGCGGAATACCCCCGGGGAATACCCTCGAAAACCTCCGCCCGACCACCGTCTCCTCTCCCGTAAATCCGCCCCCTAAAGCCCAGGGATTCCTTCCCTGGGCTCTGCCTCCTTCTACCGCACCCCCTGCCTTACAAGCCCAGGCATTGCCATGCCTGGGTGCCTCGGATCTCACAGCCCCGCATGGAAATGCGGGGCCGGTTCGATGCCTTCCAGGGGCCGGGGGGTACGCGTCTTCGAAGCCCACGGATTGAATCCGTGGGTTGCCTTGATTGCTTTGCCTCCGGGACAAGCCCAGGCATTTCCGGGGGGCCATGTCTGGGTTGCCTTGCTGCCCTACTTTCGCGGGCTGCTTCACTTCCAGGGTTGGCAAGAACTCCCCAGGCACAATTCCCCCTTGTCCTCCCGTGTCCACCTGAACCCAACGGACAAAAAAACCACCCGACCGGCAGTGGACCTGCGGGCGGGTGGTAACTCCAAGGAACGTGTACGCGATGGTATCGCGGGGGTTTTGCGGGGGTCGGTTACAGGGCGTCGTTATCGGTTTCGCCGGTGCGGACGCGGACGACCTTGCCTAGTTCATAGACAAACAGTTTGCCGTCGCCGACGTTGCCGGTGTGGGCCGCGGCGACGATGGCCTTGATGGCCTTGTCCAGGTCGGAGGACTTGACGGCGATCTTCAGCATGACTTTGGGCACGAAGCCCACGTCCATGCGTCCGCCGCGGTAGCGTTCGGTGTGGCCTTTCTGCTTGCCGAAGCCTTTGCATTCCAGGGCGGTGCAGCCGAGGATGCCCAGTTCCGCCAGTTTACTCTTGACCGCGTCCAAGGCCGCGGGCTTGATGACGCACTCGATCATGTACATGACAGCTCTCCAGGGATCTCCCATCCAAGGGAGGGATGTTTCATTTTAGAGGCCCAGGTCGATTTGTCTGGGCTGGGCGGGGCGGCGCGCGTGCGCCGCGGATGAAGCCCGCCGGGGCATGGTTGTCGACTTACGCCTCGCGGATGTGGTAGCTCTTGATGGTGGTGATCTGGAAGTCGGGGTAAGCCGCCTGATCGTGTTCGCCTAAGTCCAGGCCCTCGAATTCCTCGACCTTGGTCACCCGCAGGCCCACGGTGGCCTTGAGGATCGACCAGAACACAATGCTCAGGCCGAAGGTGATCGCCCCCGCCAGGAGGACGCCGATGATCTGTGGCTTAAGCTGGGTCATGCCGCCGCCGAAGAACAGGCCGTCGCTGGCTGTCGCAGCCGAGCAGATGCCTTTCTGGGCGAACAGGCCGACAGCCAGAGTGCCCCAGATGCCGTTGACCAAGTGGACGGACAGAGCGCCGACGGGGTCGTCGAGCTTGAGCTTATCGAAGGTGAGCACCGCGAAGACCACGATGACGCCAGCCACCAGGCCGATGACGATCGAACTGGGCACGCTGACGAAGGCACAGGGGGCGGTGATGGCCACCAGGCCGGCGAGAGTGCCGTTGATGATCATGGAAAGGTCAGGTTTGCCCTGGAGGAGCCAGGAGGTGACCGCGGCGGCGACGGTGGCGACAGCCGCGGCGGTGTTGGTGGTGACGGCGATGTGGCCGATGGCGTCGGCATAACCGACGGCGCCCATGGTGGAGCCGGGGTTAAACCCGAACCAGCCGAACCACAGCACCAGGCCGCCTAGGGTGACGGAGGTCATGCTGTGGGCGGGGATGGGGTTGACCGAGCCGTCGGAGCCGTATTTGCCCGTGCGAGGCCCCAGGACCAGCACGCCGGCCAGAGCGGCCCAGCCGCCGACCGAGTGCACGACGGTGGAGCCGGCGAAATCGAACATGCCGTTGCTTCCCAGGTAACCGCCGCCCCAGATCATGTGGCCGACGATCGGGTAGACGATGGCGGTCAGCAGGAAGGAGAAGATGATGAAGGTGTGGAACTTGATGCGTTCAGCCACCGCACCGGAGACGATGGTGGCGGCGGTGCCGCAGAAGACCAGCTGGAAGAAGAACTTGGTCCAGAGGGGCACACCAGCCCAGGCGATGGAGGAATAGGCGCCTTGGTAGGCCTCGCCGGTAAGGGGGCTGGCATCAGCACCGCTGACGAAGAGCAGGCCTTCCTTGCCGAAGAAGGGAGTGCCGCTGCCGAACATCAAGCCCCAGCCTAAGACATAGAAGCCCAAGCTGGAGATGGCGAAGACGATGAAGTTCTTCGCCAGGATGTTGACGGTATTCTTAGCTCGGCACAGACCGGACTCGACCATGGCGAAGCCCAGGTTCATGAAGAACACCAGGAAAGCGGCGATAAGGGTCCAGACGGTGTCGACGGCGATTTTGATGTCGCCGGCGAGTTTGAGGGCTTCTTCGCCGGGGGTGGTGGCGGCCGCGGCGGCCTGCCCGGCGGCGTCGGCGGCGGCCTCGACGGTGCTCGCAGCGTCCTGGGCCCATGCTGAATGGGAGGTGAAAAGAGTCACGGCCCCGATCAGCATGGCCAAGCCGAACAGCCATGTGTTCCTACGTCGCATGTGCGTCTCCTTACTTGAAAGACAGAAAAGTTGGGTGCCTGGTCGCATGAGGGTTGATGCCTTGGTTTTCCTGGCGATGGCTTACCGGTCAGCGGTAAGACGCATCGCAGCCGGGGTCATTTGGGTGAGTCTGAGACGACCCAAGCAGGCGTGTTTTTCGTATCCGACTGGGGGAGTAGGGTCACCATGATTGGCCCATCTCAAGGGGAACCAGCCGGGTTAGAGCACGCATGGCAAATGCAATGATGGTGCCATGAATGTAATTATGGGGTCGTTTATTAATGTAAATTGTTTAGTTTAATGGTCTTACGAACGGTTAATTATTTATGCGTTTGATTTTGGTTGCGCGCAAAAAGTATACGAATCATTGAATGTCGATTAATAAATAGGCAGGCAGACATATGACGCAAGGATAGATGGCCTGCAGAGTCTGCGGATTGAGGGTGCTCAGGCCGGTGGTCAGCTGCGGGCGGAGCGGGGGCTGGGGGAGGGCTGAATTGATGGCAACTGCTGAATGAGGCTGTTAATATGCGCTGACAAACCTTGAGTTTTTGAGGATTCTGCCGTTGGCGTTCCCGAGTTTAAGGGACATTTTCCGGGGACTGCTTTTGCCTGATTGAGGTGTTTTAGTCAACCCACAGGACGAAAAGGTCAACATCCTATGTCCGCAACTTTAGCTTGGGCTGGTCGTTTTCCGCGTTTACGAAGCTGTCTGGTTCTTACGCTGCTGGGTGTGCTGACAGGGGCGGCTGCGGTCAACGCGCAGCAGGTATCGCCCGCGCGGCCACAAACCGCATTGCCGGCGGCGGGGGCGACGGAGGAAGCGGCTACGGAGTTGCAGGCCATTCCGCTGGAGATCGACGTCGGCCAACTGCTGGCGGCCGGCGAACTTTGGCGGGGGACATATCAGGCATCGATCTGGACGTTCACGGCTGCGGAAGGCAGACAGTTGCTGGTTTTGCCTTTGCGGCTGGCGACGGATCGTCAGGCATACACGGTTACCACCTCCACGATTCGCCTGCGTGGCGCGAAGCTGATTGCGTATGAACTGGTGCTGCCGCGCCAGGAGGAAGGCTCAGCCCGTCGCGACGGCAATGCGGGTAACGCTTCCGGGGGCGGGGGTGGGGGTGGGGAGGTTGTGGCGCCGCCGTTGGTGGCCAGGTCATTTACGGTTACGCCGGACGGGCGGGTGCAGTGGAAATTAGAGCGGAGCATCGTGGGGGGGACGTTGGTTCCGCCCACGGACCAGGCGGGGTTGAATCCTTATTTGCTTAAGCTGCAGCCGCAGTTGCTTGAACAGCGGACGCCGGCGGCGCCGGCGCGTATCACGCGTGAGGCCAATGAATCGGCGCGGGATTATCAGAATCGGGTGACCGCGGCGAGCGAGACGGCCCGCCAGCAGATAAAAGACTTCAACGAGCTGCGGCGGCGGGTGAACTCGTTGCCGACGGAATTCGAGATGCCGCTGCCGGCGCAGGTTTTGGCGGTGTTTGACGTGCGGGCGGGCACGTCGGTGCTGGAGCTGACCGGTCCGCCGCCGTTGCCTTGGAGCTTGAGTTTGGCGGACCTGCAGACGCTGGCGGGCGTGGGAGGTTCGGGGCGTGGCGCGGAAGGCGGGCTGAGCGAAGAGACGTTGAGCCTGATGCAGCGCATGATGCGTGCGCAGCCGGTGGCGTACCAGTTTCGTTTATTGGCCACGACGCTGAGCACGCTCAACCCGGCGACGGTGGGGCAAGAGTTGCGGTCCGGGGTGCTGGCGTTGCTTAAGCAGTTGCTGGCGTGTCCGGACGTGGCGGCCCGCCACACGGCCATTGAGGTGACGGCGAATTTCGCGGCGGCGCCCAATGGCGCGGGGGCGGGAGGCGCGGCGGGTGCGGATCCGAGCGTGGTGGAGATGTTGGCCAAGGCGCGTGAGGACGCTGACCCGGTCAACAAGCTGTTGGCGTTGGGCGGCTGGATGCGGGTGAACGGGGGCGACCAAGCGGCGCTAAAGCAGGGGGTGGAGATGGCCAATCGGTTATTGGCTTCAGGGGCGCCGGGGGCGGAGCGCGTGTTAACGACGCTATTGGACGTGGCGGCGGGCTTGCCGCAGGCGAACAACACCACGGCTCCGCCGCAGGAGCTGGTCAAGGACGTGGCGTTGGCGCAGATTCCCGCGGGGCAGCGTGACGCGGCGATCGCGACGGTGGCGCTGGCGGCGCCGGGCCGAATGTTGGCGTCGATGTGGCTGGATCGGCATCTGCTGGGATCGGCTGACGGGGCTTGGGCGCGGCGGACGCTGGAGATTTTAAGAGCGTTGCCGGCCCCGGCGGCGGCGGAGCAGAGCAATGTTCTAGGTGACGAAAATCCTGGGGCGGCTGCGGCGGCGCGGGGGTTGATACCGTTAAGCACGGCTGAGCACGGAATATTCAAACTGCTGGGTTCGCCGGACCCGGCGGTGAGCGGGTTGGCGTGGGAAGTGATCGGGCGATTTCTCATTGTGGCCAACGAAAGCGTGTACGGCGAGGCTGGGGCGCAGACGGCGATCTCGCGGGCGGTGGCGCGGGCGGCGGGCAAGGTGACGCCGTTGCCGGCGCAGGTGGTGGACTTGCTGGTGCGGCAGCGGGACCCGGAAAATCGGGCGGCGTGCATATTCCTGTTGTTGGCCAGCGGCGATCCGGCGGCGCGGGGGGGAATCATCGACATGTTGGCGGGGCCTGACGTGCCGGTGACGACGGCGTTCGCGACGCTGACGGCGGACGATCGCCAGGCGGTGGCGGGGGGATATTACAGGGCATTTGGCGAGCCGGCGCCTAAGGTGATCGGGCTGTTGCGGGCGGGGGGCAGTGCGCCGATTGTGGAGTGGTTTGCGCGTCAGGTCACGCGCGGCAGCTTGCCGACGGTGGCGGGTTGGGCGTTGGCGGCGGGGGAGACCTCAGCCCTGCTGGAATGGGCGGCGGCGGAGGATCGGGTGTTGGCGCAGGGCGCGGCGGTGGCGCTGGTGGCGAAGGTGGGGGGCAGGGAACAGGATGCGGACCCGCTGTACGAAGCGTTTGAGCATGCGGTGCCGCGCGACGCCAACGGGGTGGGGATTGTCTGGCAGGACAAGCGGGGGCCGATCCTGATGGCGGGGTTGAAGGCCCGGGCGGGATCGTATCGCCTGCTGGTGCACGTGCTGGAGGGGGCGTTTGACGAAGGGCTTAACGCGGCGGCGGTGAACGTCGACAATCCCGCGGCGACGCTGCCGGGACGGGTGATCAATGCGGGGGCGATGAATCTGAGCGTGACGGACAAAGGGGTGACGCTGGGCGGGGGGCCGTTGAATGTTTCGGTGCCGCAGGATGAGGATCGGCTCACGCTGCGGCTGGATATACCTTCAAACTTAAAGCAGCTGAGCGATCCGTCGGCAGCCAGTTTGCCGGTGGATGACACGAGCCCGCTGAATCTGTACCTGCAGCAGGATGGGTCGTTCCGCGGGTCGCTGGAAGTGGCTGGCGGCGGCGGAGCGGTGCAGGTGCTGCTGCTGCCGGTGGGGCGATGAGCTGGCCTAGGATATTAAGACTTTGAGGTGATGGCGGGTCTGTTTGATTGGTTGCGGCGTCCAGCTGGAAAGCGGTCTATGGAAGCGGGTCATGACAGGAGGTTGAAGAAGTCGGCGGGGGGCGTGACGATGGTTTAGATCCGCAGGGCGAGGGCCGGGCGGGCTGAGGAAGGTGGCGAGGAATGGAGGAGTGCGGAACGAAAACAATGTGTAGTAGTGTCCCCTTTTCTGTCCCCATGAAGTTGACGGACGTTATCCAACGAAAGGTTCCCCCAACGCCATGGGAAGAAGGCGACAATATCCCATGGCACGATGCCGCGTTCAGCACGCGTATGCTTCGGGAACACCTGTCGCAGGATCACGATCTGGCCAGCCGGCGAGCGACCAAGATTGACGAGCAGGTCCAGTGGATTCACGAACACGTATTGCAGTCCGCCCCGACCAAGATCCTTGATCTCGCCTGTGGGCCAGGACTCTACACCACCCACCTCGCGAAGCTCGGGCACACTTGCGTGGGCATCGACTATTCGCCCGCATCGATTGCACACGCCAAGAAATGCGCCGCCGATGAACACCTCGCCTGCGAGTACCTATTGCAGGACGTGCGTGAGGCAGAATATGGCGATGAGTTCGGCTTGGTGATGATGATCTTTGGGCAGTTCAACGTGTTCAGCCGGGGCGACGCGCGGCACATCCTGGGCAAGGCGTTTGCAGCGCTTCGTATCGGCGGACGTCTCCTGCTCGAACCGCAGAAGTACGCCACTGTCAAAGATAACGGCTTAGCCAGCGCGTCGTGGAGTTCACACGCGACGGGCCTCTTCAGCGACGAGCCGCACCTATGTCTGACCGAACACTTCTGGGACGAAACGTCTAAAACGTCCACACAGCGATTCTTCATCGTCGAGACCTCAACCGGCGCTGTCACGCGGTATGCGATGAGTAATGAGGCCTACAGCGACGAACAGTACCTGCCCGTATTGATCGACGCCGGCTTCGAGAACATCGAGTTTTTCCCATCCCTCATCGGCGTCGAGGACGACACGCAGTCGGCCAATCTCGTGATCATGGCCCGACAACCCACACCTCCGGGAGCCCTCTGACCACTCCCATGCGTCCCCGTCAGATCAAATAGCCTGCCAATGATCGTGCCGTACCTGCGCGCCGGTTTTTCGGAGGAGAAAAAGGGGACACTACAAGCTCTGTAGAAGACCCCTGTTTGTTCGGCGCCTGTTCGCTGGCGCGTGGCGTGGATGAATGATACACCATGGGGCATGAGCACGACCAGCAAATCGCCACGGAGAGAGGTGCGGGTGGCGTACGCGGCGGCGCGGAAGGAGTTGCCTAGGTACGCTCACCGCGTTGCGCCCAGGAAGTTCACCTAACCCGAATTGTTCGCTTGTCTGGGGCTCGAGGTCCATCAGCAGAAAAACTATCGCGGTCTGGGCGCCCTTTTGGCGGACAGTCCCGACCTGGGGTAGGCCATTGACTTAAGCATCGTGGCGCACTGGACCAGTTTGCAGAAGGTTGACGACGGCTGGCCAAGAGACGCGGGGGCAGACAGTTGGGGTATTACTTGGAGGCTGAGGACGGATAGGATTGCGGTGGTCTGGCGGGCGAAAGGCTGCTTGTCCCTGAAGGTGGGTCCCGGCCGACGGAGCGGCCGGGCTTTACTATTCACGCCTGCGGTATTTTCACTGTGCGTACGATAAGATTGCGGACGATTGAGCATCTTTGGTTGGCCGTATGATGCCCCCCGCCCCCGGACGCCCCGGAAGCGCCGGAAGCCCCGGAAGTTCCAGAACACCGGAAGCCTTGGGCGGCGCGGGCGGGTTTGTGGCGGGGGGCGGACGCGGCGATCTTTGATCGCCCGCTAAACTATGACGACAGGACGGGGAACTTTTCCTTGGGTTCTGGAGGTAGTGACGCGAGAACGGAATGACACTAAGCAAGGTCACAGTGAGCGGAGCTGATTCGAAATTACCGATTGGCCCGGACGGGGGTCCGCGCGGGCTGAGGGGTTGGCAGCGGGTGGGGCTGTGGGTGTTTGTGTTGGCGGCGGGGCTGGTGTGCCTGGCGCGTGGGCCGGTGCGGGCGGGGGAGGATTATTCGGATTTCGCGTTGATCTACGCGCAGGCGCGGACGTGGCTGGCGGGGGGGAATCCCTACGCGCACGCGGAATTGCGGGCGAGCATGCAGGAGGCGGGGGTGGCGGCGCCGGCGACGTTTGAGCGGGCGCGCTGGCCGGCGCTGTATCCGCCGGCGACGTATCCGGTGATGGCGTTGGTGGCGTGGCAGCCGTATGGGGCGGCGAAGATTCTGTGGGAAGCGATTAACCTGGCGGGGCTTTGGGCGCTGATGGGATTGTTGCTCAAGCTCGCAGGCGTGAGGCTTTGGCAGCCGGCGGGACTGCTGGGGGTGGGCGCGGTGCTGGCGTTTACGCCGATTCAGAATGGCTTGGCCAGGGGGCAATTGTCGTTGCTGGCGGTGACGTTGGGGTTGTTGGCGCTGTTTTTGGATCAGAGGTGGAGAAGTACCGGCACGACAGGTCTACACCCTCACCCTGCCCTCTCCCTCGGGAAGGGAGAGGGTCAACCGGACCTTCGGTTGCCACGGCAACCTCAGGTCCGGCTTTGGACACATCCGGGGGCGGGGGATGAAAACAGAGGGCTTGCGGGGGCAGCACACAGCACCCTTCGGGATGCTGTGTGGCACCCTGCATTTTTGCTTGCGGGGGCGGGGGAAGAGGCACCGCTTACTGACGTGCGCGGCTCGTTCATGCCATTGCTTGCGGGGGGGGTGATGGGGTTGGCGTTGGTGCTTAAGCCGCAGATCGCGGTGGTGTTTTGGTTGTGGGGATTATGTCGGGGGCGATGGCGGATGTGTGTGTTGGCGTTGGGCGTGGCGATGATTTTGATGGCGGTGGGGATTGGGCGGATGGGTGTGCGTGACGTGCCTTGGCTGGAGAGTTTGCGGCAGAACGTGGTGGACAACAGTCACGGGGGGAGCGGGGATCCGACGGTGGCGAACGTGGCGCGGTTTCAGCTTTTGAATCTGCACTATCCGCTGCACACGCTGGTGGACAGTCGCGCGGCGGTGAACGGGCTGGTGCTGGCGGCGGCGGGCTTGCCATGCGTGGCGGCGGCGTGGCGGGCGCGGGGGCGGCGGAGCGCGGCGGTGGATTTATTGTTGTTGGGTGTGATAAGTGGAGCGGCGTTGTTGGCGGCGTATCACCGGTTGTACGACGCGGTGCTGCTCTTGCCGGGCCTGGCGATTTTGGCGCGGCTGTGGCGGGCTGATCGCGTGCGTTGTTGGGCGGCGCTGATTCTGCTGGCCACGTTTCTCACGCCGGGGGCGGCGCTGCTGACGGTGGCGGCGGAGCGGCTGCGGTTGCCGGCGTCGATAACCGAGGGAGTTTTCTGGCAACTGGTGGTGCTGCCTCATCAGACCTGGGCGGTGTTATTGCTGATGCTGATCTGGCTGAGCCAATTGTGGCGATGCACAAGGCAGGCGGAGTGAGGCGAGAGCGGGAACCGGGACGAGGCCGTTGACGTAGTACCAGAGCCCCCCCGGAAATCCCCCGGAAGTGCCCCCCCGGAATCCCCCGGAATCCCCCGGAAAATCCACCTTGGGGAACAATGGTGTGGGGAGATGTTGGCCCCTTGGCGGAGTTTAAATTCATTGTCCAACTACTATCAGCGTTACATGAAGTTTGTTTGTGGTCGGAGCCTGCGTGTTTATGTGGGGGCGATGGTGTTTGCGGCGGTGGTATTGGCCGAGGCGCATGTCTGGGGCGAGCGGACGCGGCCATATATCCCTGCGATTGCTGCGCCAACGGCGACGCGGCCGACGGTGCCGGCGGCGACGGGTCCGAGCACGCAGCCGGCGACCCAACCGGCGAGTCAACCGGCGACGCGGCCGAGCACGCAGCCGGTGCGTCGTCCGCCGTCCACGCGCAAGTTGATCGGCATGGACGCGTTGTTTCAGATGTGCAAGGGGGGGCCGCTGGGCGTGCCGCAGGGGCGGGGCGTGAAGGTGGCGCACGTGGAAGGGCCGGTGGGCCAGTACATGCCGGACGTCGCGAACCGGCGCTTTGAGCAGCTGATTCCGCGCGGCAAGAGCGGGGCGAGCCAGGTTTCCGGGCATGCCACGAGCACCAGTCAGATTATTTACGGCAGGAGCGGGCTGGCGCCGGGGATTGTCGACGTGCATTTTTACGCCAGCGAGCACTGGCTGGGGGCGGGGTATTTGAATACCGGGTCGCCCTTGCCGCCGGTGGAGGACGATCGGCGGCTGTTCACGCACAGCTGGATCGCCGATTCGGCCAGGCTGGAGGCTGACGTGCTGCGGAGGGTGGATTATCTGGTGGATACGCGCGAGGACCTGGTGGTGGTGGGGGTGAACAACGGCAAGTCGATGGTGCCGGCGTTGCTGGGCAGCGCTTATAACGTGATCGCGGTGGGGAATGATTCGGGGAACAGTTCGTCGGGGTACACGAGGGTGGAAGGTGAAGGGCGGTGCAAGCCGGACGTGGTGGCGCCGGGGGGACTGACCAGCTATGCGACGCCGGCGGTGGCGGCGGTGGTGGCGCGGTTGTTGGAGACGGCGGATGGGATGGAGGACTGGCCGGACGCCCGGCGAGCGGCGGTGATCCGGGCGGTGCTGCTGGCTGGGGCGCAGAAGCTGCCGGGCTGGAAGCAGGAGGCGGGCAAGCCGTTGGACGGGCGATTGGGCGCGGGGCGGGTGCGCGTGGATCAGAGCTATCAGATATTGACGGCAGGGCCGATGAGTCCGGTGACACTTCCGGGGGCGGGGACGTACCCCCCGGCAGAGCCGGGGGCTGCCCCGAATGCGCATGGGGGAGCGGGGGGACTTCCGGGGGCGGGGACGTATCCCCCGGCAGAGCCGGGGGCTGACCCGAATGCGCAGGGGGGGGCGGGGGTGCTTCCGGGGATTCCGGGGGCGGGGGGGACCGATTCGAAGAGGCAGATGGGGTGGAGCTTTCACGCCTTGGCGGGCGGGGGTGTGGATGCGTATGAGTTCGAAGTGCCTTCGCCGGGGGGGGAGGCGTCGATCGTGCTGGCGTGGAATCGGCGGGTCGAGGGTGGGCTGGCCAAGGAGCTGATGACCGGGCGGGTGTTCTGGAATAACGGGGCGCGTCTGGCGGATTTGGATTTGTTTTTGTATCGGTTGCCGGCGGATGGGGAGCAAGGCCCGGTTCGGCGGCAGGTGGCGCAATCGTCGAGCAGGATCGACAACGTGGAGCACATTTATCAGCCGACGTTGGCGGCGGGGCGATATCGGCTTGAGGTGGTGCGGCTGGACCCCTTGGCGGAGGACTGGACGTATGGTCTGGCTTATCGCGTGACGCCGCCGGCGGGGCCTGGGGAGGGGCAGGAATCGGCCCAGACCCAGCCGGTCGCCACCGGGCCCAGGCCGAGCACGCAGATAAGTAAGTAAGCCCGCGGGCGGGAGGGGTTGGTGTTTGTCGGGGGGGTGGAAGTGACCTTTGCCCGGCGGGGTCATAAAATAGGAATGACAGCGTTGACGTCCAAGTATGGTTATATGCCTTGACGCCTTTTGCCGGGGCTATTAACGTCGATAGGGTCCAAGTTTCCATAGGTTAAGTCCCGGCCCATCCTTCTGGAGCCTGATCATGCGTCGCACCGGTAACTGGTCGAAATTCTCTGTTCTGCTGAGTGTGGTGGGCACCTTGTTCTTGGGGGCCTCGGTGGCGTGGGCCCAGGAGGTGCCGTTCACCGGGATTGTGGTGGAGGACAACGCGGTGTTGCGGGCGGGCGCGGCCCGCGGATTTTACGCGGTGGGGTCGCTGTCCAAGGGCACGCTGGTGACGGTGGACCAGGTGCTTAACGGCTGGTACAGCATCGCGGCGCCTCCGGGAACGTTCAGCTATATCTCCAAGGCGTACGTGGAAGCGCGCGGCGACGGGAAGTCGGGGATCGTCACGGCCGACAGCGCCTGGGTGCGTGCGGCCGGCGTGGATAAGTCGGCTACGCTCAGCTATCAGACGCACGCGACGCTGACCAAGGGCCAAGCGGTGCAGATCGTCGGTGAGGACGGCGACTTCTATAAGATTATTCCTCCGCCCAACGCGCACGTGTGCCTGCCTCCGGGCGCGGTTCGGCGGGCGACGCCCGCGGAGATTGCGGCGGTGGAAGGCGGCGCGGCGCCGGCGGTAGTTGAACCGGCGGCACCGGCTCCTGCACCGGCGCCCGCTCCGGCGGCTACTCCGGGGGCGGTTGCGGGGGCGGCGAAGGCGGAGACACCCAAGCCTGCGGCGGCGGAAAAGCCTGCTGTAAAGCCGGAGGCTGCGGCGGCAGTGCCAGCGGCTGCGCCGGCGGCTACTCCGGGGGCGGTTCCGGCGGCCGTTCCGGGGGCGGTGGTGACGACGCAACCGGCTGGGGGCGCGGCGGTGCCGACGGTTCCGGCGGCTGTGCCTGCGACGGAAACCCCGGCGGCGCCAGCGGCCCCGGAAGCGGCGGAGGTCACACCGGTGCCCCTGGGCACGCCCGTGGCGGAGCCCGTGCTCCCGGCCACGCAGACGCAAACGACCGACGAACAGCGTCAATGGCCGACGGCGATTTCGCCGCAGCTGCAGGCGTTGGAAGTCAAGCTCAAGGAAGTGTGGGACTTGCCGGTGGAACAGCAGCCGGCCGAGCAGTTGATACCCGAATACAAGGCCCTGGTGACGGATCGGACGATTCCGTCGTCGGACCGACGCATCGCGCAGATGCGGGTGTATCAGCTGGAACGGAACCTGGAGATCGCCAACACGATTCGCCGGCTGGGCGCGGCGGACGGGACGCAGCGGTCGGCCCGGGACGTGCTGGGGCAATTTAAGGATCTGCCGCCGGCCGGCAGCGCGCCGCGCTATGACGCGGTCGGACGGCTGCTGGCCAGCGCGGTGTACGACGGGACGAACCTGCCGCGGCTATACCGCCTGGTGGAGCCGGTGACGGGCAGGACGATTGCGTATGTCGAGCCCTCGCGGCTGGCGGACGGAGCGGCGTACCTGGGCAAGGTGGTGGGGGTGGTCGGCAAGTTCAACCTGGACCCATCGCTGCGGTTGAACATCATCGAGGTTGAAAAGGTGACCGTGCTGGCCCCGGTGAAGGAATAGGGCAAGCGGGGGTCGGGGATCAGCGTGTGCCAGATGAAGATAGCGCCCAGGGATTACTTCCCTGGGCTTTTTTTTAGGTGAGTTTTGGCACACAGCACTCTACGAGCTGCGGTGTGGCACCCGATCCGGGCGGGGCATCCGGGGGTGTGAAATTTCCGGAGGGGGAATGAAATTAACACTTTAGCCCAGGAAAGTTTTTCTGGGCGTTTTTGTTGGTTTTGCTTAGCTCTATGCGGTTGCGGAAGGTCAACGCAAGCGGGGCTGGGGATTGGGTGTCTGGGCTTGGGCGGGCGGCGTATAGACCGTCAGGCCCGCTTAATCGTTAAGGTTGCCCGTCGGACCGGTGGAATATGGACGCTTGTCCGGCGCGGGGCTGAAGGCATGGGAGGCTTTGGTCGATTCGCATGCTGGGTAGCGAAAATTAAGGAGTTATCCGTGCCCAGCAAGCCTCAAGATATTCGCATCGGTCAGATCCTCGTGCAGCGTGGCTTACTTTCCGAGCAGCAGGTTTTTGAGATTCTCCAGGCCCAGAAGAAGCGGGCTCTGCCGTTCGGCGTGCTGGCGGAACAGATGTTTGAGATCACCGTGGAGTCGATCGAGGATGCTTGGGTGGAGCAGTATTGCCAGGTGACCGGGTGCCTGGACCTGGATTCGGTGCGGATCGACTTGGAGGCTTTGCGGCAGGTCAGCCGGCGGCAGGCCTGGCAGTTTGAAATTCTGCCGGTGGCGTTTGAGTCTTCGGGCGAGTTGCTGATGGCCGCGTCCAAGCAGCGGCTGGCGCGGGCGGTGACGTTTGTGGCCAACCGGTTGGAGCCGATCGTTTATTTCCGGGTGGCGGAGTCGGGCCAATTGCGTGATTTTCTGCGGCGGTATTATCCGCTGCCGGAGCTGAGCGACGAGATCATCCGGCGGGCGAAGGAATTGGCGCACGAGGATTCGCCGATCGGGTGATAGAGAGTAGAGAGTAGAAATGTAGATAGGAGAGCCGAGAGAGGAGAGCGGAGCAGGGAGAGGCACTTGCGGGGGAGGGGGCGTTGGGTTCAGGCGGTAGACAGAAGAATGCCCAGGGATTTCTTCCCTGGGCTTTAGAAGGCGACCCACGGATTTGGTCCGTGGGTTGGTGTTTTTGGGGACGGGGTTGGGGGGGGATGCGATTCGAGGGCGCGATCTAGGGTTGGTTTTTCTGTTGCCAGAACTGCTGGAGGATGGTGGCGGCGGCGAGGGCGTCGCGGCGGGCTTTTTTTTTGCCGCGGGTGAGGTCCTGTCCGCGGAGGAGTTCCTCGGCGGCGAAGCTGGTCAGGCGTTCGTCGACTAAGTGGATGGGCAGTTTGGTCTGGCGGCCCAGTTGTTCGGCCAATTGGCGGGCGGCCTGGGCGGCTGGGCCGGCGGAGTCGTCCATGTTCAGGGGCAGGCCGACGACCAGGGCGGCGGCTTCCTGTTCCTGGGCGGCGTGGGCGATCAGGGCCAGGAGACGCTGGGGATTGGATTCCTCTAATACCGCCAGGGGAGTGGCGATGGCGGTGCGATCGTCGCCGACCGCCAGGCCGGTGCGCCGTTGCCCAAAATCAATGGCCAGGTAACGCATGAGAGTGTCGGTCGGGCGCAGGGGGCGGAGGGAGCTAGAGCAGCTGGGGCCCGAAGCGTTCGCCCACCTGCTTGTGGACTTTTTTGATGTCCTCGGCCTTATCGGCGCGGCAGACGAGGGTGGCGTCGGGGGTGTGCACGATCAACAGGTTTTCGCAGCCGACGGCGGCGATCAGGTGATGGGGATCGCTGGAGGCCACGAGGGTGTTGGCTGAGTCAAGGATCACGTGGCGGGCGGCGGCGACGGCGTTGTTGCGATCGTCCATCGGGCAGGTTTGGGCGAAGGCGGGCCAGGAACCGACGTCCAACCAGGTCAGGGGCATGGGCAGCGCGGCCACCTGGACGGAGGGGTCCTTGGCGGCCGGTTCCATGACGGCGTAATCGACGCTGATTTTTTTAAGGGTGGGGTAGACGCGGGCGAGGACTTCGTCACGGCGGGGGGTGTCCCAGGCCCGGGCGATGGACATGATGCCTTCAAAATTGCCCGGCTCGTAGCGTTCGACGCAGCTTAAGAGCGTCTGGGCCCGCCAGACGAACATGCCGCTGTTCCAGAGGTATTGACGCGGCCCGGCATTGAGGTATTGGCGGGCGGTGACGGCGTCGGGCTTTTCCTTGAACTGGGCGACCTTGCGGGCTTGGCCGGCGATGGTGTCGGCCAGTTCGAGGTAGCCGTAGGCGGTGGCGGCGTACAAGGGAGCGATGCCGAAGGTCACGAGGGTTGTAGGCTGCTGTTCGGCCAGTTCGTACCCGGCGCGGACGACGGCCTGGAAGGTTTCGACCGGTTCGATGATGTGATCGGCGGTGAAGATGGCCACGACGGCCTCGGGATCGTTGCGCCCGATGACGGCGGAGGCGAAGGCGACGGCGTTGAGGGTGTCGCGGCCTTCGGGTTCGCTTAGGTAGAGATCCGGGGCGAAATCAGGCAGGGCTTTTAGGACCTGGGGGCGAATGGCCTGGCCGGCGCAGATGTAGACGCGGTCGGATTCGATTAAGCCCTCTAAGCGTTGGCGGGCGATCTGGAGCAGGCTTTCTCCGCCGATGAAGGGGAGCAGTTGCTTGGGCATCGACGCCCGGCTCATGGGCCAAAGACGCGTGCCGGACCCGCCGGCCATGATGATCGCATAACGCATAGGGGGAATGTCCTTCGAACGCGTGGGGGGGACGAAGCCTCCTAATACATCGGCCAAACCAGGGGGAATCATCGCCAAGATGGGGGAAAGCGACAAATGGGGGAGGAGCGGGAGTTGGGGCTGGGGGATTTTACTTTTGGGCGCTGGCGAGGGAGGTGGGGAGAGGTTGGAGGTGACCGCGGCGGGCTGGGAGGGACGACGCGGCTGGCGGGGGGCCGATACAACCCAGGCATGCAATGCCTGGGCTTGCTGAGGCAATCAAGACACGCACACGGCACGCGGTGGGATGCTGGGTAGCGCCCGGCGGGGCACGCGAGGGTTTGGAGTACCCCCCGGCGGAGCCGGGGGCTGAAGAGGGGCAACATCCGGGGGAGGGGTTATCCGCGTCGGGGACGACGCGGCTGGCGGACGAAGGAATTCCGGGGGCGCTTCCGGGGCGCTTCCGGGGGCGGCGGGGGTGATTTCACGGGCGGCGATCTGCGATCGCCCGCTAAACAAGACGACGTACCCCCCGGCGGAGCCGGGGGCTGCGGGAAGAGGGGACAGACGCGGGATTGACGGGGGGGCGGGGGCCACTATTGTGGGGGGCCAACCTATTTCAATCCGGCGTTCCCGTGCGCAATCTATCGATTCAGTATTTTCTGGTGTTCACCGTGCTGGGGGCTTTGACGCCGTTCGTGCCGGTGTTCCTGGCATCGTCCCGGGGGATGAACGCGGCTGAGGTGGGGTATGTGTTGTCGGCGGCGAGTCTGGCGCCGATTTTAAGCCCGGTGATCATCACGTTTCTGGCCGACGCGGCGTTGTCCGCGCGGGTGTTGATCGGGCTGGCGTGTCTGACGGGGGGCGTGTGTCTGGCGGGGATGCTGGGCAGTGGAGGTTTCTGGCCGACGTTGATTTTCTACTGTTTGTTTTCGCTGGTGTATCTGCCGCTGACGCCGGTGCAGGACGGTTTTTATTTTGCGCTAAGCAAGCATCGGGCGGCGGCGGGCCTGCGGACCCGGCCGTATCACCGGATTCGGGTGTGGGGGACGGTGGGATTTATCTTGCCGGGGGTGGTTTTGTGGGCGTTGTTGCAGCGGGAGAGTCTGGACCCGTGGATGTTGCTGGTGGCGATGGGTTTCGCGGGTCTGGCGTTGGGCAACAGTTTCACGCTGCCGGTGCTGCTGGGCGAGGAGCGGGGGCGGAAGATCGCGGCGAAGGTGGAAGGGGGCGAAGAATCGCTGGCGGTGGAGACGACGGGCCGACCGGAGTCCACGCTGCCGACGGTGGCGGCGCTGCGGGTGTGCCTGCAGAAGCGGCTATTGATTTTTTTTGTGGCGATGTTTTTAACGAACGTGGCGGCGGCGATGTATTACGGTTTTTACCCGATTTACTTAAAGACCACGGTGGGCTTTGGGGATTCGTGGCTGGGGGTGATCGCGGACGTGGGGGTGGTGGTGGAGATTTTTTTCATGCTGGCGTTCGGCAGGATGGTCGCGTGGCTGGGCTTAAAGCGGTATCTGGTGATGGGCGTGGGGTGCATGACGCTGCGGATGCTGTTTCTGGCGGTTTTGCCTTGCCCGCTGGTGGCGGTGGGGACGCAGTTATTTCACGGGGTGCAGGTGGTGTCGATGCACGTGGCGCCGCCGGTGTATCTGGATCGCCATGCCCAGGATCACTATCGGAGTTCGATTCAGGGGCTGTTTTCGATGGTGGTCATCGGTCTGGGCCGGCTGGGGGGGAATATTCTCGGCGGGCAGGTGGCGATGGTTTCCCTGCAGGGGGCGTTCTACGTAGCGGCGGGTTTATGCGTGCTGGCGACGCTGCTGCTGGCGTTTTATTTTCGGGAGCAGGAAGTGGGGGAGGCGGCGCCGGCGGGGGGATGAGGAGGTCAATGGTTCCAGGGATTTTTTGCTGGGCTTTGGGGAGTGGAGGGCGCGTTAATTTTTTTGGGATCGGTCAGATACACCCTCTCCCGGCCTCTCCCTCAAGGAGGGAGAGGAGTTAGATGCGGATACGAGTTGCGATGATCTTTCGGGGGGAACATTCCGGGGGAACGTTCCGGGGAAACGTTCCGGGGGAGCATGCCGGGGGAAAAATCCGGGGGGATCAGGTGGCGGCCAGCATGCGGATGAGGGAATAGAGCATCACGACGGTGCCGTTGAAGAGGGTCAGGAGGGCGACGTACCCGACGGCCTGGCGGGAGGGCATGGACAGGCGGTAGACGGGCATATTGACGATGCGGCAGATGTGGAAGATGGGGTTGCCGCGCTGGGGTGGGGCGGGCTCTTCGGCGATTTCCGCGGCGGCGTCGGCAGGTTGGCTGTCAACGGGCTCGGCGCGGGAAGAACTTGCCGGTGCGGAGCTTGCGGGGGCGGGTTTTTCTTTGGGTTCTTCGTCTAGTTCTTTAGCGACGTCGTTGGCGGTGGCCTGGAAGCCCTGGGGCGCGGAGGCAGCGGCGGGTGTTTCTTCGGCGGCGGCCTGGGGCTCGGTGGTTGGGGGTGCTGGCGGCTCAGACTGGGCGGCGACGGCGGGTTCGGGCTCGGTTTTGACTTCGACGGGTGGGTGGGGAGGGGCAACCAGACCTTCGGTTTCCGCTTGCGTGGGAACCTCAGATCCGGCTTTGATGCTTGCGGGGGTGGGGGCTTTGGGTGCGCGGGAAGTTGCGGTGGCGGGAGTGGGGGGACTTCCAGGGGCTGGGGCGGTGGTGGGGGGGACGATTTGTTCGTCGCCCAGGACGTCTTGGACGGTTTCAAAGTCGCCGGCGACGGATTTATCGGCTTCGCTGGCGAGGAGTTCGTCGATTTGATGGACGACTTGGGCGGTGGCGGGATCGTTTTCGGCGGCGGCCTCGGCAGGTGGCGGGGGAGCAGGGGCTGGTTTGCGCGGGCGCGGCGCATTGGCGGAGCTGGCGGGCGCGGGCTGGGATTGCAGCGCGGCGGCGTTGTTGAGCAGATCCTGGATCTGGCTGGAGAGCGCGTCCTCGGCGGACGGTTCGTTGGCGGCGGATGCCTGTGGGCTGGCCTGGCTGGCGGCTTGGCCCTGGGGCGGCTGATTCTCCTCGACCTTTGATGGCGTCACACCATGCTCCAATTCTTGCTTAGGCGCGGCGGGCTTGGGCGCGTCCGTCGGGCGGGCGGTTGCGGGTGCGGGCGGTTGGGCGGCTGCGGACTCCTTGGGGAGTGCGGCGGCGGCTGGCGTTGACCCCGGAGCTGGTGGTGCGAGTTCCTCGACTTTCTGTGCGGCGGCGGCAGGGGCGGCGTCAGGCGAAGCGGAAGCGGGAACGATGGGGTTCTGCGGCGCGTCGTCGGGAGAAGGCTTGACGACCTTGGGCTCGCCTAACCCGGCGGCTTTCATGAACCCGGGCTCTTCCTGCTCGACAGCGGCCAGCAACTGCTCGAGTTGCTGTTGGAGGTCCTGATCGTCTTGGCCGAAGGTTTTGGCCAAAGCGCTTTTTCTCCCCGTCACGGCCCGCACCATCCCACACCCCCTGCATCAGTGGCAGAATGAGCGGGCTTCTGCCATGATGATTCTTGAGTCCTCCGGAGGTTTTATCGACCCCTTTGACTCGTTACTCAAGGTTGCCGGCGCCTTTGGCCATGACCGCGGACACCGCTTGCATGTACCGATTCTATTGCCCGCATCTTCCTGTTCTGCCGACTGGTAAGGGCTTATCAGACCTTACGAGTCAGGAGGTGGCGTTATCCAGGGAGGAATCGCATCACGGGCTGGGGGTTTTGCGTCTGCGGGCGGGGGAGGAAGTGGAGCTGTTCGACGGGCAGGGCGGGTTGGCGCGGGGTCGGCTGGCGGTGGCGGGGAAGACGGCGGTGGTGGCGTTGGCGCGGCTGTGGCGGGTGGCGGAGCCCCGGCTGCGGATCGATGTGGCGGCGGCGATTCCCAAGGGGGCGCGGGTGGATCAGATGGTCGAGCAACTGACGCAACTGGGGGCGGATCGGCTGATTCCGCTGGTGACGGCGCGGAGCGTGGTGGACCCGCGGGCGGGCAAGCTCCAGCGGCTGCGGCAGCACGTGGTGGAGGCGACCAAGCAGTGCGGCAGGGCGTATTTGATGGGAATTGGGGAGAGCATGGGGCTGGGGGAGGTGTTGGGGGAGGGGGTATCCGCGTCGGGGACGACGCGGCTCGCTGAGGAAGGAATTCCGGGGGCGCTTCCGGGGGTGCTTCCGGGGGCGGGGGTGATTTCACGGGCGGCGATCTGCGATCGCCCGCTAAACAAGACGACGTACCCCCCGGCGGAGCCGGGGGCTGAAGAGGGGCAACATCCGGGGGCGGGGGTGGGGGTTAGGTTGATGGCGGATCCGGGGGGCAAGGGGATGTCGGAATTGCGGGCACGAATAGGGGAAGCTCGGAGGGTGCTGGTGTTGATTGGCCCGGAGGGCGGGTGGACGGATGAGGAACGGGAGATGGCGGTGGCGGGTGGGTGTCTGCCTTGGGCGCTGAGCGGGCAGGTGCTGCGGATCGAAACCGCGGCGGCGGCGGCGGTGGCGATTCTGCGGCAAGACGAAGTGGGCCCGGCGGCAGTCTGAGCCCTTTTGACCGTCCTACAATGTGGTCCGAATCTTTAGCATCACCAAACTATCAGGTGCCCCTTTATGACTCATTCCCCCACCCCCGGAAGCAGCCCCACCCCCGGAAGTCACCCCGGAAGCAACCCCGGAAGTCATTCCACCCACGGAGGGCTGAGTGTTGGTCAAGGTGGTCCGCATGGCGCGGGAGCGGGCCAAGAAAACCAGGGACCTGACCTTAGGGAAAAGGGCGGGCTGCGCGATGGTCAATTGCAGTACTCGCAGCACAGGCTGTACATGCAGCTGCTGGTGCTGCGGGAGTGCGGGGATTACCAGGTGATCGTAGAGGGGTTAGAGAAGGTGTTCGGGAAACCAGAGGGATTACATTCCAAGGAGGCACACAGCACCCTTCGGGATGCTGTGTGGCACCCGGCCCGCACGCAGGACCAGAATGACCCCCCGGCGGAGCCGGGGGCTGAAACATTGACGTCACCGACATGTTTTGGGGGAGTCGTTTATGCGGATCTGCATGATCCCCGGGGGGTGGGGGTGTTGACGTTTCACACGGATCCGGGGTTTTTTGTACAGACGCTGCGGCCGGTGCTGAATCAGGGGAAGCTGGCGGAATGCAGGTGTGATGCGGGCATGACGATGTTCGGGCGCAGCTACGGCAGCGGGTTTGAGGCGGATCTGGAGGATTGGCTGATCGATCATCCCCGGCGGACGGTGCTCAATCCGGATTGGCCCTGGGCGGTGTGGTATCCGTTGCGGCGGAAGGGGGAGTTTGAGGCTCTGGAGGCCCAGGAGCAGCGGGCGATCATGGGGGAACACGGGCAGATCGGGCGGGCATTTGTGGCGGCGGGGCACGTGCATGACGTGCGGCTGGCGTGCCACGGGCTGGACCGGAATGACAATGATTTTCTATTGGGACTGGTGGCCGCCCAGCTGCATCCGTTGTCGGCGATCGTGCAGGCGATGCGGAAGACGCGGCAGACTTCCCGGTACTTACAGAGCTTAGGTCCGTTTTTTGTGGGCAGGGCGGTTTGGCGCAGCGACGATTACAGGCCATGATTCACACTTAAGTTGATCAACGCACCCGCAGGCATTTGAGGTTTGCCATGACGTCCACTTCGTATTCCATGCAAGAACGATTCGCGGCGGCCAAGCAAGCGCTGGAGCAATGCGACCAGCTTCACCTGCTGGCGTATTACGAGGCGCTGTTGCCGGCCGACCGGCAGCACCTGTTGGCGCAGATGGAATCGGTGGACTGGCAGGAGCTGGGCAGGCTGGTGGAGTCGCACGTGCGCCAGCGCCCGGAATTGAAGTTGCCCGACCGCATCGACCCGGCCCCGTGTTATCCGTGGCCGGCCAGTCCGGACCTGCGGGAGAAGTATCGGCATGCCCGGCAGCTGGGCGAGGATCTGTTGCGGGCGGGGAAGGTGGCGGCGTTCACGGTGGCGGGCGGGCAGGGCACGCGGCTGGGGTGGAACGGGCCGAAGGGGACTTTCCCGGCCACGCCGATCCGCAAGCTGCCGCTGTTTGGGTGTTTTGCGGAGTACATTCGCAAGGCCCAGCAGAAATACAGCTGCGTGATTCCCTGGTATGTGATGACCAGTCCGGTCAACGACGCGCAGACGCGGCACTATTTGCAGGAGAACGCTTATTTTGGCCTGGACGCGGGCAACGTGGTTGTTTTTCCGCAGGGCATGATGCCGGCGTTGGACCTGGTGTCGGGCAAGGTGCTGATGGAGTCGCCATCGTCGATCGCCCTTTCACCCAACGGGCACGGCGGGTCGCTCAAGGCGTTGTACACCCAGGGGGCGGTGGCGGACATGAAGAACCGGGGCATCGAACACATCAGCTACGTGCAGGTGGACAATCCGTCGGTGAGGGTGGTGGACCCGCTGTTCATCGGGCTGCACGCGTTGGATAAGGCCCAGATGTCCTCGAAGATGCTGCCCAAGGCGTTTCCCAAGGAAAAGCTGGGGAACTTCTGCATCGTGGACGGGCGGATGACGGTGATTGAATATTCCGACCTGCCCGACGAGCTGGCCGAGCAGCGGCTGGCCAACGGGGAGCTGCGCTTCCGGGCGGGGTCGATTGCCATTCACGTCTTGCGGACGGATTTTGTCGAATCGCTTAACACCCGGGCGGGAGGATTCGCCCTGCCGTATCACCGGGCGGAGAAGAAGGTGCCGTATCTGGACCTGGACACGGGGCAGGTGGTTAAGCCGCAGAATCCCAACGCGGTGAAGCTGGAGACGTTTGTGTTTGACGCGCTGCCGTTCTGCACGGCGTCGATTATTCTGCAGACGGACCGGATCGACGAATTCGCGCCGATCAAGAACGCCGACGGGATCGACTCGCCGAGCACGAGCCGGGCGCTGCAGATTGAGCGGGCGGCCCGCTGGCTGGAGGCGCGGGGCGTGAAGGTGCCGCGGTCGGAAGAAGGCGGGGTGGATGCGATTCTGGAGATCAGCCCGCTGACGGCCATTGAACCTGGGGATTTGGCGGACGTGAAGCTGCCGGAGCAGATCGAGCGGCGGGCGTCGGTGTTGTTTTGAAAGTCAAAGCATCGCGAACCGCCAAGACGCCAAGGACGCCAAATTCTGGAAGGTCATGTCGCAGGGGCTTTATTGCCTCAACCATTCGTCTTGACGGTTTGGTTGGCGATCTTGGCGACTTGGCGGTTTATTTCATTTGGGACTCCTAAACATTTAATCAGACTGCAGCGGTTGGCTGATTTGGCGTCTTGGGCCTCCAAGCGGTTATGATGCCGACTGCTATTGCTTTTTGTGAAAGCGAGTTTTTTATGACCAGTGTTCCCACGCTTTCAGTGGGCATTGTCGGGGCTTGCGGGCGCGGGGCGAGCTTTCGCAGCGCGTGCCAGTTGTTGGGCATTCGCATTGCCGCGGTCTGCGACATCTACGCGGAGGGTTTGCCCAAGGCCAAGGAGACTTTAGGGGCCGAGGAGGCGTACCTGGATTACCAGCAGATGCTCGAGCGCGCAAAGCTGGACGCGGTGATCATCGGCACGCCGATGCCGCTGCACGTGCCGCAGGCGGTGATGGCGCTGGAGAAGAATATTCACGTTTTAAGCGAAGTGCCGGTGGGGATTTCCATCGACGAATGCCGGCAACTGGTGCGGGCGTGCAAGACGAGTAAGGCGTTGTACATGATGGCGGAGAATTACACGTACATCCGCTCGAACATGGTGATCCGCGAAATGGTTCGGCAGGGACTTTTCGGCAGGCCGTATTACGCCGAGGGCGAGTACCTGCACGAGCTGAAGGAACTAAACGAGATCACCAAGTGGCGGCGGAAGTGGCAGACAGGGATCAACGGGCTGACGTATCCGACGCACAGTCTGGGGCCGATCTTGCAGTGGATGCCGGGCGATCGGGTGGTGTCGCTGTGTTGCGCGGGGTCGGGGCATCACTACAAGGATCCGCGCGGGGACAGCTATGAAAACGAGGATTCCTGCGTGATGCTGTGCAAGATGCGTTCGGGGGGGTTGGTCAAGATTCGGCTGGACATGCTTTCGAATCGTCCGCACGCGATGACCAATTACCAGTTGCAGGGCACGGACGGCTGCTACGAATCGTCGCGTGGCGGGCCGGGGCAGAGTCACCGCATCTGGCTGCGCGAGCGGTGCCCGGACATGCACACCTGGCGCCCGCTGGAGGATTTTTACGAGGAGTTCACGCCCACGGTCTGGAAGACCTATCTGGAACAGGCCAAACAGGCGGGGCATGGCGGGGGCGATTTGATTGAGATGGTTGATTTTCTGGATGCGGTGACGGGCAAGCGCGAGGCGGACATCGGCATTCACCAGGCGCTGGACATGACCTTGCCGGGGCTGGTCAGCCAGCAGTCGATTGCCCAGGGCGGCGCGTGGCTGGACGTGCCGGATTCGAGGGAGTGGTAGGCCCGGAGGGAGTGAACCAGTTAAGAATGGTGAATGACGAATTGCGAATGACGAATGGGAGAAAGGGTCTGGGGTTGGGGGTCGGATGGAATTCGGGAGTGGTATAGCCGGCGGGGGCGCATTCGGCATTCGACACTGGACATTCGACACTCGACACTGGACGTTATCGTTTCCCGGAAGTTCCCCCGGATGGCGATCGAACCGGCCCCGCATTTCCATGCGGGGCTGTTCCGACGCCCGGAATCAGCAAAATCGCCTGCGTGATCTTGCTTGCCTGTCGACGAGGGGGTAGTTTGTTCGCGTCACGCTGGTTTTGGACGCGCCCTTTGACGGATGTCCGGACGTGCCATGGCTGCTTTATCGCTCCAATCCGATTCGCGGATAGTTCTGCGCCTGGCCGCGGCGGCTGATCTGCCGGCCATTAACGACATCTACAACCACTACGTCGCTCATTCCACCTGCACCTACCAGGTCCAACCCGAGACCCTCGAGGCGCGCTCGGCCTGGTTTGCCGACCATGGGCCGGCTCATCCGGTAATCGTGGCGGTGCGGGCGGACCAGGTTGTCGGGTGGGGATCGCTGTCCAGCTACAAGTCCCGCGAGGCATATCGTTTTACCGTCGAGGATTCAGTCTATGTCCGCCACGACCAGCAGCATCGGGGCATCGGCTCCGCCCTGCTGGCCAGGCTCGTTGAACTGGCCCAGCTCCACCATCACCACAGCGTCCTGGCCATCATTGACGGCGCGCAGGCGGGCAGCATCGCCTTGCACGAGCGGTTTGGTTTCGCCAAGGTGGCGCAGCTGGTTGAGGTCGGCTACAAATTCGACCGCTGGCTCGACGTGGTTTACCTGCAACGTATGCTCTAGCTGTTTCTATCTCTATGCCCAGGAGGTTCCACATCACCATGGCTAATTCATCCCCCAATCCCAATTCCCAAGCAGCGTCGCCGGTTGGCACGGACCCGATGACCTGTAATCCGGTGGCGTCGATCCCCACGCGCTGGGTCTGCAACCTGCCGGGGTACAGCAATGCGCCTTGGGTGGGGGCGGTGATCGCCTGGCCGGCGTGGGCGGCGTATGAGTGCAACGGGCGGGCGAAGGATCAGTCCCGGACGGTGTATTCCCGGGTGGATGGGCAGATGCTGTATCCCTACATGGGGCCATGGGCCAACGGGGGCCAGATCACGGTGATCGAAGGCGACGTGCTGATCATCGAGTGGAAGCGCGGCAGCGAAGTCTGGCGGGAGAAAAAACTAAAGCCGGGCGACACGTACACCATTGCCCTCCAGGCCCATGAAGACAACGCCATGATCGAGAGCCCGGACGGCGTGGAACCGAAGTTTACGGTGAAGTTGGCCAACTTTCGGCCGCAGAAGATACGGTAGACGGGTGAGGGGCAGGTCCCCGCCGAGGTCTTGCGTGAGGGGTCCGATACACCCTCTCCCGGCCTCCCCCTCAGCGAGGGGGAGGAGAAGAGGCCGGATGGGGAAAAGGCTGGGGTTGAATCGCTCTTGGGGTGGGGATGAGTTAAGATTCGCGGCAATCCGTCAGGGCGACGGGTTCGTCTTGGGCGCAGGATGCCTGGGGCGTCATGGGAGCCATTTCGGAAACGAGGCTTGATGAATCGCTCGCTTCGTTCACGCACTGCTTGGTCGGCTGCTGCGGGCCCCCGCGAGGTGGGTGGGTCTGTCCGATGGCGGATGATGATTCTGTGGCTGTGTGTGATCCAGGCGCTGGGCCCGCTGGGCATGGCAGTGGGGGCGGTTTCGGGGGCGGAGGGCAAGGCTCCGCTTACTGACGTGCGCGGCTCGTCGAAGCAAACTCTTCCGGGGGCGGGGGTGACCTATCGTTCGGATTTACCTTTAGCTGAGCCGGTGCTGACCACCGACGCGCGGATCGCGGCCCGGCGGGCTTCGACTTGGGAGGATCATTCCCAGGCTAATGTCGTCCGCTGGCTGGTGCTGGAAGAGCAGGTCGAGGTGGGGTCGGGGATTTATGGAGTCCGGGCCCAGCGGGCGGTGGTTCGCATCGACACGGAAAACCGGTTCGGGCAGCGGATCGCGCACGTGATGGCGTATCTGGATCAGGCGCGGCCGCTGGCGGGCGGGTCGGTGATCACGGCGGAGGCGCCGCGGCTGCTGGTGACGCTGTCCACCTCGGGGGACGTGCTGCTGGAGGTGGATGACTTTACCGAAGACTTTGTGGCGGACAATCAACTGGTGGCTGACGCGATGGGGCGGTTTGAGCGCCATCTGGCGACGATTTCCTCGCCGCTGATCGCGGTGCCGGCTGAGCCGCCGTTGACGCCGCCGGCGATGCTGAGCAAACGTGACGAATCGCGGCAGGACATCGCCCAGCAGCAGATGGCGCTGCTGCTCCCGCCGGGGATTACGCCCGAGCCGTTGCTGGCGACGCGCTCGCCGGCGGCGGAGACGGCGTTGGGCCCGGAAGGGATAGCCCAGCCGTCGGAAGTTCGCGAGGCAATTGCGCTCCTGCCGGCTACGCCGACGATTGTCACGCCAAAATTGCCCGTTCCACCATCCACCCCCCCCGGAAGTCAGGCCCCCGCCCCCGGAAGCGAAGCCCCCGGAAGCCAAGCCCCCGGAAGTCAAGCCCCCGGAAGTCAAGCCCCCGGAAGTCAAAGCCCCGGAATGCAGGCTGTTACGCAGGAGCAGGTGGGGCGGCAGGAGGTTGCCGCGGAGGAGGGTGTGGTGGCGGTGACGCCGGTGGTGCCGGCGGAAGCGGGCCAGGCGGTGACGCGGCCGGCGGGGGCGGCGGACACGAATATTCTGCCGCAGGACGGCGTGGTTTCGTTCTCGGCGCAGAGGATTATTTATTCACCGGCCCAGAGCGACGACGAAGAGACGGTTTTGATCCTGGCGGGCAACGTGCAGCTGGCGTATCAGCAGGCGTCGTCGGGGCGTTCTTACACGTTGCAGGCGGAAAAGATCGTGGTGTTCTTAACGCCCAAGGCCGAGGCGCCCGGTCCGGGCCAGCGGATGGGGGCGGAGATGGTGCGGGGGATTTACTTGGAAGACAACGTGATCGCCACCGACGGGCAGTACACGCTGCGGGCGCCGCGGGTGTATTACGACCCGGCCCGCAATCAGGCGATATTGCTGCAGGCGGTGCTGTACACCTGGGACATGCGCGAGCAGGCGCCGATTTATCTGCGGGCCAAGCAGCTGCGGCAGGTGGCGCGGCAGCAGTGGGAAGCGCGGTCGGCCTTACTGACCAACAGCGAATTCGCTGAGCCGCACGTTTCGGTGGGCGCCAGCCGCCTGACGTTTGATCAGACGCCCGGCCCGGACGGCAAGGCCCAGGGGCGTTACGTGGCCAAGGGGGCGACGCTGCGCTGGGGCAAGGTGCCGGTGTTCGGCTGGCCGGTGGTGGGCGGGACGACGGCGCAGATTCCGCTGGAAGACGTGAACGTGGGCTTCAGCGATCGCGACGGCCCGAACGTGCGCACGCGGTGGGATGTGTTTAATCTGATGAATCAGCCCAAGCCGGACGGGGTGAAGATGACCGGCGACATCGACTACCGCGGGGAGCGCGGCCCGGGGCTGGGCTTGAATCTGGATTACGATTTGCCGGAGATGCTCGGGCAGGTGCAGACTTACGGGCTGCTGTTTGACGAGGGCGAGGATAGGGTTTCGGATCGGAACGGGATCGGATTCGACCAGGAGCCGCGCGGGTTTGCCCACCTGCAGCATCGCCAGTATTTGCAGGACAACTGGGAACTGACTCTGGAGGGGGCTTATGTTTCCGATCCGACGTTCTTAGAGACGTTTTTCTCTGGCCAGGCGTATGAAGCCAAGCCGTATGAGACTTCGCTGTACTTAAAGAAACAGCAGGACGACTGGGCGCTGACGTTTTTGGCGTCGTCGAGCTTGAACAGCTTTTCGCCGCAGCTGCCGGTGCTGCAGACGCCCGGATACACGGTCGAGAAGCTGCCGGAGCTGGGCTGGTGGCAGGTGGGTACGGATTTGTGGGATGACCGGCTGACGTATTTCGGGCAGACGTCGGTGGGGCGGATGCGCATCTTAGGCGGGTCGGACAGTCCGGCTGAGCGAGGCTTCACCAACGCCCAGAGCCTGCAGGCTTTTGGCTTCCCGGCGACGACGGACTTCGGGGACAACCTGGAGTTAAGCGGCATTTCGGATGAATCGCGGCTGCGGCTGGACACGCGGCACGAATTGGACGCGCCGCTGCGGTGGGGGATTCTGGACTTTACGCCGTACGTGGCGGGGCGGGCGACGGTGTATGACCAGGACTATGAGAACTACGATCCGGACGCGGAGAACGCGCGGCTGTGGGGGACCACGGGGGTGCGTTCGTCCACGCAATTCGCGCGCACGTATGAGGGGGCGCAATCCAACGTGCTGGACGTGCACGGGCTGCGGCACGTGATCGAGCCCTACGCGGACGTGTTCGCGATGGGCGCGACGGTTGACGCCGGCTCGTATCCGATCTACGACCAGGACGTGGAGGGCATTGACGAAGGCTATGGCACGCGGCTGGGCGTGCGGAACACGTTGCAGACGCGCCGCGGCGGACCGGGACGCTGGCGCAGCGTGGACTGGGTGGTGTTCGACAACGCCCTGACGCTGCGGGGCGATGAAGCCAACCCCGACGCCGACGTGCCCGCCAGCTTCGGGTATCGTCCGGAACTGGGCACGGGCGGGGACAATCTGCACAGCGGGCTGATGTGGATGCTCAGCGACACGTTCACGACGATGGCGGACTCGACCTACGGGCTGGAAGACGAGGAATTAGAGCAGTGGCGGGTGGGCGGGGAGTTGGCGCATTCGCGGTGGCTGACGCTGTTCTCCAGCTTTACGCGGCTGGAGGACCTGGACCGGTCGCTGTTGCGGTATGGGTTCAGCTATCGGTTGTCGCGCAAGTACTCGATGGCGTTAAGCCACACGTTGGATTTTGAGCAGGAGCACCTGTCCCGCCGATTGGATGTTTCGTTGGATCGCCGCCTGCCGCGGTGGCGTTTGCGGCTGGAGGCCAGCTTCGATCAGATCGACGGGGATACGGTGTTCAGCGTGGTGCTGGTCCCCGAGGGTCTGGGGCTGGAGGCGCCCAGCCGCGATGCGGGCTTCCTGATCGACTAGGCCAGGAGAGGATTGCGGCAGCGATCGTTATACTGGTTCCCCTTCCCGTGTCCGGCCGGTTTGGCCGGCCAGGGCTGAGCAAGCATGTGTCCCGGCCTGGCATTCTGGGCCGGACGGGGGCAAACGGAGTAGCAGGGTATGCTTAAGTTCTTTCGCAAATATCTCTTAAACAAATGGGTGCTGGCCTTAGGCGGCGTGCTGCTGATGGTGGTGTTTTTGATGCCCCAGGGGGGCATGGGCAACCGCGGCTACAACCCGGTGATCGGGCGCTTGGAGGGCAAGAAGGTCTACCAGTCGCAGCGGGCGGCGATGGCGGGGGAGCTGGAGATTCTCGGCCGGATATCCCCGGTGCTGCGTCTGACGGCGGCGGAAAATGACCTGCACTGGATGCTGATGCTCCATGAAGCGCGGGCCATGGGCTTATCCGGCAGCGAGGCGGAGGCTGTGCACATCCTGGCGGAGCTGGGGCTGACGACGATGGATCTGCAGCGTCTGATGCGCGAAGCGCGCGTGCCGGAAGGCGACATATTGATGATGCTCGGCGATTACGCGATGGTGCAGCGTTACAAGGAGCTGGTGCGGGGCGTAAAGCACACGCCGATCCGCCAGCGTCTGCGGCTGTACGCGACGATCGGGGCGCAGTTTGGAGCGGCGGCTTTGCGGCAGGCGGACAAAGTTCTGCCTTGGACGCTTGGCGAAGCGCGCTTGAGCCTGCCGGTGCTCGAGCGTTTTGTGTACGACCAGAGTTCGCGGGTGAAGGTGGCGGTGCTGCCGATCGATTCCCGCCGTTATCTGCCCGAAACGCCGGCGCCGAGCGCCGAGGAGCTTGCGCAGCTATTCAATCAATACCGCGATCAACTGCCGGGCCAGACCGAGCCTTACGGTATCGGCTTTAAGTCGCCGCGGCGGGTGAAGGTCGAATACCTGAGCCTGCCCCTGGATCGTCTGCACCAGGTGGTGGAGGTGACCGAGGCGGAGGCGATCGCGTATTTCCGCGATCATCCCGGTCAATTTACGCCGGCGGCGGGCAATCCCAATCAGGGGCAGCTGGTGGCGCCGGATTACCGTCAGGCCCGGACGCAGGTGATCAGCCTGCTGACGAACCAGCGGGCGGCGGAACTGGCGGACAAGATGCTGCAGAAGGCCCGGGCCATCCTGACGGTGGAGGATGCCCGCAATCTGCCGCAGCAGGATGGGTATTACCAGATTCCCGAAGGGTGGCAGCCGATGGCCCTGGCGGCGGTGGCGGATCGGCTGGCGGAGGAATTCAAGGTTCGGCCGGACGTGGTCGTGCGCGACAACGAATGGCTGGCGCCGGAAGAATTGTCGTTCCTGCCGGGCATCGGGCAAGCGGCCCTCTTAGGCGGAGCGGTGATGGCGTCCTTTGGCGACTATGTGTTAAGCGCCAAGGAGCTTGAGCCGGCCAAGGACAACTTGTTGCTGGTCGAGCGTCTGCAGACGAGCCTGCCCAGCAAGACGCTGCGTGACCAGGAAGGCACGCGGTATTTGTTCCGCCTGATCGAAGCGCAGCCGGAGCGGGCACCGCAGACGCTTGAGGAAGTGCGTGAGCAGGTGGACACGGCGGCCCGGCGTCTGGCGGCGTATAAGATGCTGGTGGAGCGGCATCAGACCTCCTGGCTGGAGCGCGCGGAGGCTCAGCCGCTGACCGATCTGGCGGTGGAGACGGGGGTGGCGATTCTGACTCCGCCGATGTTCCCACGCAGCGAGCGGTCGGAAGATCGCGGGCTGCAGGCGCCGGAGATCGCGGGCATCGGCCGCAGCCAGGCGTTTGTCGACGCGGTGTTCACGTTCGCGGACAAGTTCGCGCAGCAAGGCGACCTGTCGGCCCTGCCGCTGGCCAGCCGGGTGCTGGCGGTGCCGGTGGACGGCAAGCTGGCGCTGTACGTGGTGCGGTTGGATGAGTGTCGCCCGGCCACGGAGCAACTGGTGACCCAGCAGACGGCCAATCCCATCCTGCGGGCGGTGATCAGCGGCGTGCTCAATGAGCCGTTGAGCCTGACGGATCCGCTGTCGTTCGAGGCGGTTTCCCGGCGGGTGAATTTCGTCCGCGAAGGCGAGATGCAGGACCAGGAGGAAGGCGAACCGGCCAGTGCCCCGGCGGACAAAGAGCAGGAGAAATCGTAGGACAATGGCCGAGGGGCGATTGTCGATGTTCAAGGCAAATAGCCCCGATTTCTTCCGGGCGTTTTCGCCCCAACGCATGTTTTCTTGGCAGACGCAGTTCGGCCATGCGCCCTGGGCGATTACGACACGCTGGAGCCGGCGGGGACGGGTTTATCCAAAGACAAGAGGGCCAGATCTTTGACTTCCTCGCCTTCGCGGGCGCTGGCGGCCAGGATCATGCCGCTGGAGATTTCCCCGCGGATGGTGCGGGGGGCGAGGTTGGCCACGACGATCACCTGGCGGCCGACGAGCGCGGCCGGGTCGGCGTAATAGGCGCGGATGCCGGCGCAGACCTGGCGTTGTTCGCCGCCTAGGTCCACCTGGATCTTGAGCAGGCGGTCGGCGTTGGGGTGGGGTTCGGCGGCCACGATGGTGGCGACCTTCAGGTCCAGCTTGGCGAAATCATCGTAGGTGATGGTCGGTTTGTCAGGCATGGGGTAGGTTCCTTATGCGGGCCGGTAGCGATCGGAGCCAGAAGGTACAATCTTGCCGCCGTGGCCGCCACAATCTTAAGGCCTGCTGATATTCCAGGAAACCGCCGTTGACGGATCAGCCTACCACGCCGACGCCCGCCTCCACGCCCGGTCCCTGGCGCCGCCGGCGGATCCTGCGCTGGGTGCTGGGGACGCTGCTGGCGCTGACGCTGCTGGCGGGGGGCGCCTATTACACGCTGACCAGTCCGCGGCACTTCGCCACGGTGTTGGGCTGGGTGCTCAGCCACATCACCCACGGGCGGGTGCAGATTGAAGAAGCCACCTTCGCGATGCGCGGGCCGATCGAGATCACGGGGTTTACGCTGCGGGTGCCGGGCATGCCGGCCGAGGGCGATCGGCTGTTCACGGCTGACCGGATCTACGTGACGTACAACCCCTGGCCGCTGCTGTGGTTTTCGCTGCGGCTGACGAGCATGTCGTTTGTCAATCCGGTGCTGCACGTCACCGAGGACCTGGACCAGCGGAAGTTCAACTTCCAGCGGCTGATGGAATTGCAGAGCGGCAAGTCCGGGCGACCGCCGGAGCACTGGCCGGAGATTTATCTGGGGGCGGCCAAGGCGGTGTTCGGGCGGGTCAGCGGAGGGCAGTACCAGGCGTACGAGTCGGTGGACTTAACGGGCAATCTGATGCCTTCGTCCAAGGAATCGGGGGGTTATTCGTTGACCCTGGTGCATCAGGTGACCGAGGGTCAGACGGGCGAGATTCTTACCGCCAGCTTCACGCCGCGGGTGGCGCGGGCGGCGGGAAAGCTCGAGCGTTTTGGGCCCAAGAGCCCGCTCTTAAACGTGCTGCCCCAGCGGGTGATGCAGTGGTGGCGGCAGATGGAGCCGACCGGGCACGTGGAGCCGATCACGTTCGGCTACGACCCGGACCCGGCGGTGGGGTTTTTCGCCCGGATGGAAGTGAGCGATTTTGAATTGTCGCTGCCCTATGGAGAGTCGCAGACGCGGCTGACGCAGGTGGCGGGGGTGTTCGAGCTGGCCAACGAGACCATCGCGGTGCAGAAGCTGCACGGGCAACTGGAGGACATCCGTTGCCTGATCGACGGGAAGGTGCATGGCTTTAAGGCGGACGCGCCCTTTGAGCTTTCGGTGGTGCTGGAGGGCAACATTCCCGCGCAGCCGCGTTACCTGTTCGCCATGCCGCCGGGGGTGCAGAGGCAATTCGCGCGATTTTCGCCCAGCGGGCTCTTTCACGCCCAGGTGGACGTATTGCGCGAACAGCCGGGCAGCCCGCTGAACTACAACGGGGTGGTGCGCATCCGCGGGGTGAGCAGCAAGTACGTCAAGTTTCCCTATCCGATGCACAATCTCGAGGGCCAGTTCCGGTTCAACCAGGACAGCCTGGACATTGATGCGCTCGAGGGCCTGGGCCCCCACGACAACCGGCTGCGGATCAGCGGGCGGATTTTGCCGCCCGGCGAGGACGCGGCGGTGGACATCCGTATCCAGGCGAGCGACGTGCCGTTGGATCAGGTGCTGTTTGATTCGCTGGATGCCAAATACCAACCGATTTTCCGCATGTTTCTGGATCAGGAAGCGCTGGCGCGGTTGTCAGGCCGGGGGGTGGTGGTGGCGGCCGAGGACCCGGCGGCGGCGCAGCGACCGGACCGGGTTTTCGCGTTAGGCGGCAAGATTCAGGCGGACATTCGGGCGGTGCGTGCGGCCGGGAAGGACAAGCCGTATCAGATCGTCACCCGCGTGCAGGGTCCGGGCACGGGGGCGCTGTTCACGCACTGGCCTTACCCGGTGCGGGTGCTGGACGGACAGATCATCATTGATCCGCAGAAGATCGCGGTGGAGGGCTTAAAGCTGCAGGGGCTTTCGGGGGCCATCCTGCGGGCGGACGGGAAGGTGGATTTGCCGCGCAAGGCTGAGGGGCTGCCGTTGTCGCCGGACCTGCAGGTGGCGGTGGAGAAGGTGCCGGTGGATGACCTGTTGCTGGCGTCGATCGGCGGGCAGCAGGAGCGGTGGCTGCGGGAGTTGGGGCTGGAGGGGGCTTTTGACGGCAAGGGGGTGATTGTTTTAGGGGACGACAAGCGGGTGGACTTTACCATCGACGCAAGCATGCAGGACGGCCGGGCGCGGCCGTTCGGCGGGCAGTTTGTCATTGGGCAGGTGAACGGCACGTTTGCGTTAAAGCGGCACAGCGTGACGGTTCACGGCATGAAGGGCGCGCACGGCGGGGGGCGGTTTGAGGCCCAGGGGCAGGCGTCCTGGCGCGAAGGGGCGCCGGCGGTGAACATGAAGCTGGCGGCCTTCGGGCTGCACTTTGAGGAGCCGGTGCTGGACTTGATTCCGCAGGGCCATCCGTCGCTCGAACGGCTGCGGCCGATTTTCGCCGAGCATCAGCCGCGGGGCTTGTTTGACGCGGAGCTGGACTATCGCGACACGGAAGGCGGGGACAGCCACTACACGTTGGCGATCAAGCCCTACGCCTTGGCGTTTGATCTGCGCGGGCGGAAGGTGGATCTGACGGACATCCAGGGCAAACTGCTGGTGACGCCCGAGCACCTCTGGGCGGACCACTTGTGGGCCCGGGCGGAAGAGGGCACGGTGTCGCTGAGCGCCTTGATGGACTTAGGGCCCGACCCGGCGGCGGAACTGACGCTGGACGTGGCGGCCACGCACATCGGGGAAACCACGCGGGCGTTTCTGCCCCAGGGAGTGCTGGCTGCCATTCACGGGCTGGAACTGCAGGGCGACTACACGCTCGAGGGCGCGCACCTGACCTGGCGGCCCCAGGAGGAACGGAATCCCATTCTGACCTTCAGCGGGCCGATCCGGTTTAATGCCGCCAGCGCCAACGTCGGCGTGCCGGTGACGGAATTGCAGGGCCAATTGCAGGTGACGGCGAATCTGATGCCTGGGCAATCCAGCCCGTTCATGAAGCTGACGATGGAGGCGGACAAGCTGCGGATATTAGGCCGGCTGGTGGAGAACATGCGTTTGCGCATGGGCCAGAGCGCGACGACCGAGCAGCTTTTGATCGAGCAGATGATCGGCTCCTGCTACGGGGGCGTGCTGACCGGGACGGGGCAGATTGATCTGGGCAAGGAGTCGCAGTATCGGTTCGCGTTGGCGTTGCAGGACGTGGCGTATGATCCGATGGTGCATCCCGAGCAGGAGCAGAAGTGGCTGGCGACCAACCAGCCGCTGGCGGCGAACGCTCCGCTGGAGCGCAACACGGGGACGGCGCTGTTGTCGGCCAGTCTGGCGGTGGGCGGCGCGCTGGGCGATTCGGAATCGCGTTTCGGGCGCGGGGAGCTGTTCCTCCGCGACGCCCATCTGGTGCAGACGCCGTTGGGCATCGCCCTATTGCACATCCTGAACCTGAACCTGCCGATGTCCAAGGCTTTCGACCGGGTAACGGCGCGGTATCTGATCGACGGGGACCTGGTGCGCATCGACCGCATCAGCTTCGAATCGCCCAGCGTGGAGGTGATCGGGTCCGGGTTGTTGCGCTACAGCAGCAAAGCGTTGGATTTGAGGTTGTACAGCCGAAATCCGGCGGGGCTGAATTTAGGGCCGATCTCCGGGCTGCTGAATCTGGTCAAGGACGAGCTCTTGAGCATTCGCGTGACCGGGACGCTCGACGAGCCGCAGACGCAGACACAGACGCTCAGCGGCGTAAGCCAATCGCTGAATGTTATCTTCGGGCGCTCGGCGCGGGGCGAGGGTTCGCCGATCTTAGGCTCGCAGTAGGGAGCGGGATTCGTCCGGTTGTTCCAGGTGATTATTTCAGCGTGGGGGACGGGCGACGGCCAGCCAATCCATGGTGGCGGCGGCTTCGAGAATTTCCGGCGGAAGCAGGGCTTTTTGCGGTTGAACCTGGGCGGCCGGGCAGCGCGGGAGCGTGGCCAGCACCTTGAGGCCCGTCAAGCGTTCGAGCCAGAGGCGATTGCCGGCCATGGAGGGATCGTCGGTGGCGGCGGGGTCGGCCACGTAACCATTGACTACCAGGCCCGCCAGGCGGCAGCCGGCCTCGCGCAGGAGGCGTACGGTCATGGCGGTGTGGTTGAGCGTGCCTAAGTCGGCCCGGGCGACGACCAGCACGGGGTAATCCAGGGCGACGGCCAGGTCGAGCACGGTTTCGTAGCTCTGGCGTTTACCTTCGACGTGAGGCTTGGGGGCCAGAGGGACGAGCAAGCCGCCGACGCCTTCGACTAAGAGAACCTCGCCATAGTCGCCCAGCACGCGCAGGCTGGTTTCCAGGGATGACCAGGCGACGTCCTGCCCGGTTTTTTCCGCGGCCGCGGCGGGCGCCAGGGGCGGGGCGAAGCGGATGGGGTTGATGATGTCCAGCGGTTGGCGGCAGTCGGAAAAATGCGCCAGGGCTTCGGCGTCTTCGCTGACCAGGCCCTCGCGGTCGTGCCGGCACCCGCTGGCCAGCGGCTTGCACACGGCCACGCGCAAGTGGGGGTGGTGCTGGCGCAACGCCCAGGCGATGGCGCAGGTGGCCACCGTTTTGCCCACGCCCGTGTCCGTGGCGGTGATGAAGAGTCCGGGTTTGCCCGAGGCTGGCTTGCCAATCCGCATCTTGGCATCATACTCCATGCGCTGCGGACGGCGGCAGGGCCTTTGAGGGAGCCAATCTGGAGATTTCAGCGATGGTGGATTTTCAAGCGGATTTCGCGGGCAAGGTAGCGGTGGTGACGGGGGGGACCGACGGCCTGGGCAAGCACCTGACCCAGACGCTGATCGGCTTGGGGGCGACGGTTTACTTTTGCGCCCGGCGCGTGGAACTGGGGCAAGCGCTGGTTGCCGAGTGCGGCCCACAAGCGCGTTTTGTGGCTTGCGATCTGGCGGACCCCAGACAGGCCCGCGACTTTATCACCCAGGCTGGGCAAGGGGGGGCGATCGATTACCTGGTGAACAACGCGGCCATCGATCCGCGCATTGAATTCGCCCAGGCGACCGACGCGGACTTTGACCGGCTGATGGCGATCAACCTGCGGCCGTTTTTCTCCGCCACCCACGCGGCGTTGCCGTATCTGAAGGCTGGGCGGGGCAAGGCGATCGTGAACATCTGCACCACCAATTACATGCTGGGCCTGTCGCCGTTTACGCTCTATAACGCGTCCAAGTCGGCGGTGGTGGGCTTCACGCGCTCGCTGGCCCGCGAGCTTGGGCCGCTGGGCATTCGCGCCAACGTGCTATCGCCGGGCTGGATCATGACCGACAAGCAGCTCCGCGCGCACGTGACCGAAGAGGACAAGAAGCAGTTGCTGGAGGCTCAGGCGCTGAAGTTTCTGCTTAAGGAAGCGGACGTGACGCCGGCCACGCTGTTTTTGCTCTCGTCGGCGGCGCGGGGAATCACCGGGCAGAACCTGGTGGTCGACGGCGGAAAGGTGATGTATTAAGAAGTAGGGATTGGGGACTGAGTTTCGGGGGGAACATCGGCAGAAATATTTACCACGGAGAGCACAGAGGTCACGGAGATGGATTCAAAAACATCGTGACTCTGGAATCTGATCGTTCTCTGTGTTCTCCGTGATCTCGGTGGTAAAAATACGTGGTAAAAAACTCTGCGTTCTCGGCGCACTCTGCGGTGAGAATGCTTCTTTCAGGGATATTGGGATTTACGGCTTGGCCTGGACCAGGTCGCGGGCGACTTTCCAGACGTCGCCGGCGCCCATGGTGACCACCAGATCGCCGGGGCGGGCGATCATGCGCAGCTGCTCGACGATGGCCTCTAAGGGGTGGACGTGCAGGGCCTGCTGCCCGCGGCGGCGGAGGCGCAGGACCAGGTCATTGGCGCTGACGGCCTGGCGTTCCTGTTCGCTGTCGCGCACGAAGTAGATTTCCGGGACGATGACGATGTCGGCCTCGGAAAAGCTGGCCGCGAACTGCTCCATCAAAAAGCGAGTCCGGCTGTGCTGATGCGGCTGAAAGACGCAGATCATCCGCTGCGGCTGATAGTGGCGGCGCAGGGCCCGGAGGGTGGTGTCGATTTCCGTGGGGTGATGCCCGTAGTCGTCCACGACGGTGATGGTCCCGCCGTCCACGCGGGGCTGGCCGATGCGTTGCATGCGGCGGTCCAGGCCCTCGAAGGACCCGATGGCCGAGCTGATTTTTTCCCAGGCAGCCCCTAAGCGATGCGCGGTGACGGCTGCGGCGGCGGCGTTGTAGGCCATGTGATCGCCCGGCAGGGGGCTTTCCCAACTGGCGACTTTTTGTCCGCGATGATGCAGGCTGACCTGCGGGCGAAGGCCGTGGGTGCGGAGGGTCTGGGGGCGGGTGTCGACGTTGACTTCCCAATCCGCCTGCGGGGCGAAGCCGATGGTCTCGACCTTGCAGTTAAGACCGGCGCAGATCGTCAGGCGGTGGGGCATTTCATGGTTGATTAACAGCGACCCGTGCTCGGGCACCAGGCGGGCGAAGGTGGCGAAGGCCTGGATGATGGCGTCGAGGTTGGGATAGACGTCCAGGTGGTCTTCCTCGACGTTAAGAATCAGGGCGTGGGTGGGGCGAAGGTTGTGGAAGGAACGGTCGAACTCGCAGGCCTCGGCCACCAGAAAATCGCTCTGGCCCACGTGCCAGCCCCCGCCGATCTGCGGGCAATTGGCGCCGACGATCACCGAAGGGTCCAGCCCGCATTGGATGAGGATGTGTCCCAGGAGCGAGGTGGTGGAAGACTTGCCGTGCGTGCCGGCGACGGCGATGCCGGTGCGGCCGATCATCAGGCGTCCGAGCAGCTGGGCGTACTTGAGGATCATCAGGCCGCGTTTGCGGGCGGCGACGACCTCGGGGTGTTCCGAGTTGATGGCGGCGGAGATCACCAGCAGATTGCAGTCGGCCGGGACGCTCTGGGCGGATTGTTCTAAGACGATGGGGAAACCCTCGGAGCGCAGGGCCTGGATGGTGGCCGTGTCACTTTTGTCACTGCCCGAGCAGAGGGCGCCGGCGTGGCGGGCCATGCGTGCCAGCCCGGACATTCCGCACCCGCCGATGCCCACAAAGTGCAATCGTTTGCCGGCCAGATTGATGGCTTGTGCTTGATTATCGGACCCCGCGGGCGCCGCCGCGGCGGGGTTGGCAGGAATCGCTGAAGTAGGGGTGGATGTCATGGCCTCGCCTCCGCCGCTAAAGCATCATATCCGCAAGTTCCGTATGCCATCGGCCGGGGGTGCGTTTCTCCCGCAATCATCCCCAATTTTATCTGGCGTGGATTGGCGTTCTGACCGACCCCGGCTACCATGCCAGCATGAGCATTGGAAGCTTCTGCCTGGTCCTGCACGGCCATCTTCCCTACGTCCTTAGGCATGGTATCTGGCCGCACGGGGAGGACTGGCTGTACGAAGCGGCGGCGGAGACGTATCTGCCGATCTTGTCCATGATCGACGAGTGTGTTTTTCTCAACGCCCGTCCGCACATGGTGATGGGTTTGACGCCGGTGCTCCTCGAGCAGCTGGCCAGCGATCACTTTAAGAAAGGTTTTGAGCATTACCTGGAGGACCGCATCGACCGGGCCCGCCAGGACCGCAAGGATTTTGAGTCCTTCGGCAACGGGCACATGAGCTATCTGGCCGACCGCTGGGTGGAGTGGTTCAGCAAGCTGGGCGAACAGTTCCAGCGCCTTAATCGCGACATCCCCGCCGCCTACGCGCAGCGGGCCCGGGAGGGGTTGATCCAGATATTGACCTCCACCGCCACGCACGCGTATCTGCCGCTGCTTTACGAAGATGCCTCGATCCGCGCCCAGCTGCGGGCGGGGTTGGCCTCGTCGCACCGTATCCTGGGCTTTAAGCCCACGGGCATGTGGCTGCCCGAATGCGCCTATCGGCCCGGCGGGGCGTGGAATCCGCCCAACCACTGGGCGGGCAAGAGCGGGCGCATCGGCATCGAGCACCTGATCGCCGACGAGACGATCAACCACTTTTTCGTGGAAAATCACCTGATCGAACGGGCCAATTCCGAGCAGGTGTTCAACGACGGCGGGTGGTGGAAGGTGAACTGGAGCGAGGCGGAAAAATACGCCAATCGCGGTTGGCGCTCGGTGCATGAGCCGCACGGAGTCAACAGCGACGGCACGGGGCTGGCGCGGGTGTCGGTGTTCGCCCGCGATCCGGGCGTCTGCCAGCAGGTGTGGTCGGGGGACATCGGCTATCCGGCCGACGGAGCGTATCTGGAATTCCACAAGAAGTGGGGGCCCAAGCGCGGGCTGCGCTACTGGAAGATCACCGGGCACAAGACCGACCTGGGCGAAAAGCACCTGTATTACCCGGAAAACATTCCCTCGAAGATTCACGAACATGCCTCGCACTTCTGTTCGTATGTGCGTGAGCGGCTGTGGGACTATCACCATCGCACCGGGCGGCACGGCGTGTGCGTAGCCTGCTTTGACGCCGAGCTGTTCGGGCACTGGTGGTTTGAAGGCCCCCAGTTCCTGCGCGACGTGATGCTCAGCCTCAACGCAGACCCGGACGTGGACGTGGTGACGGCTGAGCAATTTCTGGGCAATCACTGGGTGGACAAGGTGGTGTCGCTGCCCGAAGGGTCCTGGGGCGACGGCGGGGATCACCGGGTGTGGTCCAATCCGCAGGTCAACTGGATGTGGGACATCGAATACCGCTGCGAAGCCCTGTTCGGCAAGAACACCTGCGAATTGCCCTGGCAGAATAATAAGCCCGTGGAGGACCTTTTAAAGAAGGCCGCCCGCGAGCTGCTGCTCCTGCAGGCCAGCGACTGGCAGTTCAACATCACCCGCGGCCAGTCCATCGACTACGCCATCAAGCGCTTCATGCAGCACGTCTCACGCTTTGAGGTCCTGCTGGACCTGGCTGAACGCACCGCCCATGACACCAGCTATCTGGGCAAGCTCAATGAAATTGAGCAATTTGAAGCCAAGGACGCCGAGCTGCACGACATCATCTTCCCCGACATTGACTTGAAGTGGTGGAGCATGGGCTGAAGGGAAGGGGGCGGGCGCCAGGAATCAGAGGAAGTCAAGGGATAAGGAGTAGCCCCACGTGGAAACGTGGGGCTGGATCGGGCGATTGACGACTGTGATTTGGGTTTTCGAGTTTGCTTGTTTACTCAATACGGCCCCACCTTTCCAGGTGGGGCTTTTTTTGCCCCTTAACTTCTGCCCCATTGCCAGGCCGGCCGCAAAGAAGCCGGCTCAGGGTGGATATGATTACCGGGTATGATGGTCCGCCAAGGAGTCAAAACATGGCTAATTCGACCCAGGGTTTAAGCGAGATCGACGCGGCAACACTCAAAGGTTGGCTGGACAGCCAGCAGGCTCTGCTTATCGACGTGCGTGAGCCCGTTGAGCACGGAGCCGAGAAGATACCCGGCGCGCTGCTGGTTCCCTTGACGGGATTCGACCCCGCCCAGGTGCCGGCGGCGGGGGATAAGAAGCTGGTGCTGCACTGCAAAGGGGGGATGCGTTCGCGCAAGGCTGGTGAAATTCTGGTGGCGGGCGGGCGCGGGGCGGTGTATTCGCTTACGGGCGGCATCGAAGCCTGGAAGCAGGCGGGTCTGCCGGTGCAGCGTGCGGAACGGAAGATCATCGAGGTTCAGCAGCAGGTGTTTATCGTGATTTCCATCATGATCCTGGCGGGCCTGGCTTTGGGGGTGTGGGTCAATCCGTGGTGGCTGCTGTTGCCGACGTTCGCCGGTTTGGGGCTGCTTAACGCGGGCCTGACCGGATTCTGCCCGTTGCTGACGGTGATGGCCAAGATGCCGTGGAACCAGGTCAAGAGCACGTGCTCTTCCGGGGGTGCTTCCGGGGGCGGGTGCGGCTGCGGACACTAAGAGCCCCTAACAAACATGAACCGCCGAGTCGCCAAGAGCGACAAGAAAACCGCCAAGATGAATGTTTGGATCAAAATGAAACGTTGATTCATGACTATACAGAGCTTGGCGTCCTTGGCGTCATGGCGGTTAATCGTATTTTGTCAGCGGCTCTAAGACGAAGCGGGGCACAGCGGACAGTCATGACGATACTTCTAGCTACGTCCAACCCTCACAAACTGGCGGAGATTGCCGCGGTGTTGGGCGACGGCGCGGGCTTGCTGAGCCTAGGCGACATGGGGCGGGCGATTGCCGAGCCCGTGGAAGATCAGCCCACGTTTGCGGGCAACGCTCTTCTAAAGGCTCGCTACTACGCGCGGGCTTTTGGATTGCTTTGCCTGGCTGACGACAGCGGGCTGGAAGTGGACGCCCTAGGCGGCGAACCGGGGGTGCTTAGCGCTCGCTACAGCGGACGGACGGGCCCGCGCGGGGTGGTGGATCCCGCCAACAATCGGTTGCTTTTAGAGAAACTCGCTGACGTGCCGATCGCGCGGCGCGGGGCGCGGTTTGTCTGCGCCATGACCCTATGCAGCCCGGAGCAATCCGAGCCGTTGGCCGAGGTTCGCGGCGTGATTGAAGGGCGGATTCTGACGGCCCCCGAAGCGGCTGACCCCAGCCAGCCGGAGCGCGGGCGGGGCGACAACGGCTTTGGCTACGATCCGATCTTCTTTGTGCCGGCGTTGGGCAAGACCACGGCCGAGCTGGCCCCGGCGGACAAGAACGCCATCAGCCATCGCGGGCAGGCGACCCGGCTGATGGCTGCCCACCTGCGGCGGCTGGGCCTTCTGTGCCGATCGGGCTGAGTGGGCGGGGGGATTTCCCTGTTTTGGGCGCTGTTTTTTTCTTGACCGGAGCCTGGTTATATCGACTAGTTGTCTCCAGCCGGCCCGGCGGCGGGTCTGTTCTGCGCCGTGACTTAGGCCCGGCGTTCTAAACAGGGGAAATCGTCATGGGCGATTCAGGGCTATACCGCAAGGCAATGTGGACGGTCGGCTCGGCCGTGGTGGTGGTGGGCCTCGCCACGTCGGCCGGCGCGACCATGTTGACGGTCAGCCAGGGGTTGATCGGGCTGGTATCCACGACGTTTTCCGAGCCTGGTTCGTTGATGCTGCTCTTGGGGGCGGTGATGACCGCCACCGGCAGGCCCGGCGCGTTTCCCCGGCGGTAAACGCTGAACCCTCACCGTTCGGCCGAGCTCACGGCCGAGGCCCTGCCCTCTCCTTGGGAGGGAGAGGGGAGAAAAGACAATTCTCCAGTTCTCCTCAGACGTTCGCTGCGGCCCGGCGGGCCAATTCGCTGCAGCGCACCCACTGGATCCGGCTGCCGAAGGTCTTTTTCATGCGCCCAAGCAGTTGCTCTAAGCCCCAGAGGCCCGCAGCGCTGCCATTGGAAAAAAGGCTCTGCCAATGCGTCAAGATGGTCAACGGTCCGCCGGCGTCGAACACTTCGCGCAGGCGACCGGACCGCCCGTCGGCGCTTAAGAGTTTGTCCAGGCCGTCGGCGGCGATTTGCTTAGCCTCGCGGGGGGAGTGGGCGAATTGCGTGTTCCACCACAGATCGCCGGTATTGGCCGGCACCATCACCACGTTCTGCCCGCGCTGGGCATGACGGCTGGTGACCACCGGTTGCCGCGGCGGGCCGTTCTCCTGGACGTGCAGCATGTACCAGGTCAGTTTCCGCCGATGCACCAGCCACTGGGCCTGCCCGATGGCCTGGGCGTAATCCGCTTCATTATTCTCGCCGGTCATCCACGGCGAGGTGACGCCGTTGGCCGGCAGCCCGGCGTTCTTGAGAATCACCAGGGCCATGGCCAAAAGGTCGGCGATCGATCCGACGCTGGCCTGCTCGACCCACAGATCCTCAAACAGATGCCAGGCGCCGCCGGTCTTGGGATTAATGGCAAACAGGTGGGTGAGCAGTTCCGGGGTGATGTCGAAATTTGGGGCGATGCCTTTGCGGGCGATCGCGCGGAAGCGGGCTAAGTGTCTGGGCGGCACGCCGAGGATCTGCCCATCCAGCCGGCCCAGGCCCAGGGGCATGGGCACGATGGAAAACTTGCCGCGCACGCCGAATTTCCGGCACAGGGAAGCGAAACGCACGGTGAGGGTATGGGGAATCAGATAGCGGTGTCCGCCGCCGGGGTGATGGCTGACCATCAGGTTCACCGGCGAACCGTCATCGACCAGCAAAGAAGCCGCCAGGCGAGGCTTGGACATGGCTGATCCTTTCCCAAAGGACGATCCCGCTCGGCGGCGCCGGGCGCAGGTCAGCCGGAAGAAAAACTAGTTCGTCTGATCCTCAGCCAACCGCACGTTGTTGTTTTCCAGCAGCGTGCCCATGGTGCGATAGAGCTTGGCCAGGGACAGGTTGTAGGCGGTCATGGCCTCGATTTCCTGGACTTCGGCGTCGGCCAAGCGCTGCTGGGTGGAGAGCTTTAAGTCCAGCAGGAATTCGGGCGTGAGCGCCACGCCGGCTTTTTCCTGTTCCTCGATGGCCCGCAGGCTGTCGGCCGCGGCGCGGCGGGCGGCCCGGGTGGCGCCGATCAGTTCATAGGTGGTCAGCAGCTCGCGCAAGGCTTCCTTGACTTCCACAATGGCCGTCTGCACCGAACGCTGGTAGCCGATCACCGAGGCGCTGCGTTCGAGCCGGCGCTGTTCCAGGGCGGCCTGGGCCTGGCGGTTGCCGATGGGCATTTCAAACTGCAGGCTGGCCAAGTAGTCGATGAACCGGCCGTCGCTGGTCGTGTCGTAGGAGTCAGCCACGCCGTCGTTGGACAGGCCGTTGAAGCGCGTGGCCAGCTCGACGTCCAGTTTCGGCAGCGTCTGATTGTCGGCCAGGCGCTGGCGGATGGAGGCGTCGTCAATGGAAATCAGGGATCGACGGACATCCGGGCGGCGGCGCAGGGCTGTGGTCACCGCGTCCAGCAGGTTGAACTCCACCGGCAGGTCGGCCGGAACATCCACCGGCAGAAGCAGGGCTTCGCTGGAGACCGGCAGCTCCGGGGCGTTGATGGCCACTTTAAGCCGATCCGACGCCACGCGCACCAGGTTGCGGGAGCGGATCACCTCCGCGCGGCGGAGCTCCACGAAGCTGTTGGCCTCGGTGATGCGCACGGGGCTGACGTCGAACTGCTCGCGTTTTTCCAGGCGGTCGCGGTCTTCCATGGTGCGCTTGAGCAGCCGCAGTTGGATGAGCAGCCGCTGGCGGCTTTGCACCAGGTCCCAGTACTTGCTTTCCACGTCCAGCACGGTGTCCAGCAGGGAATTGTGCAGATCCAGCATGCTGGCGCGCTTGGCGTTTAAGGCCAGCTCGAGGGGGGCTTCGGTGGCGTCCTTGCCGAAGTTGCGCAGCAAGGGCTGGGTGATGCCCACCAGCACGCTGCTGGAGTAGATCGGGTCCCAGCGGGTCTGGTTCGGGTCGTTGTCGGTGCGGGAGATGTCGGTCTGCACGCGGGCGGAACCGCCGGTGCTCAGGGGCTTGCGGATGCCCGTCGAAAGCGTGCTCACGTCCGAGGCGCGGTTGCCGCCGCTGCCTAATGGCAGGGCCGGCCCGCCGGGCGTGTCCAGATGCGAGAAGTCGAAGTTGCTGAAGAACACCGCGTCGAACACCGCCTGGGCCTGGGTGACCAGCGTCTCCTGGGCGGCGGGCGCCAAGCGGGCGATTTGCACGTTGAGGTTGTTCCTGACCGCCAGCTCCACGGACTTCTGGAGGGTGATGGAAACGGTGGTGGCTTTTTCCTCGCCCTGCAGGTCGGTGCCCAATTGCAGCGGGTCGTTCTCATAGGCCGTCGGCCCGGACATGCGGTCCAGTTCCGTCACCCGCCCCGCCTGCGTGAGGCGTTCTTCCACGTCGCTGGGCGTCCGCGCCAGCTCCACCTTTGGAGCGTCCTTGATCGCGTCCTGATAGAACCGATGGCTGGACAGCAGCTTTTCGCGCAGCGCCTCTTCGGCATCGCGCCGCATCGGGTTGGCGCAGGCCGCTAGCCCCAGGGCGGCGATGGCGGTCCACAAGGTCGCTTGGAGGGCCCGGTTAGGGTACTTCATGGCTCGGAATATAGGCTGACGGCGGCGGGTGGTCAATCGGACCGTACGTTGTACGAGCCGGCGGCGGGGGAGAATGGGGAATTTCCGTCTTAAGCCCCACGTGGGAATGTGGGGCTGGCATGGAATGAACTTGCCGCGGATGCTGTTGGGGGCAGACCAGCCCCGCATTTCCATGCGGGGCTATATCCCGCAAAAGGCCGAGCCAAGCTGTGCTACAATGATTTATCCGGCGTCGAACGGCCCATGCTTTGCGGCCGCGGGGCCGGTGATGCTTTAATTGGAGGTTCTGCCGTGGCCAGGATGACCCTGACCGAAAAAATCATGGCTCGCCACGCGGGCCGGCCGTCCGTCGAACCCGGCGAAAACGTCTGGGTCGGCGTCGATATCCTCATGACTCACGACGTGTGCGGTCCGGGCACCATCGGCATTTTTAAGGAAGAGTTCGGGCCTGCCGCCAAGGTCTGGGACAAGGACCGGGTGGTCATTATCCCCGACCACTACATCTTCACGGCTGAGGAAAAGTGCCACCGCAATATCCAGATCCTGCGCGACTTTGTGAAAGAGCAGGGCCTGCGCTATTACTACGATGCGGACTTCGTGCAGGGTTCGGGCATGCCCAGCCCCTATCGCGACCCCAATAAGACCAACTACAAGGGCGTCTGCCACAAGGCTCTGCCCGAAGAGGGACACGTGCGGCCCGGCGAAATCCTCCTGGGCACGGACAGCCACACCTGCACGGCCGGGGCCTTCGGGCAGTTCGCCACCGGCGTGGGCAACACCGACGCGGCATTCGCCATGGGCACCGGCAAGACCTGGCTGAAGGTGCCGCCGACGATGAAGTTCACCTTCCACGGGCGGATTCCTCCTTATCTGACCGCCAAGGACCTGATCCTGGCGGTGATCGGGCAGATTTCCGTCTCCGGCGCCACGTACAAGACGATGTACTTCGCCGGCGAGGGCATCGCCAGCCTGACGCTCGAAGACCGCATGACGCTGACCAACATGGCCATTGAGGCCGGCGGAAAGAACGGCGTCTGCGACGTGGACGAAAAGACACTGGCCTACGTCCGCAAGCGCTCCACGCGCCCGAACTGGGAAGTCTTAAAGGACGACCCCGGGTGTGCATACTGCTACGAGCACGCGTGGGACTTAGCCACGATGGAGCCGATGGTCGCCAAGCCGCACAGCCCCGACAACAAGGACACCGCCCGCAATTGCCGGGACGTGAAGCTCGATCGGGCGTACATCGGCTCCTGCACGGGCGGGAAGATCACGGACATGATCTTCGCGGCCACGATTTTGCAGGGTAAGCAGGTGAAGATCCCCACCTACGTGGTGCCCGGCTCCACGGAAGTGCATTCCGACATGCTGAAGCTGAACTTAAAAGGCCAGCCCAAGCAGGCCGGCCAGAAGAGCGTGTATGAAGTCCTCCAGGACGCCGGCTGCCAGATCGGCCCGTCGGGTTGCGCCGCGTGCTTGGGCGGCCCGTCCGACACCTTCGGCCGGCTGAACGAGCCGATCGCCTGCATCAGCACGACCAACCGCAACTTCCCCGGGCGCATGGGCCACAAGGACGCGGGCGTGTACCTGGCTTCGCCGCTGACCGTGGCGGCCAGCGCCTTGACCGGATTCGTCACCGACCCACGTGACTATGTGAGTGGGCCGATCGAAACGGGGTTGGCAGGGGTGGCGTAAGTTCTTTTTACCCGTTCGTTCTCATGGTTTTATAAAACGCCTACAATATGATCAGAGCATGAAGGCGGATACCCATCGAGAATACCTGTTTGCCGGCGCCAATCTGCCTGCGGCTTTAGTGGCGGATTTGCAGAGGCTTAATCCCTGGTGGACTGATCAGGCGATGCGTCAGTTGCCCAAGACGCGTCGCCATCTGGTGCAATGGATTCATCGCCGACTAAAACAGCGGCTGGCCCCCATTGTGGTGGTCCGTGGACCGCGTCAGATCGGTAAGACCATCGCTCAATTTCATGTCATTGAGGATTTGCTGAAACAAGGCGTTGATCCGGCGCACATTTTGCGCGTCCAATTCGAGGATAATTCCGAATTATCCCGAATACGCGAGCCTATCTTGCGCGTGGTGGAATGGTATGAAAGCGTCATTCTGAAAAAATCGCTCAATGATGCCGCCCAAGTTGGAGCACACGTTTTTTTGTTTTTTGACGAAGTGCAGAATCTGAAAAATTGGGACACGCAATTGAAATTTCTGGTGGACGCCTCCACCGTTCAGGTGGTGGTGACCGGAAGCTCGGCGTTGCGCATCGAAATGGGGCGGGACAGCCTCTCGGGGCGGATCACCACCATTGAGGCCGGCGTGCTTTCCCTGACGGAGATCGCTGATTTTCACGGGTTGGACATAGGCAAGCCACGTTTGGCGGATAACGGATTGGAGCCTTTGTTGTCGCAAGAGTGGTGGCGGTCATTGCACGCAAGCGCGCAATCTGTTGGCGCATATGTCATGACCGCGTTTGCCTGGTTTTCCGAACGCGGAGGCTATCCGCTGGCCCATGAAAAGCATGATTTGGCTTGGGCGCAGATCGCGGATCAACTTAACGAGAACGTGGTGAAGAGAGTCATCCAACACGACCTGCGCGTGGGCGAAGTCGGTCGCAAACGAGATGCCGCCCTGTTGGAGGAGGTTTTTCGGCTTTGTTGTCGATACATCGGCCAGTCACCGGCAGTCGGCACTTTAGCGCGAGAGGCACAACGATCCCACGCAGCCAACGTAGGCCCCCGACGGATACTGCAATATCTGCGATTCCTGAATAACACCTTATTGTTGCGGATGATTCAGCCGCCCGAGATCCGTTTGAAACGAAAAAAGGGGAATGCCAAAATTTGCCTGGCGGATCACGCGCTGCGAGCCTCCTGGCTGCAAGAGCAAATTCCTATCGATCCCGATCGCCTGGTTAAGGAACCTCATTTGACTGATCTGGCTGGCCGGATCGCGGAAAGCGTTACAGGCGCTTTACTGGCCTCGATCCACGGATTGGACGTCAATTATCTTCCTCCCCGGCCTGACCAGCCCGAGGTGGATTACATCTTGACCATCGGCACCCAACGAATTCCCTTGGAAGTTAAATATCAGCGTCGAATAGACCCCTTGACGGACACGGAGGGGATCAGGACGTTTATTGAGAAAACGGTCAATAACGCTCCGTTCGGTGTGCTGGTCACCCAGCAGGCGGTGGACAACGTGCTCGATCCTCGCATCGTCGTGCTTCCTTTAAGCAGTCTGATGCTGATTCGATGACCGTCCAACCCAGGAGAAGAGTCATGCCCGCAAGTCTAAAACATTTGGCCGTGGGGTTACTGGCGGCGAGCGTTCTGACCCTTTCCGGCTGCTTGGCCGTGGCGGCGGCGGGCGGTGCGGCTGGGGGGGTAGCGTACGTCATGGGCGATCTGGAAGCGGTGGTCGAGGCCACGCCTCAGAAAACGATCAAAGCAGCCGAATTGGCGGCTGACGATTTGAAGCTCCTGCGCATCGCCTCGGAAGCCTCGGACTTGGAGGGCAAGCTGACGCTGCGCACCTCCTCGGATAAAAAAATCACCGTCACCGTCAAGAAGGAAACCGACGCGGCCAGCAAGCTTTCCATCCGCGTGGGCATCTTCGGCGACGAAGCCATGAGCCGGGCGCTTTACGACAAGATCCGCGCGCACCTCTGATTTTTTTCACTCTCGTCGCGATTTGTTGACAGATTGGTGACAAGCGACGCCGCCGGATTCAAACCCCAACGTCCGGTAAGGTCGCTTCTGGCGTCGAGCCGGCGGGGAATCATTCCGCTGGGGCGGTCCGAAGCCCGCGGCCCGGGCGCCAAAGGGTGGAAAAACAGCGCCCGGGCGGACCTAAAGTAGGCCGCTGCTTTAAGCTGATGGATACAATGAGGTTGTTTCCCAGCGAGGAGACCAACGTGAGTCTGACAAGAATTCGCCTAAGTTGCGGACTGGTTTTGGTGATGGCCTTAGGGGTCGTCGGCTGTGAGTCTTTGATGAATGTGCCGCCCGAGGGCCAGGACTCGGCCCTGAACAATCCCAACCAGTACAACGTCAGCCACGCGATGAACGCCGCGATCAAGTGGCTGTTGGCGGATCGGCCCGCCTCCGAGCCCTTCTACGTGGTGCTGCCCGAAGGCTGCGACCAAGCCACCTATGCCCGCGTGTTGGCCGGCCTGGACGACCAGGCGGTTTCCGGCCTAGGCCAGCGCATCGACGGCCCTGTGCTGCAAGTGCTCAGCGTCCGCGTCCGCGGCTACAACGCCGAGGTGGACTTAGTACGCTACCTTTCCCCCAAGCTCGACGGCCCGCGGGGACGATTCATTACCGTGTATCTGCGCCGCCGGGCCTTTGAGAACTGGACGCTGGATCGCATCACCCCCTGGTTGGCCGTCCCGGCCCAGCCCCCGTCGATGGTTCCGTAAGCCCCACATTTTCGTAAGCCGCTTGCACCCAACCATCCACCGGTTAGGCTGGATGAGTTGATTCCTTTTAACCGGAGTGCAAGCCGATGTCCTGGTTGCTCAGCGCCTTTGCCGACGAAGCCGGCGATACCACCGAACAACAGATCCAAGCCCTTAAACGCGCGGGACTCCACGCCATCGATCCCCGCAACGTCGAACGCTGCAACATCTCCCAGCTTCCGCTGGACGTGGCCACGAAGGCGGCTGCCCAACTGGCGGCGGCCAAGATCAAAGTCCACATGTTCGGCTCGCCGCTGGGCAAGATCGACATTGCCGACGACTTTAAGATCGACGTGGACAAGCTGGACCACCTCGCCAAGCTCAAGGACGTCTTCAGCTGTAACGCGGTGCGCATTTTCAGCTATTACAACAAGGCCCAGAAGCCGCTGGACCAGTGGCAGAAGGCATCGCTGGACCGCCTGAGCCGGCTGCGCGATCAGGCCGGTCGGTTGGGTTTGGTGCTGTATCACGAGAACGAACGGCACATCTTCGGCGATCGCGGCCCGCAGGTGGAAGAGATCGCCGCCAAGCTCCGCGACGGAAAAACGTTCAAGATGATTTTCGACTTCGACAACTACAACCAGAGCGGCGACGACGTCTGGGCCAACTGGCTGCGCCAACGCGACACCGTTGACGCCTTCCACTTAAAGGACAGCGACCGCCAGAATCACCACGTGCCGGTGGGCGAAGGGGCCGGCCGCGTGGCGGATATCCTAAAGGACGCCTTGGCCCGCCAATGGCAGGGCACCTTGAGCTTAGAGCCGCACTTAACCCACTCCTCGGCGGTGATGGCCACCGGGCCCAGCGGGCAGGCCAATCAGAAGCTGGCCGACCTGCCTCCCGCCGAGTCCTTCCACGTGGCGGCCACGGCGGCGCTGAAGGTGCTCAAACAGGTGGGCGCTAAAATCAGTTGAGCCCAATCGCTTTCCGTTCCCGCCGCGCGGGTGTAGATTATGGCGGACCGGCTCGCAAGGGCGATGGAATGACGATGGCACCTGAACCAGGAGTATCTTCCGTGAGCAGAACCCGCTTTCTGATCGTGGGCTTGATCCTCCTGGCCGGCCTGTGGCTGGTTCGTGGCGGCGCAGCTGGAGCCGAGGAACACCAAACCCCGCCAGCCGACAGCACCACAACCTCCCCTGCCCCTGCCCCCGCCCCCGGAACAGAAACTCCTCAAACCACCCAAAGTTCAGCCCCCGGCTCAGCCGGGGGGTACGTGGCATCGGATTCAGCCCCCGGCTCAGCCGGGCAGTCCGCCCCCGCGCCGGAGGAATCTTCCACCCCCACGGAAACGACCTTCGGCCCGCAGGTGCAAATGCCCGCCACCAGCCCCAGTCAGGAAGCTTCTTCGCAGCCCTCCGCCGAAGAAGTCATGCAGCGCATGCTCCGCCGCCGGCAGGAGATTCCCGTGGTCGAGCCGATCTCCCAGGCTCCGGTCGATCTGCCAGCCATCGGCAATCTGCGCTCGGACCGGGACGTCTTAGGCTCCGCGCCCGGACAGGACGGCCCGACCTTGCGCCGGGAAGGCGAGTTCATCGTCGGCCGGCGCGGGCGGGTGTTGCGCACGCCCGATGGATTCCTGCAGTTCCGCTTCGAAGCCGATGCCGAAGCCTCGCCCGAACCGCCGATTTACCTAATGCCCTGCCAGATGCTCGAACACATGGAGCAATTGTCCGAGGACCGCAAGGAAGAAGTGGTGTTCGTGCTCTCCGGGCAGGTGTTCGTCTATCGCGGGCGCAATTGGCTGCTGCCGACGATGATGAAGCTGGACATCGACCGCGGCAATCTGCGCAAGTAGCTCACGCCCAAGACCGTTGGCCCCACCGACATCAAAAAAAAGCCCAGGCATGATGGCCTGGGCTTTTGCGTTTGTCGGGGGTGCTTGTCTGAGCGCTTACGCCCACTGAATCGGGCCGTCGTGGCGGGCAAATGCCGCCAGCGCGGCAGGATCGTCCAGCACGCGCAGCGTCAGTTGATACCGGCGCGATTGCCCGGGCTTTAGCCATTGCTCCGCCCAGGGGTGCTGCTCGCGATTCTTGCCTAAAAGCGAGCCGAAGTAGGGCTCCACGCCCACCACGTAAGAGCCGCCGGGCCCGTAGTGCTGCCAGTTGGCCAGACGCGGCAGGTCGGCGATGGGATATTCCAGCTCCAGGGCCAGGCCGCGCTTGCGATTGATCAGCCCCACGTGGGCGATGCCTTGGCGATCCGCCCGCGGATCTAAAAGCAGGCCCTCCTCGCCGGACCCGCGATGGGATTCCAGCGGCCCGCGCACAGTCTTGAGGGCGGGCAGTTCCTTGGACGTGGGCTTTAGCTCCGTGGGCCAGACGTACGTGACCGGGCCCCTGTAAATCAGCTTGCAGTCCTCATCCACCAGTGGGTAGCCCAGGTTGCAGTGATACAGCCAGTTGTGGGCCACGCGGGCGTTGCCGCGATTGGTCACCTGGTCGAAAATGCGGATCTCCGGCCGGCCCAGCACGCACTGGATCTGCCGGCGGACTTCCACCACCGGCCCGAACATGCGGGCATCGCGGATGATCAGCGACAAGAGCATTTCATACTTGCCCTGCTGCGGATCGGGATTGACCACCATCTCCACCGCCGCCGGCGTGTTGCTGAACGTGCCGTGCAGCCCGATCTCCTGGCCGTCCTCCTCGCGCGCGCCGCCCATGTAGCGCGGGCCGCAGGTGGTCACCAAGCCGCCCGGCCAGGAGTTCAGCCAGGACAATCCTTCGTTATATGCGTAGCTCGGCGGCTTGTAGTCGTTGGGCGTTAAGTAAGCCAGGCTCGTCCGGTTGTAGGAAGCCTCCACAATGTCGCCGCCGCGGTCGAGGGCGACAACAAACCGCAGCCCGCTGCCGGTATCAACCATCGCCACCCGGCAACCGGCCGTGGCGCTGCCGCTGGGGTTGGGGTAATCGAAGGTCGCCGTGCGGATGCCGCCGACCTGGTGGATGCTCTCAAATTTCTCCGTGTCCAGATTCAATCCCTGGGGCGGAGTTTTGCCTTTGGTGGGTTGTTTGACGGGTTTGCGGGATTTTTTAGCCATGTCAATTCCTTTTTTACGTCAGCGTTGCACGCGAACTGGGGCAAATCCTATACTCTTGGCCTTGGTTTGTGGAGTTGCCCCATGCCCATCTATGAATACCGCTGCCGGGATTGCCATCACTTAACCGAAGCTTTGCGCTCCATGAGCCAGGCTGACGATCCGATCGCCTGCGGGCATTGCGGCAAGAAACACACCCAGCGCGTGCTGAGCGTCTTCGCCGTGGCTGGCTCGAGCGATGCCGGTTCCTCCTGCGGCATGGATGGATCGTGCGGTCATGCCGGGGGCGGGGGCCATTCCGGGGGTGGGGGATGTTGCGGCGGAGTGTGCCGGCATCACCATTGACCAGAAGTTGGGGCTTGGCAGAGCCGGGTTCTGTGAGCCCGGTGCGGCAACACGGTCGCCGGCTCTGATAAACCAAGGGAATCTTGGCGCCCGCGCGCACGAATCGTCGCTATTTGCAGACTCCCCTGGACAACAGGAATTTTGCCGGATTCCGCGGAATTTCTTTGTAAAGACCCTGTTCGCCGATTATAATTACAGGTGTGAACTGGAGGTGCTCCGATGCTCAGAAACATGCATCTGGAATCGGTGCATCGGCAAGTGCGGTCAGACCTGCTGGCTGACAGCTACCGTCAGCCGCCGGTGGCCTCGCCGGAGGAACCGGTGCAGGTCAAAACGACCGACCCCTTGATCCGCGGCCTGCTTAAGGCAGTCCGGCACCTGCGGCACGTTTGTGCCGCCGGGCCCCGGAATCTGCCGACGCTCAAGCACTAGGGTCTGGGCCGGTAGCTGATCGCAGGACGCTGCACCAACTCTTTTAGGATGGGACGGAAGATCTGGGGGCGCTATTGTTATGCGCCGGGGGCAATAGTGTTTTTCTAATAAGACATTTGGCCACCGATGAACGCGGATAAACGCGGCTCAGAGTCGATTGCCTGTTTATCCGTGTTCATCTGCGTTAATCCGCGGCCATCTGAGGATTCTGGACATTAACCCGTAGGGTTGGTCGGTGGCGGGGGCGCCCACTGGCCGCTCCGCAGATACTCGTGAATGGAAGCCGCCGCCTTGCGCCCGGCGCCCATGGCCAAAATGACCGTGGCCGCCCCGGTGACAATATCGCCGCCGGCAAACACGCCGGTCTTGCTGGTGCGCATGGTGTCCGCGTTCGCTTCGATGTACCCGCCGCGGCGCGTCTTTAAATCCGGCGTCGTGGCCTGCACCAGCGGGTTGGCGGTGGTGCCCACGGCGATCACCGCCATTTCCGCGTCGACCTCGAATTCCGAGCCCGCCATGGGCTTGGGGCTGCGCCGCCCGGAGGCGTCCGGCTCACCAAGTTCCATGCGGATGCAGCGGGCCTTTTTCAGCCAGCCTTTTTCATCGCCTAAAAACGCCACCGGATTGGCCAGCACCAGAAACTCCACGCCTTCTTCCTTGGCGTGCTTGACCTCTTCCTTGCGGGCGGGCATTTCCGCCTCGGTCCGCCGGTAGATCAGCCGCGCCTTGCGGGCGCCCAGGCGCAACGCGGTGCGCACCGCGTCCATGGCCACGTTGCCCCCGCCGACCACCGCCACTTCCTTGTCCCGGCAATCGAACACCGGTTGGTCATAGTCGTCGGCAAACGCTTTAAGCAGGTTCACGCGGGTGAGGAATTCGTTGGCTGAGTAAACGCCGTTTAAGTGTTCGCCCGGCACGTTCAAAAACTGCGGCAGGCCCGCGCCGGTGGCGATGAATACCGCGCTGTAGCCCTCTTCATTGAGCAGCCCGTCGACGGTGACCGTCTTGCCCACCACCACATTGGTGACGAATTCCACGCCCATCTTGGCCAGGTTGTCCACTTCCTGGCGCACGATCTCCTTAGGCAGGCGAAATTCGGGAATCCCGTAGACCAGCACGCCGCCTAATTCGTGCAGCGCTTCAAAAACGGTCACGTGATGCCCGCGCTGCACCAAATCGCCGGCACAGGTCAGCCCAGCCGGGCCGGAGCCGACGACGGCGACTTTCTTCCCCGTCGGCGGGGCGTTGGGCGGCAAGCCCAGTTGCCCGGATTGTCGTTCCCAGTCCGCCACGAAGCGTTCCAGATAGCCGATGGCCAGCGGCGCTCCGCGCTTGGCGATGACGCACACGCCTTCGCACTGATCTTCCTGCGGGCAGACCCGTCCGGTGATGGCCGGCAGCACGTTGTCCTCGCGGATCTTGCGGGCCGCCGCCAGGTATTCGCCCGCCAGCACCAGCTCCACAAATTCCCGCACTTTCACGCCCACCGGGCAGCCCTTGGTGCAGTTGCTGCTGGCGCAGGACAAACAGCGCTGGGCTTCGACCTGGGCAGCCTGAACCTCCAGGCCCAGGTTGACCTCGGCAAAGTTGGCCCGGCGGACCTCCGCCGGCTGCTCGGGCATGTGCTGCCGAAGAATTTTCAGTCGTTCTTTGTGCGGTAATGCTTCCATGTTTGCGTGTCGTCAGCTGCGGCCGCCAGGGCCTGCGGAATTTGTTCGTTTAAATGCTCATGGACCCGCTTGGGGATTCTGCATGCCCAACCGACAGAAGTCGGGCGATCCGGGCTTTTTCCGCATCGCTTCGAACTCCTCGAGCTCTTCCTTTTCCACCTGCCGATACATCGCGTTGCGCTGCGTCAGCACGGCGAAATCCACCTGATGAGCGTCGAATTCCGGGCCGTCCACGCAGGCGAACTGGCTCTTGCCGTCCACCAGCACCCGGCAGCCGCCGCACATGCCCGTGCCATCGACCATGATGGGATTTAAGCTCACCACGGTGGGAATCTTCAGCGGCCGGGTGGCTTCCGCCACCGCTTTCATCATCGGAATCGGCCCGATGGCCAGCACCAGGTCGATCGAACGCCCCTCAGCCACCAGTTGCCGCAGTTTGTCGGTGACCAGACCTTTTTCGCCGTACCCGCCGTCATCGGTCATGACGAACAGCTGGTCGCTGGTTTGGGCCAATTCCTGTTCGAGGATCAGCAGCGCCTTGGTGCGGGCGCCTAAGATCGACACCACGCGATTGCCCGCCTGCTTCATCGCCACCGCGGTCGGATACGCGATGGCTGTGCCCACGCCCCCGCCGATGACCACCACCGTGCCGAACTGGCGGATCTCCGAAGGCTTGCCCAAAGGCCCGACCACATCCGGAATCTGCGCCCCAGCCTCCATGGAATTCAGCAGCCGCGTGGTCTTGCCGATGCCCTGCACGATGATGTCGATCGTGCCCTTAGCCGGGTCCGCCGCGGCGATGGTCAGCGGCACGCGCTCGCCGCGATCATGCACGCGCACGATGATGAACTGCCCCGGCAGGCGGGCCTTGGCGATGCGTGGAGCCTCGATGGTGAAGCGCTTCACGTCCGGGGCGAGAAACTGAGCTTGCAGAATGCGAAACACGCGGGGGTAATCCTAGGCTGGAGTGAGCAGATGTTCCGCCATCACTTACGCGGGATGGGGCGTTAACGGACGTTGCCTCATATTGTCGCCAAACCGCGGCCGGGAGCAATCAGTAATTGACCATCGCCATCGGCTCTAAACGCGGGCGTGGTGACTGGGCCAAGTCGATCGACCGCATGGCGAAAGGACGGTTTGAACAGGGGCAACGGCAGCAGTGGGGCGGGACACGCCCGCAGGGAAGGGCTAAGACACCGCTTACTGACGTGCGTGGCCCGCTAAGTCAGCCCGTCCGGGCCCCGGATTTGTTTCCGTGGGCGAGGGCCGCTTCCGCGGCACTTCCGGGGGCTACGTCCGGGGGCGGGGATTACTTCCGGGGGTCACTTCCGGGGGGGGGCGCAATAAAAAACCCCGCTGCCGCCGAGGCGACAACGGGGCGGAGGGGAGAAAGCTCTCTGGTGAACTAAAGTCGGCTGCCAACGTACGGAAACTGTATTTTTTAAAAAAGAAATATGCCTACTATGACAAGATAGGTTGACTTTTCGTTATGTCAATAGTGACTTTTGTCTACTTCAGCGAAAATATCGTCAAGAGTCATCTCGTTGTCGTGCCAGATGTGCAGCTCCGATAACTCCCGCGTCATCACCTAATTTGCTGGCGATGATCCTGCATTTAGCCAATTCCGGCGGGTGCACGGCAGATTCAAACGCTTGCCTTACCCACTTCAAATAAGTCTCGCCGAGAGCTTCGGTTAGCCCGCCTCCCAGCACCACGCACGGTAAGCTTAGCATTGTCACTACGTTAGCTATGGCCACCCCCACATAGCGTGCCGCATTGCTCAAAACGTCAATCGCTAATTGATCTTTTTCCTTCAGGGCTTCAGCCAAAGCTTTGGAGCGAATTTGGCTAAGGTCGCCATCAACAAATCTGGAGACCAGGCTGGGATGATTAGAAAGAATCAATTCTTTGATGATATTCACCGCCGCGGTGCGACTGGCGTAATTTTCCACCGTGCGTCGGCCCAGTTGTCCGTCCGGGTGCAGGATAGTCTGACCGATTTCGCCTGCCGTCTGGAAGTGTCCGCGATACAGCTTGCCGCCCAGCACCAATCCGCCGCCGATGCCCGTGCCCACGAAGACGCCCAACAGATCGTCATACCCCTGCCCAGCTCCCGCGACATACTCGCCCCACGTGCCGACGTTGACGTCGTTGTCCACCAGGATCGGCATGCCCAGTTCCTGCCCGAGCATCTTGCCTAAGGGCAGCTCATCCCAGCAGAGGTTCACCGCGTTGCGCACCACGCCGGCCTCCACGTTGCACGTGCCCGGCGCCCCGATGCCCAGGCCGCCGATTTCCTTGGCCGAGGTCTTTTCCTGCGCTAAGAGTTCCTCCACCGCTTTGACCACGCGCTTAAAGACTTCCTGTTTGCCCGTCTCCGCCCGGGTTTTGACCTTATGTCGGCCCACAACTTTATTGGAGGCGTTCACCAGCCCGGTCTGGATATTCGTGCCTCCTAAGTCCACGCCGACGTAAAGTTTGTTGGAACCGTTTTTTCCCATGCCAGACTCCGCGTCAGTTTTGTCTTATCCAATTCAAGCGTTCTTAACCGAACTCCGCAACCGACATCCAATCATGCTTGGCAACGAATATGGCCTGGGGGCACAATTTTTCCGCAGCGTTTCGCGGCCCGGCGATCTTCAAACCACAGCCGCCGGCCGGGCCTGGTGGAAAAGCGTGTGCTGCTGAAACAAGTGAGCGATGCGCAATAATGTTTCCTCGCCGAACGCCGGGCCGATCAACTGAATGCCCACCGGCAACCTCGTCTGGCCCACCTGCGCGAATCCGCCGGGCAGGCTGACGGCCGGCAAGCCCGCCAGGTTCACGTTCACCGTGTAGACGTCGTTCATGTACATCGCCAGCGGGTCGTCGATCTTGTCGCCGATCTTAAACGCCGGGCCGGTGGTGGTGGGGCACAACAGCACGTCGCACTGGGCAAACGCCCGGTCGAAATCGCCCTTGATCAGCCGGCGAACCTTTAGCGCCCGCAGGTAATACGCGTCGTAATACCCGCTGGAGAGCGCGTAAGTGCCCAGCATGATCCTCCGCTTGACCTCCGGGCCAAAGCCCTCCGCCCGGCTGCGGCAATACAGGTCCACCAAATCCTCCGCCTCATTGGTGCGGTGCCCGTAATGCACGCCGTCGTAGCGGGCCAGGTTGCTGGAGGCTTCCGCGGTCGCCACCAGGTAATACGTCGGAATGCCGTACTCCGTGTGCGGCATGTCCACTTCCACAGCCGTGGCGCCCAGTTTACGGAAGACTTCCATCGCCTCGGCCACCGCCTGATTAACCTGCGGATCGTTCTGGTCCGAAAGGTACTGCTTGGCCAACCCGATGCGCAGCGGCTGGCCGTTGCCCGGCTGCGCCAGGCCCGCCAGGTAATCCGGCACCGGAGCATTGGCGCTGGTGGAATCCAACGGGTCGTGCCCCGCCATCACGCCCAAGAGCAGGGCCGCGTCCGTCACGGTGCGCGTAAACGGGCCGATCTGATCCAGACTGCTGGCAAACGCCACCAGACCCCAGCGGCTGATGCGCCCGTAGGTCGGCTTTAGGCCCACCACGCCGCAATACGCCGCCGGTTGGCGGATCGATCCGCCGGTGTCCGTGCCCAACGCCCCGGCACACAAATCCGCGCCCATCGCCGCCGCCGATCCCCCCGACGACCCGCCCGGCACGCGCGACGGGTCCCACGGATTGCGAGTAATAAAGTGGGCCGAGTTCTCCGTGGAAGACCCCATGGCGAATTCGTCCATGTTGGTCTTGCCTAAGATCACCGCCCCGGCTTCTTCGAGCTTGCGCACCGCCGTGGCGGTATAAGGGGCCCGGAAATTCTCCAGCATGTGCGAGCCGCACGTGGTGCGCCCGTAATCGGTGCAGAGCACGTCCTTAATCGCCAGCGGCACGCCCGCCAGGGGGCCGCGGACTTTGCCGGCATCCACTTGGGCCGCCTGTTCCATCGCCCTTTGCGGATAGGTTTCCACAAAGCAGCTGAACTTAGGGTCGATTCTGGCAATGCGCTGCAGATACGCCTGCGTGGCTTCCACGGCCGAGATCTGGCGGCCCGCGATCGCCTGGCGACATTCCAGCAGCGTGGTATGCGTCGGATCCATAGGCAAAAACCGCAACCCTTCTTTCAAGCCCCCGAACCTTCCCCGAGCACTTTGATAACCCGGAAAAACGGCGGAGATTTTTCCGGCGCGTTGTCCAGCACCCGCTCCACCGACATGCCCGCCGCCGGTTCATCGGGGCGCAGGACGTTACTCATATCCAGGGCATGGGCCATCGGCTCCACGCCCTCGACGTTCAGCTCGTTGAGTCTGGAAACGTAGTCGAGGATGTTGGACAGCTGGGCCGCGTAGTGGTGGATTTCCTCGCTGGTCAGCCGCAGCCGGCTGAGCTGGGCCACGTGGCGGACCTCGGCTTCGGTGATGTGCGAACTCATATCAGGCTCCTGCGGTCAGGCGAGCATAGATTAGCAACTTGCGCGGGCCTGTGGCGGGGCCGGCGGGCGCGGCTTAAAGTACAGCCGATCTGCCCGGCTGCCGGCAGACGCCCCTTAACGAGGATCCGCCATGGCCCAACCGCAATTGCTCGAGTGTTTTGCCAACCCCCAACCCGACCGGGCGTACCAGATCGAGCACGTGGCCGAGGAATTCACCAGCCTCTGCCCAAAAACCGGGCACCCGGATTTCGGCACCATCGTCCTGCGCTATGCCCCTGCCGGCCTGTGCGTGGAGCTAAAAAGCTTAAAGCTCTACTACCAAAGCTACCGCAACGATGGCATTTTTTACGAAGCGGTTACCAACCGCATTGCCGACGACCTGGCCGCCGCCATGAAACCCCGCTGGATGGTGGTCGAAACCCAGTGGAAGGGTCGCGGCGGCATTTATTCGGTGATTCGCGTGGAGGTGGGGGATGTACCACATGGTCCGGTCGGCCACGTCGCGTAGGTTTGGGGTTGGACAAGCCCAGGCATGGCCATGCCTGGGCTCAGAGCCAGGATGATCAACCCCCGTTCTCGTTGATCAACCGGCCCGCGGGGGCTATCGTATGGACTTGTCGTTTTTCCCGCCTCTTGCATGAGCCATCTTCATGAGCATTCTCGTTGACGGCAATACTAAAGTGATCTGCCAGGGCATCACCGGCTCAGCCGGTTCCTTCCACACCAAGGGGTGTCTGGACTACGGCACCAAAATGGTCGGTGGCGTGGTGCCCAACAAGGGCGGCACCAAAGACCCCAGCGGACTGCCGGTGTTCAATACCTGCTACGAAGCCGTCGAAGCCACCGGCGCCGACGCCACCATGATCTTCGTCCCTCCCGCCTTCGCCGCCGATGCCATTCTTGAAGCCGCCGACGCGGGCATCGGCCTGATCGTCTGCATCACCGAGGGCATCCCCGTTCTGGACATGATGCGCGTGCGCCGGGCCCTGGCCTTAGGCTCCGGCAAGGGACCCCGCCTGATCGGGCCCAACTGCCCGGGCGTCATCACCCCCGGCGTCCACGGCAAGGGCTGCAAGATCGGCATCATGCCCGGCTACATCCACAAGCCGGCCGACAAGGCCGAAAGCAAGAAAGCCGTGGGCATCATCAGCCGCTCCGGCACGCTGACGTACGAAGCCGTCTGGCAGACCTCGAACCTGGGCATCGGCCAGACCACCTGCGTGGGCATCGGCGGCGATCCGGTGCGCGGCCTGAATTTCGTGGATTGCCTGGTGCTCTTTAACGCCGACGCCCAGACCGACGGCATCGTGCTCATCGGCGAGATCGGCGGCACCGACGAAGAAAAAGCCGCCGAGTTCATCAAGAACCACGTGCGCAAGCCGGTGGTGGCCTTCATCGCCGGGCGCACCGCGCCGCCGGGCCGCCGCATGGGCCACGCCGGCGCCATCATCTCCGGCGGCGAAGGCAGCGCTGAATCCAAGCTCGCCGCGCTCAAGGACGCCGGTTGCCACATCGCCGACAGCCCCGGCGACATCGGCTCGACCATGGCCAGGGCGCTGGGCTTTAGCGCCTAAGTCAGCCTGAAGTATTTTCGTTCCGCCCAAGTCCCTGGGAATAGCCAACGTGAATGGAAGTCTTTCCTTGTGGTCTGCCGCCCGCCGCGGCCTGTGCGCCCTGTGGGGCGTGTGGCTGGCTGTGAGCTTAGGCGGCTGCGTGCAATACACCACCCCCGGCTCCGGCGCCGACTTCCCCCAATTAATGGGCGTCAGCGCCACCCAGATGAGCGAGGTCGTCACCCCCTCGGTGCAGGATCGCCTCAATCGCATGCCGGCCGCCCCCTTGCCCGCCGTGCTGGCCGTCGTGCGCCTCCAGAGCGCGGGCTATCGCTCCTACACCAGCGCGGGCTACGGCTACGGCACCTTCAGCGTCATCACCGAGCGGGACATCGAAACCGACGCCGACATCCGCCGCATCGCCGCCATGCCCCAGGTCGCCGACGTGGCCACCATTAATCGCCTCCTGGCCCCCGCCCGCCTGGATAACGAAGAACAATTGCGCCAGGCCGCCGCCTCCCTGCACGCCGACGTGGTGCTCGTCTACACCCTGGACACCCGCTTTCGCATCCGCGAGGAATTGCCGCCCCTGAGCCTGGTGACTTTGGGCCTCTCCCCCAGCGTCCAGGCCGAAGTAAGCACCACCGCCTCCGCCCTGCTGCTGGATACCCGCAGCGGATTCGTCTATGGCGTGGCGGAAGCCACCGAACGCCATCGCAAGCCGGCCAACTACTGGACCAGCGAAGCCGCCGTGGACCAGGCCCGCCAACGCGCCGAGCGGGCAGCCTTTGAACGTATGCTCGATCAGGTGGAAGCGATCTGGAACCACCTCGTCCAATCCCACGACAAACCCCCTGCCGACTCCGCCCCCCCTCCACCACCCCCTCCACCACCACCTCCTCTGCCGCCGCCTCCGCCTCCTTCCGCTCCAACACCGCCTGCCCCGCCCGCCGCCGAGTAACGCCGCGAAATAAATCTTGGCCCCCAACGTCATCGTGTCGCCGCGAGGATCTGGGCGACGATTTCCCGCGGGCTGGCCGACACGTCGATGCGCGTGGCTGACCCCGGCTCCTCTAAGTCCGCCAGCTGACTGTCCAACAACCCCGCCGGCATGAAGTGACCCTGCCGCGCCTTTAGCCGCTGCCCAATCAGTTCCTTGGGCCCGGTAAGAAATACCAGCCGCACCCCCGGACGCTTAGCGCCCAGTCGTTGCCGATACGCTTCCTTTAACGCCGAACACGCGACCACCAGCATCGCGCCACTCCGCAGTGCCGCGTCGATCTCCGCGCGCACACGGTCCAGCCACGGCCCACGATCCTGGTCGTTAAGCGGAACGCCCGCCGCCATTTTTTGTTTGTTCGCCGGCGGGTGCAGGTCGTCGGCGTCCGCCAGCTCGCAGCCCAGCCGCTCCGCCAGCAATCGACCCACCGTGGTCTTGCCCACCCCGCTGACACCCATGAGCAGGATCACCATGCCGTAATCCTCGTTTGCTGTCGCAATCTCCCCGTTTAGCGGGCGATCGTAGATCGCCGCGTCACTTCTGAAAAAATATCGGCGTATGGGCTAGAGGGTATGGGGTCGAACTGTGTTCCACACTCGCCATTCGCCATTCTGCCTTCCCCGCCTCTACTCAACTTTCTCCTCTGCCCTATCTACTTTTTCGTCCTCACCCCGCCGAATGGTCCGCCCCGTTGCCGCGCCGGCCGAAGATCATCCGCCCCGCCGAGGTCTGAATGGAACTGGTCACCACCACCTCGATTTCCTGCCCCACCATGCCGCGCGCATCCTCGATCACCACCATCGTGCCATCCTCCAAATACCCCACGCCCTGGCCCGGCCCCTCGCCGGGCTTGACGATCCGCACCCGCAGTCCCTCGCCCGGCAGCGCCACCGGTCGCATCGACCGCGCCAGGTCGTTTAAGTTAATCACCTCCACCCCGCGCACGTCGGCGATCTTGCCTAAGTTAAAGTCATTGGTCATCACCCGGGCCTGCATCTGCTGGGCTAAGCTCACCAGCTTCTGATCCACGCCCGTGCCCTCCGCGTCGTTGTCCTCGATCAGCACTTCCACCTTGTTGTTGCCTTGCAGCTTCTGCACCACCTCCAGCCCCCGCCGCCCGCGGGCCCGCCGCAGTTTGTCCGCCGAGTCCGCGATGGCCTGCAATTCGTGCAATACGAACTTGGGCACGATCAGGCTGCCCTGAATAATGCCCGTCTGAATGATCTCCACGATCCGCCCGTCCACGATCACGCTCGTGTCCAGCAGCGTCGGACGCGTGCCGCGGATCTGCTTGGCGAATTCCACGTAGGGAATCACAAACCGGAAGTCGTCCTTGGTCTGCAGCACCAGCGAAATGCCCAGATAGCAGGTCACCAGCCCGATGAACACCTTCACGCCTTCCAGGAGGCTTACGAATGCTTCCCGCTGTTCCGGCTTCTGCGGCGACGCCACCAGACCGATCAGGTCCACCACCAGCCCCAGGGCATATGCCGCCACCAGCCCCGCCAGCAACCCCAAAAAAACCCCCGACAGGGCCGAAAGCTTCTTGCGCTTGGTGACAATGTCCAGGGAGATGACCACGATCGTCACCCCCAGCGTCCCGCCGACCATCAGCATCACGTAAAGCAGCGGGGCGTTGCCCTGTTCCTGAAAGATCAGCACATACAACGTCGCCACCGCCGTGGCCAGGATCAGGAACATGCCGCGCAGGATTGCCAGGGTCATAGGTCGCCTTCTTTTTGGGAAAGTGAAATGTCCTTTTTTCGAGCATACGCGATCCCCGCCCAGCCTGCCACGGGGTTGGCGAATCGGGTCCGGTCGGCTATAGTCGGGGGGTACCGCGTGGACAGATGGCCGGGCCCGGTGCACGGGCAGGCTCACGAACCGGGTCAGGCCTTGACCGGAGCAGCCCTAAGTGTCGTCAGCCCGGTGCCGCCGGTGTCCTGGCCGCCTGTCCCCGCGGTAGCTCAATTGTCCAAAACTTCTGTTTTTCCCCTGGATTTTGGCTGGGGGTAGGCCAACGATCATCTCGGCTGATTTTCCATGTCCTACACCGTCCTAGCCCGCCGTTACCGCTCTGACGCCTTCGGGCAGGTCGTCGGCCAGGAACCCATCGCCCGCACCCTGCTTAACGCCATCGCCACCAGCCGCGTCGCCCACGCCTACCTATTCTGCGGCACCCGTGGCGTAGGCAAAACCTCCATGGCCCGCCTCTTCGCCCGGGCCTTAAACGCCCCCCTGACCATCGCCGACTGCCCCCAGCCCGCCGACGCCGACGCCTACCCCGCCCCGGACGTCCAGCAGCGCATGGCCCAGGCCATCATGCGCGGCGACGACTTAAACGTCATCGAAATCGACGGCGCTTCCAACAACCGCGTCGAGGAAGCCCGCCAGCTCATCGCCGGGGCCGGGCTGTCTCCCACCGGCAACGCCCGCTACAAGATTTACATCATTGACGAAGTGCACATGCTCTCCATCGCAGCCTTCAACGCGCTGCTTAAGACCATGGAAGAGCCCCCCAGCCACGTCAAGTTCATCCTCTGCACCACCGAATCCCACAAAGTCCCCGCCACCATCCAGTCCCGCTGCCAACGCTTTGATTTCCGCAATATCCCCACCTCCGCCATCGCCGCGCACCTCAAGACCGTCCTGGCAAAAGAAAACCTTAAGGCCGAGGGCGACCTGCTCTGGCAAGTGGCCCACTTAGGCAACGGGTCGATGCGCGACGCCCTCTCCCTGCTGGACCGCCTGATCTCCAACGGCCAGCAACCGCTGACCTCCCAGCTCCTTTCCCAGATGCTCGGCCTGCCGCCCCAGCAGATGATCGTCACCCTCATCGACTCCTTGGCCGACGGCAACGTCCCTGACTCGCTGACCCGCGTGGCTGAGCTCCTGGACCAAGGCATCAGCTTAGACCAGGTCGTCGCCTCGCTGATCGATCGCCTCCACGCCCTGATGATCCTCGCCGCCTGTGGCCCGGACACCGAACTGGCGGAAATGGCCCCCGAAGCGCGGGCGGAAGCTTTTACCCAAGCCCAGCGCTTCGACTCTGCCGGGCTTGTCCACATGCTCGCCCTTGCCCAAAGCCTCCAACGCTCCCTGCGCGCCAGCCCCAACCCCCGCGCCCTCTTGGACGCCGTGGTCGTCCGCCTGGCCCTGGCGGAAAAAATGGCCGACGTCACCGCGATTCTTGCCGGCACAGAAGTCCCCCCGGAAGTCGATTCAACAACGAGCCGCGCGCGTCAGCAAGCGGTGAATGTCCCCCCGCCCCCGGATGCAAAAAAAAAAGGGCTGAGCGGTAGCCGCGACTCCTTGCCGGCAAATTCTTCCCCGCCGTCTACTTCTTCCGCCCCGTGTAGGGGGCGATCGCAGTTCGCCCCCGCCCCCGGAAGTACCCCCGCCCCCGGCGGCAATTTCATCAACGAGCCGCGCGCGTCAGCAAGCGGTGGTTTGCCCCCCGCCTTGGTCGGTGAGAACGCATCGCCCTCCGCCGACCTCTCCACCCCCCAGCTCTGGCAGGAAGTCGTCGCCCAGGCCAATCAGCGTCAAGCCATGGCCGGCTGGGTCAATCTCCTGCAATGTGAAGCCTTCGACGGTCAGTCAGCTCGCGTCGGCCCCCGTCCCGGCGGACGAGACTTAAACCGCTTCCTGGGCGATCGCCAGAAGCAGCAACTAGCCGAAATCTTCACCCGCGTCTTAGGTCGCCCCGTGCGCGTGCAATGGGCTGCCGTGCCCGCCCCCGGTTCCGTCATCGACGAATCGGCGGCCGATGCAAGTCGAACTGCCCCACGCCGTCATGAGGCAGTTTCCGCCAATATCCCGGGAGTCGCGGGAGCGGAACCGACCCGCGCGCTGTCCGTGGCTGAGCGGCGGGCGGTCTTTGATCTGCCGCTGGTCAAACAGATCGCCGAGCAGTTTGAAGTTTCCTTAATCTCCAGCCGTTCCGCCGCCGAGCAAGTCGCCGCGCCCGACCAGGCCGCCGCCGCTGCCTCCCCGCCCGCCGCCGCCGACGACCAGGTGATCGACGGCTCATTAGTGTTTGACGAAGACGCTTTCCCCGAATTGCAGGACCACGATGTTTGACCAGCTAAAACAATTCGCCTCCATGATGGGCCAGGCCCGGCAGATGAAGGAAAAGTTCGAGGAACTCCAGGCCCGCTTAGGCGAAAAAACCGTCGAAGCCGACGCCGGCGCCGGCGCCGTCCGCGTGGTCGCCAACGGCCGCCTGGAGATCGTCTCGATTCACTTGGATCACCCCCTGCTGACCGCCCTGGCCGGCTCAGGCCCCCAAACCGATCAAGCCATGATCGAGGAACTGATCACCGCCGCCGTGAATAGCGCCCTCACGCGCGCCCGCGCGATGATGGCCGAAGAACTCCGCAAACTCGGCGGCGGCTTCAACCTCCCGGGCTTAGACCAACTCATGGGGCAGGGCTAAGGCGAGTGTGCTGCCTGCGATGATCTGGTCTTTGGCAAGCTACGGCATCTTGGATATCGCGTACGCACACGCATCTTGAATCGCCTCTTCCTGCTGCTGCGTGGTACCGTGGTTCATGACATCGAGAAATGCCGTAATTTCTTCTTCGCTGGCTTTGCGCACGAAATGAGCCATCAGGTCATTTGATAGAAGCATGCTGATTGCCGGCAGTTCGCCGGTTAATCGGGCGGCTGGGCCAAGAAGGCTATACGCTCGGCCATGTGTATAAACCCATTGGTGTTCATGCCGCAGGCGATGCTCCGCCATCCACATAGCCAACGCCGACTCCTCAACCCGCGGCTGGGTGCCGATCCCCCAAAGCCACGTGCTCTGCTGCTTCTTACTGCCGCAGACGCCGCACATCCAGTATTCCGCTAAGCCGATTTCAATGAGTGGTGCGACGACCAGAACAGTCACCACAAAAATCAACAGGACCGCCGTGACTAACAGCCACTTGCGCGAGCACCAAGATTGGCCCTGCGATATTTTTTTGGTGGCCATCAATTTCCTCCCGGTCTCATACGTCAAACTGCGTACGACACTCCTATCACCCCACTTTGGGCTGGACATGGACGCCCCAACTAAGGCTGGGTACAGGACGGGCAGGTGTGAGGTCGGTCTAGGTATTCAAGAAGTCGTTTATCCGCGATCTCAACTGCTTTTTCTTGTTCCTCTTCATTGCCCTCGGTCAAGATGCGGACCAATTCGCCGACTTCTTCCTCCGTGGCGGCCTTTAGATAGGTGCGCTGGGTGTCATTGCCAGCCAACCTCATGATCGCCGGTTCTCTTCCGCAGGACCATCCTGCGGTATTTCCCAGAATGTCTTGATGTCGCAAGTGATACCATTTCCACCGATGGATGTGACTTCCCTGGTGTTGGACGATCCAACCAGCCAAAGGCGACTCCTGAATCAGCTGTGGTCCGACGGGAATCTTAATGGCTCCCAATTGACATGTGTTTTGTCTTTTAATAGTTCCACAAGTCTCGCACATCCAGTAGTGAGTGCCTCGGACATCTGAAACGATCATTACGCCGACTATAAAAAGTGCACCAATCGCCACCACTCTCCAGATCACCCCCTTGCGTAACCTGCGATAGCGAGACGGCTGGTTCTCTGGCGTCAAGGCCATGACACCCTCCGGTCAATTGCCGAGCGGCCCGTCCTAATCCCCCAGCACATACGCGAACATCAGCGGCGCCACGATCGTCGCGTCCGACTGGATCATGAACTTGGGCGTAGCCGTATCCAATTTGCCCCAGGTGATTTTTTCGTTCGGCACCGCCCCCGAATACCCGCCGTAGCTGGTCACCGCGTCGGAAATCTGGCAGAAATAGCCCCAGAATGGCGCGTCCTCGCGCTCCAAGTCCTGGATGATCAGCGGCACGGAGCAGATGGCAAAATCCCCCGCGATGCCCCCGCCGATCTGGAAGAATCCGATGCTCGGCTTACCCGTCCCCACGTTGCAGTTCTTTAGATACCACTCGACCAGCGCCTGCATCTGCTCGGTCCCGGTCTTTATGCACTGGTGATGCGGCACGATGCCCTGAATCACCCGCGCGGCAAAAAAATTACCCGTCGTCGAATCCTCCCACCCCGGCGTGAACACGGGAATGTTCTTCTCCGCCGCCGCCAAAAGCCACGAATAATCCGCCGGCAACTGATAATGCTGCGCCAGGTCCGGCTCACGCACCACGTCCATCATGATCTGGCTGGGGAAGTACCGCTGATTCTCCTTGCACGCCTTCTGCCAGCGCGCGATCAGCCGCTTTTCAATGTGCCGCATGATCGTTTCCGGAATGCACGTGTCCGTCACCCGGTTCATGCCCCGCTCGTACAGAGCCTTTTCCTCCTCCACCGAAAGCGCCCGCCAATCCGGGCACAACTGATACTCATTGGCCGCCAGCAGCGTGAACACGTCCTCTTCCAGATTCGCCCCCGTGCAGCAGATCGCGTGGATCTTATCCGCCCGGATCATCCGGCTTAAAATCTGCCCGGACTTAGCCGTGCTCATCGCCCCCGCCAGCGTGACGAGCATCTTGCCCCCCGCCGCGATGTGCGCTTCGTATGCCTTGGCCGCCGCCACCGTTTCCCGGCTGTTAAAGTGCTGGTAGTGCTTGTCCATAAACGCCCGAACCACGCCCGTGCCGGGAGTGAAGTGCGTGCTGGCCAATTCGGTTTCTTCCAAAATCGTCGTGTGGTTCATGGGACTGCCTTTTCTTCTTAACGGTCCTACTCTTACTAAATCCTAACTCCCGATTCCCAACTCCTACCCCCCACCCTCTACCCTGCTACCCCGTACCCCGTACCCCGTACCCCGTACCCCGTACCCCGTACCCCGTACCCCGTACCCCATCTCTCACCTCCAGGGGGTATTCTGACGAAAATCATAAGGACTTGCTAGCCGACCGGTTCGGTTACACACGGTACAATCAAACCGTCACGTTCCTATCCCCACGGGAGGATTCTCATGTCACCTCGCCTCTGGCTTTACGCTTTGGGTCTTGCTTCCTGCCTGAGCCTGGCCGGCTGCCTGGCCCATCGTACCGACTATCCCCACGCCAACAGCCAATTCCTGACCGTCGTCGCCGAGTTCCCCCAGCGCCAGGTCACCGGCGTAGCCGTCTCCAGCCGCGGGCGGATATTCGTCAACTTCCCCTATTGGAGCGCCGACCGCCAGAACCAGGTCATGGAGCTCCGGTCCGACGGCTCCCTCCTGCCCTATCCCGACGCCGTCTGGAACAACTGGGATGGCCTGGTCGGCGGGTCGTCCTTGCGGGGCTTTGTCTGCGTCCAGAGCGTCTACGTCGACGACCAGGACCACCTCTGGATCCTGGACGCCGGCAATCCCAAGCTCATGCGTGGCGTCGTGCCCGGCGGGCCCAAGCTGCTGGAAATCAACCTGGCCGACAATCGCCTGGTGCAGGCCATCTACTTCGACGACAAAACCGCCCCCAAGCACAGCTACCTCAACGACGTCCGCGTGGACACCCAGCGCCGCTACGCCTATATCACCGATTCAGGCCTGGGCGCCTTGGTCGTCGTCGACCTCCAAACCAAATCCGCCCGCCGCGTGCTGGAAAACCACGCCTCCACGAAATCCGAAGACATCGCCCTCAAAGTCGGCGGGCGCTGGTGGCTGGCCCCCTTTGGCATTAAGCCCAAAGTCCACGCCGACGGCATCGCCCTCTCCGCCGACGGCGGCACGCTCTTCTACCGCCCCCTGATCAGCCGCAAACTCTATCGCGTGCCCACCCAGGCCCTCCGCGATCCCGCCCTCGCCCCCGAAGAATTAGCCCAAACCGTGCAGGACGTAGGCGAACTGCCTGCCTCCGATGGCTTGTGGATCGACAAGGCCGGCTACCTTTACCTCACCGCCCTGGAGCTGGACGCCATCGTCCGCCTGACCCCCGCCGGCAAGCAGGAAATTCTCGTGCGCGATCCGAAGATCAAATGGCCCGACAGCCTCGCCCAGGGGCCCGATGGCTCGCTCTACTTCACCTCATCCCAGATCCACTTGGGCATGCCTTTTAACTGGGGCGTCAACCGCACCAACGAACCCTATCGCCTCTTTAAAATCCCCCTCCCCGCCCCGGCAGAAGAGTAGTTGCCTCAACGAGCCGCGCACATCCGTAAGCCGTGGGTGCCACGCAAGTGAGCCGCGTCGTCCCCGACGCGGTCAGTTACCCATCCCGTGCCCCTCTGGTTCGGGCGCCACCCATC
>JADZCD010000048.1 GCA_020851735.1 Phycisphaeraceae bacterium
CCGCTCCCATCCGCGGCCTGCTGACCCTGCGCCCAATTCCGGCACAAGCACCAAAGACAGTTCAAGCGTTCGCGGACGAGCCCGTTATTGAGAGGAAACTCCCGATAATCGGGCTTCTTCCGCGCGCCTTGTCTTACACAAGCCCAGGCATTTCCGGGGGGCCATGCCTGGGTGCCTCGGATCTCATAGCCCCGCATGGAAATGCGGGGCCGGTTCGATGTCTTCCGGGGGAAAACCCAGGAACTCCTTCCCTGGGCTTCTCATCTCCGTTTCCCCCGCGCAACTTCTTCCCCAAGCCCTTTTACTTCTTCTCCTCATCCTTCTTCCCGCCCAGCAATCCTCCCAATCCTTTGCCGACGTTCTCCACCGCTTTGCCTACTTCCTTGCCTGCCTCTTCGACTTTCTTTCCTGCTTCGCCCACCACTTCCGTCGCCTTGGACGTCACGTCGCCGACCACTTTCACCCCATAATCTCCCACCGACTTAAGGCTATCCAGTCCGCCGGCCAATTCCTTGAGCATCGCCCCGGGCAGTTGCAGACCCTTGTCCACCACCGAACGCAGAATCGCCTTGGTGATTACCCCCGTCAGTTCCGCCATCACCACCCCCTTGTTCGAATCCGTGCCGATGTCCGTCAACCGGATTTCCGGAATCACAATCTGCTGATGCGTCAGTTCTCCCCCCGCCGGCAGCAGGTCCACGTCCACCTTCACGTTGCGGATCACCAGTTCGCGCACAATGAACTTCTTGCCCCCCGCCTCTTGGCCTTCCGCCGGGGCCGGCTTCTCCGCCCCTTCCTGCCCCTCATACCGTCCTAGGTTCTCCAGGATCACCTTGTAGTTGCTCTTGCCCTCCCTGCTCTCCAGGTTCACCGTCACGTCCGCCAGCGCCAGCAACGGCAGCTCCACCGTATCCTTCATCAGCGACCCCAGCGCCACCGCCGCCTCCGCCTCGCCCAGGTTGAAAAAATACGGCGACTTGAACCCTTCGGGGTTATTCACCTGCAACTGCTTGATCTTCCCCGACCCGCCGATCACCGAAATATCCGCCGACCCCAGCGTCGTCGGCACGCCCAGCGCGCTGGTCGCCCCCTTCTCCACCGCCACTTTCACCACCTGGTTAAGCGCCAAAAACGCGAACACCAACACCACCACCAACCCCACCCCTACTCCGATCGCCACCCGCGTCAGCTTCTTTTTCATCATTAGCCTCCAGGATATGGAACCTCCACCCATGCGAACCCATCACAACTATATCACCGCTACCCTGCGAAAAAATATACCTCCCCGCCTGCGATAAGATATTACCCGATGCCTCCGCAAGACTTCATGACCGCCGCCCTGGCCTTGGCCCGCCGCGGCTTAGGCCAAGTCGAGCCTAATCCCATGGTAGGCGCCGTTCTGGTCCGCCGCGGCCAGATCATCGGGCAAGGCTACCACCGCCGCTTTGGCGGGCCCCACGCCGAAGTCCAGGCCCTCCGCGATTGCCGCCGCCGCGGGCATAATCCCGCCGGCAGCGACCTCTACGTCACCCTCGAACCCTGCTGCCACTTCGGCAAGACCCCCCCCTGCACCCAGGCCATCCTCGACGCCCGCATCGCCCGCGTCTTCGCCGCCACCGTCGATCCCAATCCCCTCGTGGCCGGCAAGGGCCTGCGCCAGCTGCGCCGCGCCAGCGTCAAAATCCACGTCGGCCTATGCCAGGATCAGGCCCGGGAACTGAATGCCCCCTTCATCAAGCTCATCACCACCAGCCTGCCCTGGGTCATTCTCAAGTGGGCCCAGACCCTCGACGGCCGCATCGCCACCCGCGCCGGCGACAGCCGCTGGATCAGCAACGAATCCAGCCGCCAAATCGTCCACCAGCTGCGCGCCCGCGTCGACGCCGTGATGGTCGGCATCAACACCGTCCTGGCCGACGATCCTCTCTTGACCGCCCGCCCCCGGAAGGGCCCCCGCCCTCGGGTGGGTTCCCTTGCCGAAGAGGGCCTTGTTTTCCGCTACGCCCGCCGCGTGGTGATCGATCCCCACCTGCGCCTGCCCGAGCGCTGCCGTCTGTTATCGTCGCTCAAGCAGAATCCCCAAGCCTCTCCGTTGACAGTGGCGGTGCATCAGGACTTGCTGACCAAGCCTTCCCCGCGCCTTAAACGACTTCTGGCCCAAGGCGTGGAGATGATTCCCCTTCCTCCCCTGCGGCCGCGCTCCGCACGCTCAGCCCTGGACCTGCAGCCATTGCTCCTTCACCTCGCCAAAGTCCATCAGGCCGGCAACGTGCTCTGCGAAGGCGGCGCCACTCTTTTTGGACAACTGCTTAAGCAGAACCTGGCTGACGAATTGCAGGTCTTCCTGGCTCCGCGCCTCCTAGGCGACGACCAGGCCCTGGCTGCCGTCCGCAGCTTCGTGGTGCCGAAGCTCCAAGACGCCCGTGCCCTGCAATTGCAGGAAGTGCGGACGATCGCTCAGGACGTTTATCTGCGCTATCGGCTGGCCCCGGCAAGAGTCTAAGGCTTCTTCCCCACGGATTTCTCCAGCCGATCCAGGCGCCAGGCCGCCTGCCGTCCCGACGGCGTGTCCGGACTGATCGCCACCGCCGCCCGCCACGCTTCCGCCGCGCCGGCCAGATCCGCCTGCCCCAGACAGATCACCCCGTCCTGATGCAACGCCGCCGCCGCCAGTTCCCGCTCCAACTTGCCTTGATTCACCCACGCCACCGCCAGATCCGCCGCCCTGCGGATGTCCTCCTCCGACTGCTTTAAGCGCTGGAGAAACGTCGGCAGGTGTTGCGTGGCCAAGCCTCTGATCAACTTCACTTCCACGTCCTGCGGCGCTAATGCCGCCGCGCGATCCACCAGCCGCAGCCCTTCTTCCGTCCGCCGGGCCCTGTCCCGCAGGTTGGCCACGCGCTGGGCATCCCACAATTGCGCGCCCCCCAGATACGCCAAGGTCAGGGCCTCTTCCTGGCCGACGCCCGCCAGCTCCGTCAGCAGCGCCAGCGCCGCCTCGCCCGCTTTTTCATCCCCTGCCGCGCCCGCCAGGTACAACCACCGCGCCAGGCGAAACCGCGCCTGGCGATCCTCCATCTTGGCCTCGGACTGCTGCCGGGCCTCGGCGATCCGATGATTGAAATAGCGAATCTCCGCCGCCTGCGTCTGGGCGCTCTCCGGGTCCAGCTTGCCGGTCCCTTCCAGATCCATGGGCAACAGGCTGCAGCCGCCTGCCAACGTCAGCATGACAACGCCCAGCACGATCACGCCCAGCGCCACCACCGACCCGCGTCCGCCGCGCCGCCACGCCCCAATCCCCTCCCGCGGGACGTGCGCTTTGATCGTTGGCTGTCGCGGATGATCGACCCACATGGCATGCTTTTCCTGGGCTGACTGGCCCCCTGCATTTCCGCCGGACACTTCCGATGACGATCAGCCCCGCATGGAAATGCGGGGCCGGCTCAGCCACTTCCGGGGTCCGGGCCACTTCCGGGGGCCGGGGCCACTTCCGGGGGCCGGGGCACTTCCGGGGGGCGGGGGCATTTTACTTCTGGTTTCGTTTGACTGCGGAAGGGCCAGGCTCCCGGCAGGTTCCGATAAGCATTCTAATCGCCGCCCCTCTTCCGCCCGTTGGAGCCTGCTTTGGTGTCCCGTGGCCTCTGCCTTTATAATCCCTCCACTTCAGCTTCCCGCCCCATTTTCAGGACCACTTATGATTAATCTTCTCCCTAAAGGAACTGTCTTTTACGACCTCTTTGAAGGACTTTCCCGCCGGGTGGTGGATTCCGCCAAGCAGCTCCAGCGTCTGGCCAACGAGTTTCCCAACATTGAGTCCGCCATCCAGCAGATCCGCGCTTTTGAGCACGAAGCGGACGACCTGGCCCATGAAGCGCTCGATCGCCTGGACCGCACCTTCATCACGCCCTTCGACCGGGAAGACATCCACACGCTCGTGGGCGGCATGGACGACATCGTCGACGCCATCGACGCCCTGGCCAAGCGCTTTACCCTCTATCACGTGGCCAACATGGAGCCGGCCTTCAAAAAGCAGGCGGAAATCCTCGTGGCCACCACGCTGGCCTTAAGCGAAGCGGTGCACCTGCTCCGCACCACGCGTAAGCTCTCCGCCCTCAACGAAAAGCTCATCGAAATCCACCGCCTGGAAAACGTCGGCGACGAAAACAATCACGCCGCGATCTCCCGCCTCTTTGAAGGCGACATCGACGCCCTGACCGTCATGCGCTGGAAGGAAATGTACGACCGCATCGAAAAAGCCATCGACACCTGCGAGGACGTGAGCAACACCATCGCCCGCATCACCCTCAAAAACGGTTGATCCCCCCCCGGAAGTAACCGAAGCCGAATGATTGCCGATTGGCGATTTCCGATTGGCGATGTTTGAGGCAACCGACCCCGAATCGCCCTTGACTTTCCACCCCGAACGTATACTCCCCGGCAATCGGCAATCGGCAATCGGCAATCGGCAATCGGCAATCGGCAATCGGCAATCGGCAATCGGCAATCGGCAATCGGCAA
>JADZCD010000049.1 GCA_020851735.1 Phycisphaeraceae bacterium
GAAGTGCCCCCGGAAGCACCCCCGGAAGTAAATGCCCCCATCCTTCAGCCCCCGGCTCAGCCGGGGGGTACTCCCCCTCCCCCGCAAACAGCATTGGGGTATGGGGTATGGGGTATGGGGTATGGGGTAGCGGGCAGAAAAACTAGGAATCACCAAACGACAAACCAATTCCCCCAGGCAATAGCCGCGGGCGGAAGCCCGCTGGTTAGCCCCCCACTCTCCACACATCTAACTTCCCCAGCCCAGCTCCACACTTCCGAAGGCTCCAGGTTGCAGGTACGTCACCACACACCATGCCAAAGCCTGCTGTGTGTTAACAGCCTGTTTTCAGCCACCGACACAAAAGCCGCCTGTATGGCGCTTCGCGCCGCGTCCTCGCGCGCCCCCAAAACCCAAAAACAATAACCCCTCGGAAGCTTACCGCCCCCAAGGGGTATCCCCTGGAAATTCGCCCTTCATTGGCCATGCGACCGGCAGCCTCACCGCGCCGGTCACCCTACGATCCAGGTCATGCCGCCGCTTTCAAACGGAACTTCTTGACGATCGCCTGCAGTTGCTCCGCCTTACTGGAAAGCTGACCCGCCGCCGCGGCCGCCTGCTGCGTGCCTTCGGTCGACTGCTTGGTGATCGCCGATATGGATTCAATGTTGCGGGACACCTGTTCCACCGCGGCTGACTGCTCTTCCGACGCCGCCGCGATCGCCTGGATCATCGTCGCCACGCCCTGCGCGCTGGCCACGATCTGCTGGAGGCTCTGGCCCGCCTGCGTGGCGCTTTCCACGCCGGCCTTGACCTGTTCCGTGCCCGCGTTCATGCGCTCCACCGCCTGGCCCGTCTCCTGCTGAATCGCCTGGATCGAACCGGCGATTTCTTCCGTGGCCTTGGTCGTCCGGTCCGCCAGTTTGCGGACTTCATCCGCCACCACCGCAAAGCCCCGCCCATGCTCCCCAGCCCGCGCCGCTTCGATGGCCGCGTTCAGCGCCAGCAGATTCGTCTGGTCCGCAATGTCGTTGATCACGTCCACGATCTGCCCGATCTGCTGCCCGCGCTTGCCCAGCTCCGCCACCGCCGTGGCGCTGGCGGTTACCGCCTGATTGATCGAGCTCATGCCCTCGATCGTCTGGTTAACCACCTTCCCGCCTTCCTGGGCGATCTTCCCCGATTCGCTGGCGTTGCCGGCCGCCTCGGCGCTCTTCTTGGCCACTTCCGTCACCGTGGCGTTCAATTCCTCCACCGCCGAAGAAATCTGCGTCACCTGCTCGCTCTGCTCGTTCATCCCCGCGGCAATCTCCTCGCTGGAAGCCGCGATCTCCGTCGCCGCGCTGGCCACCTCGCTGGCCGCCTGCGTCACCTGGGCGATCAGGCTCTTCAGCGATTCGCTCATCTGGTCCGTGGCCCGGGCCAACTGGCCCATTTCGTCCTTGGCCGTGATGTTCAGCGGCTCGTGGGTCAGGTCGCCGGCCGCCACCGCCCGCAACACCGCCAGCACCCTGTTCACCGCCCGCGTGATCGCCTTGATCAACCACACGCTGACCAATATCGCCACCCCCAACGCCACCGCGCTGATCACCACCGCCTGCAGCCGCGCCGCCACCGCCGCCGCGTTGGTCTTGGCCTGTAACTCCACCTGCGACTGGCGAATCGATTCCACCAGCTTGACGCCCTCCGCCGCGATCGTCGGCCCCAGCTTGTCCAGGTGCTCCTGGACCACGCTGTTGCGCTCACGCATGGCTTCGATGGCCGGCTCAATTTTCTTAAGGTAGAAATCAAAGCCCTGCTCAGCCTCCGCCAGCCACTTTTTGCGGTTGGCGTTCTGAATCTGCCCCGCCAAATCCTGAATCTTCTGCCGCCCCTCCTGGAGTCCAGCCGCCGCCGCCTGGGCGTCCGCCTCGTCGCTGCTGCGCAGGAACTTGTTCACGTTCATCCGCGCCAACGCCAGATGATCAAGGCACTCGGCCGCTGCCAGCCCCGCCTCGAAGTCGCCGTCCGCCTGGGCGGTCTGGATGATGGCTTCGAACACCTGGACCAGACGCACGCCCGCCACCGTCAACTGGCTGTTGACCACGCCATTGCGCGTGTCGATGGCGTCCACCGCCTTGGCGAACCACTGCTCGTATTCCTCCATCAGATCGTGCACAGCCTGGATCATCTTCGCCCGCTGGGGATTAAGAATGTCCTTCTGCGCCTTGTCCAGCTTCGCATGCACCGCCGCCATGTAATCGGAATACTGCTTCAAGTCCGCGTCGGTGTTGCTGATCAGAAAATCCTTGACGTTCATGCGGACCATCAGCACGTCCCGCTGAATGGCCTCCAGGATCGCCGCGTCCTCCACGATGTTGCCGAACTCTTCCGCCATCGCTTGGCTGGCGTGCTGCGACGACAGCGACATCGTGCTCACCAGCAGAATCAGCGTCGCCAAAGCGCCAAAACCCGCCACCAGCTTCGCTCCGATCGTCAGCGCGTGCTGCGTCGAACCGTCCTGCCCGCGCGTTTTGCCCAATCCCCAGACCAGCCCCACCGTCAAAATCACCGTCACGAGGGTCACGATCCAGAAGACGTAGACGATTGCCCCCGATACCTCCACTCTTACCTGGGCCGCCAGAACCTCCGCCTTGCCGCCTTTTTCCCCGTACGCCGGCCGCGGCGCCACCACCAACGCCGGCGCGTCAAACTTGCCCGGCACGCCGATCTGGGCCACCCATTGATCCATGCTCTTTCCCGACGGCTGGGCCTTATCCTTGGCTTGGGGCGGTCCAGCCGAAACCGCTTGCGCCGCGGGCGCCGTCGTCGGCGTCGACTCTGCTTTGGCCGGCTGCGTGGCCGCCGCGGCCTTGGCTGGTTGCGTATCCGCCGCGGCTGCTTTCGCCGGCTGTGTGGCGCTGGCTTCCGCCTTGGCTGGTTGCGTATCCGCCGCCGCCTTCGCTGGCTGGGTGGCAGGACTCTCCGCCTTGGCCGGCTGGGTAGCCGAAACATCCGCCGGCTGCGTCGTCGCCGCCGCACTGACAGGCTCGCTCGCTTCCACGCCAGCCCCCGCCAGCGTCCCCGCCAGCGCCAACAGCAAACCTGCCGACACGGATACCTGCCAACGCGCTTTGAATTGCCCTTGCATGGCCGATGCCTCCCAGTTTTTTTGCCTCGCCGCATCCATCTGCGCAGGAAAATGAGCCAATTCCCCGGCCAATTTCCCCGTGAAGGTCGCACGACCTTCCGACCGCAACAAAACACAACCCTGCAGTCTTCAGATGCTTTGTGAGATCGACACAATCAAGGAGGTTCTATTTAAGGGGTTCCCCGCGACCGACAAATAACACTTATCGGGCGTTTGCACGCCAGATTCAAAATTCCCCCCGCACTCACAATTAAGCGAAAAATGGCTCAAAAACCGCTGCCGGACACCTGCATATCGCCGCCAAAAACTTATTACTCCCCCGGCTTCGTCCTTCCCCTAACTCCCAACTCCCCCCTCCTCCTCCTCACCGCATCAGCGCCTCGAGCCTGGCGATCCTCTTGCCGATCGGCGGGTGCGTGGCGAAAACCGAATCCACTTCCATGCGCTCCTTCGCCTGCAGGATGGGATTGACTATGTACATGTGCGCCGTCGCCCGATTGGCGTGTTCCAAAGGCGTAGAATCAGCCGCCAGTTTGCGCAGCGCGTCCGCCAGCCCCTTAGGATAGCGCGTCAGTTCCACCGCCCCGGCGTCGGCCAGATATTCCCGCTGTCGGCTGATGGCGAACTGAATGAGTCGCGCCACCAGCGGCGCCACAATCGCCAGCAGAATCGCCAGCACCAGCACGATCAATATTGCCGCGCCGCCCCCCTTGCCGCCCCGCCGCGACGACCCGCGCCCCCCGCGCCCCATCCCGCGCAACACCCGCCAAGTGATGTCGCAGGTCAGCACGATCAGACCCGCCAGCGTGGCCACCAGCATCATCAGCCGAATGTCCAGGTGCCGCACGTGCGCCATCTCGTGGGCCATCACCCCCTGCAATTCGTCGCGCGTCAGCTTCTCCCGCAAGCCCCGGGTGATCGCCACCGCCGCGTGCTGTGGATCACGCCCCGTGGCAAAAGCGTTCAGGGCCGGGCTGTCCATCAAATACACCTTGGGCGCGGGTAATCCTCCCGCGATGGCCAGCTCCTCCACCACGTTGAACAGCTGCGGATCCTCCGCCCGGGCCAATTCCCTGGCTCCGCTGATGGCCAAGACCGTCTGCGCCCCGCCGAAATAGCTCCAGGTTCCCGTCAACAGGCTGACCGCCAGACCGGCCGCACCCGCGATCAACAACCCCTGCCGATTGACGCTCCCCATGCCATACACCATCACCAGCGCCGTCGCCGCCATCGCCACCGCCACCACCAGTAATCCCATGCCCCCCAGCAGCCAGACGCTCTCCCGCCGATTGTGCGCCAACAGATCCTCAAACGTCACGTCCGCGGGATAAGCGTGAACATCCGACGGCAGCGATGGGCGGTTTTCCGTGGTAGACATGCGTAGGATCAAGCATCGAAAAAAAATGAGCTAAAAGCCAGGAGTGAGGGGTCGGGAATTACTTCATGGAAGATCCCTCTGGAAACAGCCTCGTGCGGAAGCACGAGGTTAGACTCCGCGAATCCACGAAGCAGCTCGCCGCTCCGCACCCCACCAGGTTCTTTCCCCAACCCCTAACCCCCAATCCCTAATCCCTATCTCAGAACTGCACCTTCGGCGCCTGCCGTTCCGCCGCCGCTTCAATTTCAAAAAACTCCCGCTTGGCAAACGCGAACATCCCCGCCACCACGTTGGAGGGGAAAATCGCCAGGGCCGTGTGGTACCCGGTCACCACGTCGTTGTAGTGCTGGCGGGCAAAGCCGATCTTGTTTTCCGTACTCACCAGTTCTTCCTGCAATTGCATGAAGTTCTGATTGGCCTTTAAGTCCGGGTAGCGCTCGCTTAAGGCAAAAAGCTGCCGCAGCGCCCCGGTCAGGAGATTCTCCGCCAGCGCCTGGTCCTTCACCGACGAAGCGTCGATCGCCTGCTGGCGGGCCTTGATCACCGCCTCCAGCGTGCCTTTCTCGTGCGCGGCATATCCCTTGACGGTCTCCACCAGGTTAGGAATCAGGTCATAGCGCCGCTTAAGCTGCACGTCGATCTGCGCCCAGCCGTTGTCGCATTGCACCCGCCGCCGCACCAACCCGTTGTAGGTGGCGATGAACCACAGAACCACCACGATCAGCACCAACACGATGACGCCGAGGATGGGCCAGATCAGCATGTCATTTCCCCTTGCATAAGTGGTGCCGGCCATGCCGCGCTAAAACCACTATCGCGCCCACGCCCAGCCGGGTCAAATGAGCGCATCGAAAAACCCGGGCCTGCCGCGCCCGGGCTAACACGGGCTCGCCTTCGCCCTCGTCATGGATCGTTCAACGGGCAAACCGCCGGCGGATCCCCGCGAACGCCGCCTGCTTGACCGCCGTCGGGGCCTGGCTGCCGAAGGTCAAAAACACCTTGAAAGCCGCCTCCCCCTGCTGATTGAAGAACTGAAAGCTGAGGGTCGACACCCCGTCCATGTGGCTGGGCTTTTCCACCGCGAAAACCCGCGCCAACGTCCTGGGCCGCAGGTGCATGTCCAGCGTCTTGCTCTGCACGTTGAAGAAATCGCCCCACGTGCTGAAGTTGCCGAACTGCCCGAACACCTCCAGCGTCACCGAACTGTTGCTGCAGATCACGTGCACCTGGCCCAACTCCTCGAAACTCCGCAGAATCTCCTCCCACCGTCCGGCGTCCAGCTCCGTGCTCATCTCCGGGCCGACGGCGTCGACCACCTCCACCTCCGGCACGCCCAGCTGCCGGGCCAGCACCACCGTCATCTGGCTGGGATTCTTCAAGAATGCCTCCCGGATTTTCCCCCGCCGCTCACCCCGCTCCTGGCCCACCGCCGCCATTGCCGTGCCACCCGAATCCTTCGTGACCTGAGTCATCCTCATTACTCCCAATAAAAGTTGCGTTCCACCCGTTCGCTCTACCCTTGCTCCCGCCCCAAACCAACCCTCGGGCCGCCCACTTCACCTAGTCCCCCATGCTGCTGAAAACCCCCTTGGCCAGCAGCACCGGCACGATCAGCCACGCCAGTCCCTTGCACAGAAAGAAAAAAAAGCCCCACACGCCCAATCGCTTGATCCACTTGCTCGTGGCCATCGCCTGGCTCCCGTTCATTTCATTTACGGATACGTCAACGATTCCCCGCTTGTCAGCCTCTCCACGTGCATGTCCAGAAACAGCTGGTTGAACCCTTCCTCATGGGGCTTGATGAATTTCCCGTCCGGCGTGCGCTCCAGAAAATCCCTGGCCAGGTAATACGGGCCCGCGCCGTCCGCCAACCTCGGCGGCAATTGCCCTCCGTCCACGTGCTTAAGCTCATACGGCCGACCGTTGAAATACTTCAAGCTGTAGTCGTACTGCACCGCCCCCGAATTCATCACCAATTGGTCCACCGTCGCCGCCACCCCGTTGCGATTGTTGGCCGCCGACAACCGGTAAGTCACCGCGAATTGCCGGCGCGGATACCCCAGCACCGCCGAGGGACAAACCAACACCGCCGGGTCGTTCAGATAATCCGCCATCACGTTCAGGAAACTATTAGGCGAACTCTCCCGGTCCCTTGGGTCCGCGTCCCACTGGATCTGTCCGCCCTTCTGCCAGATCGGCTCCTCCACCATCGGCAGATGCTGATCGTGATCGTTGGCATAGGCCATCACCACCTGCCCGATCTGCCGAAGATTATTCAAACACCGCACCGCGTGCGCTTGCCCCCGACAATGCGCCACCGCCGACAACGTCAAACCCATCACCACCCCCGATATCCCGATCACCACCAGCAATTCGATCAGCGTGAATCCGCTTCCGCGGATTGTTCCAGGGGCGGGGGCGCAGGCGGACCACGAGCGTCCCCTCACGATGCCCCCAGTCGCCCCTCGGGCGCACACAGCCTGGCACCACACTGTCAAACCTTTGGCAGCCACCCCAGCTACCTCCCAAAAAACCGCCAAAAAATCCCCGCCGCATTTCCCCCGCTATGCCTGTGATTTACTTCACCCGCCGCCGCCGTCGGACCGCGCCAGCCGCCAGCACCGTCAACAGCACCAGCCCCGTCCCAGGCTCAGGCACCGCCGTCAGTTCCAGCTTGGGTCGATTTGTCCCCGCTGCGGATGCAAACACCAGCGCCACCGCGTTCCCCGACACCGGGTCCAGGGCACTGTTGGCCGCTTCGACCACAAAGCCCAACTGCGTTTGCGCGCCGCTGAGCCAATCCTGTACCAACGACGTAACGTCAAAGCTCACCCACTGCCCCACGCCCGCCACCAGCGTGCTGGCGATAGGGCTGACGCCGTGCCCCGGCTGCGTCGTCCAGTTCACCGCCGCCTCACTCCAGGCGCTCTGGGCAGCGAAGATCTCCGCCGTCACACTCGCCTGCTCCGAAGGATTGCCGAAAGGAAAACCCACCTGCGAGCCGTCGATCACGTACAGGCTCAACTGGGCTGACCACAGGTCATCCGCCTGTATGCCCACGCTCGAAAGGTCAAAATCAATCAATGTCCGCACGTCATGCCCGACCCCCGTTTTGCCAGCCGCCAGAACCGACTGGAAGCTGGGCCCCATCACCTCAAAGTTGAACGTCGGCAGAAACTCGTAGATGAAGACGTCCCTGCTACCGCTTTCCGCCGGCTCAATCACCTCGCCCCAAGCCGGAACCACTCCCGCCCACGTCAAAAAACTCGCCCCCATCAGGATGATCCGACTACCAAATCTCATGATTTTCTCCTTAAAGATTAATAAAGATAAATGAGACTCAGTCTCATCTGATAGATTCGAAGAAGGTTATTCAGTAAAACTGCAATGTCAATTTTTAACTCTTAATTTGTTCGGTTTTGTGGAAAACATCTGGATCGCCACCCGTAGCCGGTGAAACCAGAAAGCGTTTTGGCATAAAAATGCGAATAAAAAAATGAATGCACGCACAAACAAACTTAATACCAAAAAGAGTTTATATTATCATTTCCACATTATCCTCTTGCCTTGCAGGCCCTGGAAACCTAACTTAAGGCTGTGCCCGGAAAGCTGTTCTGGCCTCGTCCGGGAAAATTGGTTCCTGTAGCTGGTCTTGAAATGGTTCTAAGTCCAGCTTTATCTGCCGGATCAAATCGACATCTGTGTATAGGAGCTGCCCTCCATGACCTCTCCCCGCACTTCGTCCGCAGCTAAGGCTGTCAGCCCAGCTTCCGCCGGGCCTGACAACTCCAACGGCGCCATGCAATCGATCATGCACGAGCTAAGGCAGTTCGCTCCGCCCGTGGATTTTGCGGTCCGCGCGCACGTCAAGTCGTTTAAGGAATATGAACGGCTGTATCACCAGTCGATCGACAACCCCGAAAAGTTCTGGGGCGAACAGGCCGACAGACTCCACTGGTTTAAGAAGTGGGATCGGGTGCTGGAATGGAATCTGCCCGACGCCAAGTGGTTCGTCGGCGGGAAAACCAACCTCTGCTACAACTGCGTCGATCGCCAGGTGGCTGACGGGTTAGGCGACAAGCTGGCCATCGTCTGGGAAGGCGAGCCGATGCGCGAAGGCCAACCCCCCGAAGTACGCCGTCTGACCTACCGCGACCTGCAGCGCGAAACCGCCAAGTTCGCCAACGTGCTCAAGTCCAAGGGCGTCAAAAAGGGCGATCGCGTCACCCTCTACATGCCCATGGTGCCGGAGCTGGCCATCGCCGTCCTCGCCTGCGCCCGCATCGGCGCGCCGCACTCGGTGATCTTCGGCGGGTTTAGCGCCAACGCCATCAAGGACCGCGTCGAAGACGCCCAAAGCACCATCCTCATCACGGCCGACGGCGGATTCCGCCGCGGCAAACCGGTGCCGCTGAAGGACACGGTGGATGAAGCGCTGAGCATGACCAATCTGGTTAAGACGGTCATCGTCTATCAGCGCACGGAGAATCCCGTCAAGATGACCCCCGCCCCCGGAAGAGACCATTGGTGGCATGATTTAATGCGCGACGCCTCCGACCAGTGTCCTTGTGAGCCGATGGACAGCGAGGACCTGCTGTTCATCCTCTACACCTCCGGCACGACCGGTAAGCCCAAGGGCATCATGCACACCACCGGCGGATACATGGTGCACACGTACCTGACTTCCCGCTACGTTTTTGACCTGCACGAAGAAGACCCCAGCGAGCTTTACTGGTGCACGGCCGACGTGGGCTGGATCACCGGGCACTCGTACATCATCTACGGCGTATTGCCCAATCGCGTGCCGACGTTCATGTACGAAGGGGCGCCCAATTCCCCCGGGCCGGACCGCTTCTGGGATATCATCGAGCGGCACAAAATCACCAAGTTCTATACCGCGCCCACGGCCATCCGGGCGTTTATGAAATGGGGCGACGAACACCCCGGCAAGCACGATCTGTCGAGCTTGAAAGTGCTGGGCACGGTCGGTGAGCCGATCAATCCCGAAGCGTGGATGTGGTACCAGAAGCACATCGGCGGGGACCGCTGCCCGATCGTGGACACCTGGTGGCAGACCGAAACCGGCGGGCACATGATCACGCCGATCCCGGGGGCCACGACGACCACGCCGGGCTCGTGCACGCGGCCGTTCTTCGGCATCGACGCCGCCATCGTCAGCAAAGACGGGCAGGAAATGCCGCCCAACGCCGGCGGATTCCTGGTGATCCGCAAGCCCTGGCCTTCGATGTTGCGCGGCATCTGGGGCGACCGGGAACGATTCGTCAAGACCTACTGGGCGGAGATTCCCGGGTTCTACTTTGCCGGCGACGGGGCGCGGCGCGATCCGGAAGGCAACTTCTGGGTCATGGGCCGGGTGGACGACGTGATCAACGTGTCCGGGCATCGGCTGGGCACCGCCGAGGTGGAGTCAGCCCTGGTCAGTCACCCGGCCGTGGCCGAGTCGGCGGTGGTCGGCATGCCGCACGAGATCAAGGGCACGGGCATCGCGGCTTTCGTGACGCTTAAGGCTGGGCAGAAGCCCAGCGAAGCGTTGAAAGAGGAACTGATCCAGCACGTGGGCAAGGAGATCGGGGCGATCGCCAAGCCCGATCAGATCCGCTTCACCGATGCGCTGCCGAAGACCCGGTCGGGCAAAATCATGCGCCGGCTGCTGCGTGAACTGGCCCACGGCGGCGAAGTCCAAGGCGACACCACCACGCTGGAAGATTTGAGCGTGCTGGCCAACCTGCGCCAGAGCGAAGAGGCATAGGCAAAAAGAATTTTCACCGCAGAGGGCGCCGAGATTTTCACCACGGAGCGGCTGTGTTGAATGTCAAGGGTTTGAGGGTACGAGTTTGGGATTCCAATGGGACTGAGTTTTGACCATCACGTTGAGGATCGTCAGGAGCTTGCGCATGCAGGCGGTGATGAC
>JADZCD010000050.1 GCA_020851735.1 Phycisphaeraceae bacterium
CCGGAAGTGCCCCCGCCCCCGGAAGTACCCCCGGAAGTAACCCCCGAAGGGGTGCCCGCAATTCCCTGTTTAGCGGGCGATCGAAGATCGCCGTGCTCGTCTCCTGTTTCATCCCCTCGCCCTCTTTGAGGGAGAGGGTAGGGTGAGGGTGTAATCCCGCCATTCTCTTCCTCCCCCAGCGGCGGCAAAAAAACCATCCCCGTCCGACCCGGATACGGCATGATCATCACCGCCGACCGCGGCGTGCCCCCTTCCTTGGCCACCCACAGCGGACAGGTCGCCAGTTTGTCCTGGCCGAATCCTTCTAAGATCCGCTCCACTTCCCCCGCCGGCGCATCCACCCGCCCGGTTAAGAGCAATCCCAAAGTCTGCGATCGCCGGTCGACACCGATCGGTTCAACCGTCACCCGTCGCCCGTCGCTCAACACAATTTCCTGCTGTCCCTGCATACCGCCTGACCTTTGCTTGCCCGCCTGTCCACCTCCACACCCGACATCCGCCAATACCCCCCAGCTTACCTCCCCAAGCCGCCAACGTTTTGCCCCCCCAATAAAGCCCAGGGAAGAAATCCCTGGGCACCGCCTTGTTCCTCCGGTGCAAGCAGTACTCCCAGCCTGAATCACAGCCCCGCATGGAAATGCGGGGCCCGCCCGCGAGCTTGCCCAAGCCTGCTCAAACTTCCCAGGCCCTCTCTCACCTTCCCAGTGTCTCGCTTCCGGGGGCCGGGACTCTAACTTCCGGGGGCGGGGGTGGTTTGACCTGCTTGGATCGCATCTTAGAATCGAGCGGGTCGGGCCTAATCTGCCGACCCCCGCGTTTTTCCTCCTTGCCAGGGAGCATCCCGTGATCCGTAACACGTTGCGCTTTGCCCGCTTTCGATCTTTCCGCGCCTTCCTGGTCCTGGCCTTAGTCCTCCTGCCCACCGCCATGCTCTTGGCCTATCCCGAGCCGGCCGCCGTCTCCAAAAGCTGGCAACTGGACATTACCTATAAAACACCCCAGGTCCTGTCCATCACCGACCTGCAGGGCAACACCCGCTGGTTCTGGTACCTCACCTACAAAGTCACCAACAACACCGATCGCCAGCAGATGTTCATTCCCGAAATCACCCTGGCCACCGACGAAGGCGACATCCTCTCCGCCGGGCGCGACATCCCCGTCCAGGTCTTTGACGCCATCAAACAGCGCGAAGGCAACTCGCTCCTGGAAAGCCCCGTCCAGATCATCGGCCGCGTCCTGCAGGGTGCTGACAACGCCCGCGAAAGCGTGGTCATCTGGCCCGACTTGGGCCACGACGTCGGCCAGATCAATCTCATGATCGAAGGCCTAAGCGGCGAAACCGCCCAGATCCAGAATCCCCTCACCGGCGAACCCGTGCTGATGCGCAAGACCCTCATGCTCCGCTACGGCCTGCCCGGCACACCACCCTCCCCCCGCCAACAGGAAGTCGTCCCCCTGGACCCCTCCTGGATCATGCGCTAACCCCCCGGAAGCAACCCCCCCCGCAAGTAACCACCCCGCAAGTAGCGCCCCGCAATCACCCCACGAAAACCCCTCTCCAAAGCAAGCCGCGTCGCCCCCGACGCGGTCACCCCCGCACCACCGCACCCCCCGCCCCTCCTAAAGCCCAGGGAAGAAATCCCTGGGCACGTCTTCCCCCACCCCCCAATCCCTAATCCCTAACCCCCAACCCCTAGCCTCCAACCCCCACTCCTCCCCCCCTTTCCTCCTCCAAACTCCGCCTTCGGTTAATATGAGCCCACCTTGTTCATCCTCAAAGCTTCCAACCTGGTAAAGACCTACAGCGGCCGCACCGTCGTCAACCGCGTGTCTTACGACTTAGCCGAAGGCGAAATCGTCGGGCTGCTCGGCCGCAACGGCGCCGGCAAGACCACCAGCTTCCGCATGACCATCGGCATGATCACCCCCGAGGAAGGCCAGGTCATCTTCAACGGCCAGGACGTCACCAGCCTGCCCATGTTCAAACGCGCCCGCCGCGGCATGGGCTACCTTGCCCAGGAACCCAGCGTCTTCCAACGCTTGACCGTCCAGCAGAATCTGATGGCCATCCTCGAAACCCGCCCCCTCACCCGCGCCCAGCGCCATAGCCGGGCCGAGGAACTCATGTCCCGCTTCGACCTCCTCAAGCTCGCCGACCAGCAGGCCCGCACGCTCTCCGGCGGGGAACGCCGCAAACTGGAAATCGCCCGCGCCCTGATCACCCAACCCTCCCTGATCCTGCTCGACGAACCCTTCTCCGGCGTCGATCCCGTCGCCGTCGAGGAATTGCAGGCCGAGATCCGCCGCCTCCGCCAGGAACACCACATCGCCATGCTCATCACCGATCACAACGTCCAACGCACGTTGGAAATCGTCGATCGCGCCTACGTCATCTTCGAAGGCAAGGTCTTCGCCGAAGGCACCCCCAAACAAATCGTCAGCAACGAACAAGTCCGCCAACTCTACCTAGGCTCCACCTTCCGCGGCGACGAATTCGATGAATAAACCCCCGGCAAGAACCACCGCCACACTATCGTCTACCCCAATAAAATAGCTGCGGGCGGAAGCCCGCAGTTAGACTCTTCGAACTCCCCACCCCCCTCCCCCGCCTCCTAAAGCCCAGGAAAGAAATCCCTGGGCAATTTCCACGCGGGCGCCCACGCCACCTACCCCAACGCCAAAACCGCTCCACCATCTGGTGGTACATGAGATCGTCGACATGACCTCCCCTCCCCCCTCCCACTCCTCCCTCTCCCCCTGGCCCATCCGCCTGGCGGTCTTTATCGCCCTGATCCTGATCGCCTTCGCCGCCATCCGCTTAATCGACCGACACGTCATGGCCCGCCACCAACCCGTGATAACCTCTTCCCCTCCGAGCGTTTCCTTTGTTTATCAGAGCCGGGCTCTGTGAGCCCGGACCGGGCACGCCGTGCCCGGCTCGTTCGCACCCCCATTCCCTGTTTGTTTATGAATCGCAAACCCAAAAAATCCTCCCTGCCCCCCGAACTCACCGACGCCTCCCGCGGCATCCGCCTCCAGAAAGCCCTCGCCGAGGCCGGCATCGCCTCCCGCCGACATGCCGAGGATCTGATCACCGCCGGCCGCGTCACCGTCAACAGCTTTCGCGTCACCACCCTCCCCGCCTGGGTCGATCCCCATACCGACCGCATCGAAGTCGATGGCCTGGAAATCCCCCGCCCCCGGAACCCCCGAAATCCCCGCCAATCATCCAGACCATCCTCCCACCAGCCTTCCCCTGAAGTTAAAACGCCAGCCCCCGCGCAACGCCACAGCCCGCACCCCGACGGCATCTACTTGATGCTCCACAAGCCCCGCCGCGTCGTCTCCACCGTCCGCGATCCCTACGCCGAAAAAACCGTCCTGGACCTGATCCCCAAGGAAGCCATCCGCGGCAAGCGCATCTACCCCGTAGGTCGGCTCGATGCCGACTCCACCGGCCTGATCCTCCTGACCAACGACGGCGACCTGGCCTATCGCTTAACTCACCCCAGCTTCGAGGTCACCAAGGAATACTTCGTCTCCGTCCGTGGCCGCCTGACCGCAGAAGAAATCCAGCGCCTCCAGGAAGGCCTGTTCCTCGCCCATCGCCCCGCCCGCGCCAAGCCCGGCCAGACCAGAATCCGCGCCAAAAAAGCGCAGTTCGCCGCCATCCGCCTCCTAGGCTATCAACGCGACGAAACCCGCGGCGACCGCACCCGCCTGGCCATCACCCTCCAGGAAGGCCAAAACCGCGAAATCCGCCGCCTCCTCGCCCGCCTGGGCCTTAAAGTCCGCCGCCTCCAACGCGTAGCCATCGGCCGCCTCAAACTCAAAAACCTCGCCCCCGGCCAGTGGCGCATGCTCACCTCCACCGAAGTCAAATCCCTCTATCAGTCCACCAAGGCCCCGCACTAAACCCCACTCAGATCAAAATTCCTATCAGTTGCCGCAATGCCCGGTCGCCGCTACCTTCGCCGTGACCAAAGAGGGTGGCCACATGTACACCTGCGGCATCATCGTCGAGAGCGTGGGAGATGAACGGCTTTTTACGAAGGTGGCCGCCTATTTCCAGAAAGAGCGACGCGAAGACCGGCCCACTGAACCGGACCCCATCTGGCACGTCCGCCAGTATGGGATCCCCCGCGACCAGGTCGCGGGTCTGCTGCCCGAGTTGGCGGCGGCTATCAAGAGGGGCTGGTATATGCACCTGTTCAACATTCAAGACGGCGTGTTGTACGTCGTGCTCAAAGGCCGCTTCTTCAAGCTGCCGCTCAAGCGCGACGCAAGCTGGGACGAGATGATCGCGTACGGCGAGAGTGTGGGACTGGACAGGAAATGGAGCCAAAATGTTCCGCTGAGTGTGTAAAAGGACAATCCAGCGGGTAAATGCTCTATCTCAGGAGGCCTCTAAGCACTTCCATGCACCCCTTCGCCAGACCAGATACCCTATCACTGGTCGTAAAGTGGGGGTATTCTGCGCATCGGCGCGAAGAAAGAGACTGCGTGCCCAAGATCCCCATAGAGGCCGATGAACGCGACCCGCTCAGGGACGGCGAACTGATGCGCGTTAAGTCAGGTGGCCAGGAATGGCTCGTTACCTGGCACCGGCCGCAGTCGCCTCCCAGCGGCAAGAATCATGGCTCGCTGGGTATCTGTGTCACATCAGAGGGAGGCATCGTTCTCGTAAGTCAAGACGGGGCACATTGGGAATTCCCAGCGGGTCGCCCCGAAGGTGCGGAGACCTGGGAGCAGACGCTGCGGCGGGAGCTAGCGGAGGAGGCTTGTGCGAGCGTCGGCGCGGTGCGGCTGCTTGGTTTCTCGCAGGGGCGTTGTGTCAGGGGCAGCGAGGCAGGCTTGGTGCTGGTGCGGTCGTTGTGGGGGGCGGATGTCGAGTTACAGCCGTGGGAGCCGCGGTTTGAGACACGTTATCGCCGTGTGGTTCCAGCCAACGAGGTTCTATCGCAGATCTCAGATAACGCGAATGGGCGGACCTTTCTACGTGCTCTGTTGGAGGCTGGGCTTTGTTAACCCCTGCCTCCAAGCCCCCTCCACACCCCATGACCGACCCACATCCCCAATCAAGTTCCCCTTCAGCAAAGCTCTGGCTCGCACAGGCCGCCGCATTTACACTCGTCGTCGAATTGCCGCACTGACATGGGATCGCGGAAATGAACTGCGACAAAAACCGCGTCTTGGTGGCTGCTCATCGGGGCCACTGTCAGTGCGCCCCTGAAAACTCGCTTGAGGCTGTTGCATCAAGTCTGGCGCTGGGAGTTGACATCCTTGAAATCGACATTCGCCGCACGAGGGATGGTGAATTGGTGGTGATGCACGATCGCACCCTGGACCGAACGACCACCGGCTTCGGCCCCATCCACGACCTCCCTTGGCGGGATATCCAGACTCTGCGGCTTAAGGATCACCAAGGTAAACCCACCCCCCACCGCATCCCGCGTCTGGCCGAGGTATTGACCCTGGCCAAAGACCGCTGCCTGGTCTGCCTCGATAAGAGTCTGGACTATCTGCCCCAGACGCTGAATCTGCTCAAGGACACGAACACACTCGCACAGGCGATCTTCTTCGGGGATGCTCCCGCCCACCAGGTGCGCCCCATGTTTGGCCACCTGTTTGCGCCGATTCGCTACATGCCCCAGCTTATGGTTCCCACCTCGGACTACATCCAGTCTTACGTGCAGGAGTGTCACCCCTGGGCATTCATGGCCAGGTACGAGTCGGAAAATTCCGCGCTTCTTCCCCTGCTTCCCGCAATACAGCAGGCCGGGATTCATGTCTGGGTCAGCCCCCTCAAACCGTCCATGTGCGCCGGGCGAACCGACGCCCTTGCCTTGCAGGACCCCGACGGACATTGGGGCTGGGTGATTGCCCGCGGCGCCGACATCATCTGCACCAATCACCCCGCAGAGTTATTGACGTATCTCCGCCAGAAGGGTTGGCACGCGTAGGCCCATCTGTAGCCGTCTCCGCCGCCTCCTCGCCCGCCTGGGCCTTAAAGTCCGCCGCCTCCAACGCGTAGCCATCGGCCGCCTCAAACTCAAAAAACTCGCCCCCGGCCAGTGGCGCATGCTCACCTCCACCGAAGTTAAATCCCTCTATCACGCCACCAAGAGTTCCGCGGAAAAGAAAACCGGCGCCTGACGATTGGGGTACGGGGTACGGGGTACGGGGTACGGGGTACGGGGTACGGGGTAAAATTGTATTCGCCATTCGCCATTCGCCATTCGCCATTCGCCATTCGCCATTCGCCATTCCCTCTATTCCCTCCCCCTCATTCCCCATTGCCTAACCCCCCATACGGGGGTATCCTCGAGACAGAAATATCGCTTGTTTCGTCATGGGCCCACGTGTCTTGCCTTTCTTTGGTTTTGCACCATTTTTTCGCGGGGTTTTGACCCATGGCCTTAACCATCCGCTGCCCCAGTTGCGACCAGGCCCTGAAGGTGCCCGCCGAAGCCTGCGGACGCCACGGCCGCTGCCCGATCTGCAACACTAAATTCATCATCCCCAAGCCCTCCGAGCTGATGGAGCAGACCGTCTCCCACTGGCTCGAAGAGGACCTGGACAAATTGATGAACGAACGCGACGAACCCGTCGCCCCCTCCCAGACTAAACAAGTCCCCACCGAACGCTCCCATTCACCCCGCACCGTCGAGGAAGAAAAACCCTCGCCCCCCTCCACCCCGCCGACACGCACTTCCCGCCCCATCGCCCCCAAAGCCGCCAGCCACTTGGCCTCCGGCGACCCCGTCTTCGCCGAAGCCGTCCAAGAATCGCCCCCCGCCAGTTCTCCCCCCGCCCCACGCTCCGCCCCCGCCTCTTCCGCCGGGCGCTACCCCACCAGCCTCCACATCACCGAACTCATCCCCCACTTAGTCGTCCGCGAAGTCACTCAGCAGGAAGTCATCTTCCACTTCGACTCCCTCTGGCTGGAGCACGACGGCTTCCGCGCCGCCATGCCCTCCCGCTGCGCCGTCTGTGGCTCGGACAACGTCAACGACTTAGTCGCCCGTCCCGTCGTCTTCGCCGACCGCGCTCCCGAGAACGGCCGCTCCCCCCGCGAACTGCAGCTCGGACACGAACACGCTCTGAAAAATCGCTCCCTCGCCGCCATCAACGCCATCACCCCCCACATCGAGGGCATCGCCAAACCCTTCGATTCCTACCTGCCCTACTTCACTTGCCCCCGCCATCACCAAGTTCTCTTAGAAGCCCGCACCTACACCCGCTCCGAGGGCGGCTCCACCTGCGAAGTCCGCATCCCCGACAGCATCACCGCCCTCTCCTGGCTCGCCCGCGTCAACGGCGTCTGTGGCCCGGAATACGCCCTCCTCGAAGCCGACTTGTCCTCGATCAACAGCGACGCCTGGAACCTGCTGCCCGAAACCAGCCGCCAACGCTTAAACGTCTGGTGCAAATTCGCCCCCGGCGAACGCTTCCAGACCTACCTCTGCGACGCGGACATGAGCAAGCACGACTACGGCCTGGCCGGCATCGTCATCACTTCCGAACGAATGATCTTCCACAAATATCACCACCACGGCGAAGCCCGCCTCGACGACGACGCCACCCTCGTCATCCGCCGCAGCGGCCAAGTCGCCAGCCTGAGCCTGGAAAACTCCGCCGGCCGCTTCAAAGTCGGCAAGCTCCAGGCCAAGGACCTCGCCCTCCTGATCGAGTCCCTCAGCGACAACTCCAAAATCAAAATCACCTTCACCACCGGCCCCGCCGTGGAATAAGATTCATAAGCACAAACTCACCACAGCGCACACCGGCGACATCGAGGCGCCGAGAAGAAAACATTTACCACTGAGAACACAGAGGCCACGGAGATTGATCAAAAAAAAACCTTGAATTAGTTCCTGTTCTTATCTCCGTGCTCTCCGTGCTCTCCGTGGTAAAGAAGAGAAAAAAATCCCCCACCGAGCACACCGGGAACACAGGGGCGCCGAGAAGAAAACATTTACCACTGAGAACACAGAGGCCACGGAGATTGATCAAAAAAACCTTGAATTAGTTCCTGTTCTTATCTCCGTGCTCTCCGTGCTCTCCGTGGTAAAACTCTCTCCGCCTACTCTTCCTCCGCCCCGAATTCCTCCTCCAGCTCCTTGATCGCCTCCGCCACCTCATCCCCCCCGCCCCCGGAAACATGCCCGCCCCCAGCTTCCGCCCCCTCCTCCCGGCCCTGGCGGCGGGCCCGGATGATCAAATGGATCGGCACCTCGCTGAACGGCACCACCTCCCGCAGCTGGTTAAGCAGATAACGCTCATACGACGGATCAAACATGTCCGGATGATTCACCCACAACACGATCGTCGGCGGGTAAATCTGCACCTGCGACACAAAGTAAATCCGCGCCCGTCGGCCGCTCTTGGCCGGCGGCATGCGCTGGGCCAATATCTTGGCGAAAATCCGATTCAGCTCCCCCGTCCCCAGCCGATGCCCCGCCTGCTGATGCAGATTCAGCGCCATCGCCACCAGCTCCCGCAGCCCCGCGCGATTCTTGGCGCTGATAAACGCGATCGGCGCGAAATCCAACCCCTTCATCGCCTTGTCCAGATACTCCACATACGCTTCCTGCGTCTGTTCCTTCTCCACCAAATCCCACTTGTTGACCACCACCACCGTCGGCTTGTGATGCCGCAGCACCTCGTTGCCCAGCTGCCGGTCCACTTCGCTCGTCGGCACCGTCGCGTCGATGAGCAGCAGCACCACGTCCGCCCGCCGCAGCGACCGCAGCGACCGCTGATGACTGTAAAACTCCACGTCCCCCTGCACGCTCTTGCGCTTGCGCAGCCCCGCCGTGTCGATGGCCGTCAAAATCCGCTCGTCCATCTCAAACCGCACGTCCACCGAATCCCGCGTCGTCCCGGGAATCTCGCTGACAATCACCCGCTCCTGCCCCGCCAGCGCGTTCACCAGCGAGCTCTTGCCCGCGTTGCGCTTGCCCACGATCGCCAGCAGCACCCCCTGATCCACCGCCTGGCTCGCGCCCTCCTGTTCCTCCGGGCCCAGCTCCGCCACCACCGCGTCCACGCACGCGCGGACCATCAGCAACAGCTCCGTCCGCCGATACCCGCTGGTGGCGGAAATCATGATCGGCTCCCCGAACCCCAGGCTCGCCGCCTCCGCCGCCCCCGCCTCCTGCGCCCCCGAATCCACCTTGTTGGCTATCAGCAGCACTTCCGCGCCCCCGGACGTCGGGTGCCACACAGCATCCCGAAGGGTGCTGTGTGCGTTGTCTCCCAAGCCGCGCTGCCCGCCGTGAGCCGCATCTGTCTTGATCTCCTCTCCCTCCCCGCCCCCGGAACGGGAGAGGTTGGGTGAGGGTGCGGGCTTTCGTTTCCCTTTTCCCTTGCCCCCCACCGCCTGCGACATCCGCAGCAGCCGCGCCACCGCCACGTCCAACGGCAACACCCCCGCCTGCGCGTCGATCACAAACAGCACCAGCGCCGCGTCGGACAACCCCATGGCGATCTGCCGCTCAACCTCCACCGTCAGATCATCCACGTCCTCAATGCCATGCCCCCCCGTGTCCACTAACTCCACCGCCAGCCCCGCGCCGCCCGGCTCCGTTGACGGCAGCTCCACCACCGTCGACACCCGATCGCGCGTCACCCCCGGCGTGGGGTCCACAATGCTCACCCTCCGCCCCGCCAGCAGGTTCAGCAAACTCGACTTGCCCACGTTAGGCCTTCCCACAATGACTACTTTTGGCAACATGAAAGTTTTCCATAGCCCAGGGAAAAAATCCCTGGGCCCATTTAGCATCCACCCCCCGAAAGATCTCCCCTCTGATCCCCTCGCCCTCTTTGAGGGAGAGGGTAGGGTGAGGGTGCAGTTTTGGTACCACGCCGTGTTCTATCATCGCGCCGGAGGCCTGGGACTAAGCGCAGCCTGCCCCAGCTCCGCCTGACTCTCAAACTTCTAGCCGCGCCCCGCTTCCGCCTGCCTCCGCTTCCACACCTCTTCCGCCTCCGGCGGACGCACATACAGCGGCAGTAATTCCTCCGCGCTGACGTAGGCCCCTGCCTCCGCCAACCGCCTGCCGATCCGCCAGACGCTCTCGCTTTTGCCCGCCGCAAACTCCAAGCTTAACACCCGCGGACCCGATCCGCCTTCCGCTCCCAAAATCTCCAGCCCCTCGCCCACCACTCCCACCAGCCGCTTGCCCTCTTCCAGCAGCTGCGCCACCGTCGCCAGCCGTGGCTCGCCCTGCCTCACCCACCGCCCCTCCTCAACCGCGAAAAACCCCGCATAAACCGTCTCTCTCTTAAGGTTCAGACACACCAGCAAATTCCCCCCCGCCTGCCCCATCTCCACCGGCACGTTGCCCGCCACCACCTCCAGCGTCGGCACCGCCACCAGCCTCGCCCCCAGCGTCAGCCCCAGCATCTTCGCCGTCGCCACCCCCACCCGCAGCCCCGTGAACGAACCCGGGCCCACCGACACATACACCTCCCCCAGTTGCCCGGGCGTCACTCCGTACTTACCGCACAGCGCCGCGATCGCCGGCATCAACTCCACGTTGTGCCTCCGCGCCTGCACCAACGTCTGACTCTCCAGCCGCTCCCCGCCACGCCCAAGCGTCAGCGACCCCTCCCGCCCCGATGTCTCAATCGCCAGGTTATAGGAACCTCTGTCCATCTAAGCATTGTAGAAGGAATCAGTAGTCAGGGGGTTACGAGCCGAGGGTTCCGCAGCCGCTAACGGCCCCCAAAGCCAAAGCTCCAGCCTCAGCAATCCAAATGATTTAGCCGCGGATAAACGCAAAGGCACACCCTCCCCACCGTGATGCTCGTGCCTCGGCCCCGCGTTCATCTGCGTTCATCTGTGTTCATCTGCGGCTCAATTAGAATCGAGCCTTCCGGTTCGCATCAACAAACAATCATCTTCCCCCGCCGCCCAGCCGATAGATCAACCATGTCCACCATCAGCTCCACTGGCTCCGCCGTCGAGTCCGCCAACCTCGGTTACCAGGTGAGCATCGCCGTCGCCGCCAAGACGCAGCAGGTGATGAAAGACCAAGGCCAGGCCATGCTCGCCCTGCTCGAACAAGCCGCCCAAGTCGCCGCCCAAACCCAAGCTCAATCCCTCGACCCCCGCGTCGGCCAAAACCTCAACGTCATGGGTTGATCGCTACCCCCCCCCTCGCCCCCCGCCTGCAATAAAAATCTCCCGCCCCTCATCCCTGCTCCGCCCATCACGCGGAGTTGTTTTTTCCCCAACCCCCAATCCCTAACCCCTAACCCCCAACCCCTATTCCCCCCTGGTGATCTCCACCAACTTGCACAGCGTCCGCGCCGCCTCCTTGGAATCGATCGCCGCGCTCGCCATCGCCATCCCCTCTTTCCAATCCCCCGCCAGTTCCGCCACCATCAAGCCCGCCGCCGCGTTTAACTCCACCATGTCCCGGGCCGGTCCCTTTTCACCCGCCAGCACTTTGCGGATCACCTGCGCGCTCTCCTTAGGACCATCCACATAAAACGCTTTCGGATCGCCCGCCTTGATCCCCAGTCTGCCCGCGTCCATCTCTTCCTCACGCACCGCCCGCCCATCCCAATGCGCAATGCGCGTCACCCCGCTGGTCACCACTTCGCCCAGCACCGTCCCATCCGCCATCGTCCCATGCACCACCATCGCCCGCTGGGCCCCCAGTTGTCCTAGCGCCTGGGCCATCAGCGTCGTCCAACCCGCGCTCGAGACGCCCATCACCTGCCGCTTGGCGCCCGCCGGATTTGTCAGCGGGCCCAGCAGATTAAAAATCGTCCGAAAGCCCAGCTCCGCCCGCACCGGGGCCGCATGCTTCATCGCCGGATGATGCGCCGGCGCAAAACAAAAACACATCCCCGCCTCACGCAAACACCGCCCCTGCGTCGCCGGGCTGACCGCCAGCGTCACCCCCAATTCCTCGAGCACCTGCGACGCCCCCGACTTGCTGGTCACCGACCGATTCCCGTGCTTAGCCACCGCCACCCCGCGCCCTCGCCCCACCGCCGCCACCACCAAAGCCGCACTGGTGGACACATTAAACGTCCGCGATCCCGTCCCCCCCGTGCCGCACGTGTCGATCACCCGCAGCCCCTCGGGCACCGGCACCGCCGTCACTTTTTGCCGCATCACCTTCGCCGCCCCCACGATCTCCGCCACCGTCGGCTCACGCACGCCAAGCAACGCCAAAAACGCCCCCATCTGCGCCGCCGTCGCCTGCCCGCTCATAATCAACTCAAACGCCTCCTCCGCCTGCGCCGAAGTAAGCGTCCCCCCCCCCAATAGCAATCCCAATAGGTCCTTCATGTCCGCCATTTCCTTACCCCCCAATCCCTAATCCCCAATCCCTATTCAATCCCTCCCCTCACCACCACACCGCAACCACCCACAACACCGCCGCCGCCAAAATCATCAACCCCACCACCTGCAAGCTCAGCCGTGCCGCTTCCCACCCTAATCGTGACATATCCGCCACTCTAATACCCTTGTAAACCACCGCCATCGCCACCACCGGCGGAATCAAAAGCGCCAGCCAGTATCCGTCCAACGCCATCGGATCCAGAAACAGCCGGTGCGGAACCTCCGCCAACATTAAATAAAAAGCAAAACTCATCCCCGCCCCCGGGCGCCCGG
>JADZCD010000051.1 GCA_020851735.1 Phycisphaeraceae bacterium
CCGATTGCCGATTGCCGATTGCCGATTGCCGATTGCCGATTGCCGATTGCCGATTGCCGATTGCCGATTGCCGATTGCCGATTGCCGATTGCCGGGGAGTATACGTTAGGGGTGGAAAGTCAAGGGCGATTCGGGGTCGGTTGCCTCAAACATCGCCAATCGGAAATCGCCAATCGGCAATCGGATCACTTCCGGGGGCTTCCGGGCTGTCATGGGGGGAGGCAAAGAGAGCCGATATGATCGGCTGGAGTGCGCCAACGGTGAGTAAAAAGCACATCTATGCGGTCCTGCGGGTGTTATTCGCGCTGGCGGGCGTGACGTACATCGCCTTGACGCTGACCTGGCGGGATCAGGTGGTCCTGCCCGCGGGCGGTGGCGCGGGCGAACAGATCGCGGGCCTGGCGGCTGGCAAAGCCTATCCGGTCGTGGAAGGCCAGGTCGATCGCACTGGCGCCCGGGGGGATTTGAAGGTAGCCGTGGCGCAGGCGGACGGCAGTTTAAGTCTGGTGACGGTGCGCGCGGAACAGATCGGCCAAGGGCCCGGCCAGGCGCACCTGAAGCTAGGCGTGGTCACGACGTTTCGCACCGCCGCCTGGGGTCTGGCAGGCTTAGGGTTGCTTTTGGTCGCGCCCGTGTACGGATTGCAGGCCCTGCGCTGGTGGCTGCTGATGCGGGCGCGGGGCTTACAGGTGGCTGTGCGCAGGGCGTTTGGGCTCTATATGGTGGGCGCGTTTTTCAACTATTGCATGCCGGGCATGACCGGCGGGGACGTGGTCAAGGCCTATTACGCCGCCAAGGGCAGTCAGCGCCGGGCCGACGCGGTGGTGAGCGTGGTGATGGATCGCGTGGTGGGCATGGTGGGCATGCTGGTATTGGCGTGCGTGGCGGGTTTGTTCATGCTCGCGCACCCGCTGGCCCGGCAGGTGACGATGTACCTGTGGTTGGCAGCCGCGGGCCTGATCGTGGGCACGCTGCTCTATTTTTCCCGGAGTTTGCGGCGGATTTTGGGCTTGCCCAGTCCGGAGGCCGAGGGCGGGGAGACAACCGGGGAGCGCTCGTCAAACGCCAGGATATTCGCGGGCCTGAAGCGACTGATGGGCGCGGTGGATCGCGCGGTGCTGGGCTATCGCCAGGCCAAGGGCGCGGTGGCGCTGGGCGTGGTGATCAGCGCGGGCGTGCACCTGCTGTTGATTTCCGCCGCGGCCCTGGCTGGATACGCCTTGGGATTGGGTACCCCGCTGGGCGTGCTGCTGACGGTGGTGCCGGTGATCTTCATGGCCGGGGCCGTGCCGCTGACGTATCAGGGCCTGGGCGTGATGGAGGGTTTGGGCATGGCCCTGCTCCTAAGCCCACCGCTGAGCAGCGCCAACCAGATCGTGGGCATGCTGCTATTCGTGCGCCTGTATCAAATGGCCTACGCGATGCTCGGCTCACTCTGGCTCCTGCGCGGGGATATTCATCTGCAGGAAGCGGAACAGGAAGCAGGAGTTGGGAGTTAGGGTTGGAGGGGCGGGCCGATACGTTCAATAATTTGCCGCGGATAAACGCAGATGAACGCGGTCTGGACTCAAGACTTTGCTTCTAGTGTTCAACTGCGTTTATCTGCGTTCATCTGCGGCCATATGCTTCTGCTCTTAGGGGTCAAGCCGAGAACGCTGCTTGATCCCAGGCCCGGGCCGCTTGCGAGCAGGCCAGCAGGGGATCAGTCAGATTAGTCAGGTCCAGCACCACCGGCCCCGCTCGACCGGTGGCCAGGTCCAACGTCATGCGATAGGGGATCAGGTCCAAGTTGCCGCTTCCGGGGGCGCAGCGTTGTCCGTCGGCCGGGGCGGAGCGCGATTGCCAATCGCCTAAGCGGGCGCAGACCAGGTGAGCGCTGTGGCGGGCGGCCACTTGCGCCGGATCCTGCCCGCCCGCCAGCAGCGGCACGGGGTCCAGCCCGATGCCCAGGATCGGCAGATCGACTTGTTTGACCCAGGCCAACAGGTCGTCGAACTGATGCTCCGCGTGGATCGCCAGGCGGATGCCGCAGCCGTCCGCCGCTTCGACCAAGGCCGTCTTGGCGTCGTCGGATAGCTCCTTGGGCGCCAGCGCCAGCGAAAGCGGCAGCCGGCCCAGGTCGGCCGCCAATTGGATGCCGGCCAGGGTGGCAGCCATGGCGCGGTCGATCTTATCGGACTGCGCGAAGTGCGCCGGCGGAATGAAAAGGTCCAGCCCCGCCAGTTGCACGCCGCTGCGCACGAACGTGCCAGCCAAGTCGCGCCGGGCCCGCTGATCCAGTTCGCGCGGGCGGACCCCCGGCAGGGTGGCATCGAGTTGGGCGGCAGTGAACCCCTTTTCGCTAAGCGCCGCCAAGGCCCCGCGAACCGTCCCGCCCGTCTGCTTGACCAGCGGAGTCAACGTCGGCGCCAAGCGCATGTCCGAGCCATGAGTCAGAATCGCCATAAAGGAAAGTGTAGCGAGTGCTTTGGCGATTTGGCGAGGTGAGTATGCGCCAGCGGGGCAAGGTCAAGAAAAAGTCCGAGTTCCACCTCAAGAAACCCAGGTCAGAAAACCAAGCACCCAAAATCTGATATTCCCCTCTACCCCGTATCCTCTACCCCGTACCCCGTACCCCAATTCCGCTTCCGGGGGTTTGGCTTCCGGGGGCGGAGGCTCTACACTTTTGGCTATGAAAGTGACGTTGTTCGTAACCTGCCTGACGGACACTTTTTATCCGCGTACGGGTATGGCGGTGGTAAAGGTGCTAGACCGCCTAGGCTGCCAGGTGGACTTCCCGCAAGAGCAGACCTGTTGCGGGCAGCCGATGTTCAATAACGGATTCACCGAGGAAGCCCGCGCGCTGGCCCGGCGGATGGTGCAGGTGTTTGAAGACAGCGAGTATGTGGTCACGCCTTCGGGCTCGTGCGCCGCGATGATCCGCGATTATTACGTGGACCTTTTAAAGGACGATCACGCCTACGCCGCCGGGGCCAAGGCCTTGGCGGGCAAGACGTATGAGTTCTACGAATTTCTGCTCAAGGTCATGAAGGTCGATCTGCGGCAGCTGGGGGCCCGCTGGCCGGGGAAGGTGACATATCACTACTCCTGCCACCTGCGGGGCATCGGCGTGACGGACGAAGCGGTGCGCCTGATGAAGCAGATCGAAGGATTGGATTACGTGCCGCTGCCCAAGGCGGAGCAGTGCTGCGGGTTCGGCGGGACGTTTGCCATCAAATACCCGCAGATTTCCGGGTCGCTGGTGCGCGACAAGGTGGCCTGCATCAAGGAAACAGCCGCCCCGTATGTGGTGAGCAACGATGCCGGCTGCACGATGAATATCTCCGGCAGTTGCCATCGGGATGGGGTGAAGGTCAAGTTCATCAGCTTAGCGGAGATCATCGCCGAGGCGCTGGGATTATTGGAAACCGCGTGAGGGCGTAGAGCCAATCGGCTTAACCGACCGGCCGCCAAGGACGCACAAACTAACGACGCCAAGATCAAAATATGTCGACTTTTGAAGCCAAAAATCAAGCCTCCGCGCCCGCCGGCACGCACGCGACGGTGAATCTGTCCATCAGCGGCCAGGAGCTGCTCTTCCCGCCGCTGCCGTATGACATCCACGCCCGGGCCGATGCCGCCACGGCCAACAAGCAGCTGCAGGACTTTGTCCACGTGGCCACGTATCGCAAGGACGTGACCCGCAAGCAGGTTACCAGCGAAACGTTCGGGCCCAAGCACGGGGCGTTTCGCGATCTGGGCGCCGCCATCAAGCAGCACACGCTCGACCACCTGGATCATTATTTGGAGATGTTTGTGGAGCGGGCCACCGCGGCCGGGGCGAAAGTCCACTTTGCCCAGACGGCTGATCAGGCCAACGACATCTGTCTGGACGTCGCCCGCCGCTGCGGCGCCAAGCTGTGCGTCAAGAGCAAGTCCATGGTCACCGAGGAAACGCACCTCTTGCCGCAGCTCCAGGCCATGGGCGTGGAGACGGTGGAAACGGATTTGGGGGAATTCATCCTGCAATTGGATCACGACGCCCCGTCGCACATTGTCACGCCGATGATTCACAAGGATCGCCGCGCGGTGGCAAGGGCGTTTGAACGCGAATTGGGGGCGGTTTACACCGAAGACCCGCAGCAGCTCACCGGCATCGCCCGGGCGTACCTGCGCGAGAAATATCGCCGGGCCGACCTGGGCATCAGCGGCGGGAACTTTCTGGTGGCCGAGACCGGTTCGCTGGTGATCTGCACCAATGAAGGCAACGGGCGCTTCTGCACCAGCGCGCCCAAGGTGCACGTGGCCTTTGTGGGCATTGAAAAGCTCGTGCCCAGCTACGAGCACCTGGGCGTGATGCTCAAACTCCTGGCCCGCACCTCCACCGGCCAGCCGCTGACGGTTTACACCCACGTGATCACCGGCCCGCGCCGCCCGCAGGAGCACGATGGGCCGGGGCAACTGCACATTATTCTCGTGGACAACGGGCGGACGGAAATCCTTAAGAAAGAAACGCGGGAAATGCTTCGCTGCATCCGCTGCGGCGCGTGCTTAAACGCCTGCCCGGTGTATCGCAAGATCGGCGGGCACGCGTACGGGGCCGTGTATTCCGGGCCGATCGGCGCTTTGATCACGCCGCTGTTCCGGGGCCTGGCTAATTATCCCGATCTGCCCAACGCCAGTTCGCTCTGCGGGGCGTGTTTTGAAGCCTGCCCGGTGAAGATCGACATCCCGCGCTTCCTGGTGCAACTGCGTTCGGAAATGGTCAGCCGCAAGATCACCAAGCTGTCGGACCGGTTGTTTTACAGGCTCTGGGCCTGGAGCTTAGGACGCAGCTGGACGTATCGCATAGGCGGGTGGATGCAGAAGATGTTTTTCCGAGCCAAGGCTCGCCAACGGGGCACGCTGGCAAAGGGCGATCCCTATCGCAGCCGGGGCTGGTTGGATCACCTGCCCGGACCCGCGGCCGGCTGGACCAGCCAGCGCGACATGCCCACGCCCCCAGCCCGCAGCTTTCGGCAGTGGTGGAACCAGGAAAGGTCCAGTTCATGAGCGGACACAACGAATCATCGCAGCGCGCCACCACCTTGGGCGTCAGCCAGGAAACGCTGCTGGGCAAGGTGCGGCAAGCCTTAGGTCGCTTAGCCGGGCAGGCGATAGCCGCGGCGCCCAAAGTCGATCCGAACTTAGTGCGCCTGGCCACGGCGGATGAGGACCTGGTGGCTCTGTTCACCAAGCGGGCCACGGAAACGGGGATGAAGGTTTACCGGGTGCAGGCGGCCGACCTGTTGCGGCAGATCGGGTCGATTCTGGAGGAAGCAAAAGCCAAGCGCGTGGCCTGCGCGGTGGGCACGTTGCCGCAGGCGGTGGGCCTAAACGACGCCCTGCGCCGCCGCGGGCTGGAAGTGGTGGATTGGCAGGCCCAACCGGGATTTGAAGCTCAATACGAACTGGACGCGGGCATTACCGACGTGCACGCCGCCCTGGCCGAGACAGGCACGCTGATCTGCAATTCCGACGCGGGGCACAGCCGGGGCTTAAGCTTAGTCCCGCCGGTGCACATCGCCATTGTGCGCCAAAGCGACATCCTGCCGGACATGGTCGATTACTGGCTTAGAGTGCGCAGCGTGACGGGCAAGGATTTACCCTCCAGCCAGGCGCTGATCACCGGGCCCAGCAAGACGGCTGATATCGAGGGGATTTTAATCACCGGCGTGCACGGGCCGGGCCAAGTGCACATTCTGGTGGTGGAGAAAATGTAGGGGCGGCGCCAGGAATCCGGAAATTTAGCCACAGATGAACGCAGATAAACGCAGATCAAACCACGGATTCCATGGTTTGTATTCATCCGCGTTTATCTGCGTTCATCTGCGGCCATTAAGAATATTGTTCTGGCTCAACCCAACGATGGCTCACATCCGTGGGGCTTAGAACGAACCATTCCAGTTGGCTGGGCAGAGCAGGACGGGGATGTCAGCCTGGCGGATGACGTTGCCGGGCACGTCGCCGGCGATCAGGCGTTTAAGCACGCCCTTGCCGGACAGACCCAGGACGATCATGGTGCAGTTGCGGGCCTTGGCGGTGTTCAAGAGGGCCTTGGCCACGTCGTTGGAAAAGAGCATCACGCCCTCGGCATCCACGCCGGCTTGGCGGAGGCTTTCGGTCAGGAGCTTAAGCGTCTCCTCGCCGCGGCGCTTGGCGTCGGACTCGTGTTCGTCTTCGTCCTGAAGCTGGGCGACGTGGGCGATGACGGCCTGGGCGTCGAGCCGGCGGGCCAGGTCGACTAAGGCGGGTCCGAGCTTTTCGCTGGCCCAAGGGGAACTGACGGCTAGCAATAGGCGCGTCCTAGGCAAAACGGTGCTCCAGGTGTGGTCAGGCAGACGTTACGAACACACCATTTTAACCAATGGCTGGTTTGTACGCTTAAGCCAAGCAGGGGCAGGAGTAATACACGCCCAGGCCGGGCGGTGGGAAGGAAGGCTTTAGGCCAGGAAATAGAGCGCCAGGCGGACCAGGCCATACGTGACCGCGGCGATAAATGCTGCACAGGGCAGGGTGAGGATCCAGGCCAGGATGATGCGCTGGCCCCAGATCCAGCGGACGGAACGGACGCCGCGGGTGGTGCCCACGCCCAGGATGGCGCCGGTGATCGCGTGGGTGGTGGAGATCGGCACGTGCCCGAAGGTCGCCCCGATGATCGTGGCGGCCGCGGCCGTTTCGGCGCAGAACCCGCCCACCGGCTGGAGGCGTGTGATGCTCGAGCCCATGGTCTTGACGATCCGCCACCCGCCGCACATGGTGCCCAGCGCGATGGCGGCGTGGCAGCTGAGGATGATCCACAGGGCGATGGAGTGCTTCTGCCCGAACATGTGGAAGTTGTCCATGGCCCATGCGCTTTTGTCAGCCGCCACCAGGAGCATGACGATGATGCCCATGGTTTTCTGGGCGTCGTTGCCGCCGTGCCCTAAGCTGTAGATGGACGCGGAAACAAGCTGCAGGCGGCGGAACAGGCTGTCCACGCGATGGGGCGAGCTGCGATGGAAGATCCAACTGACCACGATCATGGTCAGTCCGCCTAAGAGAAAGCCCACCAACGGCGAGAGCACGATAAACGCCAGCAGGGGCACCCAGCCCCAGACGTTTAAGACCACAAACCCGCCCTTGGCGATGGCGGCCCCCGCCACGCCGCTGACCAAGGCGTGCGAGGAGCTGGTGGGTAACGCCAGCCACCAGGTGATGATGTTCCAGATGATCGCCCCGGAAAGCCCGGCAAAGACGACGTAGATGTCGATGTAATCGGGTTTGACCAGCCCGCTGGCGATGGTCTTGGCCACGCCCGTGCCGAAGACGAAGGCGGCCACGAAATTGAAGAAGGCGGCCCAGACCACCGCCTGCCCGGGCGTGAGCACGCGGGTGGAGACGATGGTGGCAATGGAGTTGGCCGCGTCGTGGAAGCCGTTGAGGAAGTCAAAGACCAAGGCTGCGGCGATGACAAAAAGCACCACGTAGAGCAGAGTCTGCCCGGTGAACTGGGCGTCGGAAGCTTGGGCGAGCAGGGTGGGTAGGGGCATGAGGTGGGCGTTGGGGGTTAGGGGTTGCCGATTGCCGATTGCCGATTGCCGATTGCCGATTGCCGATTGCCGATTGCCGATTGCCGATTGCCGATTGCCGATTGCCGATTGCCGATTGCCGATTGCCGATTGCCGATTGCCGATTGCCGATTGC
>JADZCD010000052.1 GCA_020851735.1 Phycisphaeraceae bacterium
CTCACAGCCCCGGATGGAAATCCGGGGCCGCTTCGATGCCTTCCAGGATCGTGGGTCAGCCCCCGGCTCTTCCGGGGGCGCCGGGGGGTACGTGTCTTAGAAGCCCACGGATTGAATCCGTGGGTTGTCTTGCTTGCCTTAGCTTCCTCAGCCCCGCATGGAAATGCGGGGGCGGTTCAATCACTTCCGGGGGGGCACTTGCGGGGGGAAATCAGATCAGTTTGCGGTGGACGGTGGTGCCATCGCGGGTGGAGCGGACTTCGTAGCCGGCCTCGGAGAGTTCCTTGCGCAGGGCGTCGGCGGCGGCGAAGTTTTTGTCCGCGCGGGCTTGATCGAGTTGACGGGCTTTCTCGGCTGCCTGTTCCTCGGACAACCCCGTGGCGGTCTCGACCGGCGCGGCGTTCAATACGTCCAGCACCGAGTCGATGCGCTGGAGAATCGCCCGGGCCAAGGCGGGATCGGGTAGGGGCTGACCGAGCCAGGCGAACAAAACGCCCAAGGCTCCGGCGATGTTCAAATCGTCCGCTAAGGCGGCGGAAAAATCAGCCAGCACCGGGTGAGTTAAGTCCACGGCCGGCGGAGCGGCGCTGGCGGGCACGGCGGCTTTGAGTTTGGCGTCCAGTTCGCGCAGACGCTGGACGGCGCGGGCGGAATCCTCCAGGCCCTTGCGGGTGAAATTCAGGTTCGAGCGATAGTGGCCCTTGAGCAGTTCATAGCGGATGACTTTGGGGTCGATGCCCTGGGCGAAAAGCTGGCGGGCGGTGAAGAAATTGCCCTTGCTCTTGGACATTTTTTCGCCCTCGACCATCAGGAAGCGGGCGTGGAGCCAATAGCGGGCGAAGAAGGGCTTGCCGGTGGCGCCGCAGGACTGGGCGATTTCGCATTCGTGGTGCGGGAAGATGTTGTCCTCCCCGCCGGTGTGGATGTCGATCTGCTCGCGCCCCAGCACGGAGGCGGACATGGCGGAGCACTCGATGTGCCAGCCCGGATAGCCCTGGCCCCAAGGCGAATCCCAGCGCATCAGGTGGGTGGCGTCGGTTTTCCAGAGCAGGAAGTCAGCGGGGTGACGCTTCTGGGCCTGGTGTTCGTCGAGCACGCGCCCGCCGGCCCCGCCGCGGAGTTTGTCGAGGGTGTTGCCGCTTAACTGCCCGTAGGCGGGGAAGGATTCGACGCTGTAATACACCGTGCCGTCGGCGGCGCGGTAGGCGTGGCCGGTGTCCAAGAGGCGCTGGATCAGGGCCTGCATCTGGGGAATGTATTGCGTGGCCCGGGGACGCTGGCGGGCGTCGTCAAAGGCGATCTTCAGGCCCAGCTGGCGGGCGTCTTCGAGGAAAACCTGGGCGTAATAGTCGGCAATCTGAAACGGATTGTTGGGGTCTTCCACCGGAGCCTGGCCGGACTTTTTGGCTTCTTTTAAGCGCCGGGCAGCCAATTCCATTTTGTCTTCGCCGCCGCCGTCCGCCAGGGTGTCTTCGGTCATGTGGCCCACGTCGGTGATGTTCATCACCTGATGGACGGTATAGCCAGCCAGCTCCAGTGTGCGGCGGAGCAGGTCAGCGAACAGGAACGAGCGAAAATTGCCCAGGGTGGCGTAGTCGTAAACGGTCGGCCCGCAGTTGTAGACGTAGACATCCGGGGGCTGCAGGGCGGAGAAGGGTTCTAGGCGATGGGTCAGGGAGTTGTAGAAGCGGATGTCCATGGGCTTACTTTACTCAATCGGCGGACGCGGCTGGGGGTGTTGTTTCGGGTTTCGGGTTTTGGGTTCCGGGGGCCGGGGGGGCGGGAGGAGCACACAGCACGCTGCGCGATGCTGTGTGGCACCCACGTTTCCCGGGGGTTCCGGGGGTTCCGGGGGTTCCGGGGGTTCCGGGGGGGTTATTGGTTGGAGCGGGGTGGGGAATTGGTTTCCTGGTCTGGGGGGGCAGCGTCCTGCGTGGGTTGATGATCTTGATACGCCTCGAGAATTTCCAGGCGGATACGATTGATTTTGGTGCGGCCGGCCTCCACGACGATCAGGCGGACGTTGTCGAGTTCGACGGTTTCGCCGGTGTCGGGAATGCGGCCTAAGGTGGAGAAAATCAGCCCGCCGAGGGTGTCGTAGTCTTCGTCTTCGGGCAGGTGCAGGTCCAGGGCGCGGTTGACGTCGTCCACGTGCAGGCGGGCGTCGACCTCGACGGTGTGTGCGTCGAGCCGATGTATCTCCGGGCCCTGTTCGGTGGGCTCGTATTCGTCCTGAATTTCGCCGACGAGTTCCTCGAGGATGTCCTCGATGGAAACCAGGCCCGCGGTTCCGCCGTATTCGTCGACGACGATGGCGACGTGGACCTTGCGGGACTTGAACTCGGCCAGCAGCTGCTGGACGGGCTTGTTTTCGGGGACGATCAGGGCTTCGCGGAGGACCTGGCGGACGTCAAAGGGCGGCAGGGAGTTGTCGGACCCGACGTAGTGGATCAGGTCCTTGGCGTAGAGCATGCCGGCGATGTCGTCCAGGCTCTGGCGATAGAGCGGATAGCGGCTGAACCCGGTCTCCAAAATGAGCGCGCGGATCTGTGCCAGGGAGGACTCCAATTCGATGCCGACCATGTCGGTGCGGGGAGTCATGATCTGTCCGGCAGTGGTGGAGCGAAACTCAAAGACAGCCTCGATCATCTGCTTCTGCTGGGAATCGACGCGTCCGCTTTCCTGGTGTTCCTCGACGACCGAGAGCACTTCGTCGGTCAGCTGGGCGGCAGCGCGTTCGTGGTCCACCTGCACCCCGGTTAAACGGCGGACCAGGGGGTCGAACAGGTGCAGGGCCCGAACCATGGGCATGAAGATAGTGGCACAAAGGCTGAGCACTCCCCAGGAGCGGGCGAGGACCGCCTCGGGGTGGTAGTGGGCCATGCTGCTGGGAATCGCCACGCCGAACACGCTGACCAGGGCCCCGGCCAGGATGAACCCGGCCAGATACATCGCCCGGGGCATGGGCACGGCCACGGAGGTGTAGATGCGGTAGCGGTTCTCTAGGTAAAGCAGCACGCAAAGCAGAACCGTCAGATTCAAGGTGGTGCGAAAGGTGGCCGTCAGCAGGTGCAGGCCCGGCAGGCGATCCTGCAGATCGGCCAGCCGATGGGCGTGGCCTCGATCCTGGAGCAGATCCAGCAGCTGGGAGCGGCTGAACCACTTGAGGGAGAGGTTGCAGGTGGCGAAGAAGCAACTGCCCAGGCAGGCGGCGAGAGTGAGCCAGATCAGGGGATCGTTCACGATCCAGGTTCCACTAGCCCCGGCTGGGTAGGGAGAGCCAGCGAAAATTCCGCGTGATGCCGGGGCCATGACGCGGGCATCGCTTTTTAACATTGCCGGCTGCCGGCATAGACCGGGGGGAATCCGGCGGCGATCAGCAATTCGTCCTCGCGGCGGTGCATGGCGGCGGCGGCGGCGGGGTCGTGATCGTCGTGCCCGCAGCAGTGCAGCAGGCCATGCACGGCATAGAGCAGCAGTTCCAGTTGCACGGGAACCTGGCGGACGGCGGCCTGGCGGGCGGCTTCGTCGAGGCACAGCACCAGTTCCACGTCGATGGGTTGCGCCGCGTCGTCGCGAAGGTCAAAGGTGAGCACGTCGGTGGTGGAGTCGTCCTGCAGGAAGCGTTGGTGAAGGTCGGACATCATCCGGTCATCGACGATCACCAGGCTGACCGAGGCCTCGGGCAGCGCGGCGGCGCGGAGGATTTTGGCCAAGGATTCCTTGAGCCAGGAGTCCAGGGAAGGTTCGGGGAGCTTGACGTGCAGGGCTAATTCAATGTGATAGGCGGCCGAATCCAGAGCACGGCTGACCGGCGGGGGAAACGAGCGGGAATCGACGGGGCGCTTGGTAATAAGGTTCACCGTGCCGACGTAAGGTGGCAAGCGGAATGCCGCCACGGGGTTCGAGCCAACCAAGGGACGGGTTTAAGTGTATCGGGAAACAGAAGATGGGCCAAGGGAGAGGAGAAAGGTGCCTGGGGCTATGGTCACAACCGGTTATGGGGCAGCGAATTGAGATTGAAGAGACTAACCGGCGGGCTTCCGCCCGCGGCTATTTCTATGGGGAATGGGATCGTTTTTTGCCAATTCCAATGGGATTGTTTGCCGGCAATTCCAGAAGGCGCGGTTCCGCGAACCGCTGCTAAACGTTTTGATCCCAACCCTTAACCTGCAACCACACCCGGGGCTTGGGCAGGGGCGACGCGGCTTATTTGCGGGACTGGGGGCGAGGGCAATCGCGGAATTTGACCATGGTGATACAGCGGCCGCCCTGGGAATAGCGGACCCGGCTCATGTAGCGGCGGATGAGCATGACGCCGCGCCCGCTGGGGCGGACGAGGTTTTCGGCGCGGGTGGGGTCGGGGACGACCGAGGGTTTAAAGCCGGCGCCTTCGTCCATGACGGAGATGCGGGCGGCCTGGTCGTCGAGCTGGAAGCGGATGGTGACGTGCTTGGTGGGGTCGTTGCGGTTGCCGTGGCGGATGGCGTTGCAGCAGGCTTCGTCCAGAGCCAGGCGGATGGCAAAGAGGGCCTCTTCGCAGAACCCGGCGTCCTTGGAAAGGCGCAGAATCTCCTGCTGAACGGGGTAGACCGCTTCAGGGCGGCTGACGACGACGTAGGAGTGATCCACCGACCCAGCCATTGAAGCAAAAACCTCCGGCCGGCACGACGGGGGGGAAGGAGGGAAGCCTTAGGCGAAACTGGCCAGCGCCTGTTCCTGATTTTCGTGAATCTGGAACAGTTTGTTGAGCTTGGTGATGGCGAACACTTCGTAAATCTGGGCGTCGATGTTGGATAAACGCAGTTGGCCGCCTTTTTTGCGGATGCGGTTGCTGATGTTGATCAAAGCGCCCAAGGCGGCGGAGGATAGATGATCGACGCCTTTGAAGTTGATCAGGACTTTGGGATTGTTGGATTGCTCAATGATCTGGGCGATTTCGTCGCCGATGTGCTGAATGATGGATTCTTCGAGGATATTGCGGTCGAGAAAGCCAATGCAGGTGATCTCGCCGTCGTGATCCACCATCAAGCGGGAATCCTTGCTGGTCATCGAACCGGCTCCAGGAGGTACGGACTTTGGCACTTTAGAGGCCCCAAAGGGGGGTGTCAAACCACCCAAGTGACTGATGGAAAGAGAGTTTTATTCACTGTAGTCCGTATCTTTATCGGCTATTCCCGGGCGGACCTTACCGGGGGCTGGGGGGGGATTTTCGTTATCGCCACCTGGACGGCGGCCGCGGCGCCGGGCGGGAGAGCGCGGAGTGCGCGGGGGGGAACGACGGGCGGCGAGCAAGATTCAGCGATACGATAAGAATCCAGCGACGGACGGGGGCGTCCGCGCCTGGGAGTAAACGAGCCTATGAAAGTCATCATGCTGATGTTTGATTCGCTCAACCGGCACATGCTGCCGTGCTACGGGTGCGACTGGACGAAGGCGCCCAACTTCGCGCGGCTGGCGCAGCGGACGGTGACGTTTGACCGCAGCTATGTGTGCTCGATGCCGTGCATGCCGGCGCGGCGGGACTTGCACACAGGGCGGCCGAACTTTCTGCATCGCAGCTGGGGACCGCTGGAGCCGTTCGATGATTCGGTGCCGCAGATGCTCAAGGCCAACGGCGTGTACACGCACCTGGCGACGGACCACTACCACTACTTTGAGGACGGGGGAAGCACGTATCACAACCGGTATTCGACGTGGGAGTTCTTTCGGGGCCAGGAGGGGGACCCGTGGATCGGGCAGGTGAAGAACCCGGAGATTCCCGAAACGGTGGCGGGCGATTTCCGCAAGGGGGCGGTGCGGTGGCGGCAGGACTGGATCAACCGGCAGTTCATGGGCAAAGAGGAATTGCAGCCGCAGCCGCAGACGGTGGGAGCGGGGCTGGAATTCATCCGGCGGAATCGGGATCAGGATCGGTGGTTTTTGCAGATGGAGACTTTTGATCCGCATGAGCCGTTCTTCACGCAGCAGCATTACAAGGATCTGTATCCGCACGCCTACGAGGGGCCGCACTTTGACTGGCCGCCCTATCGCGCGGTGCAGGAGAGCAGGGAGCAGGTCGAGCACTGCAAGCTGGAATATGCGGCGCTTTTGAGCATGTGCGACGCGCATCTGGGGAAGGTGCTGGATCTGATGGATGAGCTGAAGATGTGGGACGACACGATGCTGATCGTGTGGACGGACCACGGCTTCATGCTCGGGGAGCACGAGTGCTGGGCGAAGTGCTGGCAGCCGTTTTATGAGGAAATCGCGCACACGCCGTTTTTCGTCTGGGACCCGCGTTGCCGGGCGCAAGGGCAGCGGCGGCAGAGCCTGGTGCAGCCGTCGATCGACCTGGGCCCGACGCTGCTGGAGTTTTTCGGATTGGAGCCGACGGCGCACATGACCGGGCGGGCGTTGGGGGCGACGATCGCGGGCGACCGCCCGGTGCGGGAGGCGGCGCTATTCGGGATTCACGGCGGGCAGGTGAACGTGACGGACGGGCGCTATGTCTACATGCGTGGGCCGGCGGGGGAGACCAACAGCCCGCTGAACCAGTACACGCTGATGCCGGCGCACATGTACAACCTGTTTTCGCCGGGCGAACTGAGCCAGACAACGCTTTGCGATGATTTTTCCTTTGCCAAGGGCAGCCGGCTGATGAAGATACCCCAGCGGAATCCCGCCCTGGTGCGGCAGCGCGGGGAGTCGCTGGCGACGCGGCTGTTTGATCTGCAGGTTGATCCCCAGCAGCGCCAGGCCATCGCGAATCCGCAGGTCGAAGCGCGGATGATTGAGTTGATGGCCAGCGTGATGAAGGGGTGCGAGGCGCCGGCGGAGCAATATGAGAGGTTGGGAATCCGGGCGGGTTAAGAGCATGAGGGATGGGGGGCGATCAGAACCGGACCTTCGCGGCGGACCGCTCAGGTCCGGCTTTGATATCAAGTTGCGGAGACGAAATTTAAATTCGTCGAGGGAAGCAGAGAATCCGGCCGGGCGGGCGGGGACGTGGCGAGCAAGGCTGGAAGAGGTAAAATGGAACCCCTCCCGAACAGGAAAGCTGCGGCCGATGAACAAGATCAAGAATCCGTACAATTTGGCGTTGGCGCTGACGGTGGTGTTGTGCGTGCTGATCGTGGGGTATCACTTTTTATTTTTCCGTGACGCCATCCCCACGACAGGACAGGCTTTAACGCGCACGGATCAGAGTCTGCCGGCCAGTAACACGTTGGGGGGTACTTCCGGGGGTGCTTCCGGGGGCGGGGGTACTGCTTCCGCAGGTGCCACTTCCGGGGGGGGTGAGACCACCACGTTAGGCAGTCCGGCGGCGCGGCCGAGCTTGCGGACGGACGGGGCGGAGCCGGTGCGGACGTGGTCCACGGGCGTGGCGACGGGCACGGGCGGGGGCGTACAAAGCCCGGCTATTGGCGGCACGGCGGGGACGGGTCAGGCGGGCGCGGGCGAAGCCACGGCGTACAACCGCGGGCCGGGGTCGGCCATCGGAAGCAGCGGCAGCGGCGTGGGCAGGCCGGTGTCGGGCGTCAGCGTGCCGGCCACGCAACCGGGCATGGGTGCCTCGGCTGGAAGCGTGTCGGTGCGGCCGGCGGCGGACACGGCTCCGCGCCAGCGCACTTACACGATCAGGAAGGGCGATACGTTTTCGTCGATTTCCGTGGCTTTATACAAGACCAAACGCTATACGGATGAAATCGCGCAGGCCAATCCGTTTGTGGACCCGGTGAAGCTGAAGATCGGGCAGGTGATTCGTCTGCCGGACATCGCGACCAACAGTCCCAAGGCGACGGTGAGCGCGATGAGTACGGCAGCGGTTTCGTTGCCGGCTGGTCCGCCGGTGGCGGCGCAACCGACGGCACCCGGGACGGGGGGTAGCGCCGCCGGGGGGGTGCACGTGGTCAAGTCCAGCGAGACGCTTTGGGCGATCGCGGCGCAGCATTACGGCAACGGCGGATTGTGGCGGACGATTTACCAGGCCAACAAGAGCACCATCGGGTCCAAGCCCGATCGCGTGAAAGCGGGCATGAAGTTGGTGATTCCGCCGGCGCCCGCGGGCAAGAAGTAAAAGCAGCCTGCATCATCATCGAGGGAGAGCATGACCCTATCCGGCCCGACGAAGTTGGACGCCGTGGTGTTCGGAGGCGGAGCGGCTGGATTGTGGCTCTTAGATGAGCTAAGGAGAAAGGGCTATCAGGCTGTCCTGTTGGAGAGCGGGGCGTTAGGCAGCGGGCAGACGATCGGATCGCAGGGGATCATCCACGGGGGCATGAAATATTCGTTGTCGGGGCTGGTGGACGCTTCGGCGAAGGCGATTCGCCTGATGCCGGAGCTGTGGCGGCGGTGCCTGGCGGGGGAAGGGCAACCGGATTTAAGCGACACGCGGATTCGGGCGCAGACCTGTCACCTGTGGCGGACCAAGACGCTGCGCTCGCGGCTGGGGCTTTCGGGAGCCAAGGCGGTGTTGCGGGTGGCGCCGGTGAAATTGCCCAAGACGGAGTGGCCTGACGCGCTGCGGGGGGCGGGGGACGTGCTGCGGCTGGACGAACAGGTGATCGACCCGGCGAGCTTTTTGCAGGGCTTGGCGCAGCGGCACCGGGAGTTCATTCTGCAGATCGACGCGGCCAAGGGGTTGGATTTTTCCCATCGCGCCGGCGGGCCGGCGGGGGTGGTGGAGACGGTGTACCTGCGGCGGGCGGATTCCGGGCAGCGGCTGACGTTCCGCCCGCGGTTCCTGGTGCTGACGGCTGGCAAAGGCAACGGGGAATTACGGGAAAAGCTGGGGCTTTCGGCCGGGACGATGCAGATGCGCCCGCTGCACATGGCGGCGGTGCGGGGAAATCTGCCGGAGCTCAACGGGCACTGCGCGGACGGGGCCCACACGCGGGTGACGGTGACGACGGCGGACGACGCGCAGGGGCGGCGGATCTGGCAGGTCGGCGGGCAGGTGTCCGAGGACGGCGTGGCGATGGAGCCGATGGATTTGATCCGGCATGCCCGCAAGGAACTGGAGGAGACGGTGACGGGGGTGGATTTAGGTTCGGTGGAGTGGATGACGTACCACGTAGTGCGCGCGGAAGTGGCGACGCCCACCGGCAAACGACCGGAGAGGGAATTCGCCGGTTGCGAGGGGAACGTGATCACAGCCTGGCCGACGAAACTGGTGCTGGCGCCGGTGCTGGCGGGAAGAGTGATGGAAATGCTCGGCCCGCCGGGAAAGGCGGAGCAGGGGGAAACCACCGGCTGGGCGGATTGGCCGCACCCGAAAGTAGCCAAATTACCTTGGGAGGCTGCCGAACAGTGGTACAAGCTCCCCTAGGCAAAACGGGCTTGCGGGTAAGCCCCATCGGTTTTGGCGCGTTTAAGATCGGCCGAAACCAAAATATTAAATATCCGCAAGACTATGCGCTACCCAGCGGGCAAGAGGTGGCGCGGCTGTTGGACGGGCTGCTGGAGCTGGGGGTGAATTTGATCGACACGGCGCCGGCGTATGGGGTGAGCGAGGAGCGGATCGGCGCGGCGCTGCGGGGGCGGCGGCGCGACGAATATGTGCTGGCGACGAAAGTGGGCGAGCGGTTCGCGGAGGGAAAATCGAGCTACGATTTTTCCGGCCCGGCGGTGCGGCAGAGCGTGGAGGAGAGTCTGCGGAAGCTGCGGACGGAGGCGGTGGATCTGTTGTTCATTCACTCCGACGGGCGGGACGTGGAGATCCAGACGCAGACGGACATTGTGCCGACGCTGCTGGAATTAAAGAAGGCGGGCAAAACGCGGGGCATCGGGCTGTCGGGCAAGACGGCAGAGGGGGCGCAGATGGCGCTGGCGTGGGCGGACGCGATCGCGGTGGAATATCACCTGGAAGAACAGCGCTGCGGGGCGGTCATGGCGGAAGCGGCCAGGCAAGGCGTGGGGGTGGTGGTGAAGAAGGGACTGGCGTCGGGGCATCTGGACGCTCAGAAAGCGGTGGAATTTGTGTTAGGCAACGCGGCGGTGGGAAGCCTGCTGGTGGGGACGTTGAACTTGGAACACATGCGGCAGAACATTGCCGCGGCGGAAAAAGCGCGGGGGGTGTAGGCCAGGGGGGCACCCGGCGATTGGCCGCTGGCACGCGAGGCATGCACACAGCAGCCTTCGGCTCCCCCGGAAGTGCTGTGTGGCACGCGCGCGACAGGGGGGCGACTAAGAAATCGCCCAGGGAAGGAATCCTTGGGGTTTTAAGACGACCCAGGCATGGCGATGCCTGGGCTTGGCAAGATACGCTGACGCCTTGTGACAAAGTTGAAGCGGGGGATACGTCAGCAGACCCGCAACTTGCGAAGGGAAGCTGCGGCGGTCAACATACTCCGCCTAAACCTTGGAGAAAGAGGAAACATGCTGGTGGCCAACAAGAACGATTCAACTACGCAAACGGTGGACCCAAGCCTCACGCAGCGGGAAAAGATTCCCACGCTGGTCTACGCCCAGGCCCGGGAGGCGAGCCTGGCGGTGGCCAAGGAAATCGCGCATCTGATGCGCCAGCGGGCGGCGGAGGGCAAAAAATGCGTGCTGGGGCTGGCCACGGGGTCCACGCCGGTGGGGGTGTATGACCAGCTGGTGCGGATGCATCAGGAAGAAGGGTTGTCATTTAAGAACGTGGTGACGTTCAACCTGGATGAATATTTTCCGATGCGCCCGGACGAACTGCAGAGCTATCGGCGGTTCATGCGCGAGCATTTGTTTGACCGGGTGGACATCGACCCGGAGGCGATTCACCTGCCCGACGGCACGCTGGCGGTCGAGCAGGTGGTCGAGCATTGCCGGTGGTACGAGCAGCAGATCCAGAAGGCGGGGGGGATTGACCTGCAGATTCTGGGCATCGGGCGCACGGGGCACATCGGGTTCAACGAGCCGGGCTCGGGGCGGGGCAGCCGGACGAGGCTGATCACGCTGGACCGGGTGACGAGGCTGGACGCGGCCAGCGACTTTTTCGGGGAAGAAAATGTGCCGCGGCGGGCGATCACGCTGGGCGTGGGGACGATTCTGGACGCGCGGCGGGTGGTGCTGATCGCCTTCGGCGAGCACAAGGCGCCGGTGATCGCCCAGGCGGTGGAGGGGGAAGTGACGGCGTCGGTGGCGGCCAGCTTCCTGCAGGCGCATCCGAACGCGCAGGTGATTCTGGACATGGCGTCGGCGACAGAATTGACGCGGCGCAAGAGTCCGTGGCTCTTAGGGCACGTGGACTGGGACACCAGGCTGATCCGCAAGGCGGTGATCTGGCTGGCCCGCAAGCTGGACAAACCGATTTTGAAGCTGACCGACGAAGACTACAACGAGTCAGGGCTGCAGGACCTCTTGGCGGACCACGGCCCGGCGTACGACATCAACATCGTGGTGTTCCGTTCCCTGCAGGACACGATCACGGGCTGGCCGGGCGGCAAGCCGGCCAAGGCGCTGCGCCCGGGCGATCGGCGGCGGACGGGCGACGAGATCTTCCCCAAGCGGGCGATGATTTTTTCGCCGCACCCGGACGACGACGTGATTTCGATGGGTGGCACGCTGCAGCGGCTGGTGGACCAGGGGCACGAGGTGCACGTGGCGTATCAGACGTCGGGGAACATCGCGGTGTTCGACGACGACGCCATTCGCTTCGCGGACTTCGCGGCGGAGTTCAATCAAGCCTTCGGCTTTGACAGCGATCGCTCGGCGCAGCTGGACAAGCACATCGAGGAATTTTTGAAGAACAAGCAGCCGGGGCAGGTGGACAGCGACGAGGTGCAGAAGATCAAGAGCCTGATCCGCCGGGGCGAGGCGCGGTCGGCGGCGCGTTACTGCGGGCTTAAGCCACAGAACGTGCACTTTCTGGACATGCCGTTCTATGAAACCGGGCGGGTGCGGAAGAAACCGCTGAGCGAAGCGGACATTCAGATCATCGTGGAGCTGCTGGAAAAGACGCAGCCGCACCAGATTTACGCGGCGGGCGATTTGTCCGACCCGCACGGCACGCATCGCACGTGCCTGGCGGCGATCCTGCAGGCGCTGGTACGCCTTAAGAGCCAGCCGTGGATGAGCCAGTGCGAGGTGTGGCTGTACCGCGGGGCGTGGCAGGAATGGGAGCCGGAGAACATCGAGATGGCCGTGCCGCTTTCGCCGCAGGAATTGTTGCGCAAGCGCAACGCGATCTTCAAGCACGAATCGCAGAAGGACAAGGCGCTGTTCCCGGGTCTGGACACGCGCGAATTCTGGCAGCGGGCGGAAGACCGCAACCGGGCGACGGCCAAGCTGTACGATCGGCTGGGGTTGGCGGAATACGAAGCGATCGAGGGTTTTGTGAGCTGGGACGGCAAGGTGGATTAAGATCGGGCGTGGACGGGTACGCAGCTAAAAGCGGGAAAGGGACAGGCCATGGCAGCGCTGAAGGTCGAGCAACTGGGCGTGTGCAGCTGGTCGATGCACCCTAAGAGCGCCGCGGACCTGGCGGAACAGGTGCGGGCGGTGGGTTTGCAGAAGGTGCAACTGGCGTTGAATCCCGTCGCGGATGACGTGAAAAACTGGGGCCAAGTGCAGCAGGAATTAAGCAAGGCGGGCATCGCGATCGGGTCGGGCATGTTCGGGTGCGCGCAAGAAGACTATTCGACGCTGGAATCTATCCGGCGCACGGGCGGATTCATGCCCGACGACACGTGGGAGAAGAACCAGGCGATCGCCAAGCAGGCGGCGGCCACGGCGGCGGGGTTGGGGTTAACGCTGGTCAGCACGCACGCGGGATTCCTGCCGGAGGACGTGGCCGGCGCCGAGCACGAGAAGGCGCTGCAGCGGGTGATCGCGGTGGCGAAGATTTTCGCGGACAAGAAGCTTACGCTGCTGTTTGAGACGGGGCAGGAAGACGCCCGCACGCTGGTTGATTTCATGCAAACGCTGCGGAAGCGCGGGGTGTCGAACGTGGGGGTGAATTTCGATCCGGCGAACATGATTCTTTATGACAAGGGCGATCCGATCCGGTCGCTGGGGCAACTGCTGGCGTATGTGCGACAGGTGCACATCAAGGACGCGGTGAAGACGACGCAGCCGGGGACGTGGGGCAACGAAGTGAGCGTGGGTCAGGGGCAAGTGGATTGGCCAGCCTTCGTGGAGACGCTGGCGCAGGGGAATTTTGCGGGGGGGATGATGATCGAGCGGGAAGCAGGCGCGCAGCGGGGGGCGGACATTCGGCAGGCGGTAAATCATCTGGGCAAGCTGCTGGGCAAGAGCGCGGAATGAGGGCTGGGCGGGGGTGTGATTTTTGCTGACCAAGCGAAACGAACATCGTTGACCGATCGCGTGCAGAGGGCCTAAAAAGGCCCTTTTTTCATGCCCGCGCGGGGGGCCTGGCAAAATGGGGGTAATACGGATTGCGGTAGTCACGCAGGCGAAAAACCGCTTGCTCACCCGGCTGGCGGAGCGGCTGGGCTTTTTTCACGCCTGCGGTATTTTCACAGGGCGCATAAGGGCTGAAAAAAGGGAAGAAAAGCTCACGAAAAATTTACTGGGCGGCCCCTGGTTGTACGATATAATGAAGGCGTCGCAAGTGAAGATCTGTTCTCGGCAGTGGGACCTGTTCTGCGCGTGTGCATTTGTTCGAACCGATAAGAACCCCATAGGGAGCTGGCAATCGGGCACAATAGTCAAGCCACCTACGAGTGGAAGACTGGGATGCCCCGACGACGCGCCCACGTGATCTTGGGGTTCGAACAAATCCGCCAGAGCAGGTCCCTGTGCCGAGGAAGATCCACTGCTCCGCCAAGGACGGCCCGCCACCCTGTGCGGGCCGTAACTTTTTTAAGCGGGCGAGCGCATCTATACTAAGCCGACGCACCATGGAGAAAGCCTCCGCCCAACTCGTGATTTCGAACCTGGTCGACCGGCTGGTGGAAAGCTATCTGGCGGACCCCGGCACGCACCACTTGGACTCGGTGTTTCTGCCCAACCGGGCGAAAGTCATCGAGGCGATCGAGCTATTGCGTCAGATCGTGTTTCCCGGATTCTTTGACGATCGGCGGCTGAGCTCGGCGGCGGTGCACGATCACGCGGCGGGATTGTTGGAAGAGGTTCGCAAGCTGCTTTATGAACAGACGCGGCAGGCGCTGCGCTACCGGCAGAAGGTGGCCAACGGACGGGGGACAAGTCCGCAGGAGACGGAAAATGCGGGGAACCCCCCGTCTGAGCCGGGGGCTGACGAGCTGGGGGCGAATCCGGGGGCGGGGGGCGATACACCGCTTGCTGACGCGCGCGGCTCGTTGTCGCCTTTACTTCCGGGGGCGGGGCTTCCGGGGGTTCCGGGGGGGGGAGTGGATCAGAAGGCTGAGCACATTGTGGAGGCGATTCTGACGCAATTGCCGGAGATTCGGCGGATGCTGGCCCTGGACGTGCAGGCGGCGTTCGACGGCGATCCGGCTGCCACCAGCACGGACGAAATTATCTTCTGCTATCCGGGCCTGGGCGTGATCTTTGTCCATCGCGTGGCTCATGAGTTCTGGAAGCTGCAGGTGCCGCTGCTGCCGCGGATGATGTCCGAATACGCGCACATGCGCACGGGGGTGGATATTCATCCGGGGGCGGAGATCGGCGAGTCGTTTTTCATTGATCATGCCAGCGGCGTGGTGATCGGGGAGACCAGCAGGATCGGCAACCGGGTAAAGATTTACCAGGGCGTGACGCTGGGAGCTCTTTCGACCAAGGGGGGCCAGGCCTGGCGGGGGCGCAAGCGGCACCCGACGATTGAGGACGACGTGACGATCTATCCGAATGCCACGATCCTGGGCGGGGACACGGTGATCGGGCGCGGGTGCGTGGTCAACGGCGGCGTGTTCATCACGCAATCGATACCCCCCTACTACACCGTGGGCATCAAGCACCCGGAATTGAATCTGCGCGCCCACCGCGCCCCGGCCCCCGCCCCCGGAAGCGAAGACACCGGAAGTTAGTTCCCCCGGAAGTGAAGTCCTCCGGAATTGAAGACGCCTGGAAGTTTGAGAACCGGGCCCAGGGATTTCTTCCCTGGGCTTTAGAATTGCCCCCGGAAGTCAGCGGATTACCCGCGGCTCGCGCCGCGGCTTGCGGAACCAAGAGTGACGGGGGAGAGCCGGGGGTGAGAGGGAGGGGGAAATCAAGGACCAAGTGATCGTTATTCGATATCTACCCCTGGCGGGGAGATGGAGCCTATGATTGCGCATGAGCATGGTGTGTGACATTGATTTCGCCAAGGCCATGCCGGTGTTTCCGCTGCCGCGGTGCGTGTTGTTGCCGCATGCCACGGTGCCGTTGCACGTGTTTGAGCCACGCTACCGGCAGATGACGGCGCACGCGCTGGCGGCGGACAAGCTGGTGGCGATGGCGGTGTTCGAGGGGCAGTTGTGGAAAAGCGATTACCACGGACAGCCGCCGCTGCGCCCGCACGTGTGCGTGGGGTACATCGTGCGGCACGAACGGCTGCCGGACGGGCGGTTTAACCTGCTGCTGCAGGGCATCTGCCGGGCGAAGATCACACGCGAGACTATTTCCAAGCCGTACCGCAAGGCGCTGCTTGAGCCGACGGAGACAGCGTCGGTCATGGAGATCGATCTGGCGGAGGACAGGGAGAAATTGGAGAAGCTGCTGCGCGACGCCCAGCTGCGGGAGCTGTCACGCGTCAGCGCGATCCAGAATCTGGTGGATCCGCAGATTCCCACGGCAGCGCTGGTGGACGTGGCGATCGCCACGATCTGCGGCAACGCGGAGGAGCAGTATGCCATGCTCGCGGAAGCCAACGGCGTCAAGCGGGCGCAATGGCTGATCGAACACCTGCGGCAGACGCGGCAAACGCTGCGGCTGGCGGCGCAGCTGGGGACGGGGTGGCTGGATGAGGAGTTGTCGAATAATTAGGGGGCGGGGATGGGGGGCTGGGGTCTGGGGTAGAAAACAGAATGATGCGGTGGTGGCATTCGGCATTCGACACTCGGCATTCGGCATTCGGGGAATCGCGGCAGCATTGTGCCGGCGGAGCTTGGAGGGGCCCAGGGATTTCTTCCCTGGGCTTTAGGAGTCAAAAGAAGGGGGCCTGCGGCCCGCCCGCCAAACGGGGGCTGGGGGGTCATATCCATCGGGTTCCGTGCTGTTACACTGTGGGTTATGAGTAGTTCTGGAACTGGAATCAGTGAAGCGGATGCGCTGTTGGAGGGGCTCAACGGGCCGCAGCGGGAGGCGGTGGCGCACGTGGATGGGCCGCTGCTGGTGCTGGCGGGGCCGGGGTCGGGCAAGACACGGGTGATCACCCGGCGGGTGGCGTACCTGGTGCGGGCGGTGGGCATCGCGCCGTGGCAGGTGCTGGCCATTACGTTTACGAACAAGGCGGCGGGGGAAATGCGCGACCGCGTGGCGGAGTTGCTCAGCGCCGGCCAGGCGAAATCGGTGTTGATCTGCACGTTTCACAGTCTGGGGGTGCGGCTGCTGCGGCAATACGGCTCGGTGCTGGGGCTGAAGCAGGGTTTTTCGATTTACGATTCCTCCGATCAGCAGCGGGCGATGAAGCAGGCGCTGGCGGAGCTGGAGATCAGCACCAAGCACTTTCCGCCGGACCGGGTGCTGGGGACGATCAGCCAGGCGAAAAACGAGCTGGTGGACGTGGAGGCGTTCGCGACGGGGGCGGGGGATTTTTACAGCAAGTCGGTGGCCAAGCTGTATCGGCGGTATCAGGAGATTCTGACCCGGGCGGGGGCGCTGGATTTTGACGATTTGCTGCTTAAGAGCGTGGAGCTGATCCGCCATCCGCAGACGGCTGAGGCGATCAAGCAGCGCTTTGCGTATGTGCTGATCGACGAATATCAGGACACCAACCGGGCGCAGTTTATTCTGGCCCACGGGCTGGCGGCGGGGCAAGGCAACATCTGCGCCACGGGTGACCCGGACCAGTCGATTTACCGCTGGCGCGGGGCGGATATCCGCAATATTCTGCAGTTTCAGGACCATTATCCGCTGGCCAAGGTGGTGCGGCTGGAGGAAAACTACCGCTCGACGAAGAAGATTCTGGCGGTGGCGGACGTCTTGATCCAGAACAACACGCAGCGCAAGCCCAAGCGGCTGTTTACGGAAAACGAGGCGGGCGAGCCGGTGGAGGTGGTGCTGTGCGCGGATGAAAAACAGGAAGCCAAGGTGGTGACGGAGCAGCTTAGCGCGTGGCGCACGCAAGCGGGGCTGACGTACGGGGACATGGCGGTGTTCTATCGGGTGAATAGTCTGAGCCGGGTGATGGAGGATTCGCTGCGGACGGCGGGGATTCCGTATCAGATCGCGCGGGGCACGGCGTTTTACGATCGTAAGGAGATCAAGGACGCGCTGGCGTATCTGCGGGCGGTGGCGAATCCGGCGGACTCGATCAACCTGGCGCGGATCATCAACACGCCGGCGCGGGGCATCAGCGACACGACGCTCAAGGGGCTGCAATTGGCGGCCCTGACGGGGCGGCGCTCGTTGTATGACCTGATGCAGCGGCTGGGCGACGTGCCGGGCTTGAATGCGCGGGCGGCGGCGGCGGTGGGGAAATTCGCCCAGCAATTAGAGAGCTGGCGCCAGCTGCTGGGCGGACTGGCGACGGAAGAAGTCCGCCTGCGTGAATTCGTCGAGAAGGTGCTTAAGGAGTCGGGGCTGGAGGATTTCTATCGGCAGGACAAGACGGATCAGGACCAGGAGCGGCTGCTGAATCTGGGCGAGTTGATCTCAGCGGTGCAGCAGTTTGAGCAGGAGCAGCTGCCGGAGCTGGCCGAGGAGGCGGCGGGGAACGCGGGGGCGGATGCGGCGCGAGGTTTGGAGTGGAAGCTGCAGAGGTATCTGGAGCAGGTGAGCCTGGTCAGCGACGTGGACGCGGTGGACCCGGGGTTAGGGTCGGTGACGCTGATGACGCTGCACGCAGCCAAGGGATTGGAATTCGCGGGGGTGGCGATCATCGGGCTGGAGGAAGGGCTGCTGCCGCACAGTCAATCCAACCAGAGCCCGGCGGAGATCGAGGAGGAAAGACGCTTGTGCTTCGTGGGCATCACGCGGGCGCGGCGGCTGCTGACGCTGACGCACACGCGGTATCGGACGATCTTCGGGCAGACGCAGCCAACGATTCCCAGCCGATTTTTACGGGAACTGCCGGAGGAAAACCTAAAGGAAGTGGATCGCAGCGAGGAGCATGGTTGGGAGGCGGGCGGATTTGCGAATTCGACGTTTACCTATGGCGGGAAGAAGGATTCCCAGGGCCAGGGGCAGAGCGCCCCGCGCAAAAGCAAGGGTGAGTATGAGGTCGGCACGCTGGTGCGGCACCCGATGTTCGGGTTAGGGCGGGTGACGTCGGTCTCCGCCAGCGGGGGCAATACGCGGGTGCAGGTTCACTTTAACAGCGGGTCGACGAAGAATCTGATTCTGGAATTCGCCAAGTTGGAGAAGGTGTCGCTGTAGAGCTTGTGCATAATCGCGATAACTTTGCGATCATGATTCTAATTGGCCGCAGATTAACGCAGATAAACGCGGTTTTGATACAAATATTCCATGGGCGGTTTTCCTGTGTGTTTACCTGCGGCTGGATTGCTGAACGTTCTTGTGGGCTGATGCATGACGTTTCGAAGCACAGTGGCGATGACGGCGGAATGACGTGAGGCGGGGGAGGCGGGAGCCACGCACGTGGGACGAACATGGGTGAAAATCTGCGGGGTACGCGACCCGGACATGGCGCGGGCGGCGGTTGCGGCGGGGGCGGACGCGGTGGGTCTGGTGTTTGTCGAAAAGTCGCCGCGCCATGTGACGATGGCAGAGGCGATAGAGGTGGTACGGGCTGTGATGGAGAAGTCCCCCACTGCTACCGAGCTGGTGGGATTGTTTGTGGACGCGGAGATCCAATACGTGCGGCAGACGGCGGAGGAATTAAAGCTTAGCGCGGTGCAGTTGCATGGGCAGGAGGATGTGGCGTATGCCAGGAGCTTGGGGCCGCTACGAGTCTTTAAGGCGCTGGCGTTCGGACCGGACCTGGCGGCAAAAATGAAGGTCTGGCGGGAGTGCCCGAACCTGGGGGGACTCTTGATCGATACGCCCCCACCCGACGGCGCTAAGGCCATGGGACTTCCGGGGGGCAGTGGGCGGGCGTTTGACTGGGAGGAGTTGCGGAAGGTGCTCGATGGCGGCGCGGGGGCGGGGTTGAGGGTGATCTTGGCTGGGGGATTGACGCCGGAGAACGTGGCGGAGGCGGTTAGAGTGGTTAAACCCTGGGGGGTGGACGTTTCCAGCGGGGTGGAATCACGGCGAGGGATAAAGGATGCGGGATTGATCCGGGCTTTTGTGGCTGGGGCGCGGGCGGGAGACACGAAGACAAGCTAGCGGAAACCTAGACCCCTGCCAAAATGCACCGCCAAGTCGCCAAGAGCGCCAAGATGACAGCCCAAGTAAACAGGAAGGCCATATCACCGTGGTTTGAAAACCTCTGGGAACCTGGCGTCCTTGGCGTCATGGCGGTTAAGTGTATTTTGTCAGCGGCTTATAGCCTCCAGGCAAACAAACGGTAAGATTGGGCTCCTTTTTGACGCGAAAGATGATGGACCATGAAACGTGTTCTTTCAGGCATTCAGCCGTCCGGACAACTGCACCTGGGCAATTACGCGGGGGCGATCCGGCAATTCATTGACATGCAAGTGGACCACGAGATGTACATTTTCGTGGCCAGCTATCACGCGCTGACCTCCGTGCGTGAGCCGAAGGTGCTCAAGGAAAACATCCGCCAGGTGGTGATTGATTATCTGGCGTTCGGATTGGACCCTAAGAAGACGCACCTGTACCTGCAGCAGGATGTGCCGCAGGTGACGGAGCTGTGCTGGCTGCTGTCCTGCGTGTGCCCCAAGCACATGATGGACAAGGCGACGAGCTTTAAGGACAAAGTGTCCAAGGGGCTGTCGGCGTCGATCGGGTTGTACACGTATCCGATCCTGCAGGCGGCGGACATTCTGGGGGTGGACCCGGACTTTGTGCCGGTGGGCGAGGATCAGCGGCAGCACGTGGAAATCACCCGCGACCTGGCGGAGGCGTTTAACCGCCAATATGGGCCGGTGTTCAAGGTGCCGGACTTGAAGATCCGCAAGGACGCGGGGCTGCTGCCGGGGGTGGACGGGCAGAAGATGAGTAAGAGCTACAACAACGCGATTGATCCATTCATGGCGGAAAAGCCGCTGCGCAAGAGGATCATGAGCATCGTCACGGACTCGGCGCCGGTGGAGGAAAAGAAGGACCCTAAGAAGTGCGTGGTGTTCCAGATTTTCCAGGCGGTGGCGGGGGCGGACGATCCGCGGACGGCCCAGCTGGCCGAGCGGTACCAGAGGGGGGGCATGGGGTATGGCGAGGCCAAGCAGGCGCTGTTTGAGCTGATCCTGCAGGAATTCGCGGCGGCGCGGACGAGGCGGGAGGAGCTGAGCAAAGACCCCGGGTATGTGGACGAGGTGTTGCGGCAGGGGGCGGCGGCGGCGAATGAAAAAATCAGCGCGGTGGTGAGCCGGGCGCGGACGGCGGTGGGACTGTAGTTAGAGGGAGAACGCCTTTAGGCGCTGGTGGACAGGGAGCTGATGGCGGTCTGCTGGGCGCCCTGGACGGCGGCGTTTTCGCGGGTGACGCTGCCGCGGCCTTCGGTGGCCAGGCGATCCATCAGCAGTTGCCAGGTTTCCTTCTCGTATTCCAAAAGCTTAAGGGCCTCGTCGATGGGCTTGGTCTGGCGCTGGAGATTGGCTTCGACCAGGAGGCGGTAGATGTAAATGTAGAGGGCGCTTAAGCGTTCGCACAGTTCGGGGGCGACGTTGTGATCGAGGCTGGTGGAGAGTTCTAAGACGATTTTCTGGGCCCGCATCAGGGCGTGATAGCTGGCTTCAAAATCCGAATTGTCCAGACCCTGGCGCCCCTGGCGGCAGAAGCGGATGGCTCCGTCATAGAGCATCATCCGCAGTTCCTCGGGGTTGGCGGTGAGGATCTTGGTTCGCAGGTAAGAATCGGCTGGTGTGGGTGCCATGGGTCGTTATTGAATAAGCCGGTGCGGCAGGAGTTTTATCGGCTAAATCCGGGGCAGTCCCTTAGCGGGAGCCAAACACGGGCGAAAAACGAATCGGCCAGGGGTCAGGCGCGAAACCCTGGGTGAAAAATCGTCGCCCAAGCGCCTTTATCCATTGCTGGAGCCGGAGCTGTAGGACGATGAAGCCAGGCTGGCGAGGCTGGCCAGGGAGCTGCTCTGATTCTGCAACTGGGAGAGCGCGGTCTCCATGTTGTTGAATTGGGTTTCCAGGCGCGTGCGCTTGGCGGCCAGCAGCTCTTCGAGGTCGGCGATGTGGTCCTTGTTGTTCTCCACCTGCTTGTCGATGCCGTCGAGGCGGGACTGCAGGGAACGGGCGCTGAAGCGATTGAGGGCTTCGGTCATGCGCACGGCCATACCGCCGACACTGATGACCAGATTGCCGTCGCTGTCGCGGACCTGATTGCCGTCGTCGTCGGTTTCGATTTCCTTAAGGGAGAAGTATTTTTCGACGGCGGAGCGATCCTTGGTCAAGGCGGCGGTCAGGCGGGCCTGATCGAGCACGAGGGTGTCGCCGTTGGTGACTTTCACGCCGACCTGGAAGAGCGTGGTGAATTGGGAGGTGACTTCGGTGTTGCGACTGCTGACCATGCGGAACAGCTGATTTTTGATCGAGCTGAGCGTGGAGTCGCCCAGCAAGAGGCCCTTTTCCTGGGTCTCGGTGTTGTAGCTGTCGTACTGATTGATGCTCTTGATCAGATCGTTGAATTTATCCACGAAGCTGGTGATGGAGGAAGTGACCAGTTCGTCGTCGCGATTGACGACGACCTCGACGGGATCGGCGCTGGCGGATTTGAGTTCCAGGGTAGCGCCGGGGATGGTGCCTTCGAGCTTGTTGGTGGTGGAGGTGATGGCCAGACCGCCCTGGGCGGGATCGCCGTAAAAGACCACGGCGTTGCGGCCCTGGGAGATATTGGTGGCTTTCATCCCCAGCCCGCCGTCGTCGAAAATGAACGCCCCGGCCAGGCCGGAGTTGGTGGCGGTGAGGCTTAAGCGATACGGCCGGCCGGAGGAGCCGTCGTTGATGATCGTGGCCCGCACGCCGGCGCCGAGGTCATTGATCTTGGTGACCAGCTCGTCGAGGGTGACGGCCCCGACGACGTTGGTGCCCAGGAGGTAGCCGTCCTCGTTGGAATCGCTGGTGAGGATGCCCAGGTCGGTGGCGGTTTTGGCGTTATTCTGGGCTTCGACCTTAAAGAGCCCCTGGCCGGTGGTGGTGTCCTGGAGATTCAGGCCCGTGCCCTGGGAATTGATGGTGACCGCGACCTTGTTGCCGGAGGCGGTGTGGATGGCGTCGATCACTTCCTGCACAGTGGTCAGGCCGTCGAGATCCACGTCATGGGTGGAGCCGTCGGCGGTGGTGATGCGGAAATCCACCTTGCCGGTGACGTTGCGGACGCCCGAGCCCTTGTTCAAGGAAGACAGCAGGGTGGCGCCGGTCATGGTGGTGACGGCGTCGATGGTGATCTTGCGTTCGAAGCTGCCGTCCAGGTCGGCGCCGGGGGTTGTGGCTGAGCCGAGCAGGCCCAAGTCGGCGGCGGCGGTGGACCCGGATTCCTCGACGGTGATGGCCACGGTGCCGGGGCCGATGTCTTCCAGAAGGATGCCGTCGCCGGTGTCGTTGATGCGGGCGGTGATGGACCCCGCGAAGCGGCTGTTGATCTGGTTGAGGACGTCGCCGACGGTGATGGTGCTGCCGGAGGCGATGGTGAGGGTCTGTTTGCTGCCGGAGGAGGTGGTGATGGCCAGCTTGCCGCGACTGACGCCGCGGCCGCCGTTCAAGGCGTCCAGGCGGGTGCTTTCGGAGATATAGCGGAACTGCAGATTGTCGGAATCGACCTGGCTGGCGGAAAACGTGCCGGCGATGTTCAAGGTGGCGGCGACGGTGGAGGCGCCCTGGTCGGCGATGGTCAGGTCGCCGGTGCCGCCGGAGGTATCGGTCAGGAGCAGGCCGTTGCCGTTGCGGTTTAAGGAGGCGGTGATGCCGGCCCCGGCGTTATTGATCGTGTTGACGATGTCGTACATCGACTGGGCGGCGGACAGGTCCACGGCGGTGGAGGCGCCGGCCCGATTGGTGATTTGCATGCTGCCCAGGACGCCGGCGCCCAGGCCGCCGTTAAGATTTTTTAAGAGCTTGGAGTTGATGGCGGCGATCACGCGGGCGCCGCCGATGACGCCGTCGGCGTCGCCGTCGCTGGTGGCGATGCCCAGGTCGGTGGCGGCCTTGGAATTGCCGATCTCCTCGACGCGGAAGGTGTCGGCGCCCACGGAGGCATCGGTGAGCCTCAAGCTCACGCCGTCAGCGCCGAGGGCGGCGGTCACCGAGGTATTGCCGGTGGCGTTGTTGATGGCGTTGATCACGTCGTTGATGGTGGTCGCCGAGCGCAGATCGACGTTAAAGGAGGTCACGCCGTCGCGCTGCGAGATCTTAAAATCGCCCTGCCCGATGACTTTGTTAAGGCGGATGCCGTTGCCGTCGTTTAAGCGGGTCAGGAGGTAGGAATCGGTCAGGCTGTTGATCTGCGATCCGGTTAAGGTGGCGCCGGCCACGGAACCGGCCAAGCCCAGGCTGGCGGCGGTGGCGCCGCCGTTTTCCTCGGCCACGGAGAGCGAGCCCGCCCCCCCGCTGTCGTCGACGATTTCCAGCTTGTCGCCGGCCACGCGGGCGGTGACTTTCACGCCGCTGGCGTTGCTGATGGCGGTTAAGACGTCGTCGACGGTGATGGCTTTGCTTAAGTCGATGACGGCTGAAGAGCCGGAGCGATCGGTCACGCGGATGGACCCGCGGACAAAGCCATCCTCACCGACCATGGTCAGTTCGTCGAGGTTGGTCTGGCGGTCCAGGCGGGCGGCGGTGGTTTCAAAGGACAGGGTGGAAGCGGCCAGGGGGGTGGTGTTGGTGTCGGCAAAGCCCGAGGTGATGGTCTGCTGGCTGCTGACCAAGCGATCGACGGTGAAGCGATAGCTGCCGGGCGTGGTGGAGGTGGTGGTTTTGACGGTCAGAACGGATTCGTCAGAACTGGTGGCGGTGGTGGCACGAAAGGTGTTGAGCGTGGCCAGATCGCTCATGGTGGACTTTAGGCCGAGCAATTTGGCGTTGATGGCCTGGAACGCCACCTGCTGCGCCTGCAGGGTGGCGTTGTGTTTTTCAATAATGGTCTTGGGTCTGGACTCAATGGCCATCAGCTGATCAATCAGATCTTTGTGATTGATGCCGCTGATCAGGCCTACGCCGCTGCTGATGGTGCCCATGGCGTGACTCCCCTGACGGTTACCGCGGGTCTACCGACAAGCCGAACACGGCTGAACCAACCGTCTGACTATTCCACCCCTTGGGTTCCGCAGCCACGGGCTTGCCCCGCCGCCGCCTAATCATCCAGGACGCTGCCCTGGTAGAGGAACGACCAGTCGTGGGAGCGGAAGTCCGCTGCCGGGTCGGCCGCGGGCCACTGGATGGTCTTAGGTCCGATAAGCGATTCCACCGCCCAAGAGGAGAGGGTCTTGTGGAACATTTTCTGATATTGATCCGTGGGCTGGGGGCCCAGGGAGCGAGAGACTGGCGATATTGGCGCACCGTCGGACTCCGTGGAACGACTTATCGGGCTAAGCTTTCGGTTCATATCGACCCATTCCTTGGATGATCTTGAAAGGCAGAGATCGCGCCGCTTTCTGAGGCATCGGCCCGAGTCAGGGTCGACTTTGGCGGGAAGAGGAGAAAATTTGGAATGAGTCGGATTAGGGGCGGGGACGCAGAATGGCGAATGGCGAGTGTCGAATGGGGAATGAAACCCGGGGAGGGGCTGGGGAATGGGGATGAAGGTCTGATGAAGCCGCGCAACTGAGCTTTATGTTTCGGCGGTCAGAAATCGAAATATTCTGGTTCGACGCATGCCGCGCGGCGTTATTGGCTTCCGGGGGTGGGGGCGATTCCGGGGGCGGAGGCGCTTCCGGGGGCGGGGGTGGGGGCTAGGAGCTCTAGGACTTTTTGCAGGTCGGACCAGACTTTGCCGCGTGTTTCGGGGGTGTATTGGCGCAGGACGAAGGCGGGGTGGAAGGTGGGCATCACGGGAATGGCTGCGCCGTTGGGGCCAAGGCCTTGGACCTGGTGCCAGGAACCGCGCAAGGCGGTGATGCCGGTGGTGGTGTTCAGGAGAAGCTTGGTGGCTGGGCCGCCGAGGGTGACGATGGCGCGCGGCTGAATGATCTGAATCTGCCGGCGGAGATAGGGCCAGCAGGCGGCGGCTTCCTGCGGGGTGGGGGTGCGGTTTTCCGGCGGGCGGCACTTGACGACGTTGGCGATGTAGACCTGACTGCGGGAGAGCTTCATGGCCAGGATCATTTTGTCCAGCAGTTCGCCGGCCCGTCCGACAAAGGGTCTGCCCTGCTGGTCTTCGTTCAGGCCGGGGCCCTCGCCGATGAACATGATCGCCGCGTCCGGATCGCCTTCGCCGAATACCGTCTGGGTGCGGCTGCGGCAAAGTTCGCAGAGGGCGCAGGACCTGACCTGGTTGCGATCGATGGCGTCCAGTTCTTTTATTTTTTCTTCCAGGGAGAGAACGGCGACCTTGGCCGGCGCGACGATGGCGGCGGCCGGCGCGGCCGGGGCATCGAGAGAATCCAAGGCGACGGGGGCGGCTGCGGCGGCTGGCGGCAGGGATTCGTCGGCCGGCAGGCTCGGCGGGGTGACGGACGGGGAAGCGTCGCCCTGGGGCACGGCCCAGACGCCCAGCAGGGCATCGGTCAATACGTGCTGGCGCAGGACCCGGCGGCGTCTTTGGGGAGTGTCAGCCATAGCTGGGAATGAAGATAGCCGCTGCGTCCAAGCCCGCAAAGGGGGAATTTTTTATGGACGAGGGGTGGAACAGGGGCGGGCATACGGACGGCGGCTAACTGGCAGGCAAAAGACCGCTTGTTCCCGTAGGTGGCACCCGGCCGACGGAGCGGCCGGGCTTTTCTTAATGCGCCTGCGGCGTTTTCACGGGGGCTCTAGGGCAAGAAGCGGGAAGCAGGCGGGGGTAATGACGCCAAAACCAGCCTTGGGCATAACGTCCGAGAACCAGACGGCAAAAAGAATCACTATCGGACGAAAGATTGATTGGACGAAAAGATGTCTAGCGTCCGATTCACTTACATGCCCCAAAACGCGGGCCGTTCATCCCAGGAAGGAGCTTGGGGGTTATGAGTGACAAAACCCAACACAAGACTGTACTCGGAGCCGACTGCCGCATCACCGGTGAGCTGGCCCTGGACAACGACGCAGTGATCATGGGTCAGTTCAAGGGCACCCTGCGCGTGCGCGGCGTGCTGGAGCTGACCGAGTCCTCCTTCGTCTCCGGCATGGTGATCGCAGGCGCTTTGCGTCTGGCCGGCAACGCCGAGGCGGACGTGGTTGCTGAGCACGGCGTGGAGATGTTGTCCGGCGCTTCGCTGACCGGGCAACTGTTCACCAGCCACCTGAACATCGTGGAAGGGGCGACCTTCCAGGGTCAGGTGTGCGTGGGGCCCAACGCGGTGGAAGCGGCCGGCAAGGTGCTGCGTGATCAGGACACCCAACTGAACGACGACGAGCCGGCGGCCCGGGCGACGGAGAATCCCAGCCTGGCCTTGCAGAGCGAGGAAGAGGAAATTCCCACGGCTGCGGAGGAAGAAGACTCCGACGTGACCACGCTGCCCAGCTCGATTGACTCGATTCTGCGCCGTCGGCGGGCCAAAGTTCTGTCCCCGGCCGGCCATCGCGTCACGGCGGCACCGAAAGGCAATCCTCAAGCTAAGGCGTCGTGAGCCCCTTACGCCCTGCTTTAAGCGCTTTTTACCTGCGCCGACCGCGGCCGAAGGAAGTCCGCAAGCTGTGCTGCCCGAATTGCGGAGAGGCCATCGAGGTCAGCCAGAAGGCGTTTAGTGCGCGGTGTCCCCGCTGCACGCACCCCCTGTCGATCAAAGATTTCGATCTTGAACAGGCCATCGACGGCGAGTTATCCACCATGGGCCAGGTGCGCCTGGGCCCGGAATGCCGGATGACCGGGAATATTCACTGCGCGCAATTCACCAATCAGGGCCAATTTCGGGGCAAGGCGGTGGTCTACGGACCGATCGAGATTGAAGGACACAGCCTGACCAAGGGGGAATTGATCGGCCATAGCCTGCTGGTGCGGCCGGGCGCGAGGATGCTGGCCAAGGTGAGCGTGGGGCCCAAGGCCAGCCAGGCGCGGGACTGCCCACCGGTGCAGGCGAAGCTGACGAATGTGCCGCTCCACCCGCCCCCGCTTAAGCCGACGCTGCGGCTGCGGGAAAGCCCGGTGGCGGGGTAGGGATGGAAAATACGGAGCCGGGCTCTATAGGCCCGGACCGGGTACACAGTGCCCGGCTCTGAAGATCTATTCTCCAGCAGGCGTCAGGACTACCCAAGGCTGCATTTTCTGAATCGTCGCGGGGCCCAGGCCGACCACGCGATTGAGGTCATCCAAGACAACATAGGGCCCCTGCCGACGGCGATCCTCCACGATGCGCTCGGCTAAGGCTGGGCCGATCCCCGGAAGTAAAACCAGGTCGGCGGCGGAGGCGCGATTGAGGTCGATTCTCCACTGCGCGTCCGCGGCGGCGAGGTGCGCAGCGGGATCGGCCAGCCAGAGCCACTGGACGCCCGCCAGCAGGAGCATCAGGGCGGCGAATCCCAGCAGCCACGCGATGGCGGCGGGGCGCGAGGGGTCCGCAGGCGTTGGGCGGGGGGCGGCCATGCGAGGATCAGCCCGGGTCGGCGGAAGCCGGCGGCGCGGGCGGCTGGATGTTGATCGTGGATTCTTCCTGCGCCATTGTCCGCGGGACGGCGGTCAGGGAGCGGCGGAAGCCGATCAGCCGGCTGAAGGCGGCTTTGGGCTGCAGCTCGTCGGTAACCAGCCCCACGCCGGGGAGATCGACCTGGGGGTGGTCGATGATGTCCTGCCAGGCCACCGAGGCGACGAAGGGCTTGCTTAAGCCGATCTGGAACATGGCCTCGAGCCAGTGGCTTTGGACCTGCAGCGACCAGGGGCGACGCCAGAAGCCGCAATTCGGGTCGATCGGCTGATCGGGCTCGTCGTCGGTCATCATGGTTTCGGGCACGGGATAGCTGGGCACGCCGATGACCAGGTGCAGGGGAATTTCCAGCCCGGCGAAGTGATCCAGAAGGTGGCTGATCTGCATCAAGTCGCGGACGTATTGGCCATTGAGGGGCTGGCCCATGAGCACCTTGAGCACAAAGCCATCGACCTGCACGGCGCCCTGGATGAGCAGGTCCACGTACATCATGGGCGGAATCGAGCGGGGATTGCGGGCGTAATACTCGCCGAAGGGCTGGCGGATCTCCACGAGGACCTGGGAGGTGGGCGCGGTTTTCTTAACGAGCATGGTGGCCATGCGGGTTAAGTCCAAGAGCTGGTCGAAGCTGAAGGACAGGTGATTATTGACGTGCAGGCCGGCCACGACGTCCCAGGCGCTGATGGCGTTGCGATAGCGCGTCACGACGCGCTCGATGTGTTCGTAGAGCAGGTCGCGGATCTGTTCGTATTCGTCTTCCCAGATGTAGATCCAGTCAGGCAGGGCGTTGGGCTCAAAGCTGACGATAGGCCCGGCGATAATGGGCAACTGGTTGACGCGGGCCCATTCGACCCAGTTGTCCAAGAGGGCCCAGCGGTAATCCCCCTCAGCCGGGGCGAGGGCGCGCCAGGGAATCGGCAGGCGGAGGAAATCGAAGTTAACGCCTAACCCGCCGCGGATGCGTTCGTGGGTTTGATTAAGGTCCACGCCGCAGCCCATGGTGCGGGCGGGCAGGGAACCGGTGGCTTTGCGGCGATTTAGGAGGGCCTCGGCGTGGGCTAAGGCCAATTCCTCGCTGCCGTCGACGGCGGCCACCAGGGCGTCGCGGCCCAAACGATCGGCCTCCACGGGATTCTCGGCGGCGCAGGACAGGGCGGAGATAAAAAGCTTGCGGGCTACGTTAAACCGCTGCAGGACGGGGTGATCGTCGGGCAGGTCGAACATGCCCCAGTCTTCGAGCTTGTTGTAGAGGAGCATCAGGCGGTGGCGGGCGAGCTCCATGTCCAGAAGGTAGGGTTCCTCGCGTTCGGGGAGGATGCAGGTCTGGACGGTCAATTCGCCGCAATCGCCCACCCGGCGTTGCAGGGCCAGGGCGGCCACGCCGGTTTCGCGCTTGCGGCAGAGAATCATACCGCGGTCGAACTCGATCTCACCCCAGATCGCGTTGCCGTCGGCCCCCAGGAGGTAGGCGTTGCGAATGGTCAGGTCCTTGGCGGGCCGACCATTCTCAAAGACCAGGAACTTGAGCATGCCAGACCGCTTTTCTTCGCAGGCAGGGCAGGGGCGGGAAAATTTCCCCACGGCAGCCCTGCGGTCGGTTGCGTTTATCCCCCCCCAAGCCGGCGAACCTTTAGGAAAACCACGAAACAGAGGGTGATTATGACGGCTATTGACGGGCGATGCAATGAACGGGAGCCCAAAAAACCATCCCCAAGCCGAGGGGGCGGACCCCGGCATGCTTGACGGTGTGCGGATCAGCCGATAAATTCCGGTTTAACGCTCGGCTCCCTCCCGAATTGGAGTAAAGATATGTGGCTTTGGAAGCGATCGTATTTGATCGTCTGGAGCTTGGTGTTTGGTCTAACCGGATCGGCGCTGGCGGCTGAGAGTCCAAGCGTCGCCCAGCTCTGGGACGACTTTAACCACTACATCCTGATTGCCCGACCGGAGCTGGCGGCAGCGGCGGCCGAGGCGATCATCAAGACTGCCGACCCGCAGGACCTGCTGGATGCCGTGGAAGCCAGCCGATTTTCCAGTTACGACCAGACGCTGGCTAAGGCATTGAAAATGGAACCTGTGCGGGCGGCGGCCGAGGCGCTGGATCAGGTTATTCAAAAGGCCCAGGTGCAGCGTGTGCGCGACCCGCAGCGCATTGCCCAGGCGATTGTCCGGCTCGGCGAGGGCCAGCGGGCGAACATGCGCGCCAACGCGCTTTTGCGGGAAGCGGGCGCTTTTGCCGCCCCGCAACTGCTGCAATCCTTGCAGAACCCCCAGCAGGTGACGCTGCGGCCTTATGTGCTGGCGGCGATCGTGCAGACCGGCAAGCCGCTGGTCTATCCGCTTGGGGAATCGCTCAGTCACCTGGACCCGGCGACCCTGCGCATGGTGGCGCAAGCGCTGGCGGAGATCGGGTACTCGCAGGCTCTGCCGTATCTGAAAGAACTATCGGAAAAAGCGGACTTGGATCCCCTGGCGCGCCAGGCGGCGGAAGTGGCGTTTTTGAAGATCGCCACGGACACGAAGACCGACGGCAACGCCACGGCGGCGGAATTGTTCCTGACGCTGGCGCTGAATTATTACGACCGGGTGTCGCGTGATGAGGAAGTGCCGGGCTTTGACGCGCGGACCAAGTCCGGCGTGGTGTGGGAATACAGCAAGACGGCGGGCCTGGTGGAAATCCAGGTGCCGGCGTCGATCTTCGGCGACGTGCTGGCGATGCGGGCGGCGCGGCGGGCGCTGGCGCTCAATCCGTCGCTGGATCAGGCTCTGAGCTTGTGGCTGGCGTCCAACCAACGGCGGGCCAATCGCCTGGCCAGCGGGGAGACGGACCCGACGTATCACGATCCCCAGCCGCCGACGTATTACCTGAAGATGGCCGGGCCCAATCGTCAGGCGGACGTGCTGGCGCGGGCTTTGGCGGACCATGACTCGGACCTGGCCCGCAACGCCATCGCGGCCCTGGATGAGACGGCGGGCACCGCGACGCTGGTCAGCGGCGGACAGGCTCTTGAGCCCCTGCTGGACGCGATGGGCTTCCCCGATCGGCGGGTGCGCTACGAGGCGGCTTTTGCCTTGGCCAAGGCCCGCCCGGAGAAGACCTATACGAGCAGCTTCCGCGTGGTGCCGGCCTTGTCCGACGCGGTGCGGCAGACGCATGAGCAACGCGCTTTGGTGGTCGCCCCGGAGGCGGACCTTAACCTGCTGATCGCGGTGGCGCGCGGGCTGGGGTACAACCCCATCGCGGCCGGATCGCTGGCGGCGGCGGCGGATGAAATCGAAGCGGTGGCGGGCGTGGACCTGATCCTGGCGGCTGTGGACCCGCAAGCCACGGCCACGCTGCGGCGGGAAGCGCGCGAACACTTCAAGCTGCGGACGGCGCCGCTGGTGGCGGCTGCCAACGCGGTGGATCTGCCGGAAACCAATCGCCTCCTGGGGCAGTTCGCGGACGTGATCATCACGACCAAGACGACCGAGAGCCAGGAACTGCAGGACGCGATCGGGCCGTCCCTGGCAGCGCTGGCGGGCAAGGAAGTTTCCGAGGAAGAAGCGCTCCATTACGCGCTGACTTCCCTGGGCCTGCTTAAGGAAATCGCGCTCGAACGCGGAAACGTCTACGGCATCAACGACGCCAAGCCCGCCCTGCTGGACGCGATGAAGGACGCGCGGGAGCCGGTGGTCGTGGCGACGGCGCAGGTGCTGGCGCTGCTCAACGACCCGGTGGCGCAGCGCACGCTGGCGGAAATCGCCCTGGATGCCGCGCAGCCGGAGAATCTGCGGATTGCCATGCTCGGCAGCCTGGGCCAGTCGGCGGAATACTTCGGCAATCTGCTCACGCCCAGCCAGATCGATCGCCTGCTGGAGTTAGTGAAGCAGGACAGCAGCGACTTGAGCATGGCGGCGGCCCGCGTGCACGGAGCGTTGGCGCTGCCGACGGCGAACCTGGTGCAGATGCTTAATCAGTAAGGTGGGGGGATTGCCGATTTTCGATTTCCGATTGGCGATGTTGAAGACAAACAAACCGAATCGGCCTTGACTTCCCAGCCCTGACGCATACTTCCCGGCAATCGGCAATCGGCAATCGGCAATCGGCAATCGGCAATCGGCAATAAACAAGGACGCCCCAGCACATGTGCCGGGGCGTCTTTTATTTGGCCCGAACGGTAAGCCGAATTCTGTTCCCGACGGCAAGCCGTCGGGGGCGACCATTTCTCTGCGCCCGCCGTTGCCGACGAGCTGTAGCGACCTACCCGCTCCCCGGCACTGATAAGAGTGCCACGACCGGACGAGTCGCGCCTGGCAAATCCCGGTGAAGGGTGGTTTGCCAGGACAGGGGGCTGCTTGGTCTTGCACGCGGTGGGGCTTGCCATGCCTGGACTGTCGCCAGTCCAGCGGTGCGCTCTTACCGCACCTTTTCACCCTTACCCCCTTGTGGGGGGCGGTATGTTTTCTGTGGCGCTATCCCGCACCGCCCGAGGGCGGCGGGTGGGCGTTACCCACCACCGTGTCCTGCCGTGTTCGGACTTTCCTCCCGCAGGGGATAAACCACTGCGAGCGGTCGCCACGTCCGGGCCAATGGGGTATTCTATCATGGTTGGATGGGAATCGGCACGCGGAGGTGATGGAAAACCGCCGCCGAGCGGCACAGGATTGATGGACGGGAATAAAACCGACGCGGCGATCTGCGATCGCCCGCTAAACAAGAGACCGAAATGATTCCGAGGGTAACTTCCCGGGGGGTACCTTCCGGGGGTAACTTCCGGGGGGGGTGCATGGATGCCAAAAGAAGCCAAAACATTAGTTGAAGCGACGGTCTGGACGGATGCGGCGCACGCCCCGGTGGCGGCGGGCATTCTGGACCGCATGCGCGAATGGGTGAAGCCGATCGGCGTGGGCGGCCCGCGCGGCGCGGAGCTGGACGATCTGTCCCGGCGATCGGGGTGCCCGTATCACGACGACTTGCGCAAGCTGCTGATCGATCACCCGTCCAGCTATGTCCTCTTGGCCCACCCGGCGGGGATGAAGCGTGAGGACCTGCTGCTGGCCATGGAGCAGGACTCTGTGGTGCTGTGCTTAGAGCCTGCCCTGGCCGATATTTCCGAGATAGCTGACCTGCAGGCGGGCAAGACCGGCGGAAAGCGTGCGGCGGCGGGAGACGATTCGGGGGTTCCGGGGATTCCGGGGGTATGGTCGAAGGTGGTGCGGATTCCGCATTTCCTGGGCAGTCCGGGCTGGGAGAGTGCCGCCAATCCGCTGGAGGCGTTGGGGACGCCGTTGAACATGAGCCTGGTGAACTTAGGCAGAAGGCAGGACGGGTCGCTGTATGCGCTGCTGCTGGACGCCTGGCATACGGTGCTGGCGCTGGTGGATTTACCGGTCAGCATCGAAGCGTCGCTGATCTCGCCCCGCCAAGGAGCGGCCATAGGCGCCAAGACCGCGGGGGGAGCTGGGGCTGCGGGTACAGCGGCGGCTGGCGGGATCGCGGCTGAGAAACCTGTGATCAGCGGGGACGTGCCTGAATCCGTGCGGGCGATGACCGGGCACCTTACGGCTCACGCCCGGCTGAGCCACGGCCGGGGGGTGGCGATCCAGGTATCCAACCAGGCGGGCATTACCCATCGAACACTCTGGGCGATAGGCGAATCTGGCTTACTGGCGATAAGCGACTACAAATACGCTCTTTACGACAAGTCAGGCAAGGTTCTTGACCATCTGGCCCCCACGGCTGGTCAGGGCAAGGAAGGCTTGGGGCAAGCTGACGAGCAAGGGGCGGTTTACACGGATCTGGTGGCCTGGGAATGGCGAAAATTGATTGAGCGCTCGGTGGTGGGCGGTTTTTCAGCCAAGCCTGGCATTGAGGGACAGGCCTTAGCCTGCTGCCTGGCCAGCCTGTTAAGCTGCCGTACCGGGCAACCGGAAAACCCCCAAAACCTGCTGACCCTGGGCGTGGGCGGGTAAATCGGCTGGGGGAACAGAAGAATAAGGCTGATTTTACGGCGGATAAGGTCATTTCTTGACAATCCCGCGAGCAGCCATAAACTGACGGTTTCCACGCGGAGGGGAGCTTGCGGTCTGCTCCTGCCCCTGCGTTGCGGCAGCGGGTCATCCTGGGTGACTGTTCGGGAGTTTTTTCTATTCCCGCTGATGGATGCAGCCGGCTTTCCGTCTTGCGGAAAACATGGGAAGTTCATCAGGAGTATGCAGTTAGGGCAGGGAGCGGCGTGATCGACAACCCCTGACACCCCCCGGATACCCCGTGGTGTAACGGTAACACACCAGGTTTTGGTCCTGGTTTTCCTGGTTCGAATCCAGGCGGGGTAGCTTTGACGGCATGGCCGGCCGGGCACGTTACGGCGACGGAGCTGAACGGCGTCTGGTTGGGCTAAGTGATAGTGAATGGAAGCTGATGCGCAGTTGCGATTCATCCAAACTCGCCCCGTGGGCCATTCTGCTTGCCGCCGGCCGCGGCAAACGCATGGGCGGTGACCTGCCCAAGGTGCTCCATCCCGTGGCGGGACGCCCCATGCTTTATTGGGTGGTCGAAGCCTGTAAGCAGGCGGGCGTTGAAAAGTGCGTCGTGGTGGTCGGCTACAAGGGCGAGGATGTCCGCCAGACGCTGGCGAACGATCCGACTTGCGTATTTGTTGATCAGCCGGAGCAGCTGGGGACCGGGCACGCCACCAAAATGGCGCAGCCGCTGCTGGCTGGGCAGGAAGAGCGCGATGTGTTCGTGCTGGCTGGCGACGGCCCGCTGATCCGGGCCCAGACGCTGGGCAGGATGCTGGAGGTTCACCGCCGCACGGGCGCGGCCGGGACGCTGGCGACGTCGGTGATCGAGGACCCTACGGGTTATGGCCGGGTGGTGCGCGACGCCCAGGGGCGGTTTTCAGCCATCATCGAGCACAAGGACGCCACGGCGGCGCAGAAGCAGATTCGTGAGATTTATCCCAGTTACGCCTGCTTTCGCAGCGGGCAGTTGTTTGCCGCTCTGACCAAAGTGCGTAACGAGAATTCGCAGGGCGAATATTACCTGACCGAAGTGCCCGCCATCCTCCAAGCGGACGGCCAGCGGGTGGAGGTGATCGACGCTGTGCCCCCCCAAGACGTGCTTTCGATCAATACCCCGCAGGAGCTGGAAGTGGTCGATCAAATTCTGCGCCGGCGTCTGGCGGAGGACAAGGCCGGCGGCGCGAAGCAGGGCCTGGCCCTGAAGGGGGCGTTATGAGCCGAAGCGACCGCGATGGGCTGAAGGTCTTCTGCGGACGTGCCAGCCGCGACCTGGCTGAGCACATGTGCCAGTACCTGGACATCCCCCTGGGCCAGGGGCACACCGACCTGTTCCCCGACGGGGAATTGATGGTCAAACTCGAGGAAGACGTGCGCGGACGGGACTGCTACATCGTCCAGAGCACGTACAACCCGGTCAACATCCACCTCATGGAGCTGTTGATCTACATCGATTGCCTTAAGCGCGCCAGCGCGGCGCGGGTGACGGCGGTGTTGCCTTATTTCGGTTACGCGCGGCAGGATCGCAAGGACGAGGGGCGTGTGCCGATCACCGCCAAGCTGGTGGCGAATCTGCTTTCCACGGCCGGGGCCAATCGCGTGCTGGCGATGGACCTGCATGCCGAGCAGATCCAGGGCTTTTTTGACGTGCCGGTCGATCACCTGCACTCGGCCCCGGTGATGGTGCGGTATTTTGAGAGCATCCGCGAGGAATTAGGCGACATCGTGCTGGTCAGCCCGGACGTGGGGAACGTCAAGACGGCCAACCGTTACGCCACCTGGCTGGGCGGGGACCTGGCGATCATCGACAAGCGTCGCAAGAGCGGCAGCGAAGTGGTGTCGGCCAACCTGATCGGCGAGGTCAAGGGCAAGACGGTGGTGATGATCGACGACATGATTTCCACGGCCGGCACCGTCTGCGAGGCGGCCAAGCTGGTGATGGACCACGGGGCCCGGGACGTGATCGCCGCGGCGACGCACCCGGTGCTGGTGGGCCTGGCGATGGAAAGACTGGCCGAAGCGCCCATCAGCCGGGTGGTGGTGACCGACACCATCCCCACCGGTTCGCGGTGCAAGCCTATTGAGAATAAACTGGTGGAATTGACGGTGGCGGAACTTCTGGGGGAGGCGATCCACCGCATACACCACAACCAATCGGTTTCCAGCTTGTTCCGGCTGGACGACCCCAGGCGGAAAGACAGCGCCGTAGCCACCTCAACCCCCCGTACCGTGGCGGCCGGCTGAACCCAACTTTGAACCAATGACTCTTAGTGGAGAATTCGTCCGATGGCCAAGCAATCCATACCCCAGCTTCCTGCCGAGCCCCGCACTCAGCTTGGCACGCGTACCACCCGCCGCCTGCGCGCCACCGGCAAGGTGCCGGCGGTGATCTATGGCCACCAGCAGCAGCCCGCCCACGTGCAGGTTGATTCGCTGACGGCTCTGGAACTGGTCAAGCGCCACACCCACGTGGTGGAACTCAGCCACGAAGGCGTCCAGGAGCCCTGCCTGATCAAGGACGTGCAGTGGGATCACTTAGGCTCGACGATGATCCACCTGGACTTTGCCCGCATCGACCTGTCCGAACGGGTGAAGGTCGAAGTGCAGGTGACCCTCACCGGCGAAGCGATCGGCTTAAAGGAAGCCGGGGCCTTCCTGGAGCAGCCGCTGACAGTGGTGGAGATCGAATGCTTGGCGACGGACATCCCGGAAAAGATCGTGGCGGACGTCAGCGCCCTGGGCGTGGACGAATCGTTCACGGTGGCGCAGCTGAAGCTGCCCGAAGGCGTCAAGCTGGTGACCGACGGCGAGAAGGTCGTGGCGACGATCCAGATCGGTCAAGAGCTGGATGAAACCACGCTGACCCCGGCGGCGGAAGGCGCTGAGGAGCCGGAAGTCATCGGCCGCAAGCCTGACGAGGAAGGCGCTGAAGAAGGCGCTGAGCCCGAAGAGAAGGGCAAGGAAAAGGCCAAGGACAAAGACAAGGAAAAGAAATAACCCCCCAGGGTTACTTCTTAGCCGGCTGATTGGGTCCGCGGCGATTCAACACCATCAGGCGATCCAACGCCATTCGTGGGGATGTGAATACGCGCGTCTATGGACGGCACGCGATGCTATCGGTACGGACACGCACGCCTGCCGCGCCCGCGATCGCGGCGGCCGACGTTTGATCGCTTGGGGTCGTGCGGGGGCTTGAGTGGGGCTGGGGCGGATTGTGGCAATCGGGCCGGCAAAATGACCGTATGCTCACCCGGCCGGCGGAGCGGCCGGGCTTTTCTTTTCACATCCCGGATACTTCCACTAGGCGCATGAGGCTTTAGGCGGCTTCGACGGCTTCGGCTACCTTCTGGCCATTGACGGTCAGTTCCAGGTGGGCCAGCGGGCCGTGGGGCTTGCCCTTTTCCTCTTCGAGGCGGCGCTGGGCGGCCGGGTTGGCGTAGCTGCTGAATATCATGGCTTTAACCGTGGCCCAGACGCCGTTGAAACCCGAGAAAGTGTGGTCCACGGCTGAGGGCTCGTAGCCGCAGTGAACCATGCACTGCTGGCAGGCGGGATTACCCGAGGCCCGGCCGTAGTTGGCCCAGGAGGTTTCTTCCATCAGTTCCGCGAAGCTGTCCGCGTAGCCTTCCTGCAGAAGGTAGCAGGGACGCTGCCAGCCGAAGATGTTGTAGGTGGGGTTGCCCCAGGGCGTGCATTCGTAGTCGCGCAGGCCCATTAAGAATTCCAGATACAACGGCGACTGGTTGAACTTCCAGCCCTTGCGGCGGTTGGACAGGAGCATGGTGAACAGATCGTGGACACCCTGGCGCTCGCGCAGGAACGAGGCCTGGTCGGGGGCCTTGGCGTAGGCGTAACCGGGGCTGATGGTCATGCCCTCCACGCCCAGGGTCATCATTTCGTCAAAGAAGGTGCGCACTTCGTGCGGGTCCACGCCCTGGAAAAGCGTGGTGTTGGTGGTCACGCGGAACCCGCGCTGGACGGCCAGGCGGATGCCGGCCATGGCTTTATCGAAGGTGCCTTCGCGACAGACGGCAAAGTCGTGCTGCTCGGCGCGGCCGTCCATGTGCACGCTGAGCGTCAGGTACTTGCTGGGCTGGAGGAAGTTTTCTTCCAGCTTGTCCTTAAGCAGGACGGCGTTGGTGCACAGGTAGACGTATTTCTTGTGGGCCACCAGGCCGCGGACGATGTCGGCGATCTGCGGGTGCAGCAGAGGCTCGCCGCCGGGGATGCTGACCATCGGAGCCCCGCACTCCAGAGCGGCCCGGACGCACTCCTGGGGAGAAAGCTGCTTCTTAAGAATGTGCGGCGGATATTGGATTTTCCCGCAGCCGGCACAGGCCAGGTTACAGCGGAAAAGAGGCTCAAGCATCAGCACCAGGGGATAGCGACGGCGGCCGCTGAGCCTTTGGCTGACGACGTAGCGAGCAACGGTCCACATCTGCGAAAGCGGTACGCCCATTGGGAATAATCCCCCAAGCTTGCCAAGTAAGACGTTGCGACAGCGCCGCAACTGGATTTAAAGATGGTAGTCGATCCAAGACGCGGATCAACTCCCTTGCCCCCGGAAGCTCCCCCGGAAGCTCCCCCGGAAATTGCGCGGGCGAGTCCTCTGGCTGCGGCAGCGGCCCCAGCCGACAAAAAAGCCCAGGGAAAAATCCCTGGGCTTGGATGAACTTAAGGTTAAACGGACAAGAAGGACGGATTACTCCGTACCGGCCAGCCCCTTGTTTTCGCGCTTGGACTGCCAGATCGCCCAGCCGATCAGGACGACGGTGATGGCGATGACCAGCAGGCGCATGTTGGTGTTGCCGCCGTCGGTGGGCAGCTTGTTGATGGCGTCGGGGTAGAGGACCACACCCTCGTTGACGGTCTTCACCACCTGGCTGTCGTAGGCGAGCATGAGGGGCACGCCCAGGACGGCCACCATGTTCATGACCTTCAAGAGGGGGTTGATGGCCGGGCCGGCGGTGTCCTTTAAGGGATCGCCGACGGTGTCGCCGGTGACCGAAGCCTTGTGCTTTTCCGAACCCTTGCCGGTGTTGGCTTCGAGGTTGCGGGGTTCGTCCTCCACCATCTTCTTGGCGTTGTCCCAAGCGCCGCCGGCGTTGCACATGAAGGAGGCCAAGAGCTGGCCGGCCACGATCGAGCCGCCCAGGAAGCCCGCCAGGCCGATGGGTCCCAGGAAGTAGCCGACGAGGATCGGGGTGAACACGCCTAAGACGGCCGGGCCGATGAGTTCCTTCTGCGCGGCCCCGGTGCAGATGCCCACGACCTTGGCGTAATCGGGCTTCTTGGTGCCGGCCCAGATTTCCTTATCGCGGAACTGCACGCGGCATTCCTTGACGATCAGGAAGGCAGCGCGACCGACCGCCCGGATGAGCATGGACGAAAAGAGGAAGGGCACCGCCCCGCCGATGAGCATGCCGATCAGCAGCTTCGGCGAGCTGACGGTCAGCAGGCCGGCCACCTTGTTGAAGATTTCGATGGGCAGCTGCTTTTCTTCGCCGCCGCCGCCGGAGCCGATGACGGTGATGAAGGAAGCGTAGAGCGACACGGCCGCGATGACCGCCGAGCCGATGGCCACGCCCTTGGTCACGGCCTTGGTGGTGTTGCCCACGGCGTCCAGGTCCGCGAGGATCTGGCGGGATTCCTTAAGGTGCGCTTCGTTCTTGATGAGCTTGCCGTCAACTTCAAAGCCCATTTCCGCGATGCCGTTGGCGTTGTCGGCGATGGGCCCGAACACGTCCATCGACACGGTGTTGCCGGTCAAGGTGAGCATGCCGATACCGCACATGGCCACGCCGTAGGCGATGAAGATGGGGTTCACTTCGGTCATGGTGCTGGTGTAGATCAGCACGGAGGCGAAGATAGCCACGCACAGGACCAGGCCCGTCCAGACGGCGGATTCATAACCGACGGCGAAGCCTTCGATGATGGTGGTGCCGTGGCCGGTTTCGCAATTGCGCTTGATGCCCTTGACGGGGCTGTATTCGGTGCCGGTGAAGTATTCGGTAACACGGTTAAGCACGATGCAGAGGATGATGCCGATCATGCAGGTCCAGGCGGGCCGCATGTCCAGGCCCAGGACGCCGAAGTTGCACCAGGCCGGCAGAGCGTTGATGTTGGCCAGGACTTCGGGGCTGGCGTTCTGCGTGTTAAACCGCAGATAGAACCAGCCGAGGATGATAAAACCGATGACGGAGATGGCTGAGCCGATCAGGAAGCCCTTGTTGATCTGCTTCATGGCCTGACCGACGTTGCCCTTGTCGCCAGCGCGCACGGTATACGTGCTGATGATCGAGCCGATGACGCCGATGGCGCGAACCAGAATCGGGAAGATCACGCCCTTATGCCCGAAGCTGGCCCAGCCGAGGATCATGGCGGCCACGATGGTCACTTCGTAGGATTCGAAGATGTCCGCGGCCATACCGGCGCAGTCACCGACGTTGTCGCCGACGTTATCGGCGATGGTGGCGGCGTTGCGGGGGTCGTCTTCGGGAATGTCCTTTTCGATCTTGCCCACCAGGTCGGCGCCGACGTCGGCGGCCTTGGTGTAAATGCCGCCGCCCACACGCATGAACAGGGCCAGCAGCGTGCCGCCGAAGCCGAAGCCCAGGAGGGCTTCGTAGGCGTGTTCGCCGTAGGTCATGAAGATCAGGGTGCCGCCTAAGAGGCCCAGGCCGTCGGTGAGCATCCCGGTGATGGTGCCGGAACGGTAGCCGAACATCAGGGCCTTGCCGAAGCCCACGGGAGCGGCCGCGGCCACGCGGAGGTTGCCGATGGTGGCCATCCGCATGCCGATGAACCCGACGGTAGCGGAGAAAATGGCGCCCATGAGGAAGGCCCAGGCCCGGCCGATGGCGTAGGTGTGGGCCAAGGCGTCGGGGCGGAAGGCCCGGCTGCAATAAAGGACGACCACCAGCACGACGATCAGGCCGGCCACGACGGTGAGCTGGCGCTTAAGGTAAGCGTTGGCGCCTTCGCGGACGGCGGCGGCGATGTCCTTCATTTTCTGCGTGCCCTGGTCAGCTCCGGTGACCTGGCCGACGAGCATGCCGGCATAGAGCAGAGCGCAGAAAGCGACGCCCAGGGACATCCAGAGGGCGGCGCGTTCGCCTGTGGTGAAGGTGGGACTGGTCATGAAGGAGAAGTATTTGAAGGTGCTGTGCGGAGCGGCCGCCTCGGCGGTCGAACCGGCGGCGGAAACCGCGGCCGCAGCCTCGGGCACCGCGGGTATTTCGGTGGCCTGGGCCAGGTAGCCGCCTTGACCGGGCTCACCGAAGGCTTGTCCGATGAAGAACATGCCGCCGAAGAACGTCAACATCATGAACAGACCAAACACCGGTAGCCCGCGCGATTTCGATAGTCTTCTCATTAGCTGCTCCAGTACGCTGACTGTGGGGGAAAATCCACATTGGAAATCGGCTTGGAGATATCCATTGGACCAAGCCTGTTTGCTGCATGGGGGGACGAAACACTCGGCAAGACTCGGCGGCAACCACCCATTACCAACCGAAATCCTGATCTAGGGGCGAGCGATATCCCTATGCCCGCCGATTGGTGAGGTAGGGTATCGCAAGCGCGATCGATCGGCAAATCGAACCATCTTCTATTAATAGCCGGGGCGGCGACAGCACCCCCAAGATGTAGTGGGTCCAAATTGTCTTTTTTCGTCTGTGAGCGGTCGACGGCTGAATTCTTCCCCGGCGGCGCGGCTGGCAGGGACCAGGTCAATAGTCATTCCAAGGGGCGGTTGCATCCCATGTGATCCTGGGGACAATCACCAGCCACATGGAGAAGTTGCTGGCTGACCTGAACCTGCGCTATGAGTTGAACGTCCCGTTAGGGCCGCTGACCTGGTACGGCGTGGGCGGCCCGGCAGCGGCGCTGGCGCACCCGTCTTCAATTCAACAGCTGTCGTCCTTGCTGGTCCGCTGCCGGGAGGCGGGCAAGGAAGTCTACATCCTAGGGCAGGGGGCTAATCTGCTGGTGTCGGATCGCGGTGTGGACGGGGTGGTGGTGAAGCTGGACGATCCGAACTTTTCGGGTATGGAAAAGCAGAACCAGAAGATCGTGGCCGGCGCGGGCATGGACCTGGCCCGGCTGGTGCTGCAGGCAGCCAAAGCGGGGCTGGCGGGGTTGGAGTGCGTGGCGGGGATCCCCGCTTCGCTGGGCGGCGCGGTGCGGATGAACGCCGGCGGCGCGTTCGGCGACATCGGGCGCAGCGTCAAGCGTCTGCAGGTGATGGACGCCAGCGGGCAGGTTTACTATCGCCAGCGCGACGACCTGATGTTCGGATATCGCTCGACCAACATCGTGGCCAAGTGCATTCTGCAGGTGGAGATGGATTTAACGCCGGACGACCCGGAGGAATTGATCAAGCGCGTCAAGGAAATCTTCCTCTACAAGAAAAACTCCCAGCCGCTGGCGGATCACTCGGCCGGCTGCGCGTATAAGAATCCCGATGCCCCCGGCGAAGACGAAATGGCCAACCTGCCGCGGGCGCTGCTGCGCGTGCCGGTGGCGCGCGAGGGGCGCTATTCGGCAGGAATGCTGATCGATCGGGCGGGCTTAAAGGGCTATCGCGTGGGCGGCGCGGAAGTTTCGCCGCAACACGCGAATTTCATTGTCTGCTACCCGGGCTGCACGGCGACGAACGTGCTGGAAGTGATGACGCACGTGGAACAAGTGGTGCTGGACACGTTCGGGATCAGGCTGCAGCGGGAAGTGGTGGTCTGGCCGTGAGGAAGGGAATAATGATTGCCGATTTGCGATTTCCGATTGGCGATGTTTAAGACAATAAGACTCGAATTCCCCTTGACTTTCTACCCCTGACGCATACTTCCCGGCAATCGGCAATCGGCAATCGGCAATCGGCAATCGGCAATCGGCAATCGGCAATCGGCAATCGGCAATCGGCAATCGGCAATCGGCAATCGGCAATCGGCACTCGGCAATCGGCAA
>JADZCD010000053.1 GCA_020851735.1 Phycisphaeraceae bacterium
CGGCCGAACCGCCGCTGTCTCTTCCGGGGGTGGCCCTTGCCCCGGCAGCTCGTAACGCGGGAGCGGACAGCTGACGGTCGGGCCGAGGACGCCGTGGCGCACCGTACGTGCAACTTTTTTTCCTTGTCTCGCGCACGTACTAGGCAAGACCCGATGACCGCTCCCATCCGCGGCCTGCTGACCCTGCGCCCAATTCCGGCACAAGCACCAAAGACAGTTCAAGCGTTCGCGGACGAGCCCGTTATTGAGAGGAAACTCCCGATAAGCGGGCTTCTTCCGCGCGCTTTGTCTTGTCCAAGCCCAGGCATTGCCATGCCTGGGTGTCTTAGTGTCTTGCTTGCCTTGGATCTCCCAGCCCCGCATGGAAATGCGGGGCCGGCTCAATGTCTTCCGAGGTGCCTTGTTACCTCAATCCCCTCGCCTGCCTCAAAAAAAGCCCAGGGATTCCTTCCCTGGGCCCTGTCTTCTTCTTCCCCACGCCGTCCGTCTGTGCACTCAGGCTGGCGGGGAATCCTGCGGACCATTCTGGTTTTGCCTGCGCATCAGATCTTCCAGGACTTTTCGTTCGTCCTCGGACAGCGGTCCGGACTCAAGCATGGACGTAAACATCGCCCGGCGATTGCCACGGAAGACCCGGACGATCAATTCATTGACAATCCGCTGGTACGCGACCTCCGGCGGCTGCGTAGCGGTGTAAATATAAGTCTTGCCCCGCTCCGCCCGGTGCCGATCGACCAAGCCCCGATTCTGCAGCCGGCGCAGCAACGTGATCGCCGAGCCCTGCGTCATGGGCCGATAGCTGGCCATCGCCTGACGCACCGAGCGCGCGGTGCCTTCCTTCTGCTCCCACAAGCACGCCAGCACATCCATTTCCGCGTCTGGCAGGGAGGCCGGGTCGCCCGGATCAGTTGGTATAGCCGAGGGACTACGTCTCTTGTGCATGTCTCAATCCCCCAATTTTTCGCCTACGCAACTGCCCCTGATCGGTAGGCTACGCAGGAACCCCATGGAGATGAATGACCGTGTCCAACCTTGTCTACTTGATAATCCCTACATAATCGCGTCTGTCAAGTTTTTTTGCCTAACCATCACACTGCTAAGTCTTTAGTCCCCCGCTCCCAATTCCTCAACCAAGGCCCGTGCCTGGTCGTCGTTTGTCACGCCCCAGATCGTAATCGCCATGCGGCCCGCACCCCTGGGCCCACCCAATCCCTGCACTATTCTACGCGCGCCGTCGACCGGAACATAGACTTGGCAAAGTTTTCCCGCATCGACAATGCGTTTTAGCAGATCCAGCCAGCCGTCGGCCGTGGGTTGGCCGTCGCCGGGGATCCACTGAATTCCCCGCAATTCTTTCATTTTCAACAATAAATCCAGGTGCGCAATCTGCCCCCGCCCGTCCAGGTGATAAAAGCCATGTTCCAGTTCCCGGCAACACGTTTCTAAGTCCGGCCGCACCAGACGTTCAAACATCGCCGGCGAAAACATGTACGAAAGATCGCATTGCAGCATGTAGCAGCGCTGCGGCGACCAGATCGCCGCCCAGGGCGTCGTGCCCCGCCCGCCGGAGGAAATGATCCGATGAAGCTCGTCGTAATAGCGCAACCACAGGCGCGTGATCTGTCGGCTGACGCGCAGAACCTCCTCCGGCAATTCCGCCATTTCCATCAGCAGTTGTTCGCTGCCTCGAAACGAAGCCAGCACGTCCAGGTTCCCGCCCAGGTCCGTATGGGCGATTGCGACTTTACCCCCCCACCGCTCCACCGCCCGGCTGGTCAGCTCCCGCACCCGCCGCCACCAGCGGTTTTTGGCGTTGTACTTAAGATTCAATTTCTCCAGGCTGATCTCTTTGGGCGGCTCAAACCAGACGGTGTGCGGTTCCGTGCGCACCACGGCCCCCAGGAAACCAGCCAACATCCCCGGGCCGAAGTTCGGCCACCACTTGGGAAACGCGTCGCCGTAGTAGTGCTCGGTCTCCAAATCGGCCTGATAGAGGTCCAGCAAGTCGTCGGCCGGCATGTCCAGGGGGTAGTGCCCCGTCACCTGATTGACCATCGGCTCGGTCCGTCCCGGCGGATTCTCCCGGCGGGTGATCAGCACCATCGGCCGCGCGCTCTCGCCCCGCCACCAGCATTCCCACGCGGACGCCACGCGTGCCCAATCCCGGTCATCAAAACGCACCGCTATGCCCATGAGGATGATCCTTGTCCGCCGGCCCAAGGGGCCGACCTTTGGATGCCTGACGTGAGTGAATGTCATACCGCAGGGAGGCCAAAAATAAAAAACCGCTGGGCGGCCAAGGCCTCCAGCGGTCGGCGAATGCGGGTGAGAGGACTCGAACCTCCAATCCCTTACGGGAACCGCCACCTGAAGACGGCGCGTCTGCCAATTTCGCCACACCCGCAGCGAATGGAATAGGTAAGTCTAAATCCTGGCGGGTAATAATCAAGTGGCCCGTTTACTGATCTATCCCCACCATTGAAAAAAACAGGCAGACACTCCTCCTGGTTGGCTTGACAAACCGAAAACAACTGATGACTATAAGTAGCGTAAAAACAGTTGTTCTAAAATGAGGACGATGGCAGTGACCTACGTGCCACAAATCACCAAGCGATACGATCTCATCACGGACGAGAAGGCGTCCGGGGCGACGTACACACCCCCAGAACTGGCGGATTTTGTCGCGGCCGAGATAGTGCGTGCGTGGGACGGTAGGAAAGAAACTACCCTTCGGGTTCTCGATCCCGCGGTCGGCGAGGGCGAGCTCCTGGCGAGTCTCCTCAAACGACTGCCGCAGAATAAAACGGTTGAAGTTCATGGCTTTGACAACGATCGACGTGCCCTGGCTGCGGCGACGGCTCGTCTCCAGAATGCCCACCCGAAGGCGTCGCTTAACCTGGCGTTCGGTGATTTTCTGAGCGTCGTCTGCGGCAATGCCGTATACGGAAGCCTCTTCGAGCCCAAGACTGCAGAAACATTTGATCTTGTGATTGCGAATCCGCCTTACGTACGAACACAGATCATGGGGGCGTCAGCCGCACGAGCGCTCGCGGACCAGTTCGGGCTGACCGGTCGTGTTGATCTTTATCACGCCTTCATTTTGGCGATCGCCAAAGTGCTCCGGCCCCACGGAGTAGCCGGGATCATCGTGTCGAACAGGTTCATGACGACCAAAGCCGGGGCGACTGTCCGCCGCGCCTTTCAGGATCGGCTTCACTTGCGGCATGTCTGGGATCTGGGCGACACGAAGCTGTTCAATGCGGCCGTGCTGCCTGCGGTACTCGTCGCGGAGGGCCTCAACGGCACCACTCGCTCTGGCCCCACTTTCACCTCAATTTATCAGACTAAGGATGAGCCGAGCAAGACAGCCCCGTCCATTACGGCCGCTCTTTCCGAACATGGCATCGTCGCCGTTCCCGACGGCCGCCGTTTTCGAGTGCAACGGGGATCGCTCGACACTTCGAATGAGTCTGCCGGGGTGTGGCGGGTCGCCAATCTGGAAAATGATGCGTGGCTTGCGACGGTAGAGAGGCACACTGCAGCATCCTTTCGAGATCTCGGCAAGGTCCGCGTGGGGGTCAAGACCTGTGCCGATCGCGTGTTCATCCGAAGCGATTGGGATGCCCTCCCCGAAGAAGAACGGCCCGAACTCCTCCACCAGTTGACCACTCACCACGTTGCGCGGCGATTCCGGGCCGACGCGGCCGGTGAAACTCGCCGGATCGTCTACCCGCACGAATACGTCGAAGGAAAGCGTCGGACCGTCAACCTGGCCGACTACCCGAAGACGCGCAGGTACCTTCAGAAGCACAGGGCCGAACTGGAGGCCCGCTCGTACGTCATCGAAGCGGGAAGACACTGGTTCGAGCTCTGGGTCCCTCAAGACCCCGGAGCATGGTCGCGTCCGAAGATCGTCTTCCGCGATATCTCCGAAGAGCCGTGCTTCTGGATCGATAAAGAAGAGACCATTGTCAATGGCGATTGCTACTGGCTTGCCTGCGACGATCCCGCTCGTGAGGACCTGCTTTGGTTGGCCGCCAGCGTCGGCAACTCAACCTTTATCGAAGCGTTTTACGACCATCGCTTCAACAACAAACTCTACGCCGGCCGCCGCCGGTTCATCACACAGTACGTCGAGAAATTCCCGCTCCCCGATCCGTACTCCTCGATAGCTCTATCCATCATCGCTAAGGCCAAAATGGTCTATGAAACCCATGGCACTGTCCAGAGCAAGACTCTCCAAAAAGAAATTAATTCGCTCGTGTGGCAGGCCTTCGGCCTATCTTTGAAAGAAGTCCGCAGGTAGCGGTATTTGAAGTTTTTTGTTCAGCACTTTACCCTGAAACTGCGGGAATCGCGTGAAGAACATCTCTCCTGTCGTGACGAAAAGATGGGTGATCTCGATCTGCTTGCCGTTCGTCCTAGCATAAAAAACGGCGTAGCGAACATCGCAGTGGCGGATGACCTGATTCCCGATTTGCGGCACGTCCAGGGGTTCGTTGCCGCTGGGAGTGACAAGACCCAGGTCAATGGTCGGAGAGGTTTGGAGTTTGATCTCAAGCAACTGGTGCCGCACGTCGGGAAACTGTCCGTCATCCTGGTATCCCGCGTACCCCAACGCCTTGCACACCCGTCGGTGAAGCGAGGCACCGCGATTGCGCTCCTGGTCGATTCCCGAGTTCGCGAAACGACGTCCAAGCAACACACGCAAACGATCGTACAGAGTGGCAATCGGCAACAACTGCCCCTTGGCCGGCTGCATAACGGGTGTCTCGCCCCTCGTTAATGCATAAGTCGGAGATACAAACGGGCGGAGAAGTGCTGTGTCCTCCGTGACCACAAGTTCGGCAGCTTCGGTGCCAGGGATGCAACGCGCCTGGTACTTCTGGGTGAGCGTGCCCGTTGTGTCGAGTTTCGCCAGCGTGTCGCCTCTGACGACCTTCACGATCGTAATGACATCGTCTTCATTTACGCGGATGATCGCGTACCGCCTGGTTGGCGCGAGTTCTTCGTTCCAGACCTGGAGGTTGCTGGACTTCTGCACGTAAGTGTCAAAGATCTGGCCTGGAAACCGAGGTTTTGTTTTCTTGAACGAAGCCGGGACGGGATAGCCCAGAGCGTGACAAACTTGTTCCTTTACCATCTTTGAACGAGTGCGAAGCGGAAGACCGGCGAGCTTAACGCCACAAAGTCCCGCGTTCAGCAGCATTTCCAGCTCCAGCGTTGGAATCCAGAGCCGGGGATCACCGATCTTGATTTTATCGTAGATACTCAATCCGCTTGCGGCGATCGCCGAAACGAATCGCCGAGGATCAGTCTGTGGAGTTGCGCTTGTCATCGGGCCTCCGCGAAGTGAGCAACTCCGGAACGGAGACGCCCAGCACGGAAGCCAAAACCTCAAGTGTGCTGAGCGTCACATTGCGCTCACCACGTTCCACCGAACCGATATAAGTGCGATGGAGCCCACAGCGTGCTGCAAGTTCTTCCTGTGAAAAGCCTTTAGCGTGTCGCATCGCACGTAAATTAGTGGCAAGCACCTCAATCAGGTGTTCACCCGGTTTACGAATCTGACGTTTCCGCATCAAGCCTTTCCTGGTGTGCGCCTTTAGGGCACATGGTGCGGAGATGCTGATTCTGAGTCTACAGACTTTAAGTAGCATTAATCCGTCAGCAACTTGACTGCGGCGACTCTATGTTAATGCAGATTCGATTAACGGTTAGCTCGATTTCGCCGTTCTTTGATCTCTAGGTTGGCCTGCTTTACCTGTCGGTCTTAAAACTCCTTTTTCTACCTCGCCGCGGCCAGGAGAGAGCCGACGTTGGCCTTCACCTTGCGGATGGCCTCAAGGATCATGTCCACGTGCGACTTGTCGCCTAGGAACAGGTTATGCGTCAGCCACAACGCTTCCTCGCGGCAGGCGCGGACGGCCACGGGGCAGCGGTCGATGAATTCGCGGTAATTGACCGGCTTGGTGCGCCCGATCATCAGGGGCGAATCATCGCTGTAGAGCGAAGGATCGTTAAAGGCGGGGTTCTCGAAGTTGGTGAAGGTGTATCCGGACCCGAACGGCACGCCCTCGGCCGTCAGGGCGTCGATCAACAACTTGCGGGGCAAGCCGTCCCAGGCAGCGGCGTTGTAGCGGATCATCACCAGGTAGTGATTGCGCTTGGTGGCTTTGGGGTGCAGTTTGATGGGCGTAAGGCCCGGGATCTTCTTGAGCTCGCTGAAGAAATAACTGACGTTGGCCATGCGGCGCTGGTTCTGGCCCTCGAGCTTGCGCATCTGCGGGCGGAGCAGCGCGGCCGTCAGCTCGTTCATGCGGGCGTTCCACCCGATGCGCTCGTGCTCGTACCACAGGCCCTTGCGTTTGCGGCCGCAGTGACGCAGGCTCCAGAGGATCTCGGCGAATTGATCGTCGTTGGTGGTGATCAGCCCGCCCTCGCCGCTGTTTAGGCACTTGCTGGCCTGGAGGCTGAAGGTACCCGCCAGACTGAGCGAACCGGCATAGCGCTCGCCCTCTAGGCAGACGCCCTGGGCCTGGGCGGCGTCTTCGATGACGACCAGGTTGTGCTTGCGGGCGATGGCGTTGATCGCGTCCATGTCGCACAGCTCGCCGGCAAAGTGCACGGGGAGGATGGCACGGGTGCGCGGGGTGATGGCTTCTTCAATCTTCCGGGGGTCGAGGTTGTACGTTTCCGGGTCGATGTCCACGTACACAGGCCAGGCGTTGGTGTTGAGGATGCAGCTGGAGGTGGCGAAGAAGGTGTAGGGCGTGGTGATGACTTCGTCGCCGGCCTTTAAGCCGATGGCCCGCATGCAGATGTCCAGGGCCATCGAGCCGTTGGTGACGGCCAGGGTGTGCTTGACCTTGTGGAGCTTGGAGAACTCGCGCTCGGCCAATTCGACCTGGCTGACCAGACTTTCGTTGAGCTGATCTTCACCGGCCAATTCGCCGGGCGTGTAGGCGTACATCCACCACTTGCCGCTGTCGACGACTTTGAGCACCGCGTCGCGCTCAGCCTGGTCCCATTCGGGAAAGTGGGGAAACGCCTTGGTGACCGCCTTGGCGCCGCCGTTAAGAGCTAACTTCTGACTCATCGCAGGGAACCTCCCAATTGTCGCCAACACTCAAGAGCGGATCGCTGGAGCACCGCGGTGGCGTCCAGACCCAGTTTCCACCAACCGACAAAACGATGCGATTCATCGGGTTCGTAGCCGCCCTGGCTGTAGACTGCCGCAGGGCAGACGTATCCGACGTAAGCGTGACAATAAGCGCCGGTCATGGTCAGCGGGGCTTGAATCTTAGCGGCGATGGCCTGACCGGTTTCATAGAAGATTTCGCCCGGAAGCGTGACGATGGCCACGGGGCCGACCTTTAGCACGGTGACGCGGGCGGGCACGGGGGGCAATTCCGGGGGTAATTCCGGGGGTAATTCCGGGCGTGGTTCCCGCGTGGGCTGCCCGTGTTTTTCGCCCATTATGCGGCGCAGGTCGTCCAGCCAAAGCGTGAAGGCGTTTTTCACCCGCTGGCCCACGATCGGGTCCACGCGGTCTTCGGCACGCACGGTGCGGTCAGCCGCTTCAATCTGCGCTTGCAGTTCGGCCAAGGGCGGCAGAGGCTGGCACTTCAGGCCCAGGCGCTCGGACGCCACCGCGAGGGTGGGGTTGTCCAGTTCCTTGGCCGTCGCCAGGCTTTGCAGAATTCCCCGGCCTAGCCGTCGGCCTTCGTCCTTGGCAGCTTGCGGGCCTTCGAACGCGCGGATGGGGCGAATGTCGCCCGAGCAGCCGTTGAGGTAGACGCAGTTGAATCCCGCTTGGGTCAGTTCCGCCCCCGCGTGGCCCCAGAAGTCGGGACTGAGCAGCGTGTGTTGCGGGCCTAGGCAATAGGGGTGACAAGCGTGCTCGAAGAGCACCGTCTTAGCTTGCTGGCCTTCAAACAGCAGGACGCGTGTGGCGCGGTCGGTCGGGGCGTCGGGGTTCATGCCCAGCACCACGCCCTGGCCGGGCACAAATTGTCTGCGATTCATGCCCAGGAACACGGAGGCCACGGACCACTTGACCGCGACGGGTTCAAGGGCCTTAAGCGCCTGCTGGGCGGCAGCGCTCACCTGACGTTTGAGCATGGCCAGGTAGACGGCGTCGGCTGGGCCGATGCCGCGCAGCGGCGCCGCCATGGGCCCGCTGTGGGTGTGCGAGGTGGCGATGACGACGTTCTCTGCCTTAGTGCCCGCGATCTGGCTTACGGTCAGGGCCAGGGATTCGGCGGTTTCGTCAGCCAAGCCCAAGGTGTCCAGCCCCACCACCGCGGCCCGAAGGTTGCCGTCCTGGAGGACCAACACCCGGGCCAGCAAGGGAATATCCACACCGCTGGCCGGTTGATAGCGAGCGATGAATCCGTTTAAGGGCCCACCGATCGCGGGGGTGATATCAGCAGCAGCAAAACCAGCAAACATATTGGTGACCTTGGCAATGACGAGTTGATTTTATCCTAATTTAAAATTAAATCAAGGGCTCTGTAAATATTGCATGTATGCGGTGGATGTCAAGGGACAAATGACGCTCTGAGGAGTCCAGGGCGTCAGGATGGGGAGGCATGTGAGGGGACCGAGGGGGCGAGCGGGGAAGTCAGCCTGTCGTATCCAGGAAGGGGCGATAGGCGGACCAGGCGGCGACGACGCGCAGCTCGTCTTCGAGCTTGGCTTGGCCGGGCTGGATCTGGACCTGGCGGTTGGCTCCGTGGAGGGTTCCCTTCACGGAGCGGTCTTTGATTTCCTTGATCCAGGGTTCTTTGTCTTCCAGCACGTAGCCGCCGATGGTGACCAGCTGGGGGTCCATGAGGTTAATGACCACGCTTAGGGCCCAGCCTAGGTGCTCAAAGGTGCGGTCGAGGATGCGTCTAACCAGGGGATCGCCGCTCTGCCAGGATTCCCACATCAGTTGGATCACGCGGCGGGGCGTGGCTTCTTCCAGCTGGCCGGCCGAGAGGGTTGACCCGGAGGAATTTTGGCGCAGGGATTCGAGCAACTGACGGCGCAGGGCCGGCCCGCTGCACAAGGCTTCGAGGCAGCCGCGTCGTCCGCAGCCGCAGAGGGGACCGGCCGGGTCGATGGTGACGTGGCCCAGTTCGCCGGCTAGCGAGGAGCTGCCGCGCAAGGCGCGCCCGCGGACGATGCAGTGGGCGCTGACGCCGTCGTCCACGAGAAAATAGGCCATGGAATTGGGGAAAGGTTCGGGCAGGGCGTGATACTCAGCCATGGCCTTGGGGGCAAAGGGCACGACCAGTTCCACGGGCATGCCCAGTTCGCTGGCGAACACCCCGCCGACGGATTCGTTGGCCCAGGGCAAGACCGAACTGCCCAGCGTGTTATGGCCCGTCCAGACCGTATTGAGACTCAGCCCGAGGGTGCCGATGTCCTTGGGCTTCATGTTGACTTTGGAGAGCAGGCGATCGAGGAGGGTTTGAATCTGTTTGGCGGCTTCCTGGGGTGATTCCACGCGGATGAGGTGGACTCTTTCCAGCGCCTGGCAGTGGAGCTCGGCGTCGAAGACGGCCGCGGACAGCTGGGAGCCGTCGAACTGGCAGACGACCATGCGGCCGGGGGCGCGCACTTGAAAGGCGACTTCGGGGCGGCCGCGCTTGCCGCTGCGGATAATGCGGCGGACGACCATCTGCCGGTGTTCCAACTCGGCCAGCACGCGGGAGAGCGTGGACGCGGGCATGTTCAGATGCAGGGCCATCTGCGAGAGGGTCGTCTGCATGCGGGAAATCAGAAAATCGAAGATCACCCGCTCGGAAAGCTTGCCAAAGCTCAGGGAGTCATGGTTGGCTGAGGACGAGTCGGACGAACGTCCGGACTTGGAAAGAGACTTGCGCGGCGTTTTCATTCTTTGCCCATTCGTATCCGCAGGCGAGGGACGGGTCGGGAAGTTGAAGAAGCATGCTTGAGGCGGCCAGACTTTTCGTCAAGACACAGAGGCTATTTGCCAACGGCTGAAGGATGATTACGCTAGATAATTCCGTAGTGGTAGAAAATCGTCATTGATTACCTAACTTTACCATGTGTACAAAAGGATTCTTCCCGGGCAACCGGTCCCCCGTGCCATAGAAACCAAAATCGGCTTCTAAAGTGATGCCCCAAGGGGGCGGCCCGCCAACTCTTTTTTTTCATGAGGTTGCTTTCAAGATGAGCACACAACCTGTTTCCTGGATGCCTTTGTTTCCGATTTCCATTGCCGTGGAAGGTCCGGACGCTTTTAAGCGCATGGCGGACATGGGGGTAAAGAATGTGGCTCTCTGCTGCATGATCTATTCGCCCTATCGGCTGGTGCTGCCGCGCTACCCGGACAAGGGCATTTATTCGATGGAAGAGGGGCACTACTTCTACAGCCCGGATGCCGCGCGGTACAAAGATCTGCCTGAGGCGCCGGTGCCGTCGGTGGATTTCGCGGGGCGGGACATTTTGGCTGAGACGGTGGAAGGGGCGCATAAGAACGGGATGAAGGTGTGCGCGTGGGTGACGACATTCGCCAACGGGCGGACGGCCAAGCTGCGGCCGGACTGGGCGGTGGAGAATCTGTACGGGTCGAGGGACCGGCTGTTCCTGGATTTTGATCACCCGCAGGTGCGTGAATACAGCGCCCGGGTGGTGGAGGAAATCGCCGAGAAGTACGCGGTGGACGAGATCATGCTGGACAAGATTCCGCAGACCTGCCTGGAGCAGAACAGTCTGGCGGGGCGGATCGACCCGGTGCTGCGGATCATGGGGACGTTCTGCTTCTCGAAGCACGCGGCGGCGTTCGCGGCCAAGCAGGGGGTGGACTTAAAGGAGATTCACGCCAAGGCCAAGAAGCTGGCGACCGAGTCGCTGGCGATTCCGCCGCACGTGACGGCCAACATCGCGGACGATCTGTCCGGCGACAACGAGGTGCCGCTCCTGATGTTCGATCACCCCTGGATCAACCAGCTGCTGGAAGTGCGCATTGAGTCGATCCGGCAATACATCGCGGAGGTGCGCAAGCGCATCGACGGCAAGCGGAAGAACGTGCTGCTGAGCACGGCGTTCGTGCCGCCGACGAAGATCGGGCACGATTCGTCAAGCCCGCGGCCGTGGCTGGCGGCCCAGAGCTACGCGGCGTACAAGAAGAGCGCGTTGGACCTGATCCACTGCGTGATTCACTGGGGCCCGGACACGGTGGAATACGACACGCGGCGGGCGGTGAGCGCGGTGGCGGGCTCGAAGGTGAAGATCTGCACGCACGTGAAGGCGTACGGGGCGTCACGGCCGGACGGATTGCAGGCGCTGGTTTCCGCGGCGTTGCGGGGCGGGGCGCCGAGCGTGGCGTATTTCTGCTATGACCTGCTTTCGGAGCCGATGATGGGAGCGATTAAGAATCTAAAGGCGTAAAGACCTTGCCGACAATACAGCGGTTGGCCGCTGGAGGGATTTTCAGCCCGCGTCACCTTTGACGCGGGTTTTTTGTTTGGCGAGAAAGCGGTTTTCGGCGCCAGCACGAAAGCGGGCGCCCAAGTGGGCCTAACAGGGGAGACGGTTCCGTACATCAAAAAAAAGAAAGGGCCTTATTTGAGGAAATTCTGAGGGTAGCGGCCTAGAGTTGGAAATAATACCGCGAGGTGTTTTCCGTGGGCCTGTTTTTATCCAAGGGAAAAATATGAAGAAGTCCCCCCTCTTGCGTGGCGCAACGTGGATGTGTTTTAGTCTTGCGATGTGGGCGTACGTGGGAGGGGCGGCATGCCCGGCCGAGGCCAGCGACACCACGTGGATCGGGCAAGCAGGGAGCGTCGGAGACTGGTTTGATCCTGTGAACTGGTCGAACGGCGTACCCGAGGCGGGCGCGCAGGTCATTGTCAAGAACAACGGGCGGGCGGAGATCTTAAGTCCGGGGGCGTTGGCCGCGTGGCTGTATCTACGTAATCCGGAGGAGGGGGATTGGAGTTTAACGCTCGACGGCGGAGCGCTGGAGGTCGACCAGTACATCCAGATCGATGGGAGTGGTTCCTTGCGGGTGGTCGGCGGGTTGTTAAAAACCGGCTGGCTGACGGCGGGGTATTACCCGGAAGACCACACGCGGATCAGACAAGACAGCGGCAGCGTGGAGGTGGCGGGATTGCTGAGTCTGTCCAGCCATGTTGTTCCCATGCCGATGGACACGATCGTGCCGGCGGAGCCGAAGTCGGTTTATGAGTTGATCAATGGTTCGTTGACCACCGAGCGCAGCAAGGTGGGGTACAACGGATACGGGGTGATGAGGCAGGTCAACGGCAGCCACGCGGTGGCGAAGGACCTGACCATCGGCGGGCCGCGGGATTCGGGCATCAGCATGGCGGAGCCCTTGCCGGGGCGGCCGGTGTGGGGGCCGACGGTGATGGGACCATTCGAGATTGCGGACCCGCTGGCCTTGCGGGCGGCGCCTCAAGTGTATATCCCGGTGCCGGTGATGTCGGACGGGCGGTATTTTCTGGAGGGAGGGGGCCTGACGGCGGACAAGGTGGTGGTGGAGAACAGCGGGTCACTGGTGCAGACAGGCGGGAGTCTGACGGCACGGTACCTGCGGATCGACAGTCACGGGTGGTTTAAGGCGGATGGGGGCAGCGTGAGTCTGTCGGCCGGGCTGGACGTGCGTGGGACGATGACGGTGGAAACGCCGTTGTTTTTAACGTCACCGACGGGGCTGTTTAACTTTTCCAACGGTCAGATCGACGGAGCCCAGAAGATTTTTCTGGACCTGGGCCCGCAATCATTGCTGATATTGAATTCCGCCCAGGCGGTAGACGGCTTTGGGGACGTGGAGTCCGAGGGGCTGATTCACGTGAAGGGCAGCGACCTGGAGATTGCCGCCGGGCGCACGGTGGGCCACGCGTGGGGCCAGATCGACGATCACGTGCGGGTGCGCGGGATGTTGCGGACGGCGCCGGGCGGAGCGGTGGACTTGAATTGGGGGGTTAAGGTCGAAGGGGGCACGGCGGAACTGGGCGTGGGGAACGTGCGGGTGGTCAACGATCGCTCGGGGATATCGGAGGGCCAACTGCAGGGGCAGACCATGACGATTGGGGGGTATGTGCCTGAAAGCGCAAGCGAGGTTGGTTCAGCGGGCATGGTGCCAATGGTACAGAAAGCCGGGAACTTCCTGCAGGCCGGGGGGCGGGTGGACTTGGGGGGCGATCTGGCGCTGAAATATGGCGGATATCAGCTAAGCGACGGCGAGCTGCACACGTCGATCACGAAGATTTACCCCGCTTCCGGCGGCGGCAAGCCGGTGTTTCTGCAAACCGGCGGTAAGCACGTGACGGAGATTTTGGACATCGGCGCCACCATGATTGTGGGCAACGTGATGGTGCTTAATGGCATTTCCCTGGCGATGGGCAACCAGGAGAGTTCATCGGCTCAATACCTGATGCTCGGCGGTGAGATTGAGGCAGGGACGATTTACGTGGGGCGATTGAACGTTCTATGGCAAGTTGTTCCAGCCAGCACTGATTTATTGAGCAGCGCGACCCCCTTGGATATCAGCGGGTACGACCTTCCTCTTCTGGGCGATCCGTACAACTGCACGTTCACGATTCAGGGGGGAAAAGTGCGGGCCAACCGGATCAACGTGGGGCTGACTGATTTGAACAGCAGCGCCACGCTGGCCATTCTTTCGGCGCAGGCGGATATTCAGTTGGCCAAGGGTATTACTTTTAACGAGTCGGCGGTGTTCGCGGCCGTGCCCGGCTCTCGGATTGTGATTGCCAACGGTACGACGGAGCTGGACTGGACGGGCCGACCGATGAACGTGGCTCTGGACATTCAGGGCCAGGACGCGGCGGCGCTGAGCGGCTTAGGCAACCTGGCGCTGGTGATAGGGAACTGGCCGGACCAGACGCTGTATGCGTATATCGAGGCGGCCGGGGCGGACAAGGGGGCGGTCATGGCGGGTTTTGTGGATAATTTTGTATTGGGCGAACTGGCGGTGGGTCATCCGTGGGACATGGCCAACGGCGGTTCGGCGCGGGTGAGGCTGATGGATTCATTTGATAATCAGACGCAAGCGGAACTGGCGGAGGCGGTGTACGTTAAGCATCTGTTTGTGGCGGAGGGAAGCACGCTGGATCTAAATGGACTGAACTTGTACTACTTGTCGGCGGACATCGGCGTGGGGGCGACGATCATCGGCGGAACGGCGATACAAGTGCCTGAGCCGGGCGCGGCGGGGTGGGGATTATTCTGGGCCGTCATGACGTTGGGCCGAAGAAGAAAAGGGACCGGCACAAAAAGTTGATCTGGTCTATTGCATTTGATATCCGCTTTCATGTAAGATGTGGATGTCCGATTAGTGCGTGCGTTCTGTGGCGTTGTGCAATTCCCCTTCTCAACCGCCGCGATGTTCACGCTATGTCTAGAGACGGAAACATCACTGCAACCACGTCCGGCCGAGCTGCGGCGGCTGCCGAAGCTCATTTTGATTTACAGCCCTTAGAGGAAATCCTCGCGGAATTTCGCGGGCAGCGCGACGCGGTGATTCCTATTCTGCAGCGGGCCCAGGACGCTTACGGGTATCTGCCGCGGGCGATCCTGGCGGCGATTGCCAAGAAGGCGCGCATACCGATCAGCCGGTTGTACGGGGTGGCGACGTTTTACGCGCAGTTCCGACTGGCGCGTCGGGGTCGGCACCTGATTCGGGTGTGCGACGGGACGGCCTGCCACGTGCGCGGGGCGGTGAAGAACGTGCAGGCGATCGGCAAAACGTTGGGGATTGATCCGGGACAGACCAGTGGGGACTACAAGTACACGCTGGAGATTGTGTATTGCCTAGGGTCGTGCGGCTTATCGCCGGTGGCGGTGGTGGATGACAAGGTGTACGGGCGGTTGGGACCGGAGGGGCTGGTCAATCGTCTTAAGCACCTGGATTGACGGTTGTTATGTCAGCGCGTCCGGTCATTTCTTTTTTTGGACGCGTCAATATCGCGGAGAACCCGGCGGGGCGGATGGGAATCCGGGGGGATTCCGGGGGGGAACGGCCGGGGGTATTCGGGTAAGGCACACAGCAGCCTTCGGCCTGCTGTATGGCACCCTGACGGGCGCGTAGCGGCCAAGGTTGGAGGCAGGACATGCCCAAGCTCAATCACGTGGAAGACCTTTTGCGACTGCAGGAGCAAAAGCGGCAGGCGCTGAAGGTGGCAGCGGACACAGGGACGGTGATCTATATAGGGATGGGGACCTGCGGGATCGCGGCTGGAGCGCGGGAGACGATGGCGGCGATCCAGGAGGAACTGGCCAAGCGCAAGATCCAGGCGAAGGTGGGCATCGTCGGGTGCATCGGCATGTGCGTGAAGGAGCCGTTGGTGGACATCCAGCAGGCGGGCAAGCCGCGGATCACGTACGCGAACGTGCTGCCGGAGATGGTGCCGCGGCTGATTGAAGAGCACGTGATGAACGCCAAGCCGATTCGGGAATGGGTGATCGGGCGGATGCCCAATCCGTAAGTTTTTGCAGGCAAGACGCGCGACCTTTCATGGGAAGGGAACGGACGTTGGAAAGCGACAGCAAACGAGCGACGGGCGGCATGGGCTCAGGCGCGTTCGGACCGGGCCCGCAGACGCGGGTGTTGGTCTGCGGGGGCAAGGAGTGTGCTGGGCAAGAGGGCCTGGCGGTGCAGGAGGAACTGGAAGCGCGGATTATCCGGCGCGGCCTGGAGGGTCAGGTGAAGGTGGCGGCGGGCCCGTGTCCGGGTTTGTGCGCGGCTGGGCCGGTGGTGGTGATTCTGCCGCGGGGGATTCTCTATGCCCGGGTACACGTGACGGACGTGCCGGCGATCGTGGAAGAGACGCTGGTCAAGGGACGGGTGGTGGAACGGCTGTTGTATGAAGAGCCGGCGGAGCTTAAGGAATTGCCGCTTTACCGCGAGCTGGCGTTTTTCAGCAGGCAGGTGCGGGTGGCGCTGGCCAATTGCGGGGTGATCGACCCGGACCAGATCGAGGAGTATGTCGCGCGCGACGGGTACCGGGCGCTGGCCAAGGCGATCACGCAGATGACGCCGCAGGAAGTGCTGGGGGAGGTCAAGGACTCGGGGCTGCGCGGGCGCGGGGGGGCGGGATTTTCCACGGGGCAGAAGTGGGAGTTCTGCCGCAAGGCGACGGGGAATCCGAAATACGTGGTGTGCAACGCGGACGAGGGCGACCCGGGGGCGTTCATGGATCGGTCGATTCTGGAGAGCGATCCGCACAGCGTACTGGAGGGGATGGCGATCGCGGCGTATGCGATCGGATCGGTGCAGGGTTTTATCTATTGCCGGGAAGAGTATCCGCTGGCGATTGAGCGGTTGCAGCGGGCGATCGCGCAGGCGCGGGACTATGGATTGCTGGGGCAGAATATTCTGGGATCGGAGTTTTCGTTTGACATCGAGATCAAGGAAGGCGCGGGGGCGTTTGTGTGCGGGGAGGAGACGGCGCTGATCGCGTCGATTGAAGGCCGACGCGGTGAGCCGCGGCCGCGGCCGCCGTATCCGGTGGCGTCGGGATTGTGGGGTAAGCCGACGAACATCAACAACGTCAAGAGCTACGCGATGACGCCGCGGATCGTGCTGCGCGGGGCCAAGTGGTTCAGCAGCATCGGCACGCCCAAGTCGCCGGGGACGGCGATCTTCGCGCTGACGGGCAAGGTGAACAACACGGGGCTGGTCGAGGTGCCGATGGGCACGCCGCTGGGGGACATTATCTTCGACGTGGGCGGGGGCATTCCCAAGAACAAGCCGTTCAAGGCGGTGCAGACGGGCGGGCCCTTGGGCGGGTGTTTGCCGGTGGCGGCGCTCAACACGCCGGTGGATTTTGACTCGCTGGTGGAGGCCGGGGCGGTGATGGGTTCGGGGGGCATGATCGTGGTGGACGAAGACACCTGCATGGTGGACTTGGCCAAGTATTTTCTGACGTTCGCGGCGGCGGAGTCGTGCGGCAAGTGCGTGCCCTGCCGGGTGGGCGGGCAGAGGCTGCTGGACGCCTTGACGCGGATCTGCGACGGGCACGGGGAAGAGAAGGATTTGCAGATTATCCGCGAGGTGTCGGCCGCGATGATGGAAGCGTCGCTGTGCGGGCTAGGGCAGCGCACGCCGGGCCCGGTGATGGCGGCGTTGCGATTTTTTGAGCAGGAATTCAAGGAACACGTGCACGACAAGCAGTGCATCGCGGGCCAGTGCCGGCCATTGGTGCGGGCGAAGTGTTTGAACGGCTGCCCGGCGGGCGTGGACACGCCGGCGTATTTGGCGCTGGTGGCGCAAGGGAAATACGAAGAGGCTCTGGAAATTCACCGGGAGCGGAACCCGTTCGCGATGGTGTGCGGGCGGGCGTGCCCGGCTTACTGCGAGAAACGCTGCCGGCGGAGCGAAGTGGATCAGCCGGTGGCGATTCGATTGGTTAAGAGGTTCATGGCGGATCACGAATATGAGAAAGGATGGGTGCCGCGCCCGCTGGTGCCGGCGGCGGAGTATGAGGCCAACCACGGCAAGCAGGTGGGGATCATCGGGGCGGGCCCGGCGGGCCTGACGGCGGCGTTGCGGCTGGCGCAATACGGGTATCGGGTGACGGTGCATGAAAAGATGTCCACGCCCGGCGGGATGCTCAGTTGGGCGATTCCGGAATATCGGTTGCCCCGGCAGACGCTGAGGGCGGAGATTGGGCACATCCAGCGGGCGGGAGTGGAAATCCGCTGCGGCAGCGAACTGGGGCGGGACTTTACGCTCGCTCAGATGCTGGATTCGCTGGGCTATGCGGCGGTGATTCTGGCGGTGGGCGCCCATAAGAGCAGGCGGCTGGGCATTCCCGGCGAAGACAAGATGGGCGTGATGAACGGGCTGGATTTTCTGCGGCGGATCGTGCCGGACGCTGCTCCGGCCGAGCGCCCGAATGTTAAGGGCAAGCGCGTGGGGATTGTCGGGGGCGGGGACGTGGCGATCGACGTGGCCCGCTGCGCGATGCGGCTGGGGGCGGCGCAGGTGCACGTGCTGTATCGGCGGGCGGGGGAAAACATGCCGGCGGCGCACCTGCCGGAGGAAATCGACGCGGCCATGCAGGAAGGGGTGCAATTCCACACGCTGGTCAACCCGGTGGAAGTGCTGGGGGACAAGGAAGTGACGGGCGTGCGGGTGCAGCGGCAGCGGCTGGCGGAATTTGACGTCGGCGGGCGGCGGCGCCCGGTGGGCGTGGAGCAGGACTTTTACACGCTGCAACTGGACATGCTGGTGCCGGCGGTGGGCCAGACGCCGGACTTGTCCTGGCTGACGGACAAGGGGCTGCAGGTCACGCAAGGATCGACGCTGGTGACGGGCGAGGCGTTCAACACCACGCGGGCGGGCGTGTTCGCCATCGGCGACGCGGTGACAGGCCCGGCGACGATTATCGCGGCGGTGGCGCATGGGAATCTGGTCGCGGTGGCGGTGGATCGGTGGCTGCACACGGGAGCGCTGACTAAGCCGCGCTACGTCACGCAAAGGCACGACGTCATGCCGGAGCACGATTTGCAGGCTTTTGGGCAGGCGCCGCGTTCGCCTTCGCCGAAGCTGGCGGTGCCCAAGCGGCAGGACAATTTCCAGGAAGTGGAGCTGGGTTTAGACGAACACACGGCCCGGGAAGAGGCCAAGCGGTGCCTGCGTTGCGATCTGGAATGGCTGGAGATGATGCAAATGGATGAAAAGGCAGGCGCGGCCGGCCCGGCGACGGAAGAAGCGCGGACATGAAGGAGATAGCCAGGCCATGACGGCGGTGAACATCACCATTAACGACCGCAAGGTCCAGGCTCAGGCTGGGCAGACGGTGCTGGCGGCGGCCACGGAAGCGGGGATCGACATTCCCGTGCTCTGCCATCACCCCGCGCTGCCGGCCCACGGCGGCTGCCGGATGTGCGTGGTGGAAATCGAAAGGCAACGGGCGCTGCAGCCTTCGTGCACGTTCCCGGTGGCGGAGGGTCTGGTGATCCAGACCGAATCGCCGCGGGTGATCGCGTCGCGGAAGTTTGTGCTGGAGATGCTGTTTTCCGAGCGGCTGCACTACTGCATGTACTGCGCGGCCAGCGGGGGCGAGCACACCAGCGACTGCGAGTTGCAGAAATTGGCGTATCGCTACGGGCTGGAATGCTGGAAATACGCGCCCAAATCGGAGATACGCTGGCCGGTGGACGCCAGCCGGGCGCACATGGTGATGGACCACGCGCGGTGCATTCTCTGCCGGCGGTGCGTGCGGGCGTGCGGGGACCTGGCGGCCAACCACACGCTGGGCGTGCAGCAGCGCGGGGCGCGGACGATGATCTGCGCCGACGACGACGTGCCGTTCGGGGCATCCACGTGCGTGTCGTGCGGGACGTGTCTGCAGGTGTGCCCCACGGGGGCGATCATGGATCGGCGCAGCGCGTTTTTAGGGCACCCCGCCGAGGTGCAGCGGACGCGGACCACGTGCATGGGCTGCGCGGTGGCGTGCCCGATCGAGACGGTGACGCGAAGCAATCACCTCTTGCGGGTGGAGGGAGTGTTTGAAGGGCCTAACCGGGGAGTGTTGTGCGAGGACGGACGTTTTAAGGTGCTCGACAGCCCCCTGCCTCGCTTGCCAGGCCCGATGATCAAGAAAAACGGCAAGGCGGTTGAGTGCGGCTGGGACGAAGCCCTGCAAACGGTGGCGCAGAAGCTGGCGGGCAGCCGGCAGGTGGCGGGGTTGGTGTCACCGCGGATCACCAGCGAGTCGATGACGGCGTTCACGAGGCTCTTTCACGATATTTTCAAGAGCAACGAGCTGGGCCTGCTGCACGGGGAGGTTCCGCCGCTGGATTTGGGCGCGCCCGGCGGCGTCGAAGACGTGGCGGAGAGTGATTGTCTGGTGGTGATCGGCGGGGACCCGAGCCGCAAGCAGAAAGTGCTGGCGTATCTGACCAAACGAGCGGTGGATCGGGGGGCGAAATTGATCGTGGTTAACGACGGCCCGACCGATTTAGAGGATTTGGCGGAACTGACGATTCGCCTCGAGAAGACGCCCGAGCCGGCCAGCGGACCGATGGACGCGCTGCGATTTTCCTATCACCTGCGGGCGGACCGCATCGCGCAGGTGAAGATCGCAGTGGAATCAGCGCAGCGCCCGCTGGTGATGTACGGCTGCGGGCTGGACGAGCACGTTTATACGGCGCTGCGGGCTCTGCCGTCGCGGACCAAGTTCCTGCCGCTGGTGGATGGCGCCAACGCGGTGGGCGCGGCCCGGCAGGGGTTGACGGTGCGCCCGGTGCAGGGCGAGATCCTCTATGTGCTGGCGGGCGATGACGTGCCGAATGGGGATGAATTGCCGCCGGCGAAGTTCACGGTGGTGCAGGGTTCGTATCGCAGCGCATGGTCGGAACGGGCGGACGTGGCCCTGCCGGCGAAGATCTGGTTTGAGAAAAAAGGACACATGATGAATTTGGAGGGCGTGGCGAGGAACCTGTCTCGCTCGACCGAAGCGCCGGGCAACATCCTGCCGGACTGGGCGATTTTGTTCATGATCTCGGTGAAGATGGGACAACCCCTGAACTGCGTGACGGTGAGCGAAAACGCCTGGAGCCGCTAACCCCCCCCGGAATCCCCCGGAAGCCCCCGGAAGTGGACACCGGGCATGCGAGAGAAAATGGTAGGGAGCGCGTCGTAAGCAGGGTCGCAAATATTCGACGCCCGGAAGGCGAAAAGAGAAACGGTTGGTTGGGTGCGGCGGAGGATTGCATATGGACGCAAAAGCCACGGTGGCCAGCGATTGGTTGGGCGGATGTGCGGGCTGCCACATGTCGCTCTTGGACATGGACGAGCGGATTCTGGCGCTCCTGGAAAAGGCCACGCTGACGTCCACGCCAATCACGGACTTAAAGCATCCGCCGGCGGCGGGGGTGGACGTGGGGGTGCTGGAGGGGGCGGTGTGCAATTCGGATCAGGAAAAGGTAGCCAGGCAGATGCGGGCGCGGTGCAAGTGCCTGGTGGCGATGGGCGATTGCGCGGTGTTCGGGGGCGTGCCGACGATGCGGAATTACGCCAAGCTGGAGGAGGCGCTCAAGCGTGCGTACCTGGAAACGGAGAGCACGGTGGACGGAGAGGTGCCCAAGGACGAGGACCTGGCGGTGATGCAGCCGGTGCGGGCGCTGGACCAGGTGGTGGAGGTGGACGTGTATCTGCCGGGCTGCCCGCCGTCGGCGGACGCGATTGTGCACGTGCTGGCGGAACTGGCGGCGGGACGGAAGCCGAAGTTGCAGGGCAAACATCTGGACTGGCACTAGCCAGGCTCCAGGGAGACTGTCATGGGTCGGAAAATCGTCATTGAGCCGGTGACGCGGATTGAAGGGCACGCCAAGGTGGTGGTGCACGTGGATGACCAGGGCAAGGTGGAAAAGGCCCGCTTCCACGTCAACGAGTTCCGCGGATTTGAGAAGTTCTGCGAGGGGCGGCTGTTTTTTGAAATGCCGCTGATCACGGAACGGATCTGCGGCATCTGCCCGGTCAGTCACCACCTGGCGTCGGCCAAGGCGTGCGACCAGATCATCGGCGTGGACCCGCCGCGCCCGGCGAAACTGCTGCGCGAATTGATGCACATGGGGCAGATCATTCAGTCGCACTCGATGCACTTTTTTGAATTGGCGGGCCCGGATTTGCTTTTGGGATTCGACGCCGATCCGGCCGTGCGAAATGTGGTGGGCGTGGCGCAGCTGGACCCGAAACTGGCGGTCAAGGCCATCCAATTGCGCAAGTATGGGCAGGAAATCATCAGCGCGCTAGGCGAGCGGCGGGTACACCCGAACTTCGCGGTGCCGGGGGGGGTGAACGCGACGCTGGACCCGAAAGTGCGTGACGGACTATTGGGCAGGCTCGAGGAGATGACCGGGTATGTGAAGGACGGGCTGGCGGTGATCAAGGGATGGATGGAGCAGCACGCGCAGGAAATGGCCAGCTTCGCGGTGTTCGCCACGGGGTATCTGGGCATGGTGGGGGCGAAGGATTCGCTGCAGCTGTACGACGGGGACATCAATCTGGTGGATTATCGGCGGAAGCTGATTAAGCGCTTCGACGGGCGGAACTACCTGGACTACATCGGCGAGCACGTGGAGAGCTGGTCTTACCTGAAGTTTCCGTTCTATAAGGAAATGGGCTGGCCGGAGGGGGTGTATCGGGTCGGACCGCTGGGGCGACTTAATGCGGCTAAGCGCATGGCCACGCCCGGAGCGCAGAAGGAATACGAGGCATTCATGCAGTTGCGCGGGGGCGAGGTGATCGAGGGGACGCTGTACTACCACTACGCGCGGATGATCGAGGATCTGTACGCGGTGGAGCGTACGCGGGAGCTGCTGGAGGACCCGGAGATTCTTTCGAGCGACATCCGCCAGAGCGGGCCGGTGAAGAATCGCGAGGGCGTGGGCGTGATCGAAGCGCCGCGGGGAACGCTCTGGCACCATTATTGGGTGGACGAGCACGGGCAGTTGGAAAAGGCCAATCTGATCGTGGCCACGGGGAACAACAATTACGCGATGAGCCGGGCGGTGGAGGAAGTGGCCAAGGCTTACGTGGACCCGAATCACTTAACGGAAGGCGCGCTTAATCGCGTGGAGGCGGCGATCCGGGCGTACGATCCGTGTTTGTCATGTTCAACGCATAGTCTGGGGCAAATGCCCATTGCCATGATATTTGTTGATCCCCAAGGGCGGGAGATCGGCCGGTTCGGCCGGTAATTGGACCCTTAGAAGGCGCAAGCGTGACCGCGTGGACGGTCGGTTATGCGTTGGACCGGGGCGGAGAGCCCCCAGGCATTTAAGACAAAGGAGGAATGACCTTGCTCTTAAAAACCACGAAAGTCGATGTCTGGGCGGCCCCGTTGGAGGATCGGCCGGGGGCGATATCCGAGAAGCTGGTGGGGCTGGCCAAAGCGGGAGTGGACCTGGATTTCATTGTGGCCCGGCGTTGTCCGGAACGCCCGGGCCAGGGAGTGCTGTTCGTCACGCCCCTGAGCAACGCGGCCCAGGAGGCGGCGGCGGCGCAGCTGCAATTCCACAGGACCCAGGCGATGCACTCGGTGCGCATTGAAGGGCCGGACGAGCCGGGCACGGGGTATCTGATCACGCACGCGCTGGCGACGGCGGGCATTAACATTCGCGGGGTCTCGGGGGCGACTTTGGGCGGGCGATTTGTGATGCTGCTGGCGTTCGACACGGCGGCCGACGCGGACCTGGCGATGCGGCGGTTAAATGAGCCGCTGTAAGTCGCGGGTATTGATGCGGTGGGCAAGAGAAACAAAACAAACCGCGTCAGGGACGACGCGGCTCACGGTATAATCAGGTTAGCGTGCGCGATTGACGCGATCAGCGGCGACGACGCAAGGCGCCAAAGCCAAGGCCCAGGGCCAGGAGTGTCATTACGGCCGGCTCGGGGACGGCGCTGATCTGAATGGCCGGCAGGGACTGGAGCAGGCCGCTATAGTCGGGGATCGAGGGCGGGTCGTCATCCGGATCATCCACAAAACTGAAAAGCTCAAAACCCTGGGTATCTACGGCCAGCGTGATGGGCTTGTTAAAGCTGGCGTCGGGGTGAATGCACAGCCTGGCCAGGAGGTCGTGGCCCGGGCTGGTGGTGACCGCCTGGGTGTAGTCATCGAGCATGCCGGTGACATACAGCGCGTTGGTGATGATGCCGGGCCCGTAATCAAAATAGCTTGTCAGGACGGGGCTGAGGAAGACGTATTCCGGATCGTAGCTGGGGTCATCGAGGGGTTCGACGTAGCGAAAATCGGTGCCGGGCACACCGGCGGGCGCGCTGATCAAAACGCGCACGCCGAATTGATTGAGGTTTTGCGCGCCGGTCAGACGAAGCTCCACGTAAAAATTCTGGCCCGGGGTATAGGAATCGGGCGCGGAGAAACTGAGAATTGGGGTAGCTTGGGCAAGAGAGCTAAGGACCAACAACGCCAGCAGCCCCAAAAGAAAACTTTTACGCATTGGCTTTATCCGCAGACGGGGTAGAAACATGAACAGTCACCATGTAGATATATGGGGCTATGGAACCGAAAATCAAGTTTTTTCCTGATTAGTGAAGTGACAAATTTTCAGCAGGATTGGATTGACACATTTGCAGCGAAAGAAGAGAATGTAAGGTCATGATTTGAGGCCTGTTCCGAAGTTTTTTTATAAGTTATCGCGTTAAGGTATAGGCCATGGCGTTGGAGGGAAGAAGCCACTGGTACGCGCGGATGCGCCAGCTGTGGCGGCGCGGGGATCTTAGCCCCGCGGCGTCCGGTGGTTTTTCCATTGATCCAGACAACGGCGCGAAAGACAACTGGGCGTTCCGCGGGTTGGAGCAGCTTGAGCCGCGGCTGCTGTTGTCGGCTGGGCCGCAGATCGTGGGGCTGCGCCCGGGGTCGGATCAGTTACACCCGTTTGACGCGCTGACGGTGGAGTTTGATCGGCCGATCCAGGCGGGAACTTTTACAGCCGATGATTTGAAATTGACCGGACCGGCGGGCGATATCACGCCGGCGGCGGTCAGCGCGTTGGATGCGAAACGGTTTGAAGTTCTCTTCACCGGGTTGACGGGGCTGGGCAGCTATCAACTGGAGATCGGGCCTGACATCCGCGACGCCAACGGCCAGGCGATGGATCAGGACGGGGACAACACGGCGGGCGAAGCTGGTGAGGATGCGTATGCGACGTGGCTGTTGTCGGCCGGGGCGGGGATCAGCGCCAGCGACCCGACGTATGAATTGCAGAATCTGTTGGTTTACGGGTACGCGAGCCTGTGGGTGGGCGACCACCAGTTTAAGAGCGTGGGGTTGTTCGGCGGAGCGGTGATTGAGCAATCCGAGGCGATGTTGAGCGTCGAGCGTTTGTGGATTGACGAGTCCTCGACGCTCAAGCTTGCGGGCGGGGCGATACTGGACGTGCAAGACGGCCTGGCGTTGGCGGGGAATTCGACGGTCATCGTCCAGAGCAAGAACAACGTGTCGATGAGCGACGGGGCGTGGGCGGGGCAAGGCGCGACGATTCAGGCCTTGAACGTCACGGTGGCGGCCGGTTCGCTGATCACCGCGGACGGACAGGGATACGTTGGCGGGGAGACGGGCTTGGGGCGGTCGACGGGCAGCGGGCCGGGGGGCGGCAGCGCGTCGTATTCCGGGGGCAGCGGCGGGGGGCACGGGGGCTTGGGTGGCAGCGGCGGCGGGATAGCGGCGGGAATTCGGTATGACAGTCCGACGGCGCCGACGCAATTGGGATCGGGAGGCGGGGATAACACAGATAACAACCCGGCTGGGCAAGGCGGCAATGGCGGCGGCGCGATCCGCCTGGACGTGGCGGGGACACTGCTTTTGGACGGCACGATCAGTGCGGACGGCAACAGCGGAACGGGCAATGAGCAAGGGGGCGGGTCCGGCGGATCGATCTGGGTGACGGCGGGCAGCCTGGAAGGGGCAGGCCAGTTTACGGCTGACGGGGGGGCGGGACAGGGCAACGGTGGCGGCGGCGCGGGCGGGCGAATCGCGGTGCATTACGAGGTGGACGCGGGCTTCAGCGGGTATGTGAATTCGACGGCGTCGGGAGCCGGCGGCGTCAACGCGGGAGGGGCGGGCACGGTGGGATTCTTTGCCAAGGCTGGGGCCAAGGAAAGTTTGTTCGTTTACACCACCTATGCCGCGGAACAGGCGATCAATTACCAGGCTGTGACGGTGGACGGGGGCGGGCGATTGAATCTGGAGGCCGGCGGACAGGCGGGGGATTTGTTGGTCCAGGGCGCGTCGCAGTTGAATCTATTCGGCGGCACGGCATTGGACGTGCTGGGGTTTTTGGAGGTGGTAGGGAACTCGACGATCTGGGCTCAAGGCAAGGACACGATCGCCACGGTGGCGGGGCAGTGGGCGGGCCAGGGCGTGATGATCCACGCGGGGTTGGTGACGGTGGAAAGCGGCTCGCGAATCACAGCGGACGGCATGGGCTACGCGGGCGGAGAGACGGGGGCGGGGCGCTCGACGGGCAGCGGGCCGGGCGGCGGCAGTGCGACGTACAACGGGGCTAGCGGCGGTGGGCACGGAGCAGTCAGCGGCAGCGGCGGAGGCATGGGGGCGGGGATTCGATATGACGATCCGGTTGAGCCCACGCAGTTGGGGTCGGGCGGCGGTGATAACACGGACAATAATCCGGCCGGCCAGGGGGGTTCTGGGGGCGGGGCGATCCGGCTGGAGGTGGATGGGGCGCTAACGTTAAATGGGTTGATCAGCGCCGACGGCAACGACGCGGTGGGCAATGAACAAGGGGGCGGAGCGGGTGGTTCGATCTGGGTGACGGCGGGGAGTATCGCGGGCAGCGGCAAGCTGACGGCGGACGGGGGCACGGGGCAAGGTAACGGCGGCGGCGGCGCGGGCGGGCGAATCGCGGTGCATTACGGCAGCGATGCGGGGTTCAGCGGGTATGCCACGTCGACCACTTTGGGGGCCAGCGGGGTTAACAGCGGGCAGGCGGGCACGGTGGGGTTCTTTGCGAATGCCGGCGCCAAAGAGAGCTTGCACGTTTTCCAGACCTATGCTGCGGAAACAGCGGTGGACTATCAGGCGATCACGGTGGATGGGGGCGGCAAGCTGAATCTGGAAGCGGGCGGGCAGGCGGGGTCGGTGAGCGTGGCGGGCGGATCGGAATTAAGGCTGTTCGGCGGGACGGAACTGGACGTGGTCGGGGGGCTTAGCGTCACGGGCAATTCGAGTCTGGTCGCCCAAGGCAAGAACACGATTGAGCGGGTGGCTGGTAAGTGGGCGGGGCAGGGCGTGACGATCCATGCGGGGTCGGCGACGGTGGAGGCGGGGGCAAAGATCAGCGCGGATGGGCAGGGGTATGCGGGCGGGGAAACGGGGGTCAGTCGATCCACGGGCAGCGGACCGGGGGGCGGCAGCGCGACGTACAACGGGAGCAGCGGCGGCGGACACGGGGGATTGGGCGGCAGCGGCGGTGGGATGCCCACAGGCAGCCGATATGACGATCCGGCGGGGCCGCTGCAACTGGGTTCCGGCGGCGGGGACAACACGGACAACAGCCCGGCCGGCCAAGGGGGCAACGGGGGCGGGGCGATCCGGCTGGTGGTGGCGGGGACGCTGACGGTGGATGGGACGATCAGCGCGGACGGGAACGACGCGGTGGGCAACGAACAAGGGGGCGGCGCGGGGGGATCGCTGTGGATCACGGCTGGGAATCTGGGCGGGGCGGGCCAAATCACGGCGGACGGGGGCATGGGGCAAGGTAACGGCGGCGGCGGCGCGGGCGGACGGATTGCCTTGGAGTTTTCCGACCTGCTGGGCCTGCCGCTGGCGAATGTGACTATGGCGGGGGCGTCGGGCGCCAACAACGGGACGGCTGGGTCGCTAAGCAAGAAGGACCTCACGCCGGAAGGCCCGTATATCACGGCGACCACGCCTGGGGATCACACCAACCAGACGAATGTGACCAGCATCAAATTGACGTTGTCGGCCCCGGTGGTCGGGGAAGGAGCGCGGGACGCGAGCACCTATAGCCTGATTAACCTGGGGGCCAATCGGGAAGAAGGCGGCGGGGATGATATAGCGATCGCGGTGACGCCGACCTACGTTGACGGCAGCACGGAAATTACCTTGACGCTGGCGGAGGCGTTAAGCGAGGGGTTGTACCAACTGACGGCGTTCAGCGGGGAGACCAGCGGGCTGCGCGATCTGGCGGGTCGGCCGCTGGACCAGAACCGGGACGGTTTCGGCGATGGGCTGAGCACGACGCTGGAGGTGGATTTTACACGGCCGACGGTCGGCGGCGTGGAGATCGGGACGGCGGCGAAGTTTGACGGGGCAAGCGACAGCATCGTCGTGCCGGACTCGGCGAGTTTGGACGTGGCCGAGCAGTTTACGCTGGAGGCGTGGATCAACCCGCAGGTGATCGCCGGATCGGATCGGGCGGTGATTTCCAAGGTCGGCGGGTATGGGGGCAATTACGGATATCAACTGGCAATCGGGTCCGACAGCCGGGTGGCGGTGCTGTTTAACGCGGCGGGCGAAAGCTGGGGGACGAACGTGGTGAACACGGGGGTGCTGGACCTGCTTAACAAGTGGACGCATCTGGCGGCGACGTATGACCACCAGACGCTGCGGATTTTCGTCAACGGGCAATTGGCGGCGGAGAAGGCAATCGGGCCCAAGACGGTGGCGAATTCCAGTTCGACGCTGCGGATCAGCGGGGATGACAACGAGCACGTTTATTTTAACGGTCTGATCGACGAAGCCCGGGTATGGAACGTGGCCAGGGATCAGGCGGCGCTGGCGGCGGACATGACCCGCCGGCTGGCGGGCGATGAAGCGGGATTGGTGGGGTATTGGCGGCTGGAGGAGGGTGTCGGCCACACCGCCGCGGACGCCAGCGGGCACGGCAACGTGGGATCCTGGGACGAATCGGGGGCGGCCAATCATCCGACGTGGGCGGGGGCGACGGCGCCCATGGCGCGAAGCAGTTTCCGGATCGGTTTTGTGGACATCGGGGGTATGAACCCGTCTTCGGTGACGACACTGGCGAACTATGGATTGTGGGCCAGCGGCGGGGATGGCACGTTCGGGGACGGCAATGAGGTGGATTTAAGCGGGCTGCTGGCGACGGTGAGTTACGACGCCCAGACCGCGACGGCCACGCTGGGACTGTCGGCGGGGTTAAGCGACGATTATTACCAGGTGCTGGTCAGGAAGGCGGTGGCGGATCTGGCGGGCAATGCGCTGTCCGCCAACGTGGATTATCTAAGCTCCGCCCTGGGATCGGAAGATCATCCGGCGACGGTAACGGTCGATTTGCAGGACGGCAGCGACTCGGGATATTCCCAAACGGACAATCTGACGAATGCGGCGCTGCCGACGTTTGACGTGACGGTCAATAAGCGCGGCTGGATTGCGGTGGATTTTGATGGCGACGGGGCGGCGGACTTCACGCAGAACCTGACGGTGGCGGGGACGTATGCCGTGACCTGCCCCACTGCTCTGGCGGACGGGTCGCATCAGGTCAAAGTCCAGTTTACGCCCTGGGTGGGCGGCTTGGTGGCGGCGGAATTGCCGATCCAGATCGACACACACGGGCCTAAGGGGGTGGTGACGGTCCAGACGGTCATGACGCCCTACTTCCAGAGGCAGGTGACGTTCTCGGAAACGGTGCTGGCAGAGTCGTTCACGCCGGCACAGGCCATGGTGGTCGGGCCCGGCGGGACGAGCCTGGGGCAGGTCCTGACGGTGACCGGCAGCGGAACGGACTATGCCGTCAGCTTGAGCGCCTTAAAGAGTAAAGGGAATTATCAACTGGTGATCGGGCCTGACGTGGTGGACTTGGCGGGCAACCCGATGGACCAGGACGGCAACGGGGTCAATGGGCAGGCGGGCGATGCCTGGGCGGATGCGTTTGTGATCGGTGCGGACCTGGCGAGCGGGTTGTGGGTGGCCAGGGTGCAGCCGACCGGCACGAGCGCCAAGCCGTTCGACAAGGTGCAGGTGGTGTTCAGCGGGTTGGTGGATGACGCGACGCTGGGCGTGGAGGACATCGGGCTGACGGCGGTGGATGGTTTAGGCGGGGTGATCCATCCGGCGACGATCGTGAAACTGGGGGCCCAGTGGTATGAAATTGATTTTGGCGGTCTGACGACGGCGAAGAACTACGATCTGGTCATCGGGCCGGCGATCGCGGCGGCGAGCGGGGATGGACTGGATCAGGACCACGACGGCGTGGGCGGCGAGGCGGGAGAGGACGCGTATCAGGCGCGGATGATCGCGACGACCACGGCGATCGCGGAAGCGGAGGCGGCGTATGAGGGGATGAACCTGGTGGTGGTCGCAGCGACGCTGACGATCGACGGCAGCCACACGTTGACGAGTCTAGAGATTCTGGGGGGTGCGGTGATGACGCACTCGGTGAGCACGGGGGCGCAGGCGTATCGGATTGATCTAAGCATTTCCGGGCTTTTGTGGATTGATGCCACCTCGAAGATCGACGTGAGCAACCGGGGGTACGTGATCGGACACACGGCTGGCAACGCCACGGACGGGGCGGCGGCGTCACGGGCAGGCGGGGCGTATGGCGGATACGGCAGTTCTCAGGATGGGGCGACGAATGCGGTTTATGGCGACTATCGGGATCCGAATGACTTAGGCTCCGGCGGCGGAGCGATCTGGGGCCAGGGCGGGTCGGGCGGCGGGTTGGTACGGCTGGCGGCGGGGATGGCGGTGGTGGACGGGTCGATTCTGGCTAACGGCGGGGATGGGTCTTACTACGGCCGAACGGCTGGGTCGGGCGGCGGAATACGGCTGGACTTAGGGACGCTCGATGGGACGGGCACGATCGCGGCCAATGGCGGGGCGGGGTATGCCGACGGCGGGTCCGGCGGCGGTGGGCGGGTGGCGATCGATTACGATCAGAGCAATTTTGATCCCGCGAAGATCTGGGCGATCGGGGGCAACGGCGGGCCAGGCGCGGGTTCCGTGGGCACGGTCTACTTGAAGGACAAGGCAGGGGCGGGGGAACTAAGAATCGACAGCCACGGGGCGGCGGTCGGGGCGTGGACAGCCCTGGGCTTAGCTGGCGACAACGTGTTTGAAGTCGACCGCCTGGTGATCAGTGGCAGCGGCGTGATCGCGGCGCCCGAACACCAGATGGCAATTTCAGCCAATAAGGTGACGCTGGCCAACGGGGCGGTGCTGACGCATCAGCCGACGACGGCGCAAGTGGCGTATTCGCTGGTGATGACGGTCACGGGCGAATTGTTAATCGATGCGACGTCGAAAGTAGATGTCAGTAACAGAGGTTACATCATTGGCTACACGGCCGGCAACGCCAGCGCGGGGGCGGCGGATCGGCGTGCGGGCGGTAGCTACGGCGGTTACGGCAGCTCGCAGGATGGGGCAACTAATGCGGCGTATGGCGACTACCGGGACCCGAATGAGGCTGGTTCGGGCGGCGGGACGATCTGGGGCCAGGGTGGATCGGGCGGCGGGTTAATCAGGATCACGGCTGGGTCGGTGACGGTGAACGGATCGATCCTGGCTAACGGCGGGGACGGGTGGTACTACGGGCGGACGGCTGGTTCGGGCGGCGGGATTCGCCTGGACGTGGGGTCGATCAGCGGGACGGGCAAGATCGCGGCCAACGGGGGCGCGGGGTACAGCGATGGCGGGTCCGGCGGCGGCGGACGGGTGGCGATCTATTTCGATCAAGACAATATTGAAGCGTCCCAGGTCTGGGCGATCGGCGGTAACGGCGGGCCGGGCGCGGGGGCGGTGGGCACGGTTTACCTGAAGGATCGGGCCGGGGCGGGTGAACTGCGGCTGGACAGCCATAACCAGCCGACGGGTGTCTGGACAGCTATGGGCATAGCGGGCGATACGGTTTTTGAGGCGGATCGACTGGTGATCAGCGGCGTGGGGGTGTTGGCGGCGCCCGAGCACCAGATGGCGATTGTGGCTAATAAGGTGACTTTGGCCAACGGGGCGGTACTGACACATCAGCCGACGACGGCGCAGGTGGCTTACTCGCTGGTGATGACGGTCACGGGCGAGTTGTTAGTCGACGCGACGTCCAGGATCGACGTGAGCAACCGGGGGTATCTGATCGGTTATACGACGGGCAATGTCACGACCGGGGGGGCGGATCGGCGGGCAGGCGGCAGCTACGGCGGTTACGGCAGCTCGCAGGATGGGGCGACTAACGCGGCGTATGGCGACTACCGGGACCCCGATGAGGCTGGTTCCGGCGGCGGGACGATCTGGGGTCAGGGCGGATACGGCGGCGGATTGATCAGGATCACGGCTGGGTCGATGACGGTGGAAGGCTCGATTCTGGCCAACGGCGGGGATGGGTGGTACTACGGGCGGACGGCTGGCTCGGGCGGCGGGATTCGCCTGGACGTGGGGACAATCAGCGGCAGCGGCAAGATCGCGGCCGACGGGGGCGCGGGGTACAGCGATGGCGGGTCCGGCGGCGGCGGGCGGGTGGCGATCTATTACGATCAAAGCAGCTTTGGCGCAGCCCAAGTTTGGGCCATCGGCGGCAACGGCGGACCGAGCGCCGGAGCGGTGGGGACGGTTTATCTGAAGGATCGGGCGGGCGAGGGCGTTCTAAGGCTGGACAGCCAGGGACAGGCGGCCGGGGTCTGGACACCGCTGGGTATTGCTGCGGACACGGTTTTTGAGGCGGACCGGCTGGTGATCAGCGGCGCGGGAGTGGTGGCGGCGGCGGAACACCAGATGGCGATCGTGGCCAACTACCTGATGTTGGCCAACGGGGCGGTGTTGACGCATCGCGTGACGACGCCGCAGGCGGAATATTCGCTGGTGGTCCAGGTGGCGGAAGAGATATCCATTGACGCGACTTCCAGGATCAACGTCAACAACAGGGGTTACACCTTCGGCTATACGGTGGGCAATGTGGCGGGGGCTGTTGGGCACGCTGGGGGCAGCTACGGCGGCTACGGCAGTTCCGACAACGGCGCGACCAACGCGGCGTACGGCGACTATCGGGATCCAAATAACCTGGGCTCCGGCGGCGGCACGTCCTGGAGCAACGGCGACGGGTCGGGCGGCGGAGGGGTGCGCATCACGGCCGACCGGATGACGCTGGATGGGGTGATTTCCGCCAACGGCGGCGACGGCAATTACTACGGCAGAACGGCCGGAGCGGGCGGTGGGATTCGCCTGGACTTAGGAACGCTAAGCGGCACGGGCAGCATCACGGCCAACGGCGGGTCCGGCTATTCCAACGGCGGCTCGGGCGGCGGTGGACGAATCGCCATCTACTACGATTCGCTCAGCGGGTTTGACGCCAGCCTGGTGCGGGCGATTGGCGGGGCGGGCGGCGCGGGCGCGGCGGCGGTAGGCACGGTGTATCTAAAGAACCGCCAGGGCAGCGGCGAACTGCGGATTGACAGCTATGGCGCGGCGGCGGGCGTGTGGACGCCGCTGGGCGTGGCTGGGGACACAAGCTTTGAGGTCGATCGGCTGGTGATTAAGGGCAGCGGCGTGGTGGTGGCGCCGGAACACCAGTTGCCGATGCTGGCCAACCAGGTGACGCTGGCTGACGGAGCGGTGCTGACGCATCGGGCGGCGACGACGGAGCAGACATATTCGCTGCTGATGACCATCAGCGGGGAACTGGCCATTGACGCGGCGTCGAAGATCGACGTTTCCAATCGCGGGTATTTGATCGGCTGGACGGTTGGGAACACCACCGTAGGCGCGGCTACGGGCAAGGGCGGGGGCAGCTACGGCGGCAAGGGTTGGGGCAGCAGCAATGAGATTTACGGAACGGCGGAGGACCCCAATGACCTAGGTTCCGGCGGCGGAACCACCTGGGGCGCGGGCGGTTCCGGCGGCGGGTTGGTGCGGATCACGGCGGGGTCCATCGCGCTGGACGGAGCGATTGTGGCTAACGGCGGCGATGGCTGGTACTACGGCCGGACGGCCGGCTCGGGCGGCGGGATTCGCCTGGACGTGGGCACGCTAAGCGGCAGCGGCGCCATCGCGGCCAACGGCGGCACGGGGCTCAGCGACGGCGGCTCGGGCGGCGGCGGGCGGGTGGCGATTCTGTATTGGGAAGCCAACGAGCTGGCGGAAAGCCAGGTCAGCGCCGCGGGCGGCGGGAACAACGCCGGGCAACCCGGGTCGGTTTACTACGAAAAGACGCTGCACGACATCGCCCCGCCGACGGTGGTAAGCCTGCAGCCGACGGGGGCGATCAATCAGAGCGTGACGAGCCTGACGATTCAGTTCAACGAGGTGATCGATTTAAGCAGCTTCACGGGCGCGGACGTGTGGATCACGATGCCCGGCGGGGCTCAGCTTGACCCAAGCCTGATTTCCGTGTCGGCGGGGGCGGACATCGGTCAATACGTGATTCTGATTCCCGTGCAGGCGGCGGAGGGGGCGTATGCGGTGGTGATCGGCCCGGCGATCACGGACGTGGCCGGCAACGCGATGACCGGGACGTATGAGGGAGGATTCAGCATCGACAAGACCGGCCCGCGGGTGAGCGGAACGCTGCCGGGCGCGGAAGTGTATCAGTCGTTTGACGCGGTGGAGGTCACATTTGACGCGGCGATCGATCCGGCCAGCTTCACGGCTGGTGACGTAGTGCTGACTGGTCCGGGCGGGCAGACGATCACGGTGACGGGCATCACGCGGCTGGCGTCGAATACGTTCCGCATTCATTTTGCCGGCCAGCACACCCCCGGAAGTTATGTGGTGACGATCGGGCCGGGGATCGCGGACTTGGTCGGCAACGAGATGGACCAGAATCAAGACGGCGTCAACGGCGAGGCGGAAGATGTTTACGCCGCCACGATCACGCTCAAGTTCCCGGAACTGGCGATCACGGACGTGACGGCTCCCGGCAGCGGCGTGGTGGGCCAGACGTTTAACGTGACCTGGACGGTGACGAACGTCGGCAATCAGCCGGCCACGGCCAACTGGTACGACGCGGTGTATCTGTCGGCGGACGGGGTGGTGAACAGCGGGGACGTGCAGCTGACGTTCGTGCTGATCGACAGCCAGACGCCGCTGGCGCCCGGCGATCATTACACGATCACCCAGAGCATCACGCTGCCGATGACCGCGGCCGGGCCGTGGAAGCTCTTGTTCGTGGCGGACCGGGACAACCAGCAGGACGAAACGGACGACGCGAACAACGTGACGGCGACGGACCTGACGCTGGCGGCGCCGGACCTGACGCTGACGCTGGGGACGCTGCCGGGCTGGGCGAGCGTGGGGCAGGAAGTGACGGTGAGCTGGACGGTTAAGAATCAGGGCACGCTGACGGCGTATGCGGATTGGCAGGACGGGGTGTATCTGTCGGCGGATCTGGTCTTGGACGGTGGCGACACGGCCTTGGCTCTGGAGACGATCGGGCCGCAGACGCCGCTGGCGGCCAACGGCACCTACACCATCAGCCGGAAGGTGGTGATACCGAATCTGACGCCGGGAAGCTGGCACCTGCTGGTGAAGGCGGACGTGCATAGCGCCCAGGTGGAGACGGATGAAACCAATAACCTGCAGGCGGCTGACCTGGAAGTGCGGTCGGCGGACCTGACGGTGGAAATCGTCACGGCCCCGGGCGTGGCGCACACGGGCGAAGCGATCGAGATCGCCTGGCGGGTGCGGAACATCGGCAACGGGGCGACGGCCGCGGCGCAGTGGTCGGACCGGGTGTATCTGTCCAGCGACGACGTGCTGGGCAATGACATCGAGCTGGCGACGTTTGCCTTCAGCCCGCTGACGAATCTGGCGGCGGGGCAGAGCTACAGCCAGGTGCAGGTGGTGGTGATTCCCGAATCGGTGGCCATGACGGAAGGAACTTATTGGCTGTTTGTGCGGGCGGACGTCGGAAGTCAGGCGCCGGAGTCGGCCGAGGGCAACAACGTCGGGCGGACCACGGACGGAGTCCAAGTGGTGTTCGCGCCGGTGGCGGATCTGGCGGTGACGGGCGCGACGATCGCCAGCGAGGGCGTGGCGGGCCAGACGGCGACGGCAAGCTGGACGGTCCGCAATCTTGGCGGGGCCAGCGCCAACGGCAGTTGGGTGGATCGGCTGTACCTGTCGACGGACGGTTCGCTGAGCGGAGCGATCCTGCTGGGCGAGTATGCCCGGCCAAGCACGCTGGCGGCGGGGGCTGAGTACACCGGCAACCAGATGGTCACTCTGCCGGCATGGGCGGATGGAAACTACCGGCTGGTGGTGGTGACGGACGCGGGCGGGCAGATTTACGAACGCGGGGTGGAAGCGAACAACACGGGCGCATCGGCCGACACGCTGGCGCTTGTGCACGCGGATCTGACGGTGGACGTAGTCACAGCTCCCGGCACGGCTCAGTCCGGCCAGGAAATCGTGGTGGGCTGGGTCGGCCACAACGTGGGAACGGGCCGAACCTCCGGACAGTGGGTGGACAGGCTGTATCTGGCGCAGAGCCCGGACGGCGGACCCACGGACCAGTTGCTGGGCGAAGTCACCCGCCAAGGGGTCGTGGAGGCTGGGCAAACCTACAGCGCGGAATTGATCATCAAGCTGCCGCGCGGGGCGGAGGGAACGTATTACCTGCGGGTGGTCAGCGACGCCACGGGACTGGTGAACGAGCCGGCGAGCGAAGGCAACAACCAGCGTTCCTCGGCGGAGATGGTCGTGACCTTAGCTCCATACGCGGACTTGACGGTCACAAGCGTGACCACGCCAACGGCGATCCTGATCGGCGACCCGGTGGATCTGACGGTGAGCTGGACGGTGACGAATGTGGGCACGGGCGGCGGCGACGTGGACCAGTGGGTGGACCGGGTGGTGTTGTCCCTGGATGCGGTGCTGGGCAACGGCGACGACCGGGAGATCAGCCGGTGGACGCATACGGGGCTGCTGCCGGTAGGGTCCAGTTACGGCAAGACGGAGATCATCAGTTTGCCGGCGGAGCTGCGGGGGCGGTTCTATCTGTTCGTGCAGACGGACGCCACGGACGCGGTGTACGAGCATGGCAACGCCGGCGGCAACGTGGGGCAGGCGGCGGGGATAGTGGACATTACGCCGGGGCCGTATGCGGACCTGGTGGTGGACGTGGTGGTCAGCCAGCCGCTGGGGCAGAACGGCCAACCGATCAACGTGCAGTGGACGGTGTCCAACCAGGGCATCGGCGTGACGGACACGACCACGTGGTCGGACCGGGTGTGGATCGCCAGCGCGCCGACCGGGACGGGGGCAAGGGAACTGCGGAGCTTCAGCCACGCCGGGGCGCTGGCGGTGGGCGACAGCTACACGCGGACGGTGGAAGTGGACTTGCCGGGGGATCTGGCGGGCGGCAACTGGTATGTGTTCGTGACCACCGGCGGGCCTTATGAATTCATATACGAAAATAACAACACCACGCGGGCGGACGACCCGGTGACGGTGCTGTACGTGGCGCCGCCGCAGGGCGATCTGCAGGTGACGGTGGTGACGGGCCCGACCACGGCCAGCGACGCCCAGAACGTGGAGATCTCCTGGACGGTTAAGAACAACGGGCCGGACTCGATCAGCGGCTCGTGGATCGACCGCATCTGGCTGGCGCCTAACGGGAACATGAGCCAGGCGGTGGTGCTGGGCGACTTCCAGAGGGTCGGCGGGCTGGAGGCGGGGCACACGTATGCCCGGACGGAATTGATTCGCCTGCCGCAGACGCCGGGCGTGTTCCAGATCGTGGTGCAGACGGACGTGCACCAGTGGATCAGCGAGGCGAACGAAAACAACAACCAGACGGCGGCGGCGGACGGCCTGACGATTTCCATCAGTCCCCGGCCCGATCTGCAGGTGATTTCGGCCTTAGGGCCGCAGACGGTGGTGGCCGGCGGGGTGATCGACGTGGAATGGATCGTCAGCAACCTGGGCATGGCCAGGACGCCCACGGGCGGGTCGCGGTGGACGGACGGGGTGTTCCTGTCGATGGACCACCACTTCGGCGGCGGGGACGTGGCGCTGGGCGCGCTGGCCAACGGCATCGCCTTGGAGAAGGGCGAGAGCTACAGCTCGAGGATAAGCGTGCGTCTGCCCGAGGGTGTGGCGGGGAACGTGTACATCATCGTGGCGACGGACGTGACGGTAATCAACAACGGCGCGGTGCCGGGCGGCAACGGGGTGGTGGATGAATATCCCAACGAGGGGAACAATTACTTTGCCATTCCGCTGGCGGTGGATGCCACGCCGGTGCCTCCGCCGGATCTGGTGGTGACCAGCGTCAGCGGGCCGGTGGACGCGTTTGACAACACGACGATCACGGTGCGTTACCGGGTGAGCAACCTGGGGGCGGGGGTGACGGGCAAGAGTTCGTGGGTGGACACGATCTGGCTGTCGACCACCAAGGGTCGGCCGTACGCGCCGCTGGCGGGCAGCGACATTGTGCTGGGGTCCTTCGGGCACAGCGGGGCGCTGGCGGTCGGGGAATATTACGACGCGGTGGTGACGGTGAAGCTGCCCGAGCACCTGGCGGGCAAATATTTTCTGACGGTGTGGACGGACGCGAGCGACGGCGTGTATGAAGCGTCGTTTGACGTGAATCTGAATCCGGATTCGCCCAACGACCTGGAGGGGAGCAACTTTAAGGCCACGCCGATCACGGTGATGTACACCCCGCCGGCGGACCTGGAAGTAATGCAAGTGATCGCCCCGGCGACGGCGGTGGGTGGACAGGAAGTGACGCTCAAGTGGACGGTGGCCAACCGCGGCTCGGCGGTGACGGACAAGGATCAGTGGGCGGACGCAATTTACCTGTCCACGGACAACAAGCTGCACGACGGCGTGGGCCAGGAATGGCTGGTGTTCGCCGTGCCGCACTACGGGGCGCTGGAAGTCGGCAAGAGCTACACGCAGGAACTGACCTTCACCCTGCCGCCGTCAGCCGCGGGCAGTTACTTTATCGTGGAGACCAACGTCGATCCGACGATCACGATGACCGAGGAGGAATTGTTCCTTAAGCAGATCCAGGGCATCGTCAATCGGGCCCAGGAAATGCTCGGTCACCCGCTGACGGACGTGAATTACGACGATCTGACGAAGCTGACCAAGTCGCAGATCATGTACATCCTCGTCGGCCCGCCGCAGGCGCAGTCCGTGCTGGTGTTTGAGGCTTCGCTGACGGAGAACAACCAGCGGGCGGCGGCCAGCGTGGTGACCAACGAGCCGGCGGACCTGGTGGTCAGCGACGTGACGCTGCCGGCCCTGACGTATTCGGGCACGACGGTGGCGGTGTCATGGAAGGTGACCAACGTAGGCGGAGCGGTCTGGAGCGGGACGACGCACTGGACGGACTACGTGTATCTGTCGCCGGACCCGGTGTTCATCGCGAATCGGGCCACGCTGGTGGGACAAGTGGTGCACGCCGGGACGCTGGGAAGCGGGGAAAGTTACGTCGCCAACGCCATGCTGACCTTGCCGGCGGGCATCGAAGGCAAGCGATACGTGCATGTCTTCTCGGACATCGAGCTGGACCGCTTCGGCAAGCCGGTGGTTCCCAGCGAGCTGACCCCGGGCCAGTTCCCCAAGTGGCCGGAGATTTTTGCGGAGCGAGTCTGGGAGCTGGGGCCCAAGACGGCCAATGTGGCGACGGGCGTGACGGAAGTGGTGTATCGCGAGCCGGATCTACGGATCACTTCGATCACCATCGCCGACGGGGCGGCCACGGTGGACAGCGGCGGGTACATCTCCGTGAAGTGGACGGTGACGAACACGGGCAACGCGGCCACGCGGGTGGACACCTGGTACGACCGGGTGTACATCTCGATGGACGGCTCGCTGGACGTGTACGACGAACTGCTGGGCACGTTCCGCCACGAGGGCGTGCTGGAGCCGGGCCAGACGTATGAGGTTAACGGCACGATCCGCCTGCCGGACGACATCGACGGACCGTATTACCTGCTGGCGTACGTGGATTCGCCGTTCTGGCGCGATCCCGACGCCCGCGCGATGCCCTATCCGAGTCTGCAGGGCGACGCCCGCCTGACGGGATCCGGCAGCGGCTATGTGCAGGAATTCCGCGGCGAAGGCAACGATCTCTTAAGCGTGCCGATCGTGGTCAACCTGGTGCAGTCGCCGGACTTGAAGGTGACCAGCATCGACCTGCCCGCGCACGTGGAGGTCGGCCAGACGTTCCACGTGACCTACACCGTGCGCAACGACGGGTCGGGCATCACGCCCGATCGGCAGAACAAGTGGCAGGACCAGGTGTATCTGTCGCGCGACAAATATCTGGACATTTACAGCGATCACCTGGTGTCGGCCGGCGGGCTGACGCACCTCGGCATCCTGGCGTCGGGGCAGGGGTATACCGTCAGCGCGGACTTTAAGCTGCCGCACGGCATTCTGGGGCCCTACTACGTGTTTGTGGTCACCGACGTGCCGGACAGCCTGCACCCGCGCGGCATCGTGTACGAAGGCGCCAACGAGACCAACAACGCCACGGCCAGTCTGGTGCCGATGATCATCGATCTGCCGCCGCCGGCGGACCTGGTGGTGCAGAGCGTTTCCGGGCCGACGACGGCCGGGGCCGGGCAGACGGTGGTGATCACGTGGACGGTGATCAACAACAGCGGCCAGACGGCCAAGGGCTACTGGGCGGATTCGGTGTACCTGTCGGCCGACGCGGTGTGGGACTGGGGCGATCGGCTGATCGGCACGGTGGACAGTTACGTCGGTCCGGACGGATCGGTGACCATCCCGGCGGGCAGCATCGTGCCGCCGACGGAACTGGGCGCCGGGCAGACCTACACCGCCCAGCTGACGGCGGCGCTGCCGGTGGTGCTGCCGGACAGCTATCGGCTGATCGTGCGCACGGACATCTACGACGACATCAACGAGGGCAGCCATAACGCCAACAACAAGACCACCTCGGCCGACGCGCTGGAAGTGACGGTGGACACGTTGAGCCTAGGTTCCACGTACACCGACCCGCGCCCGGGACTGCCCGAGCGGTTGTACCGGGTTTCCGTGCCGGCGGGCGAGACGCTGGAAGTCAGCGTGCTGACGGCGGCGGATCAGCTTTATGTCCGCTACGAAGCCCTGCCCGACGCGATCCGTTACGCCGCGGCCTATGCCGGCTACGCCGGGGGCAAGCCGACGGTCAACATCGCGCGGACCAACGCGGGGTATTACTACATCGCGGTGCGCGGGGCGGCCGGGCCGGTGCGGATCGCCACGCGGCTGGTGCCCTTGAGCATCACCGGCCTGACGCCCGACAGCGGCGGGGACAGCCGCTATGTGACCACGACCATCACCGGGGCGCGATTTGACCCCGCGGCGGTGGTGAAGCTGGTCCGCCCGCAGATCGGCGAGTTTGAGCCGGTGGCATACCAGGTGGTGGACGCCACCAAGATCATCGCGGTGTTTGACCTGCGCGACGCGCCGCGCGGGTTGTATGACGTGAAAGTGATCAACCCCGACGGCCAGACGACCACGGCCCCCTACCGCTTCCTGGTGGAAAAGGCCCAGGAATATGACCTGACGGTGGGCTTGGGCGGGCCGGGCCACCTGGAGCCGGGCAACATCGGCATCTACGGATTGTCGATCTACAACCTGGCCAACGTGGACCTGCCGTACGTGTGGGTGCAGTTCGGCGTGCCGCGGGTGCTTAACAAGGCCCAGGACCTGATTCCCGGCGAAGCCCTGACCTTCAGCGGAAACCTGATGGGCGAGGCCAGCGTGGGCGGGGTGGACTGGGCGGACGCCGACCCGCTCTTGAACTTGAACGGGCAGCTGGTGAATCGCGGGTTTATCTATGACCTGCGGAACCAGGGCTACGCGGGCTTGACCTTCACGGTGGACGCGTATCCGGAGCTGCGGCGGATTCTGGCGGAGAATCCGCGCTTCCTGGAGGACTTGTCGGACGATGCCCTGGAGGCGCTGAGCTTTGAGTTCTACATCCAGGCGTCGGCCACGCCGCTGACGGCCGATGAGTATGTCGAGTATCAGCGCTCGGTGGCGGAAACGATCCGCCCGCTGATCGTGGCGGATGACACGGCGCCGGCGGCCTTGAAGCTGGCGGCGGCCGACGCCGAAGGTTGGGCGGACTTGTACCTAAGCTACCTGGTCACCGCCGGTCTGCTGCGGGCCCAGGACCTGCCTCCTTCCATCAGCCTGCAGGGCCGGTCCATCAGCGACGTGGCGATGGTGTCCGCGGGCCTGTTGGGCGGCCACACGGGAGCCCAGATCATCAGCGACAGTCTGGGCGATCTGACCAGCCTGTTTGCCCAGGTGCGGACGTGGCTGGGCGATCATCCGGACGCCTACGGCGCCGAGACGATTCCGGACCTGGCCCAATATGACCTGAACCTGTCGCATGCCACGCATGCCGAGGCGTTTGTCATTCGCGTATACCTGCGCGAGTGGTACGAGGGCGTGAAGCTGGATGATCAGTCGTCGACCAACCCGGACTTAGGCGGGTATCTGACCATCGGCGGCGGGTCGCGGAGCGGCAATGTCCGCGTGACCGGGCCCAGCGGCGCGGGGACGGCTAATTACATTCCCATCGACACCACGCTGCCGTATCTGATTCGCTATAAGAACCCCAGCGACGCCACCAGCGCCGTCAAGCAGATCCGCATCGTGTCGCAGCTGGATACCAATCTCGATAAACGGCGATTTGCGCTCGGGGACATCAAGCTCGGCGATCTGGCGGTGGACTTCCCCAATCTGGCGGCCATGACGGCCGAGTACGATTACACTGCTGACCGGGGCTACATCCTGTCCGTGACGGCCGGGGTGGACGTGGACACGGGCATCGCCACCTGGCTGTTGCGGGCGATTGATCCGGTGACAGGCCAGCTGATTGATGATCCGAACGTCGGGCTGCTGCGGCCGGGCGAAGAGGGGATGGTCAGCTACAGCCTGCAGGCCATGTCCGAAGCGCCCAGCGGCACGGAAGTCAGCGCCTCGGCCCGGGTGTTCCTGGACAACGGCACGCCGATGGATTCGACGGTGATCACCAACACCATCGATTCGGCGGCTCCGGTTTCGCAACTGACGGTGACGGCCCTGGGCAACGGCTCGTACGCCCTGGCGTGGCTGGCCGGCGACGACACGGTCGGCTCGGGCGTCAAGGATTACAGCGTGTATGTGGCGATCGACGGCGGGGCGTACACTCTGCTGCGGGACAAGACCACCGACACGTCGCTGGTCTATACAGGCCAGGCCGACGAGACGGCTGATTTCCTGGTGCTCAGCTGCGATGCGGCAGGGAATGTGGAAGCGGCGCCCGAGGGCGTGTGGCTGCCGTCGTATCAACCGTCGATCAACTTAGGTTCGCTGCCGACAGAGCCGACGACCAAGCCGCGATCCTTGCCGACCACGCAGCCGCCCGCCTCCGAGCCCGCCAATGCCCTGTTCATCTGGGCCCTCCAGCAGGTGCCGGGCCTGCAATCTTCGACGCATCCCTCGTCGTTTGCCGGCATTTTTGAGCCGTTCGCCGCCGGGGCGTTCGCCTGGAGCATGCCGACATCCGGCGCGGGCATCGGGCCGCTGGGCATCGCCTTTACGCCTGACGGCAAGTCCGTGCTGATCAGCGGCGGCGCGGGGCGCAACAGCATTTATCGCTTCACGCTGGCCGGCGGCGCGGCCGGGGTGCCTTTGGCCACGCTCGATGAGCCGATCTACGACATGGCGTTTGATTCCTCCGGCTATCTGTGGGCGACCACCGGCGGCGGACCGCTGGTGCAGCTGGATCCGCAGACCGGGCAGATCGTCGCCCGCTACGGCGAGGGCGTGAACCTGGGGCTGGCGGCCGATCCGAATTCCAACAAGCTGTATGTGTCGACCAGCGACGGGGTGGAGATTTTCGACACCGCGACGCGGCAATTCAGGCCCTTTGCCTCGACGCGCGTGGACGGGCTGGCGCTCGGACCGGACGGCAGATTGTGGGCCACGACCTGGCCGGACGGCGGCGAGGTGGTGCGGTTTGACGCCTACGGCCGGGTGGAAGTGATGCTCAGCCTTGAGCAACCGGCCGAAGGCCTGGCCTTTGGCCCGACGGGCAGCGCGTACGAAGGGTTGCTGTTTGTCAGCCACGAATCGGGCGGCGCGATGACGCTGGTGGACTTAGCCTCGCGGCAGACGATCCAAATCGCCACCGGCGGAACGCGCGGCGACTTCCTGCACTTTGGGCGTGACGGCCGACTGTACCTGACGGCCTCCGGACAGGTGGACGTGCTGCAGCCGGTGACGCCGCCGCACGTGGTGGCCATGACGCCCGTGCCCGATTCAACGCAGGCGCCGGTGGTGCACACCGCCCAGTTGATTTTTGACGCGGACATGCTGACTTCCTCATCCAGCGCGGCAGGCTCGGTGCTCAATCCGGCCAACTTCGTGCTCACCAACATAAACACGGGGCGGGCGGTGACGATCGGCTCGCTCTACTACGACGCGGCCAATCGCGCCCTGCAATTGGGCTTTGAGTCGCTGGGCTCGGATACTTATGAATTGCGGGTTATGGCGGCGGTCACCAGCGAACTGGGGATGGCGCTGGGACAGGATTATGTGGCCCAATTTACGGTCTTCAGCCAGCCTTGGGCGGAAATTACGCCGCAGATCGTCAACACCCGTTCGGATCGGGCGGCCGGCACGATTTCCTTCGACGTGACCGTGACCAATCCGATGACTTACACGCTGACCAGCCCCCTGCGGCTGATTTTTGACGGGCTGGTCGGGTCCACGGCGTCGCTGCTCGATGCCGGCGGGCAGACGGAAAATGGCGCTCCGTACATCGATCTGCCCATCGGCGGCACGGGGCTTCTGCTGCCAGGGGCTACTTCGGGCATTTTGACGGTGACGATCAGCAACCCGGATTGGGTGGCTTTGGACCTTCAGCCGCGGGTGCTGGCGGCGATTCCCGCCAATCAGCGGCCCGTGTTCAACTCCACGCCGTCCGTGCTTGGCGCGGTTCAGGAAAGTTACGTTTACCAGGCTCTGGCGATCGATCCGGACGGCCCGGCCGTCCAGTTCGCGCTGGTGAATGGGCCGCGCGGCACGACGCTGGATGGGCGCACGGGGCGATTGGACTGGGTGCCGACGGTTGAGGACGACGCGACGACTTATTTTGAATTGCGGGCGTATGACAACAGCGGCGGATACACCACGCAGCTGTGGACGGTGAACGTCACGGGCGTAAATCACGCTCCCGTGCTGCTGCCGATCGCTGATCGCACGCTCAGCGAAGGGCAGTTACTGGAAATCCCGATCGGCGGATTTGACGCCGACGGCGATGCGCTGATCTACGGCGTGGATCACCTGCCGGCGGGCGCGACGTTTGACGCGGAAAACAACACGCTGCGCTGGCAGACCGACGGACAATCCGCCGGCCGGTACAGCAGCCTGACGGTGTGGGCGTTTGACGGCGTAGCCAAGGTTGAGCGGACGTTTGAAATTCTGGTCTTAAACGTCAATCAGGCTCCGCAGCTTCAGCAGCCCCAGGGCATGACTCTTCGCGAAGGCCAGACGCTGCGGATTCAGCTGGCAGCCACGGACGCGGACGGCGACGCGATCACCTACAGCTCGCCGAATCTCCCGGTCGGGGCGACGTTGGTGCCGGAAACCGGGCTGCTTCTCTGGACGCCGCGGTTCGATCAGCACGGCACTAACCGCATGGACCTGGTGGTCAGCGACGGCAAGCTGAGCAGCACGCGGTCGGTGGTGATCCAGGTGCTCAACGTCAACGGGCAAGTGACCTTCGGAGACGTGGGGCAGTGGGTGGTGTTTGAAGGCCAGGACGTCATGATCCACCTGGGCGTGGACGATCCGGACCATCCCACCGGCACGTCGATTCTGCTGCCGGACGGCACGATCGACAGCGGCGGCCTGGAACCGGCCCTGACCTGGAGCCACAGCGTTCTGCCGCAGGGGGCGACTTTTGACACTCAGACGGGCACCTTGAAGTGGACGCCGACCTATCAGCAGGCGGGCGTTTACACGATCAACTTCACGGTTCTGGATGACGGCGACGGCACGGGCACGAAGACCACCGACAACACCACACTGACGATCGTTGTCCGCGACGCCAACGGCGTGCCGGTGGTGGAAGCCATCGCCAATCAAACGGTGGAGGCCGGCCACAGCCTGACGATGACTGTTCAAGCCAGTGATCCGGACGGCGGGGCGATAACGATCAGTGCCGACAGTCTGCCGAACTTTGTGACGCTGGTGGATCAGGGCAACGGCAAGGCGCTGTTGACGATCCAGCCCAACAGCGTGCAGGGCGGCAACTACACGCTGACCATCCGGGCCACGGACGACGGCAACGGCGATCCGGAGGCGATCCTAAGCGGCAGCGCCAGCTTCGTGCTCACGGTGCACAGCCCCAACGCCCAGCCGCAGTTCCAGCCGCTGGGGGACAAAGTGGCCCTGATCGGCCAGGAACTGGCGTTTGAAGTATGGGTCAGCGACCTAAACGAAGATCCGCTGGCGTTCGCGGCCGTGAATCTGCCGGCCGGGGCGTCGCTGATTCCCACCACCGTGTACGGAAAAGCCATGTTCCGCTGGACGCCCACCACGGCCGGCGTGTGGACCATGACGCTCAGCGTGCACGACAGCGGCAACGGCGACAGCGCTCAGATGCTCACCGACAGCGTCACCCTGAGCATCGTGGTGCGGGCGACCAACACCGCCCCCCTGCTCCTGCCGGTGGGCAATCGCCAGACCAACGAAGGCCAGACGCTGACGTTCAACCTAAATGCCACGGACGCCGACGGCGATCCGATCTGGTATGAAGCCACCGGGTTGCCGGTGGGTGCTAAGCTCGATCCCCACACGGGCGTCTTCACTTGGACACCCAGCTTCGACCAGGCCGGCGTGTACAACCTGCGTCTGACCGCCACCGACGGGCAGCAGGCCAGCAGCGACGACATCACCCTCACCGTGGCCCAGACCAACCGTGCCCCGCAGATGACGGTGCTGCCGGGCATCAGCGGACGCGAGAATCTGGCCCTGCGGTTCACCGTGGTCGGCGGGGACCTGGACAACGATCCGTTCAGCTACTTTATCGACAGCCAATTGCCCACCGGCGCGACGTTCGATCCGAGCACCGGCTTGTTCGCCTGGACGCCGGATTATGAGCAGGCCGGCGTGTATATCGTGCGTTTTGGCATCGTCGACGCGCATGGCGCCAAGGACGTAACCGAGGCCCGGATTGAGATCGTCAATTCCAATCGCCTGCCGGAGTTCGATCCCTACAGCGATCACGTGGTGCTGATCGGGCAGTTGTTCAGCATGATGTTCCCCGCCACGGATCTGGATGCCGGCACGACGCTGACCTACGCGGCCGTGGGGCTGCCCGAGGGGGCCACGCTTGATCCGGCCACGGGCAAGATTTCCTGGCGGCCCACCGGCGCTCAGGAAGGGGCACACAGCATCCGCCTCTTGGCCAACGACGGCCTGGGCGAAAGCAGCGTCAATCTGATTCTGGTCGCTTCCTATCAGCCGATCACTCCGGACGTGCTGATTGAAATGACGCCCAGCTTCCCGTCGCCGGTCGGCCGCAGCGTGATCATCCACGCGGCCGCGGGCGGTATCGCGGACATCGCCACGCTGGTGCTGCTGGTTGACGATCAGCCCTTGACGCTCGACCCATACGGACGGGCCCACTTTACGCCCACAGCCGCGGGCCATTACCGCGTGACCGCCCGCGCCACGGACGTGGATGGCGTGGTGGGCATCGCCACGGCCGACCTGAAAATTCGCGATCTGACGGATATCGCGGCGCCGGAAGTCGAAATTCTTTCGCCCAGCCAGGACGGAGTCATCACCGCCCCGACGATCGTGACCGGCCGGGTGCTGGATGACAATCTGGATCGTTACGTGCTGGAGCTGGCTCCCCTGGGCAGCGAAACGTTTACCCTGCTGGCCGAAGGCACGGCCGAGGTGAACGGCGCGACCCTGGCGACGATTGATCCGTCGCTTCTGGCCAACGGCGCTTACACCCTGCGCCTGACCGCCACTGACATGGCCGGCCGGACCACCAGCGTGCTGCGGGTGATTGAGATCAACACCCATGCCAAGCCGGGCAACATCCAGCAGACGGCCACGGACCTGACGGTGACGTTGGCGGGCTTCCCGTTGAACTTTACCCGCGTTTATCGCGGCTATGACAGTGAATCCGCTGGCTCCCTGGGCTATGGCTGGCATCTGGCGGGGTTTGATCCGCGGATCACCACCAACCTTGCGCCGACCGGTCTGGAAGCACTCGGCCTGGGTAAGGCGTTTGAACTGGGCGCCCGGCTGTACCTGAATCTGCCTGACGGTTCGCGGGCGGGATTCACCTTCAGCCCCGTGGCGGTCTCCTTGGGCGGCAAGACGGTGTATCGCCCGGCCTGGCAGGCGGACGCGGGTGTGACGTATCAGCTGCGCAGCGCCGACGCCCTGCTGGAACGAATCGGTGACGGCTTCTATCAACTGGGCACGGGACTGCCGTACAACCCGACGGCAGGTCGTTTCGGGCCATTCGATTACACCCTGACAGCGTCCAACGCCACCGTTTTCGCCTACCGCACGGACGCCGGGCTGGTGCGAATCACCACCGCGGCCGGTGCCAAGCTGCTGGTGACGGATAGCGCGGTGATCGGACCCGACGGCAGCCGCGTGGAGATCCGCCGCGACAAACTTGGACGCGTGACGGAACTGGTCGACCCGCAAGGCGGAAGAATCGTTTACAGCTACGACGCGGCCGGCAACCTGGAGGCGGTTAACGATCTGCGCCAAGGCTCGCGAACCTGGTACGACTACAGCGGGTTCGGCCCGCGGCAGATGCTCGCCAGCGTGATCGCCCCGGCCGGGCAGACCAGCCAGAGCTTCCGTTATGACGCCCAGGGCCGACTGTTGGGTATGGAGGTCATCGACAACGTTCTGGGCTCTGGCATCGAGTATCTGAACCTCTCCCAGGCCGGCCACCTGGCGGCGGGCCAGACGCAGCGCTGGGCCATCCGCCTGACGGATCTGGAAGCCACCGGCACGGGCACCGCCCGAACGACGCTGGGCGTTGAAATCCGCGGCTTAAACGGCTTTAACCCCGCCGCGGCCACGATCGTGGGGCAAAACGCCGGCTGGACAGCTGGGCAAGCCGGTCAAAGTCTGGCCCTGTTTACCATCGCTCAGGGCGGGGTCTTGATCATCGAAGTTCGCGGGGCCGACATCCAGGCGGCCGGCGATTATCAGCTGGAAATCTACCTGGCGGCCGACGTCAATCGTGACGCGCGTGTGGACGGCCTGGACGCCACGCTGCTGGATGCGGCCCTGGGGTCCAGCAGTGGCCAGCCGGCCTATGACCCCTACGCCGACGCCAACCGCGACAGCCACGTGGATGCCGCTGACCACCTCTACCTGGACGCCAACTACGGCTTTGCCGCCAACACCGCCCCCAGCGCGCTCAACGGCTCGGCCGAGGGCTTGCGCGGCTTTGCGGTCAGCGTTGATCTTGCTCCGTTGGCGGCTGATCCGCAGGGCGACAAGGTTTACTTCGCCCTGCGTAATGTCCGCCACGGCACCGTCCGGCTCGCCGGCGACGGCCGCACCGTGGTGTTCACGCCGGAGGCCGGCTATGTGGGGCAGGCGGGCTTTGAGTTCGCCGCCGACGACGGCAGCCTGACTTCCGCCTGGGCAACGGTGAATATCGACCTGGTCGCCGCCACGCTGCAAAGCATCCAGCTATCGCCCAAAGACCCGGTGCTGACCGCCGGCGCCGTGCTCAATCTGTCGGTCATCGGCGTTTACGACAACGGCCTGACCGTGACTCTGCCCGCCCAGATGGTGACGTTCACTTCCACCGATCCCTCGGTGGCGGTGGTCACCAGCATTGGTTCGGTCTGGGGTCTGACCAGCGGCGTGACAATCATCACCGCTTCGGTGGACGGCCTGACCGCCGCCACGCCGATCACCGTGGGCGATCCGGGCGTGCTGGCGGCCATCGAGTTCTATCCCACCAGCTACACCCTGGCGACCGGCGATACACGGCAACTGATCGTCCGCCAGCTTCAGCTTGATGGCTCGGTGGTCAATCTCTCCGCGGCGGCGGCCGGTTCTTCCTACTTTGTGATGAACGGCGCGATCGCCACGGTCAGCGGCGACGGCCTGCTGACGGCAACCGCCCTGGGCGATACTTTGGTGACGATCATCCACGGCGGCCAGAGCGCGGTGGTGCCGATCAGCGTCAAGGCTGCCAGCGTCGGGCCCACGACGGTCGGCAATGAAGGCGGGATCGTGGCCAACGCCAACGGCTTTACCGTGGCGGTGCCCGCGGGGGCCTTGCCCGAAGGCACGCTGGTGACGCTGACCACGCTGTCGGAAGCTCAAATGCCCATGGCCATGCCCGGCGGATTCACCTTCGGCAGCGCCTTTAACCTGCAGATGAGCGGCCAGCGGGCGGCGATCGGCCTGGCGGTGTCGGCCCCCGCCCCGGCCGGTTCGCAGCCCGGCGACCTGCTGGTGATGTTCCGCCCCGGCAAGTTCCTTAATGAATTCGGCCAGCTGGTGGACGGCTGGGAAATCGTCGATCGCATGGTCGTCGGCAGCGACGGCATCGCCCGCACCACTTCGCCGCCCAATCCCTCGCCGACCTGGGAAGGCATGTTGCTGCTGGCGGCGGCCCCCTCCGGCGTGGCGGCATTCGCGGTCGCGGCCACGACGGCGATGACCGTTCAGGCGGCTAAAGCCACTTACACCGAAATCTACGTGGATCCGAAGAACGGCCAACCTTACTTCTCCTGCCCCGGCCTGTTCTGGGACTTCTGGGTGCCGCTGCGGCCGGCGGTGGACATCACAAAGGTAGCCCGCGTGGATCCCAGCGGGACGATGAGCGTGAAGACCCTGAATCTGGCGTTGGCTGATCCTTCCCATACCGTGGTGGTGGATCTGCCGGCCCCCACGCCCAACGACCGCACCGTCAAGATCACCAGGACCGAAGTGGAATACACCCCCACCGGGCCGGTGCTGAAGATTTTTGGCAGCGGCTTTGAGCAAGGCCAGACCAGCCTTTACGAAGTGGTGTTCTCCAGCCAGCAGGCGGCCCTGCAGCCGACGCCGGTCATTCCCGAAGAACCCTTGACGGCCATCCGCGATCCGGAACAGACCGGCGAGCTGGAAGAAGGGCTGGTCTACCGCTACTACGAAGGCTCGTGGTCCAAGCTTCCCGACTTTGCCCACCTCACGCCGGTGAACATGGGCACGGTGGACAAGATTGATCTTACGCCGCGCCTGCGCGACGATAACTTTGCCATTCAGTTCAAGGGTTATTTTGAAGCCACCGTCGACGGAACCTACACCTTCTCCCTGCGGTCCGACGAGGGCAGCCGGCTGCTGATCGGCTCACGGGTGGTGGTGGACAACGACGGCCTGCACGATGTGACCCTGGCCACGGGAAGCATCAACCTCAAGGCCGGCCGGCACGCCCTCACCGTGGAGTATTTCGAGAAAACCGGCGCTCAACTCCTGGACGTTCAGGTGGCCGGCCCGGATACCAGCGTTCCGGACGACATTCCCGACCATCAGCTGTATCAGCCCGGCATGTTGGCTGCTCTGCCCCAGGAGGGGCTGGAGATCTATCGTCCGGAAATCGTGGAAGTCACCGACACGTACATCAAGATCAAGCCGCCCACCACCGCTTCCATGGGCAACGGCTACGTGAAGGTCAACAAACTGGTCACCGACTATAAGCAGGAGCCCGGCGGCGGCTGGGTGGAGCAGGTCGTGCTCTCCACCGGCGGGACCATCTGGGATGTGCGGCCCAAAGATCCGCCGTATTACGTCTACGTCGTCAATCAGGGTAATGCCTACGCGAACAACGGCGGCGAGAGCGTCACCGTCATCGATCCGCGGCTGATCGGCAACGCCGACTACGCCAACGGCGTGATCGCCCGCATTCCCGTGGGCCACAATCCCACCGACGTGGCGGTTTCGCGCGATGGGCTGCTGGCTTTTGTCACCAACACCGGCGATGGCACCATTTCGGTGATCGACACCGTCGCCCTGCGTGAAATCGACATGGATCCGCTCACGCCCGGCCTGCAGCGCATCGCCGCGGGCAGCACGCCGGGCGTCCCTGACGCTCCGATCTGGGGACACCCCAATTACATCGCCCTGCACCCGACGTTGCCCTACGGCATCGCCACCGATCGCACCAGCGGGCGGATCTTCATCTTCAGCTTCACCGGCAAGGAAGCGACCACCGTGGACGTGGCTGGCGACGTGCCGGTGCTGGGCCTGACGGGCCTGGATTTCTCGCCCGACGGCCAATTCGTCTACGTCGCCAGCCCCGGCCTTTCCAGCTGGGCCGGCACGGACGACGTGGCCGCCTTCGGCTACCTGTTCGTGTGGGACACCTTGGCGGGCAAGACCATCGCGGTCATCGGCGGCCTAAAGAAGCCCTTTGGCGTCACGCGGGCGCCGCGCATCGACCTGCCCTACGTGGGCGTGGCCAGCCGGGGCAGCGAAAGCGCCGGGTATTCGGTGATCAACATCAACAAGCAGACGTACCAGCTGCGCCTGGCCAGCAACCTGCGCGGCAAGGAAGGCGCCCTGCCGGCCGGCTGGCAGATCGGCTCGAGCAAACTGGCCAGCGTGTGGAACAAGCTGTTTGACATCAACTCCGCCGAGGCCATCGCCTACGATCGCACGGGCGACTACGCCTACGTGCTCTTCAACAACACCTTTGAACAGGGCGACCCGGCCCGCAATCCGTTCTACGGCGCGGGCGGCAACATCGGCATCGTCCGCGATCCTTTCGACAAGACCAACGCCGCCTACATCGCCGCCACGGCCATGGCCCCCTTCTCCTGGCCCGATGAAATCACCGTCGATCCCTTTAACCGCTATCTCTTTGCCACCTACAAGGGCCTAAACGCCGTGGCGGTTTACGATCTGACTAAGATCCGCGCCGCCCTGGACCTGATGGACGCCTACTTCCCCGACGGCTGGGAAGACTACATTGACCGCCCGCTGGACGACTACATCGCCTTCATCCTCGGCTCCACGCCGCAGTCGTTCTTCGCCGAGTATGACAAGATCTTCACCGGCTACGTCAACAAGGCGCCGCTGAACTTAAGCCTGATCAACACCAGCACGCTCTATGAGCAGTTCGACCGGGCCCGCAAGGACTTAGGCGACGGCAAGCTTCTGGTGGCCATGATCGGCTCGGGCAAACTGCCCAGCGGCATCGCCAGCGCCCCCGAAGCCCCGCCGGACCTGGTGGCTGTCAGCGTCAAACTGATCGACGACTCCCCGTCCACGACGGACCAATTGGAGATCACCTACGACATCTGGGGCAAGGAGCCCACCAAGTCCGTCGTGCTCGCGGTGCACATGTCGATGATGGGCGTGCTCGATCCGTCCCTGCTGACCACCCCCTTCTACACCGTGGAATTAAGCGGCGATGACCTGACCACCCGCCAGCACACCATCAAGGTGCCTTTGGGCAAGGAACTGATTGCCGGCGAGGACATCACCTACGTCGTGCAGTTGGACTACGGCAACAAGATCACCGACGAAGCCTCGGAAACCAACAACACCATGGTGTTCGAGATTCCGCCCCTGGGCGTGACGGCTGAGTTCGACGGCGACCCGTCGCCGACCGTCTTCGGCCAGTACATCCAGGGCGTGGAACTGCAGAACATCATCCGCATCAAGGCTTCCGACGATCTGGTGGACCCCAGCACGGCCGTCAAGGAAGTATTTGTCAAGATCGCCGACGAGGACGTCACCCTGACGTACCACGGCGGCGGCTACTGGTCGTTTGGGTACGACATGGGGGTGTTCGAGGAAGACACCACGATGACCGTGGAATACGTCTTCCAGAACGACACGCACGATCAGAAGGAATTCACCTTCGACGTCCTGCTGCCGCCGGACTGGGTCAACCCCGAAAAGCAGACCGGCGATCCCACGAAGGCGGACATTCAGTGGAACTCCTCCGGCCAGGGTTACTACGAGATCGTCACCCAGACCATGGCTCCGGGCCTGGACGCGACGGTGCCGCAGTCCGTGCCGCTGATCGGCGGGCGTCCGATGCAGGCGGCCCTGGGCTACTTCTACAGCTTCCTCTTCGACCTGACCGGCACCGCCACCCAGCAGCGCATCGGTCCGGCCCTGGTGGGCAACCTGCTGGGCAACGCCTTCTCCCTGCGGCTGCCGATGCCCAAGAGCGGCACCGTCACCACCGCCCAATTGGCGGACCTGATTTCCACCAACGTGACCAACGCCTTTAAGGGCATTAAGAATCTTTACGATCCGCGGCCGGAGAACAGCATCCGCCCCGGCTTCCTGGAGAACAAGTTCAACGAAGCGGACAAGACCCTCCAGGACAACAACGGCGGCAACGAAAGCTGGACCAACCTTCCGCCCGGCACGGTCTGGCAGCGCAATCGGCCCGGCTATGAGCGCAACAACTTCGGCGTCACGACCCACGACGGCATCATTCCCACCAGCCTCGAGGACATGGAGCGGGCCAACAGCGTCAAGCCCGACGTGGTCAGCGAGCTTAGCTACGAGTGGTCGGACCTGACGATCAACAAGGACCTGACCATCGCCGACTTAGGCGGCGGATTCACCTTCGCGGCCACCTTCAAGAAGACCGTGCCGCTGATCGCCGTGTCGACCATTCTCGCGCAGATCGGCCCGTGGGTAGGCGTCACGGTGGGGGCGGCTCTGGAAGCTGAGCCCTCCATCACCTTCAAGCTCATGGTATCTCCCGTGGGCGGAATGCTGACGCTCACCAGCGGCAGCGTCACCGGCGCCTTCCAGATCACCGGCAAGGGCAATATTTCCGCCAAGGTGCTGCTGGGCTTGGCCGGGGTCACCGGCGAACTGGCTATCTCCGGCGGCGCCCAGCTGGAAATGAAGGTCAAGTACGACTACGGCAGCAACAAGCTGTCCCTAGACCCCTCCAGCGGCTGGACGTTCCCGTTTAAGATCGGCGGGAAGGTCGAGGGCCAGGTGGCCTTTGAACTGGCCAAGGCGGATCTGTGGAACTTCCAGCTCTTTAGCACCAGCGACTTGTGCGGAAGCCCGTTCCAATATGAAGGGCCCAAGAGCGCGGTGAACATCACCGGCATGGGCTCCTCCACCGATTGGCTGCCCTCCGCCGACCTTTACGAGCTGAACAACGGTTACGACGCCGCCGCCAATTTAGGGCCTGTCAACGGCACTTTGAACGTGGCTGGCCTTACCCTGCACGACAGCGCGGACAGCGATTACTTCCGCTTCCGCACGCTCGACGCCGGTGGCAGCGGCCATCAGGTGTTGCTGAGCTGGACGGAAGACAACGCGGTGTTCGACGCCCAGTTGCAGAACGCCTGGGGCACCACCGTCAGCCAACTGCAGGCCATCGACGCCCACAGCGGGCGCTTTGACCTGGCGGACCTGCCGGCCGGCGAGTATTACCTGGTCGTCCGCAACGGCCAGGAGCCGGGCTTAAGCTACAGTCTGGCCATCACCGCTCCCAGCACCGATCTGGCGGCCATGATCGGCGAAATTGAGCTCAGCACGCAGGGCATCGAGGTCGGCCAGCCGATCACCGTGACCGCCACCATCCGCAACGGCGGCGCTAAAGACGCCGGCGAAACCGAAGCACGCCTGGTCTTCAGTCGCGACTCCCTGATCGACGACAACGACGGCAATCTCCTGCCGATCCTCAAGATCCCCGCCTTGGCGGCTGGGCAATGGTGGAAGCAGAGCTTCACCGTCACGCTGCCCTCGGAAGTCACCGGCCGGGTCTACATCGGCGTGCTGGCCGATCGCCGCCAGGACATTGAGGAAATCAACCTGGCCGACAACGAAGCCGTCCTGCCGCTGACCGTCGCTCTGGCCGCTGATGCCCTGGAACCCAACGACACCGGCTACCGGGCCAAGAGCCTGGGCGGCTTGGTGGCCACCATCGTGCGCGACGGCCTGAACATCGCCGCCTACAGCGACAGCGACTGGTTCAAGTTCGACCTGCCGCAGATCGGCACGGCCGAGGATTACATCCTCGTGGAACGCTATGACGGGACCGGCAACGTCTGGCTGTCCCTGGATGACGCCATCGGCACGCGCGTGCGTGATAACAACCCCGACCCGCAGACCACCGGCGACGGCACGGGCCGCATTAACCTCGAGGGCCTCCAGCCCGGACGGTATTTCCTCCGCGTGCACGCCTTGGCGGAGGAATCCTTCACTTACACGCTCTCGATCCACAGCGCCACCCGCGCTGGGGCTGATTTAAGCGTGGATTACATCAACGTCGAGCCGGACCTGTTCCCCGGCAGCACGCAGACCGCCCAGGTGATGCTGGCTAATTACGGGTCCACCGCCGCCGCGAACTTTACCGTTCAGTTGGCCATGTTCATCGACGGCACGATCTACAACCTCGGCCAGCCGGTGATGGTCTACCAGTTGGCCGCCGGTCAAACCGTGGCCGTGGCCGTGCCGTTCACCGTGCCGAACATGCCGCTGGATCGCTTCTTTAATTTCAGCGCCACCGTCGATTACGCCAACACCGTCACGGAACTTAATGAAGACAACAACGTGAACTGGCTGCCCGTGCTCCTAACCGCTGAACCGGACGCCGTGGAAACGCTCGAAGCCGTGCATGGCGAGATCAATCTGGGCCTGGTGCAAGGCGACTTTACGCAAGCGGACATGAACCTGCACAGCTTCCGCGATCAGGACCTGTTCCGCTTCCGCCTTGGCGCCGCCGGCACCAATTCCGACGAGGTCCGCGTGCAGACCACCGCCGGAGCGGATATCCGCGTCACGTTGTACGACACGACGATGAATCTGATCGGCAGCGCAGCCACGGACGACAGCGGCCTGGCCCAGATCAGCCTGAATAACGTGGCGGCCGGCGAATACCTGTTGCTGGTTGAAAATCCCCAGATTCTGACCCATCCGGATTACACGCTTGCTATCCACGCCCCGCAGCCGGCGGGAACGAATCTGGTGGCCTATGACCTGACTACCGCCGCCGCCCTGCTCTCCGGCGACAGTCTTGACGTGACCGCTCACTTGGCCAATCTCGGCGATCAGCCGGCCGGGACGTTTACCTTCCGCTACGTGCTCTCCACCGACGCCACGATCAACCTGGCCACCGCGATTTCCTTAGGCGGGCCGATCACGGTCACGAGCTTGGCTGCCGGGCAAGTGGTCACCGATCAGCGCACGCTGGACTTCTCGGGCATCGCGGCTGGTTCCTACGTCCTGGCGGTGGTAATTGATGCCGGGCAAGATGTCGCCGAGACTGCCGAATCCGACAACATCGCCACGGTGGGCTTAATCCGCCTGCCCGCAGCCGACGCCAGCGAGCCAAACAACGCCAGCGCAACCGCCGTGGACCTGCCCTTGACCGCCGGGCAAGCCACGCTGACGGGCCTGACCATTCACGCCCCCACCGATGCCGACTGGTTCCGCATCACTCTGCCCGGCACCGGCGGCGACCACGACAAGATCACCCTGCAACGGAATACCGACGACGCAGCGCTGATGCTGGGCATTTTTGATGCCTCTAACCACCTGCTGGCCCAGGCGACTGCCACGCAAGGCGCTGTCAGCCTCTCGCTGAGCACCCTGGCGGCGGGCGACTATTACCTGAGAATCATCGCCGCTTCGACCACCGGTTTTAACAGCGATTACAGCCTGACCATCGACGCCAGCGAAGCCGACGCGGCAGTCTCGACCGGCAGCGGCTCCGCGCACGCCTTAAATGACGGCCCCTACGTCACCCCGCAGGCCAATCCCTGGCTGACCCAGGACGATTCCCTCAGCAGCCTGTGGGCCCAGCTCTTTGGCCCCCGCACGGAGGGCACCTCGTCAGGTGCTTTAGGAAATCAGCCGACGAGCGATGCTGGCCAAGCCCTCTTCGCCTCCGCCTCTTCCACCGCCTGGACATCCGCCTGGGTCACCCGCGGCAGCGCGACGGCAAGCGACGATCATCTGTCCCTCCTCGATGGCGATCAGCACTTGGCCGGCGTCCGCCGCACGTTCGCCATCACCCAGAGCGGGTCGAAGCTGCGGTTTACCATCGTCACCGCCGCCTTAAGCGCCAACGGCCTCAACCCGCCCGACGCCCTGGAAGTCGCCCTGCTGGATTCGGCCAGCGGCGCAGCCCTCATAGGCGGCGTGGGCCTGACCAATACCGACGCTCTCCTGAACATTCAATCCGACGGCCAGGCCTACTTCTCTTCCACGGTCACGCTCAGCGGCGTCACCGCTTCCGGCCAGCAGGTCAATCTCGCCCAGGCCCTGACGGTCGAGATCGACTTAAGCTCCCTGGCTGTCGGCAGCTCCTTTGACCTTTACGTGGACCTGTTGGGCTTCGCTCCGCACGACGCCCAGATCGTTGTGGAGAGCCTCCAGATCACCGCCCCCACCAATGATCAGACTCCGCCCACCGTGGTCAGCACGATCGTGCAGGACTTAACGCTCATCGAGCGTTCGTATGTCGACCGCCTGTCCATCCGCTTCAGCGAGGACATCAACCTCCTGCAGCTGATCGCCGACGGCCGCATCACCTCCGCCTTCACCCTGACCAATCTGGGCATGAACGCCGACGTCGACGCCGACCAGCCGATCGTGCTCAGCGTCAGCCAGTTCCAATATAGCGCCCTGACCCACACGCTGACCTGGTCGCTGGACAGCTTTGCCGGCAGCAAGAGCTCCCTGGCCGACGGCGCCTATGAGCTGACTCTTCAGGCTGCCTACTTAAGCGACTGGTCCGCCAACGCTCTCGATGGAGACAACGACGGCACGGCCGGCGGCGATTACCACCTGCTCTTCCATCGCTTAAAGGGCGACGTCAACGGCGATCGCGTCGTGGATGACGCCGATCAGCAGATGGTGCGGACTGCCTTGGGCGAGGCCTCCGGCAGCAGTCAGTTCAACCCCAACGCCGACACCGACCGCAGCGGCGTGATCACCAGCGTCGATCTGCGTGCCGTGCAAAGCGCCCTGGGGCGGCGCGTGCTCTTGCCCGGCGAACGATTGGCTCCGCCCGTGGTCAGCCAGGCGGTGGTGCAAGGCAAGACGCTGATCCAGCGTTCGTACGTGGACCTGATCAGCATACGCTTCAGCCAGGAAGTCAATCTGCCCGCCCTGATCGCCGACGGGCGGATCACCGCCGCCATCACGCTGGTCAACCTCGGCGTGCATGCCGATGCCGACGCCGATCAAGTCATCCGCCTGACCGTCAGTCAGTTCCGTTTTGACGCCGCCACGCACACGCTGACCTGGTCCTTGGACAGCTTTACCAACACCAAACGCTCCCTGGCCGACGGCTACTACGAACTGCGGATCAGCGCCGCCCTGGTGGAGGACACGTTCGGCCAAGCCCTCGATGGCAACGCTGACGGCCTGGGCGGGGATGATTACCGGCTGAACTTCCACCGTTTGCATGGCGACGCCAACGGCGACCGCCGCGTGGACATCAACGATCTGAACATCGTCCGCTATGCGCTCGGTGAGAACTCGGGCAATGGTCTATTCAATCCCAACGCGGACCTCAATCGCAGCGGGGTGGTCAGCAGCGCGGACCGCCGCATCGTGGCTCTGGCCCTGGGCCGGGAGATCCTACCCCCCGGAGCGGACGTCACTCCGCCTAAAGTCGCCGCGATCACCGTGCAGGACCCGACGCTCACGCAGCGGTCCTACGTGGATCGCCTGTCGATCCAATTCAGCGAAGTGGTCAATCTGGCGGTGCTGATCGCCAACGGCACCATTGGCTCAGCCGTGACCATCACCTGCCAGGGGATGAATCCTGGCGTCGACACGCCCGCGCCGCTTAACTTAACCAGCAGCCAGTTCCGCTTTGACGCCGCCACCCGCACGCTCACCTGGTCTTTGGACAGCTTTGCCGGCGGCAAGGAATCGCTGGCCGACGGACGCTACGAATTGGCGCTCAAAGCCAGTCTGATCAAGGACGAAGCCGGCAACGCCCTGGACGGGGACGGCAATGGCGTCAGCGGCGGGGACTACCGCGCCTACTTCCACCGTCTTTCCGGCGACGTCAATGGCGACGGCGTGGTGGATGCCAAAGACCAGGCCTTGGTCAGGAATGCCTTAGGCGAGTCCAGCGGAAGCAAACAATTTAACTCGAACGCGGACCTGGACCGCAGCGGCGTGATCAGCAGCATGGATCTGCGCATCGTCAACTTGGCGATGAACAAACGAATCAACTTTTTGCGGAATGTTCCCCTGGTGATCACCGCCTAGCCGGCCAACAGTCATTGATTCCCGACTTTTGCCGTCCGGCCTGACAACGCCACGCCCGCGCCACCGGCAAAGTCTTTGCCCAGTTACACAGCGTCAGGCTGGATCCCCCCGCCTCTGGCAAGCCCCTGGAGCCTATGGTATACAAGGTTGGGATGAACCGATGGCCCCAGGGCCTGCGCCCGTCCCGCAACGCATAGAACCTCCCTAGAAAACAACCTATTGACCCATGCAAGGAGTTGACGCCATGGCTGGAATGACCAACAAGTGTTTTCTGCTGCTGGCATTATTCTTGGCTACCACTATTCACGCCCAGACGCCCAGCACACAACCCGCTTCGTCCCCCGCCCCCACGACCGGCGAAATTGTGATCCAAGCCCGCCACGGGCAAAGCATCCGCGGCACCATGGACGGCTTTCCCTTCCTGTTACTGCGCGGCACGCACGCCCAGCGTGGCGAAGACCACGGCGCGTTGGCCGCCAGGGAAATCATCGCCATCTGCGACGGCACCGCCACGTTCCTGAAGCTGGGGTCCTATGCCTCCGGTCGGCCCGACGTCGGTTGGGAGAAGGGCCTGGAAGAAATGCGGAAATTCACTATCCCCGCCCGCTATCAAACCGAACTGGCCGGCATGTTCAAAGGCATCCAGGAGGCCCTGCCCAATCCCGCCGACCGCATGCTCAAGTCTCTGGGCCGGGAAATCACCCTCGATGACTTAAAGCTCCTGCAGACCGGCGACGTGTTTGAACTCATGCGCTGCAGCCAGTTCTCCGCCTGGGGCCGGATGACCGCCGACGGCAAGCCCGTCGTCGGACGTAACTGGGACTATCCGCCGCTGTTTCCCGTGGAATATGCGTGCATCATCGCGGTCGAGCCGGCCGAAGAAGGGCTTTCCCCCACCTTTGACGCCATGTGGTTCGGCATGATCGGGTCCGGCCTGGCCACCATTAACCGCGATGGCGTTTACGCGGCCGGCAATGACGGCGGCATCGACGAAAGCCAAGCCCACGTCAAGGACCCCCAACCCGGCGCGCTGCTCCTGCGCACGGTGCTGGAAACCGCCCCGCCCGACAAGGTGGTCGAGGAATTCACCAAGGCGATTCAAGACCACGTGGCCCTGGGCCTCTTGTACCATTTTGTCTACCCCACCCCCGATGGGAAAAACCCCGCGGTCATCGTCGAATACGACCCGCGCACCGCCGGGCCGGACGGAATGAATTCCCGCCTGCGCCACCCGGCCGCCAGGTTCCCCGATGTGCTGATGGTCACCAATCACTGCATGGCCATTGACACGCCGCCGCATGAAGAAAGCGTCGCACGCTATAAGCGCTTCTCTGAGGCCATCAGCGCGTTCGGCCGCCAGGGCGCCAAGATCGGCTTTGACCAGGCCCGCGACATCATGCGCAGCGTGGCCAAAGCGGCCCTGACCAACACCACCCTGTACACCGCCGTGGCCTGGCCCGCCGAACGCAAGGTCATGGTCGCCGTGGCCCCTCGCGCCGGCGCTTCGGCCACCGAAAGCCGCTACGTGCTGATCGAGTGGGACCGCCTCTTCGCCATCAAATAAGATCACCCGGCGGCCAATTAACGACCAGGCCGCCCGCACCACTTCGTTTGGACCATCACTGACCACCACGACGCCTGACCGCGCCCGTGGTGGTTTTGCTTTTGGCTGCTGCTCGCCAGTTCGGCTGGAAACTGCCCGGCAGGGGTCACGGCGTCCATTTAGGTCACGTACCTAAGGTGCGCCAGCGCCGCAGGCTCAAGTCTGCGCAAGGCGATCTGCTTAGGGAGGCTCGACGTGGACCATCAAACATCATCTGGAACCCAGACTCCTCACCCCGTGACCGCCCGCACACGACGCCGAACGCTATTCTGCGACGATGTCCGCCCGCATCGGCCCGGAGCCCTGCTTAAGTGGCTGGCGCTCGCCTGCACGGTCTTAGCGCTGGCCGGGAGCTGTTACCTTTGGCTATGGCATGCCCGCGGCCCCGCCGGCATCGGCTGCGGCCTGAGCAATTGTGGATCGGTCCTGGCATCACGCTGGGCGCTATGGTTCAGCCTGCCTGTATCGGCCTTAGGAGCAGCCATTTACTTGGGCATGGCGGTAGCGCTAAGCCTCAACCTTGATGCCCCCCTGCCCACACGCTGGGCCCACAGACTCCTGGGAACCCTGGCCGTCACCGTCGCGGCAACCGCCCTGTGGTTTGTCCTGCTCCAGGCATTCGTCCTGCATGCCTTCTGTCTGTATTGCACCTTCGTACACGCCAATGGTCTTATCGCCGCCATGCTTACCCTGCTTCAACTTCATGGCCCATCCGAGCGCCTGCGCGGTCCGCGCTGGCCGCTTTCCGCCGCCGGAGGGCTCGGCCTGTTCCTGGTGCTCGTCATCGGTCAACTCCTAAGTCCGCCCCCCCAGGCCACGGTCCACGTGATTGACACCGCCCTGCCGGCCAATCCGTCCGGACCCGAGGGCGCCATCACCCTGCCCGGCGGCACGATGATTCAAACTCGCCAGTGGCCAAGGATGGGCCCGACCGACGCGCCGCACGTCCTGGTTGTCTTCATGGATTACATGTGCGGATTGTGTCGCAGCGAACATGAGCGTCTAAGCACCGTGGTCCGCGACTTTGACGGCCAGGTGGCCGTGGTCCTGATGCCGTTTCCCCTGGAAATGACCTGCAATTCCCTGATGACCGACAAAACCAACAACAAACCCGACGCCTGCGCCATGGCACGCCTGGCCCTGGCGGTCTGGAAACTGGCGCCCGACTCCTTCCGCAGTTTCGATGATTTTCTCATGGCGCCGCCCGCCTCGCTGCTGCTGGGCAGCCCCACGTACCACGCCCAGATTGTCTCCGTGCCCGCCGCCCGCCAATACGCCGAGCGTTTGACGAACGCGGCAGACCTGCGCCAACTCCTGGACAATTCGCAGGAGTTGAATCAGATGATCGCCGCCAGCATTCGCGCCCTGGGCGCCATTCCTCTGCCCGACAAGCTCCTGCCCACCATCGTCATAGGCCAAACGGTGATCCAAGGGCCCATCAAATACGAACAGCTCTGCGCCGCCATCGAATCCACCTTCGGCATTCGCCGGACCCATGTCACCACCACCGCCGCCCCATCCGCCGAGGACACGGAAGACGCAGCCGATCCCAACGACAATTAACAAGTCCGCCGCCCCATCGGGTCGACCCCGGCGACCACCTCGCCCCGCGCTGGCACAGACAGTCCGGGGCTCTCTGCCGCATCGTGCCGGGGCGGTCGCTTCAGCTCCTGACGCCCCAGCTCAGCTCGTTAAGCCCATACGCCCTTGCGCCCGATCCGTGATCAACCGTCTTACCTCGGGCGTCATGATCCTCTTAAACTCCCCGGTCTTATCCAGCTTGGCGATGTCCGCAAAGTCACGAATCGTAAAATTCAGATACGCCCTGCGCTTGACCTGTCCCCCGGAATCCATCAGCTCCAGGCGATACACGTTGTCGCCGGCCATCAGCTTCAGGCGCCACCCCTCGCCGATCCCGTGCACCTCAAATCGTCGATACCTGACCTGCAGCCGCTTGCCTTCAGGCTCCACCTTTTGATCCTCCACAAGAATCCGACACGCCCCCCCCGCCGCACGATCGCCCAGGTCCACCGTCGTGCCGAACACGCCAATCTCGTTTGGCGCAAGGCTCCCTAGAAGTTGTCCCGTCCGGGCCTGGGAATCGGGCCCTGAGCGCATGACCGTAAACGGATCCACGTGAATGCCTGTCATCGACTGCGGGCCCGGCCGGGCGGAACCTTCCTCAACATAGATAGAAATCGCCCGTGTCTGATTGGCCAGCCGGTACGCCGCTTCGCGCTGTTCCAGCTGGCGATAGAAACTCTGGTTGTTCGATAAATTAGGCCAGGGCAGCCACGAGTTCATCATCTGCATGCTATGGCGATACAACCCCATGATGGCAGCCCCGCGATCCGCCGTCGCCATTAAGTTCCGGCTGTTAAACCAAAACTTGGCTTCCACGTGGTCCTGGCCGGCCAAGAACGACAGCAGCCGCATGTCCGCATCCGCATCCAGCAGATCCATCGTGATCGGTTGTTGGCCGACATAACACTCCGCCGGCAACACGTAGAACATCACCACCAGTTTTCGAAAATGCGCCCCTAGAGCCAGCACGTCCTCAGCGGCCATCCTCTCCTGCGCGTCATTGATCGATAACTCAAAGTCAAACCTCTTGCCCTCCAGCAGTTCCAACAACCGCGGCAGGTTAAGAGCCGAGAAGTTCGCGAACACATTGACACACGCGAATCGCCCCTGACACTTCTCAAGCGTGCGGACAAAATCCCGCTCGGACAACAGCGCAAAATGATCCTCCGCACACCATCCCGTGGCCGACCTGTTGCTCAGCAGGCAGTAGCGACACATCCGGTTAAAACAGGATTTTAGAATGATCGAAGGAAAATAATGATTCTCCGCAAACCGCCAGCTGCCTAGGGAAGCCAGCGCATCCTGGAACTGCAGGTATTCGCTTAGCCCCGCAAACCAGTCCAACGTCAGGCCGTCGAGTTCCGCCAGCGTCGGCGCTGTGACCTTATACCGACCTTGCGATATCCCAGCTCTGCTCCGAATGTTCGGAACATGCTCGCCAATCCACGCCTCATCCCGCCCCGCGCAAACCGCCTCGATAAGCTGCATAAACGGCATTTCGTAGTCGCCAAGCAGCGCGTAGTCTACACCGACCTCGTTGACCAGATACTCCCCGAACGTCTGGCTCAGATATCCGCCGACAATAACGGGGATCCGCCTTCCCGTCTGACGAACCATCTGCACCATCTGCCTAAGGTAAAAGTAATTCCAGTCCCAATGAACGTGAAACACCACCGCCTGGGCATCCTTGAGCACTTCGGGCGTTAACTCAAAATAGTAGATGCCTTTCTTAGGCTGCTTAAGCAGATTAGCCGCTTCGATCATGCCGATGGGCATGATCCCGTCCGACTCCAGACCCCGCGTGTTCACAAGCAATATCATGGCTATTCCTGTATGCCTTAGGCTGAGAGCTTCCGTCCCTGGGCCGTGCCTATGCCACAAACAGCCCGTGTTCGTTGATCCATTCCTCCACCTGCTTGACCATGCCGGCCAATTGCGTCCGGTTGATGTTCTGCACGCCCAGGCGCCCGAAATGCTTAGCCTCACCCCCAAGGTTCCAGATCAGTCTGGCCACCACCCAGGGATTGATGTTGGCCGGCAGAACGGTCTCCGCCCGCCCTCCGCCCTCCAGATAACCTTTGACAAAAGCCCGCCAGCCCGCCTGGCTGATGCGCCTGGCGCTCAGCACCAGACAAACCGCCGCCAAGTCGTACCCGCGCCAGCCATACCCACAGGTCTCAAAGTCAAAAAACACCGGCCAATCGCCGGCATCCAGCGCCATGTTGGAGATGTGCAGATCACCATGACACAAGCCATACTCTCCCTGCCTCCCCTCGACCGAGAACCACCGGCTCATCGCCGCCCCCACACGGGACAGCACCTCCACCGCCGGCTTCACGTCGGCCAGCGCAGCCATGGCCACACGCAGGGGTTCCTCAATCACATAACCTAAATCCAGGATGGGCCGATCCAGGGCTCCCGGCGCCTTGTCGAAAGCCCGGTGCATCTTTGCCACCGCTTGCCCCCACCGGCCGCAGATGGGCTCGGTCAATTGCCAGAACCTCGGCGCCGCCGCTTGCGCAAACAACACGCCGATGCGTTGGCCCTCCGGTGCCAGCATCCGTATCTGCCGGATTCCCTCCGCCGCTGGCACACAGGCCGCCGCCTTAATGCCCGCCGCCCGCGCCAGGTCGATCACGTCCAACTCCGCTTCCACTTCCTCCGCTCGGCGCCGCCCGCAGCCGTACAAACGGAAGTACCAGCGACGCGCGTCCAGACGCAGTTCATACGTGTCGTTGACACTGTGATTGTAAAGACAACCCGCCACCGCGCCGTCCAGGCCATAAGCTTGCCTGACCAGCTGCGTCACCGCGCGGGCCTCGAGCACCGAAAACGCCACCGTCGCCGCCATCGGTTGGCCATCGTCAGAAGGTTGGGCCAATTTGGGTTGAACCGTCAATTGAAAGGGCGACATGTGGTGTTCCGCTCACATTAGGGCTGCATGCGCAGGCAATCCGCTTCGTGACGACGTATCGCTCCCCACTTATTCCACCGCGCTTACTTCCTGATCCGTGGCCGCAGCCAGCCGGCCGCGCCCCGGCGACAGGTGCCTGGGCTGGAGCACCAGACTCAGATATCGGTGACCTTCCACAAACAACAGGCCAAACCGATCCAAATCCTCCAGGCAATCGCGCACCTGCTGTTCCGATGTCTCCGGCAAGCTGTACGCCAGCCGCGGAATGGATCGCGGCGACTCCAGCTCACGCAACAAGCGCGCCGCCAGCGGGCTCAAGGGAACCTCGCGCACCTCTCCCGACCGTGAATCATGCACCACCAGACCCGTCGGCCGCTCTCGAATCTCCAATTTCGGCGCCAGCTTGCCATCTCGGCGCTGCCAGCGCTTCTTCCATTGCTCCACCGCGCCCGCCACCTTGATCCCCCATGGAACTAACTCCGCATACCCTTTCTGATATTCTCCGTCATCCTCAAAATAGTAAGCCAACTGCTTTAGATCCTCCTCCGGGAATGGATACAGCAACGCATATCGCGCCCGCGGACGAAGCTTAAGCCCATATTGTTTGGCGCGTCGAAAATACTGGCTGTAGCGGTAAAACAGAATCATGTCGACCGACGACGGCGGCGCCAGGTGCGTCAACCGCGGAAAGTCCTGCAGATACTTGGCGTACGTCTCCGCCGCTTCCCCAATGGATCCCAACAGCAACTGCCATTGACACAACAGCCCTTCGAACTGGGCGCAATCCTTAAGGAACCTGATATTCGCAAAGGCGTCATGTCCCTTGGACATCAATCTCAGGGTTGAACTCGCCAGCGCCTCAATCCCCGGCGCCAGGGTGCGCACACCCGCCTGGGCCATCACCGCCAACTGCTCCTGATTGAGCACGGGCTTAACTTCATAGGAAAGATGAATTCCCTCCGGGATCTGCAGCACCGGCCAGAGCGTCTGGATATAGTCCGTGGGCATGATGGCATCCACCGCCAAGATGCCGCTGATCCGCTCGCTGTAACCCAACAGGTGTTCGATATGCGCCCGCGCCCGTGACGCGCTCATGGCCTGGTACTTCATAGCCGTGCCGTTGTACCCGCAGAACGTGCAGGCGGCCTTCTGGCCCCACCAGCAACCCCGCGATGTCTCCAGCAGCAGCACCGGCCGGCCCAGCTCCCCGACGTGCTTTTCATAAGATTGCAGAAAATCGTCGTAGTGCAGCAAAGGCGCCTGGTCGATCTCCGCCGGGCTGCCCCATTGGTCCGGACATCTGCCCACATACCTGCCCATTTTCTCCCGCGCGTACACTCCCTCGATGGCGTGGCAGGCATCCAAATCATTCTTAAGCAGCCCGCGCACCAGCCGCGGCAGAGTCTGCAGCGACGGGCCGGAGAACACGAAATTGATCGCCTCCACGTGTTTGGCGATCACCTGGCCCATGGGAGCCTCGCAGTTCGGCCCGCCCGCCACCGTTACGATCTGCCGCGCACGCAGCTTAAGCTTCCTGGCCATCGCAAAAGACGCGTTCTGTTGCATGGACACGATCGAAAACCCCACCAGGTCATACCGGTCCAACGCGTACTGGTCGATCATCCGATCCAGAAACGCGTCAAACTCGTCCCGGCGGTTGGCCAGGTGTTCGAACATGCGCTGGCCCTGCCCGGATCCAAAGAAACGCTCGAATTGCGCCAGATACGCCTGGCGGTTGTCCGACGCCTTGGGAAACGCCGCCTGCCGGAACAGCCAGTTGCCCAGCCCCGCGGTCACCGCCGTCGTCTGCGAGGCCAGCTGTTCCGCCCGCTGCGGCCCCAGCACACTGGCGAAATCGTGATTGAGGTAGATGATGTCCACATCCACCTGCCCGGGCAGCTCGCGATTTAGCGCCGCCTTTAATTGCGTCAAGCCCAGCGACGGAAACCGCGACATGGCCACCGGCATGTTCAAGAGGGCGATCCGATACATGGCGCATCTCCCACGGGCGAGGTCCGACAGCCGGGTGGATAAACAGGGCAGCCTTACTTGGACGCCCCAACGATGGCAATCAGCTCAACGTCAATCCACAACGCCGCATACGCCGGCACCTTCTTGTTCAAGCCCTGCTCTCCGTACGCCAGGTCAGGCCGCAGCGCGATCTCCCAGCGTGCCCCTTCCCCCATCATCAATAGCGCCTGCGCCATGCCCTTGGGTAACGAAGACACCAACACCTCCGCCGGCTGCGCCGCCTGGCGCGTATCGTCCACCACCGTGCCATCGCCCAACGACATGGTGTAATGAATCCGCACGCTGTCCGTCTCGCTGGGATGAAGCGGCTTGCCCTCGGCGATCACCCGATAGAGCAGCCCGTTATCCGCCACGCGCACGCCCTCCCGCTGCGCAAACTTCTCCATGTCCTCCTGGTTCAGTTGCAGCTGCTTCTTGCGCTGGCGCTCGCTGCGATCCAAAGCCACCTGCTTTTGCACGTCATACTTGATCTGCTCCAGTTGCTCTTCATTGAACGGCACGCGGTTGTCCAACAGATCGTCGATGCCTCGGACAATCAGCTCCTTGTTCTGCTTGAGTGTGGGGAACATGCGTAAGAGTGCCCGCGACGTTTCGAATCCAGCCATATAAGCCACCTTCTCCGCCGGCGTGGTCAGGGTAAATCCACCTTCGCCCACGATAGGCGTAAACGGAGACTGCTCCTTGGGCTTGGGCCGCTCCCGTGCCGCTTTCGGCGCCGTGGCCGTCGGCTGCGTGTCCGCGGGCTTCGCGTCACTCGCCGACTTGGCCATCACCGTCATCATCAGCACCAGACCGCCTACGCCTAATCCAACGAACCACACCGAGCGCTTAGCCATTGCCTTGCTCCTTTTATGCGCAACCAGAATCCATCCCGATCACATCCACTGCTCACATCCCTCCCGTCGCCCTGGGCGCCCCTGCGTGCGCTACATGTTCTTCCGCCTTGTCATCCTTCAGCTTGAACTTCCTGACCAGACAGATCCCACAGCGGCACTGCGCGCATGTCTGGTAGTTCTCCGCCGCCGCGCCGCATCCCAGGAGAGGTTGGAGGTCGCGTTGCTTAGCCAGCCGCCTGCCCGCCAGCATCGCCATCCACTCCTCGCATAAATCCTCAATGTCCCGACCGTAGATTTGTGCAACCACCTGCCCCCATGCCCCTGGCTGTCGCCACATGGCTCTGAACTTCTCCAACTCATGCATCTCCAGCAGATACCCCGCAAATGACGCGTCAATCAGCCGATCCTGCTTGTCCAGCGTCTGGCCCCGGCATATTCGATCCCGCAGCCTGGCCCGGCCGCCGTCCGAACCCGCCAAGTCCATCGCCAACCCGTGCAGTCTCACATCCGGCCGGGAGAAATACGTCGCCACCGCCTCCTCAAGCATTCCCCCCCCCGGCCGCCCTCCCAGCGCGTGATACGAAACAAAGTGGGCAATCTCATGCCCCAGCGTATTCCACGGATGAAGGTGAATCGTCATGGACGGAAAATGCAGGTACGCCAGTTTCGTCGCCGTGCGCTCCCTGGCTGTCTCCACCGACAAGTACATCTCCAGCCGCAGTTCGTGCCCGCTGTGCCCGCCCAGCACGTGTTCAATGATCAGCCTGGCCAGCGCATAGCCGTGCACCGCGCGGCGCCACAGCTCGGCACACTCCACGTGGCCATGCACCCGCATCCGCACCGCCGGGGCGTCAAGCACAAACAACGATTCCGGATAGCCATGCCCCTCATCCCTGTTCAAGAACATGGTCTTAACCTGCTCTGGATGCCGGCAAAGTACCTGTTTCATCGCTTCCTCACTGGCCTGCCTGGCCCATCGCCTCACGCTTGGCCTGCATCAACGCCGCGATTCCCAACGCCGTCTCATACATGGCACGCAGGTAATCACACAGGGCCTGATGCGCCCCCGTCATGTCGCAGCCGAAATCCATCTGCTCGCACAGATTCCGTCCCCGGCACAGCGGCCACGCCCAGCAGAAGCCGCACTTCATCAGCACTCCCTTGCGCGTCGCCGCCCACCGCTGCAAGGCCGCCGGATCATCCCCCTTCCACACGTCGCCCAGCACGTACTGCGGCATGCTCATGAAGGCGTAGCACGGATACAGCTTGCCGTCGATGTCCACCGTGCGCCCCCCCACCCCCAGCGAATTGCAGTCCCGATCATGGTCCGGCCCGCCGAATAATCGATTGATCGCGCCACGGAACGGATCGTGCAACACCAGCCTGCCGCTTGCCACCCGCTCCCGCAGCAGCGGCAAATATTCCTGATACTGCCCGATCAACTGCTGATAGTCCGCCGCCTGCAGCGCCCCGCACGCGTCACCGCTTAAGCCCGTGTGCTGATAGGACAACTTCAGCGACGTCACCCCCAGCTCTTCGAAATACCGGACCCGTTCGGCAATGGTCGGCCCGTGCGGCGTCCACACCGCGCTGATGTGCAGCTCGCCGGTGCGCTGCAATACCCGCTTGGCCGCTGCCTCGACCTTGTCGTGCGACCCGCGCCGGGCCCCGCGCAACGGACGGTGCCGATCATGCGCCTCGGCCGGCCCATCCATGCTGATCTGTATGCTGAACGGATACTTAACCAGCTTATCCAGCAAGGCGTCGGTCAACGCCACCCCGTTGGTCAGCAACGAGAAAATCCGATATTGCCCCCCGCCCTTTTGATACGCCCGATACACATAATCGCACATTTCCTCCATCACCGGCCGATTCATCAGCGGTTCCGCCCCCGTAAAGCGAATCCGTGAGTTCTTGCCCTCGGCAATGCGTGGCATTAACCGGTCAATGGCCTGCTTGGCGGTCGCCGCGGACATCCGTCGGGTCGCATGGTCGGAGAGCTTGCGGCCCTGAAACATCATGCAATAGTCGCAGTCCAAGTTGCATTCGTGCGTCAGAATCAGGTCAATGGCCATGAGCGGACGGGCCGCTATTTCCTCCCCCGGGGGCACCACGATGTCGCCAGGCCATTCCGTGGCTCCCTTCTTGCCCGTGTCCTGCTGGGCAAACCAGGCTTTGATTTCCTCCGCGGAACTGTCCGAGCCGGCTGCCGCCAGCAACCGGTTGGTCTGCGGGCAGTAGTGAAGCTGACGCCCGAACCTGCTGAAGGAGTGAACGCTCAAGGGTCTATCGGTAGGCGGAGCCATGCTTCCTCCCATGCCAAGCCATGTCGCGGTTATTGCCCGCGGTGGTGATTGTCTGGATAAAAAGCGGTCCGACCGAGCGCGGGTGCACCCGGTCGGACCGCGTGCTTTACGATCGCCGACCGTCAGGCCCTGAGGACTGATCCGTACGCCTTGGTTTCGGCCGCGTCCGGGGTGAGGGTCCCAGACGCGTCTTTTCGATCACCATCGGGCCTCCTAAGGCGATCTATTTCCGATTACCAGCTGCAGCGATAACAGTTGCAGTCGCCGGCGGCGTCAAGCCACCAGTTCGGGCAGCAGCCGTCATGGCAGGAACCTTCGCTGCCGCACCAGCTGGCGCAGACCCAGTCCGCGCTGTTGGCGCTGCAACGCGCGATCGGGCCCTGTTCGTTTTCCACGGCGTTCACGAGCTTGAAAGTCTTGGTCGTCATGATCCAATGACTCCTGATTCTTAAGGGATGAGTGTTCATCCGTTGTTCCCGACGTCGGGAACCCTGACGAACACGGAAACAAAGGGTGAATCCTGCGTGCCGCGGTTTCATCCTACGGGACGATCCCGCGGCTGATCGGTTACGACACGTTCAGCCGATTACCAGGTGCAGCGATAGCAGTTGCAGTCGCCGTTGGCGTCCACCCACCAGTTCGGGCAGCAGCCGTCATGGCAGGAACCTTCGCTGCCGCACCAGCTGAAGCAGAAGTTGTCCCAGCTGTTGGCGCTGCAACGCGCGATCGGAGCCTGTTCGTTTTCAACGGTGTTCACGAGCTTGAAAGTCTTGGTCGTCATGATTCAATTCTCCTAAGGGAATCTAAGGGTTGTTGGAACGATACGAACATCACACACCAATCGATCTCCTGGGGATGGGCTACATCCCCGCGCTAGCGCAATCCCTGTGGCCGGTCGTTAACCGGCGCAACAGATGCGGCCGCGGACCCCGGATTCATGCAAGGCTCGACGTTGGGATCCTCCTGTCCGCAGATTCGTTTAAGAATGTCAGGGTTCTCCTTGGACATCTTCAGGAATGAACTGACGGTTCGTTCCCAGGAATGGCGTATCGAATCGCATTCAGCCTTCGCCGGCGGGCGGAATTGGCCGTCCTCCGTCGCCCGGAAGCGATAACACCCGCCCAGACACAGAAAACGCGCCCAGCAATCCTGACAATGACTGGTCACCGCCTGGTGATAACGGCTGAAGTAGGTGCTGTAAGCCTGAATATCAAAACCCGTGCGCACGTTCCCCAATGCGTACCCGGTCATCGGCCAGAAGCGATGACAGGGGTACAGCGTGCCGTCCGCGCCCACCGCCGTCCCGCTCGTGCAGGCCGAGCAGTGCTGCTGGTGCCGCATCGGCGTCCTGCAGTTCAAGCGCTTAAAGCCAAAGGAATAAATGTCATACAGCGGCGTGCGGCCCGCGATCAGGTCCTGCAGGCACAAGGGCCGAATTTCATCCGCCTCCATCACGTTGCGGCGCAGACTGTCGCTAAAGTCAAACGGCACGCTTCCGTCGCCGTTGGCCTTGGTGTCCATCACCGGGCCGATCAGATACGGCGGCGTGGCCCCCAGTTCATAGAAATACCGGCACAGCTCCCGTAAGGTCGGGCCCCCCGGCGTCTGCGTGGCCCGGATGTTCAGCGCCCCCGTCACGCGGCGGATCAGATTGGCAGCCTCCACCACCTGGGCATGACAGCCCTTGCCGTTTGGGTAAATGCGATGTTCATCATGAATCCACGCCGGCCCGTCAATGCTCAGCAGGATCGAACACTTGTTCTCGTGCAGATAACGGGCGATCGGCTCGGTCAGAAGCACGCCGTTGGTCGTCAACGTAAAGGAGTAGACGCGTCCCGTTTCCTTCGCCCGCCGCTTGACGTACTCGATGGTCGAACGCACCACGTCAAAATTCAGCAGCGGCTCGCCGCCGAAGAACGTCGCCCGGATCGCCGGCGCCTCCGGTGACATGTAACTGATCTCCATTTCAATGGCCTGATGCGCGATCTCCTCGGACATTAAGCGCGTGCTGTGGGCGTCCACCTGCAATCCCGTGTAGCAGTATCGACAGCGCAGATTGCACGCTTCCGAAACCATCAGCGTGATCGACGAAATGCGAATCGTGTTCTTGTTGAACTCCGCCACGTCCGGCATATACGGCAGCATGCCCGCGGTCCGCACCGTGTAGGGAGCCAGGTCATGCAACGACTGCTTGATCTCCTCCTTGACCTCCTCCGGCCAATTGGTCTGGTCCACCATCTGCCAGGGATTCAGCCCCGTGTCCTGCGGCTGCTGCTCCCATTGGCCGAGAATGTGCAGCAAACGGTCATCGGTGATTTCAATCACCCGCGCGTGGTCCAGGGACAACATCACTCTTTCGCCTTGAGCGCGAAACACGTGGAATTCCCGGCCAAAAATGGGCGCACTTTCTACGGCTGTGTGGGTCACAGGGTCCTCCGTTGTTGCTTGGGACAGGTGTAACGCGGTGTGATTTGAGCTGGGCTTTTCCCGACTCATCCGCTCGACACCCGATTTGTGACCATGCCCGCCGCCGGGACCCTGCCCTTGCCAAGATCAGCAGGTCTCCGCCATCCGCTCAGCCGTTCTTGCGTTGCTCTAGAAATGCTCCCCCACCCCGCCGATACCCTCCGCCACGCGCATCCTGCCGCCTTGCGCGTGGTTTAGGCGCATCCTCTGGCTGCTGACGATCCCGCGCTGCTAAGGTAAATCGCCGGCCGCGCTGTCGGAAATGGCCGGCTGCGTAGCCGGTGAAAGCTCGGTAAAAACCCGCGGCATCGAACCAATGCTGCGCATCAGCTCCAGGTAATAGATCGTCGCGTCGTAACGTTCCGAGGTTAATCGCAACTCCGCCGCCAGCAGCCGATCCTGCGTGTCCATGCGATCAAGATTCGTCGCCAACCCCTGATCGTAGGACTGATTGACGATCTCCATGGCCCCGCTGGCCGCGGCGATCTGCGATTCAATGTCGCCGATGCGCTGCAGACTCGCCGTCCAGTCCGCATGGGCCACGCGCACCTGCTGGGCCACCTGCCCAGCCAGCGCCGCCCTGGCCAACACCGCCTGGCGAAAACGCGACCAGGCCGTGCGCACGTCCGCGTGGATCCGCCCGCCGGAAAAGATCGGCACCTTCGCCGTGATCAAAGCCGTCGCCAAGCTGTCCTGCGGGAATGACTCGCGGTACGTGTAGGTATCCAGGTTAACCGACACGGAAGGGTAATACTGGGCGAACGCGGCATCGACGCCTTTGCGGGCCACCAGCACCGCCTGCTCCGCCGCCAACAAATCCTCCCGTTCCCGGCCCGCCTGCTTTAAGAGCTCCTCGAGGTCCAGCCCCTGGGGGCCCGCCGAGAAACCATCGCCCAGCTTGCCCGCCACATAGGGCACGCCCAGCAGCGTCGCCAGCGTGGCCCGACCCTTGGTCACCGCCACCCGCGCGTCAGCCAGCCGCACGCGCGTGTCCGCGGCCTGGGCTTTGGTCTGCTCTAAGTCCAGCTTGCGGGCCACGCCCTGCGCCAATCTGTCCGCCACATCCCGGACTCTTGCCTCCTGCACGGAAAGCGAATTCTCCAGCACCCCCACCGCGTGCTCAGCCTTAAGCACCGTGTAATACGTCTGGGCCACTTCCAGCAGCAGCGTGGCCTGCATGTCCAGCAACATCAGCCGCGCCTCTTCCGTCGACAGTTTGGCCGCCTTTAAGCGGGCCACGTCGCGAAACCCGTTGAACACATTCGCCTGCGCATTGACCGGCACATCCAGCGTATGCTGCGGGAACATGTCTCTGGATCCCCCCGGCGGCAGCTTGAAGTATTCCATGTTCGTATACCGCGGCGCCAGGGAAATCGTCGGCAGAAATTCCGCAAACGCCCGGTCCTTGTCAATCAAAGCCTGCACGTAATCCTCCCCGCGGATGGCCAGCTGCTGATTATCCCGGTTGGCCATCGCCATCGCTTCCCGAAGCGTCAACGTCTGCTCCGCCTCGATCGGTGCCGCCGCCGCCAGCGTGGCCCCCGGGCGATGCTCGTCAAGCTGCGCCCGGTACAGAGCGACTTCCTTGTCCTGGTCAACCTTGCAGCCCGTCGCCGGCAGGATCGCCGGAACCAGCAGACTCAACGTGATGATTAGACGTTTTCCCTGCATGGGCGCTGCTTTCTTAATGGACCGGCGTCTTGCCGTCGGATTTCACCGCAGCCATCAATGGAATCAGCAAAAGGGGAATCACAATAATCAGCGCCAACCAGCGCGCCACGTCGTTAAAGCTGATCATCGCCGCCTGGCGGGTGATCATCTGGTTGACCGCCACCAGCGTCTGCGGACTCACCGCCGCCGTCGCCGCCCCCGCCGGGTCCAGCATCCCTTCCATCCCGCCCAGCGCATTCCGCAGCACCGGGTTGTACGGATTGATCTGCTCCGCCAGCACGCTGTGGTGATACTGCGTGCGCTGCACCAGCCAGGTATTGGTTAGCGCGATCCCCACGCTCCCGCCGATGTTGCGCATCACGCTGAGCATGGAGGACCCCACGTTGTTCTTGTTCAGCGGCAGCCCGTGATAACTTAAGGTGGTGATGGGAATAAACAGAAACCCCAGGCCCGCGCCTTGAAATATCCGGGCCCACATGGCGTGATTAAAGCTTAAATCCGCGGCAAACCCGCTCATGTGATACAGGGCGATAATCTGAATCATCAGTCCCACCGCCGCCAGGTAACGCAGCTGCACCTTGTGCGTCAACAACCCGACCAGCGGCATAAACAGCAGCGTGGCCATGCCGCCGGGCGTCAGCACCATCCCCGAAAGCATCGCCGTATACCCGTGGCTGCTCTGCAGCAGGATCGGCAAGAGCGTGGTGCTGCTGTAGAGCGTAAAGCCCAGCACAAACATCATCGTCAGGGCGATGCCGAACGTCCGATTGCTCACCAGCCGCACGTCCACCACCGGGTCCTTGGCATGCCACTCCCAGACCACCGCGCTGATCAAACACACCGCCGCCGACAACCCGAAGCCGCGAATGAACATGGACTCAAACCAGTCGTATCGTTGCCCGTTGCTGAGCATCACTTCCAGGCTCGCCAGCCCCAGCGCCACCAGGGCGAACCCGACGTAGTCGATCCTCAGCCCCTTCTTGAACATCTGCTGACGCTCCTCCACCAGAGCCTTCGGCTCATGGACGAACTGCCAGGCCAGAAACAGCGACAAAAGCCCCACCGGCACGTTAATCAGAAATATCCAGTGCCAGCTGAACGAATCGGTGATCCACCCGCCCAAGGTGGGGCCTAACGTGGGCGCCACCACCACCGCGATCCCATAAAATGCGAACGCCATCCCGCGCTTCTCCGGCGGGAACGTATCCGCCAGCATGGACTGCTCGCAGGGAACCAGCCCCCCACCTCCCAACCCCTGCACCACGCGGAAGAAAATCAGCCATCCCAGGCTCGGCGCCAGGCCGCACAACAGACTGCTGACCGTGAAGATCGCCACGCAGCTCATGTAAAATCGCTTGCGCCCGATGATGGTGGCCAGCCAGCCGCTCACCGGCAGAATAATGGCGTTGGCCACCAGATAGCTGGTCAGCACCCACGTGCTCTCATCCGTCGTCGCCGACAGGCTGCCGCCGATGTTGTGCAGCGACACGTTGGCGATGCTCGTGTCCAGCACCTCCATGAAGGTGGCAATGGACAAAATCAGCGTGATCAGCCACGGACTGTGATGCCCCGCCGCCGAACGCGCCGGCGTCCAGCGCGGAGCGATCGCCGCGGGTTTGGTTTGCTTAGCCGAGAGATTGGCGGCAGTGGTGCTCATGGCGAAAAGCAGCCGAACAGTCCTTAGCCCTCCGGCTTACTTCACTTTCACGTCCGGAACCACGGACATGCCCAGCGACAACGGTTGCTCGGTCGGCAAGGCCTGATCAAACACAATCTTCACCGGCACCCGCTGGACAATCTTCACATAGTTGCCCGTGGCGTTCTCCGCCGGCAGCAGGCTGAAGCGCGCCCCCGTGCCCTCCTGAATGCTGTCGACCTTCCCGCTTAACACCAGCCCCGGATACGCGTCGATCCGAATCTTCACCGGCTGTCCCGGCTTCATGTCCGCCAGCTGATTTTCCTTGAAATTCGCCACCACCCACTTGTCGTCCCCCACCAGCGCCAACAGCGCCTGCCCGGGGCGGACAAAATTCCCCACCTCCACCGACTTCTTGGTGATCGTGCCCGCCTGCGCCGCCTGAATCCGCGTATAGGAAAGATCCAGTTCCGCCTGTTGCGCCAGCGCGAAAAGCTGCGCCACGTCCGCCCCCGCCAGATCAGCCTGCGCCTTGGCCTTGGCGATGCGTTCCGCCACCACCCCCGCCGCCGCCAGCGTGCCCTGGGCCTCGGCCAGCCTTCCTTCCGCCTCTCGGACTTGCGCTTGGGCCAAAAAACGATTCTGCTGCGCCGCCTCCACGCCCGCCTGCGCTTCAACCTGTTGCGCCTGTGCCACCTGCAGGCCCGCCGCGCTGGACGTGGCTGTCGCGGCATACTGATCCCGCTGCGACGCGGTGATTCCGTCGCTGGCAAACAGATTCTCGTAACGCTCCAGGTCCGCGGCCGTCCGCGTGGCGTCCGCCTGGGCGCGGGCCACGTTGGCTTCCGCCGCCGCCTGATGGGCATACGCCTGCACCAACAGACTTTCCGCCGCCACCACCCGCGCCTGGGCGCTTTCCACCGCCGCCTGCGCCGCCTCCACCGTGCCCTGGCGCTCAGCCAGATCGCCGGGAGCGGATTTACTGATGCTCGCCAGATCCGCCTCCGCCGCCTGCCGCCGCGCCCGCGCCGACTCCAACGCCGCCCGGGCCTGATCCAGCCGGTTCTGATAGTCGTGCGGATCGATCTCCACCAGCAGCTCGCCGGGCAACACATGCTGATTGTCCCGGACCAGCACCCGCAGCACCTGCCCCGCCAGGCGCGGGCTGACCTGCACCACCGTGCCTTCGATAAAGGCATTGTCCGTGCTTTCGTGCCACAAATTGTGCCAGAACGTCTTGCCCCCCCAGATGGCCATCACGCCCAGGACAACCGCCGCCAGGATGATCGCCAGGCGCCGCCGTCGGCCGTTTTCCTCCGGCTCCACGTCGTCCGGCAAGGCTGCGGCCGGCCCTGGGGTTCCGCGCGCGTCCAAGGGAGGCTGCGCCATGCCCGTCGGCTCCTTAGGCGAAGTGTCGCTCATAGTCATTCCTAACTGAAAAAATGCCGCAAAACAAGAGTGCTTGGTTCGGTCATTATTTTAAAAAGCACGCCAGCATAAGTCAATCTTGAATTTCGAAATAGAATTTGAATAATGAATGGAGACCAAACGCCTGTTCCCCGCTCCGCGGGAGGCCGTCCTGATGTCCAATGTAAAAAACAACGCCTCCTCCCAGTTGACCCGCGGCAAGCTCATCGAGGCCGCCGGCCGCGTCTTCGCCAGGCGCGGCCTGCACGGAGCGACCCTCAAGGAAATCACCCGCTTAGCCAAGGCCAACGCCGCCGCCGTCAACTATCACTTCAGCGACAAGGAAGAGCTCTACTACCAGGTGCTCAAGCACGCCCACTCCCGGGTACAGATGGAAATCGGCCTGATGGACACCCGGGGCTCCGCGCCCACGCGTCTGCAACGGTTCATTTACACCGTGCTCAGGCAGCTTTTGGACCCCTCCCGCCCCTCCTGGCACACGCAGATCTTCTGGCAGGAACTCTCCCAGCCCAGCGCCGCCCTCGATCGCATGGTCAGGACCATCGTCAGCCCCCTGGCCCTGCGCCTGCGGCAGATCGTCAGCCAGATCCTCGACCTGCCGGTGAATCATCGCGACGTGATTCTCTATTCCTCCAGCGTCATCGGGCAATGCCTGTTTTACTTCTACCATCGCCCGGTCATCGATCGGCTTTACCCCACCGTTAAAGCCATGCGCAACCCCCGAATCCTGACCACGCACATCACCGCAGTGTCCTTAATCGCCCTCAATGCCCACCGCCGCAAAACAGCTCAAAGCAAGCGTTCCCGCGCCGCGATCTCCAAGCGCAGCCGCCGCCGGATCAACGCCGCAAGCCCATCCGCCTTCTCCCGCAAACGCAGCCAGCGATTGCGGGCCAACACGTAATCCCCCCACGCGGCGGGAATCGCCTCCCCGCCGCGCAGCGCCCCGATCAATCCGCCCGCGCAGCGGGCCACCGTGTCCGCGTCCCGGCCCAGCCGCGCGCCGCTTAGAATCATCTCCTTGGCGTCCTGCCCTTGGGTGATCTTCAAAAACGCCAGCGCCGGCCCCAACACTTCCGCCGAATCCCAGCTGATGCAGGCCGACGTTCCCTCGTGCTCTAAATCCTGCATCGGAATCAAATGCCCCAGAATCCGCTCGTAATACTTCTCAATGTATTGCCCGCACGAAGAACACTCCCCCGCCAGCTCGACCATGGCCCGGATCACCCGGGTGTTCCGATAGTCGCGCACATGGGCAATGGTCAGCTCGATAAGCTCATCAATCGACATCGCCCCGCCCAGGCACGCCGCCAGCCCCGCCGCGTAGCCCCCCGCCACGTCACGCGACGCGCCATGCTGATTAACCGACGTCACGTCCACCGCCATCAGTTCCGCCTTCAGCGGATCGCCCGCGCACAGCAGCCCCACCGGCGCGATGCACATGATGGCGTTGTCCGACGGCGCCTCGCCGCGCCCTAATTCACGCTTATTAATCTGCCGCGACCGATTGCGATAAAACGGAATCTGTTCCAGCCAGTGCACGTGATCGAACCGCACATACTGCCCCCCGTCGGGGTCCGTCACCGGCTCCGCGAATTTCTCCCACTGCTTGGCAAACGCATAAGCCGTCACCTGGCCTTCATGCTCAAGTATGCAGTCCAAAAGCAGATCCGCCTCCACCGTGTCATCCGTCACCTGGCCGATCGGCTCAATCCGCCAACCGCGCGTCTTGCTCGCCTCCGCGATCTGTTCCGGCAGAAACTGCTCAAATCGCTCGACGCCAGGATAAATCCTGCGGATGACCTGATAGTGCAACCCCTCCATCGGCGAACCTAACGCATCCCCCACCGCCCCGCCCAGCAGACATCCCCAAACACGATCCTCCAGCCTAGGGCCCAATGGGGTCATGGCTCACTCTTTCTCTTAAGCAACCTCTGTCTTCCCCCCGCCGCCACGGCACAGTGCCGCAGCGCCGAACCCATTCTACCCCTCCAGTTCAACCCCGCTATCCTGATCTTCCCGACATTATTCGCCCGGATAATCAACCCCTGGCCGGCATGCTTCCCTCTCAACGTACCCGCCCAGCCGCCGCCCGATGACGATCCCTCCGCCACTTCGTCCTCATCCCCATGCCGCGCCGCACCGCAATTTTAGTTAGCATGTTGTTGAAAATTCCTTCGCCTACATCCGCCACCCTCCCGCCGCCGACCCGTCCCCCTGCTGGTTCCTGTCGTGCTTGGTCTTATAGGAGCGTTCCATGGAAAATCATCCAACCCATCCTCATGCCCAGGCTGCCGGCTCCCTGACTACCGATGATCTGCATCGCCTGCGCACGGATTTCGACGCCAAGCCCGCCTACCGCCTGGCCCAGAACGCCGTCACCCAGGTCGGCATCAAGCAGGCCTCCCTCAACCGCGCCGTGGTCACCACCACCGACCACACCTTCTCCCACCTGCTCGACGACTGGAAAGCCACCGACCAGAAAAACTCCGGACGCTGCTGGCTCTTCGCCGGGCTCAATCTCCTGCGCGTCGGGGCCATGAAAAAAATGAACCTCAAGGAATTCGAGTTCAGCCAGAACTACATTTTCTTCTGGGACAAACTCGAACGGGCCAACTATTTTCTCGAATCGATCATCGCCACCGCCTCGCGTCCGCTGGACGATCGCGCCGTCGCCTTTCTGCTCAGCCGCCCCTTGGATGACGGCGGGCAGTGGAACATGTTCGTCAACCTCGTGCACAAATATGGCCTGGTCCCCAAATCAGTGATGCCCGAAACGGACAGCTCCTCCAACACCGGGCCCATGAACGAAATGCTCCTCGGCCAGCTTCGCCAGGCCGCCTGCCAGCTCCGTCAATCCGCCCAAGCCGGAGCCGATCTCCCCGCTCTTCGCCAGGCCAAAGATTCCGTCCTGGCCGTCATCCATCGCATCCTCTGCATCCACCTGGGGACGCCGCCTGTGAATTTTGACTGGCAGTGGATGGACAAAGACCGCGCCTTCCACCGCGACGGCTTGCTTACGCCCCGCCAGTTTGCCGAAAAATACGTCACGCTGGCCTTGGATGACTACGTCTGCGTCGTCCACGATCCTCGTCCCACCAGTCCCATGGATCGCACCTACACCGTCGAATTCCTCGGCAACGTGATCGACGGCGGGCGTGTGTTGTACTTAAACGTCGCCATGCCGCTGATCAAACAAATCGCCATGCAGACGATCATGGACGGCCAGCCGGTCTGGTTCGGCTGCGACGTGGACAAAATGATGCGCCAGGACCTGGGCCTCTGGGACACCCGCGCTTTTGACTATGCCGGCGTCTACGACACCTCTTTCACCCTCGACAAAGCCCAGCGTCTGCTCTATCACCACAGCCTGATGACGCACGCCATGCTCTTCACCGGCGTGGACGTCGTGGACCATCGCCCCCGCCGCTGGCGCGTTGAAAACAGCTGGGGCAAAGACGACGGCCGCAAGGGCTTTTTCGTCATGAACGATTCCTGGTTCGACGAATATGTCTTTGAAGCCGCCGTCCGCCAAAGCGCCTTGCCCTCCGCCCTGCAGGCCGCCCTCGCGCAAGCCCCCATCGTCCTGCCGCCCTGGGATCCGATGGGCGCGCTGGCTGGTTAACCCCGCACGCCCTTTTCATTGCCCACCACCCCCTTGCAGGGGTAAGGGATCAAAGCTGCTCGGAACCAGCAGAAATGACGATGATCAGCCAGCACTAAATTGGCGGCACCAGATTCTGCGAGGGTAAGACCAATGTCCTTAATCGCGGCAGCCAACACGTAGCCGATTTCATTTAGCCGCTGATCATCTAGCGCATCTTGGGCCACCTAAGTGCCCTTCTAGTCAAATCTCCGCCGCTACCCCAACTTGTGCCCATAGTAAGAGTAACGTAAATTGCATCCGAGGATACGCATGCACCACAATGCGCCCCCACAACTTAGTCAGATGCCACGGCTCCGTGCCCTCGAACTCTGCGTTGGCGCTGGGGGACTGGCGATAGCAGCGGCCCGAGCAGGTTTCACCGACCTAACCGCAATTGACATACATGGCTCAGCATGTGACACGTTACGGAAGAATAAGGGATTGGGCGTTGAATTCGTCAAAGATTGGACGATCGTGGAGGCCGACATTCGTGACGTCGATTATGCCTACTACAGGAACATTGACCTGCTCAGCGGTGGCCCGCCTTGCCAGCCATTTTCGCTAGGTGGCAAGCGGCAAGGACGAAATGACGAGCGGGAAATGTTTCCTGAGTTCATAAGGGCTGTACGTGAGGCTAAACCAAAGTCGTTCGTCATCGAAAACGTAAAGGGCTTACTCTGCAGAACTACGTCCCCCTACTTGGATTACATCATCCATCAACTTCGGTTACCCGAATACCGCAGGGAAAAGCGAGAAAAGTGGAAAGAGCACCGCGCGCGGCTTGAACGGGTCTACACAGGTGGAAAGGGCGAGGGAACGCAATATAGGGTCATTAAGCAGGTACTTAACGGCGCTGACTATGGGGTTCCCCAGCGACGTGAGCGGGTGTTTATTGTCGGTGTTCGTACCGACCTAAGCCTGGAGTACAACTTCCCTCTCGCCACCCATTCTGCAGAATCTCTATGGCGTGACAAATGGGTTACAGGAGAATATTGGGAGCGGCACGGCATACCCAAGCATAAGCGAAACGAAGCTCCCCCAGCAGTCATCGCCAAACTCGAAAGTATGGTCCCAACAAATATCACTCAATCCTGGCGCACTGTACGAGATGCCATTAGGGGTTTACCATTTGTCGGTATGGGGCGAACGTGCCATACGTTTCCTAATCATTTTTTTAATCCTGGTGCTCGGGCGTATAAGGGACACAGTGGAAGTCTGTTGGACACGCCTGCCAAGACTATTAAGGCGGGCCACAACGGTGTGCCGGGTGGCGAAAACATGATCCGGCTAGATGATGGCTCGGTTCGTTATTTCACTGTGCGGGAATGCGCCCGTTTACAGACCTTCCCGGATGATTGGGTTTTTGACGGATCGTGGTGCGGGTGTATGCGACAGATCGGAAATGCCGTGCCTGTCAAGCTCGGAGAGGTAGTTGCCGCTCCGCTTGCTCAATCACTGCAACAATTGGTCGCTCAAGAAGCTGCTCTCCGAGATTGAATCGCGCGCAATAGGCGTCCTATCCACGCGGTGGAGTTAACTTCATGTTCCCACACGCGAAGCACGCTATAACCTTGCCGCCGCAGTTGTCGAGCGATTCGTAGGTCACGACGTCTGTTCTCACTTATCTTCTTGACCCAAAATGCCCTCCTTGTTCTCGGCATTCTTCGCCGACAATAGGGGCATCCGTGCCAAAAACAGCCATCAACGAAGATCACGATTTTCGCTCTGGGAAAATGAAAGTCTGGGCTTCCCACAACGTCGCGGTCATTCTGCACCCATCCAGACAACCCGATGGCGGCTAATTTTGCGGAAACTCTCGCCTCGGTTGAACGGTTCCGTTTGCACCCAATCCGCGACATGCGCTCAGATCGCTCGGCCTTGGTAAGCGGATCTGGGTGTTGAGGCTTTCCATTGTCGTGGTGTTTGACACCTAGTGGCGGCATGATATATCATTCTAATAAGTTTCATTGGGTAATCGTTCACGATCGCTGGCTATGTGGCCTCCCTTCGTCGAGCGAATCCAATGAGGCAACCTTGTCCCAAGGCCGCTCAACCTGCCTCGGGACCATGGAGATAATTCATGTCTAGTTCTGCGCCGTCAACCGCTGTTAAGCCCTCGGATTCGACGCTCGAAATGAAGGTTGCAAACATGACCTTCATGCTTGAGCGACTTGCTCAAGACTGCGCCCCATTGCAGTTTGTCCGAGAGCTGACACAGAATGCAATCGACAGCATCGAACAACACGACCAAGCTGGGGAGGTCCGGTGGGATGTCGATTGGACCAGATTGGAATTGGAGCCAAAGGATGGCCACAAGATGGCCATCATTGATACCGGCATCGGGATGACCGGAAAAGAAATGGTTGACTACATCAACCAACTATCCTCCTCGATGCACCAACAATCCAAGCATGGCAACTTCGGTATGGGCGCAAAGATTGCAGCCGCGCCACGAAATACACAGGGACTAGTGTATCTCTCCTGGAAAGACGGTAAAGGCGCGATGATTCGGCTATGGAAAGATCCCGATACGCAAACATATGGTCTTCAGCGTCAGCAGAACGGCGAGTTTTGGCTATCAATTACCGACGACATTAAGCCCAAACCGATCAAAGAGCACGGCACGATGGTTGTTTTGCTCGGCAATAGACTTGGAGAGAACACGATGGACGCACCACCGGAAGCGATGATTCCTTCCCGGTGGATCACTCGCTATTTGAATACAAGGTATTTCCGCTTTCCGGCAAAAGTCAATGTGAAGGCAAGGGAAAACTGGACTTTGCCGCGTGAAGATAAGCACAATATGCTCCGTACTGTCTCAGGGCAAGAAGCATGGCTCAAATCCAATTCGGCCGAATCAGGCATGGTCGCCCTGTCTAACGCTACCGCGCGTTGGTGGATACTAAAAGACAAAGTGGACGATTCCGGAACGAACGTCTCGGGTGGCCATGTCGGCGCGCTATATAATGATGAACTATACGAAATGGCAATTGGACGGCCTGGCGTCGCGCGACTACAGTCATTTGGCGTTATTTTCGGCTACAATCGTGTAGTGCTGTATATTGAGCCCGCGCAGACACCCAAGGGTGACCTGACCGCGAATACCGCGCGCACGCATTTGCTCATAGACGGGCAGCCCCTACCATGGTCCGATTGGGCCGCAGAATTCCGTGATCGGATCCCGGAGCCAATCGTCAAGCTGATGGACACGGTCGCTGCTGGCGCGGCCACAGCCGAAAATGCCAACTCCATCCGCGAGCGACTGAGGCAAATCCGCGACCTGTTCAGGTTTAGCCGCTACCGCCCGACTCCCGATGGTAAACACGACATCGATAACACATTCACAAATACAGGTGGATTCAATGACGACGGTGGTGCGTCCAGTGAAAGCGGTACGGCTGCACGAGGCAGGAGACAAGGTGGTCGTGCGGGCGACATCTATGCTTTATTTGCTGATTCGGGGAATACGCCTGCGGAAGAAGTTGGTGGATTTGCAGATCCGGTGGTCAAGTGGGTATCTGTCCGCGATGGGAGTCGTACTGGCGATTTCTTAGAGGATCGAGCAGCAAAGTTCCTGCCGCAGGCCAATACCATCCAGGCCAATGCCGACTTTCGCGTCTTCACCGACATGATCGCCCGCTGGCAGAAGTTTTATGCGCAATATCCCGCAGCGGAAGCGGTAGTCGAGTCAGTCGTGAAGGAGTGGTTCCAGCAACAGTTGGTGGAGACGGTGCTCGGCGCTCTGGCATTACGGAAATCAGGCAATTGGAGCGAACAGGAGGTGGAACTACTCTGGTCTGAGGAGGCGCTTACCTCTGCGGTTTTGCCCCGCTATCACATCGACGAAAGGATCAAGCGATCACTTGGCAATAAAATCGGCACTTTAAAAGAGAAAGATGGCGGGTGACGACTTTTGAAGCGACGATCACGCGAGAAGCGCAATAGCCAAATTTTGGCTAACTGCCGATTCAGATTGCAGAAATGAGGCGCACTGCGCCGGGGGCCGAGGGCCAATCTTCAATCTGAACTTCCCAGTAGTCTTACGCAACTACCTGGATTGACGATGATCTGCAACCAATGGGAGCGGCAGGATTCGAACCCGCGACCAAGCGATTATGAGTCGCCCGCTCTAACCCCTGAGCTACGCTCCCGATATTTCCAGCCCGCTTGCCGACCCGGGCCGGGCTGTTTCGCTCTTGCCCGTCAAGTCTAACGCAATTTTCTCCTCCGCGCCCGGGGGGCAGCCCTGCCCTTGAGCCTTGATTCCACCCTGCTTTCCAGGCGTCCACTCCCTGATCATCGGCGCGTTATCATCTGTCTTATGAAGCTTTACACCCGCCGCGGCGATGACGGCTCCACCGATCTCTTCGGTGGTCAGCGTGTGCCCAAAGACGCCCTGCGCGTCGAAACCTACGGCACGGTCGATGAGCTTAATGGCGCCCTGGGCCTGGCCCTGGCCGCTGGCGGCAGCAAGGAAATCCTCGACATCCTCAGGGAGCAGCAGGCCCTGCTCTTCGTCCTCGGCTCTCAATTGGCCTGCCCCTCGTCGGCCGACACGGATTCCGCCGCTCCCCCAGCCCCTGCCGTGCCCGCCATCACGGCCGCTCACGTCCAGCGTCTGGAAGACTTAATCGATCTGGTCTGTCAGCCCTTGCCGCCGATGCGAACCTTCATCCTTCCCGGCGGTTGTGAGCTGGCTGCCCGTCTCCACTTGGCCCGTGCAATCTGTCGGCGGGCCGAACGCGTGGGCGTTTCCCTCTCACGCCACGAATCCGTTCCCCCGACAGCTCTAATTTTCCTAAATCGCCTAAGCGACCTGCTCTTCGCCCTCGCCCGCCGGGCCAACCAGCTTCAAGGCATTCCCGACGTCCCCTGGGTGGCCAATCCATCGACCTGATCCGGTATGGCCTGGCTCAGATCCACATAAAAGCCCTCTTCCGCCACCGGCCCGCGTGCCGGGCGCTGCCGCATGGCTGCGATCAACTTCCGCATCGGCTCATGCACTTTGGCGGTGAAGGTCATCGCCTTGCCCGTGGCCGGGTGGACGAGCCTCAGCAGCGCCGCGTGCAACGCCGGGTGCGCCAATAAAATATCAGCCCGCGCCAGCGCCTGGGCGTAGATCTGCTGGCCCTCCTCCTTTTCGCGTGCGAAATTCAGATACGCCCTTCCCCCGGCCGGTCGCGGCGGGTGTTCCAGCTCCGCCTGCCCCACCGGCTCGCCGCCATAAATAATGTCCCCCACCAGCGGGTGTCCCAGATACGACAAGTGCACGCGAATCTGGTGCGTGCGCCCGGTCTTTAATTCCAGTTCCACCAGCGTATATCCCTGGTACCGCTCGCGCACCCGATACAGCGTCACCGAAGGTCGGCCCGTGCTGTCGTGCCGCACCGCGTAGGCCTCGCGGATCGTCGGGTGTTTGCCCAGCGGCTGATCGATCACCCCGCCGGGGCCCGCGATCTGGCCATGCACCACCGCCAGGTAAGCTTTAAGCGTGTCGCGCTTTTCAAATTGGCGTGCCAACTTCCAATGGGTCTGGTCGCTCTTGGCCACCACCATCACCCCGGTGGTGTTCTTATCCAGCCGATGCACGATGCCCGGCCGCAGTGCCTCGGCCCCCACCGAGCTTAACCCCAGCACATTTCCTTCCTCCGCCGTCGTGTCCCTATGACGGTCCTTTCTCCGTTGGTCTTTCTCCTTCTTCTCGCTGCCAGCCCGGAACCCCCGCGTGTTCCACTTCTCCCACTTCTGGCCCTTTTCTTCCAGTTGTTTCTTAAAGTGATACGCCAGGGCGTTAATCAGCGTCCCGCGCAGATTGCTGCGGGCCGGATGAACGATCAGCCCCGCCTGCTTGTTGACGACAATCAGGTGCTCGTCCTCAAACACCACCTGCAGCGGAATGTCCTCAGGCTCAATCGACCGCAGCGCCGGGGCCGGCAGAATCACCTCAATCACATTGCCCTTTTGCACCAGCGTGCTGCGCTTGGGCAATTTGCCGTCGATCGTCACCCCGCCCAGATCAATTAACTGCTGCACCTTCGTGCGGCTGATGCCACGCAGCCTCTGCTGCAGGTAAACGTCCAGCCGCTTATCCACCACCTTGCGAACGCTAAAAACCCGCCGATCCGCCCCTTCTTCCGAGGCCTCCTGCTGCTCCTTGGCTTCGTCCTCGTCTTCGGGAACCAGGACGATTTCGTCAACGCCCTCTAGTTCTTCCGGGGTATCGGCCGTCTCCGCAAGTTCCGCGTCCAGGTCCGTGGTCGCTTCTTGGGCTTGCGAAGATGTTGACTTTCCTTCCGGGGGCGGGGGCGGGGGAGAGGTGGTCTTATCGCGCCGAGGCTTGGCAGCCTTGTGCTTCGATCGACCCCGATGATCTTTGGACTCCCCTGTCATGTCGCCCGCCGTCGCCAGCTATCGGATTAAACCTGGCGGGTCATGGTGAGGGTTGCGTCGCCGCGGTGTCCGCCGCCACCGGTTCCGGCGCGAACGGCATCGGTTCGCTCAGCCGGTCCAGCATCGCCAGTCGGCCGCGGGCCTGGATCGCCAGCCCCTCCTGCTTGGCAGCCTCGGCATCCGCGATCACCTGCTGATACAGCTTGCGGGCCTGGTCCCAGCTCTTCTTGGCTTCCGCCACCGACGCCAGGCCAAGCCGGGCGTTGAGGCGAATGACCTCCCCCACTTCCGCCTGATCCAGCACCGCCTGGTACAGCTGCTCGGCGTCGGCCAGGTCCTGCTGCTTTTGTTCCTCGGTCTTCACCGCCGGCGCCGTGGTCGGGCCGGCCTGATCCGCCCCGTTGCCGGACATCAGTAAGTCAGCCGCCTGCAGCGACGCCAGGGCCTTGACGGTTTTATTGCCCGTGTTCTCCGCCAGGTCCTTAAGCCCAGCCGGACTGGTTTCCTCGTGCAACTGCCCCCACGCCTCCTCGCGCAGGCGCACCGTGCGGTCGCGCCAATACTGGTTGGCCACCACCACCAGCAGGACCACCAGCACGCCCATCAGCAGCGTGTTGCCCCACTTTTCCCAGAACTGGCCGAAGTGCCTTACAAATTCAGCCAGATCATTTTCTTTCAGATCGTGTCGATGTTCGCTGTCCATCTGGTACTGCTCGCCTTCTCTATGCGCTCCGCCGTCGCGAAACCCAGCCCGCGGGGCGGGCCAATCGCCTCGGCTCAGGGCACCCCTTGCGGAGGAGTGCGGCTCTGTTCATTGACCCAGATCGTGACCGTCACGATCCCCACGTTGGCGACCATTTCGATGGTCAACCGTTCCTGACCCTTGCCGAACCACAAAGCGGCCTTGCGGCCTTCAATTTTTTCCACCCGTCCCGACCAGCCGAAGCGGACCACGTTCTCCCGGAAAAACGCCATCGTTTCTCCCAGCTCCGCCTGGCCCTGAAACACATACCGGATGTTGCGGGCCTGCCCGACCGCCACCGCGTGGCTCTTGGCCGCCACCATGCTGAAGCCGATGGGCGTCGGGACGTCGGGAATGGCCGGCTTCTCATCCGCCACCAGGCCCGGACCGGACCGCGGCGGCAACCATTGACCGTCGTCCGACACGTGAAACACCTTGGTCTCTTTGTTGCATCCGCATGCCAACAACACCGCTAGGACTATCACCACCTTACCCATGGCTGCCATCCTCTTGCACCGAATCACCCAAGTGTATGAACAACCCAGGGATGCGGCAACCGCATCCCCTGTACTCTTGCATCGTCCAACCTCAGCGTTTTCCTGTAAATCCCATGGAAATAGATGCCTGCCCTGGGCACGGTGACCCTAAGGAGGCACTTGCCGCCCGGAAACACTCTAAATGATTAGTGGCCTTTAACCTAAAAGCACTCAGGCTGGCTTGCCCGTTTCCATCTTGTGGACCCAGCGGTCCACGATGTGCACCAGGTTGGGCAGTTCGGGCTTGGCGATCTGTTCGTCGGCCCCCACCTGCTCACCCTTGTGGCGGGTGTCGTCGGTAATCAGCGAGCTAAAGAGAATCACCGGCATCTTCCCCAGCCGCTTGTCCTGCTTTAGCCGCCGGGTCAGGTGCAGCCCGTCCATGCGGGGCATCTCCACGTCGGTGATGACCACGACCTCGTCTTCCTTGGCCCCCTGCAGGGCGGTCCAGGCATCCAGCCCGTTGGAGAAGCTCTGCACTTTGGAATACCCGCTCTGCTTAAGCACCCGTTCCATGATGCCCCGGATGAACTTGCTGTCCTCCGCCAGGACGATGCGCGGGCGCGAGCGATCCACGCCCAGCTCGTTTTCAACCTTCTCCACGTGCAGCTTGTCTTCCATGCTGATGTGGTCCACGATCGACTCAAAGTCCAGCATCAGGATCAGCCGGCCGTCGATTTCCGTGATGCCCGTGACCGCGAAATGGCTGTTGCCGTCGGTCTCCGGCACAGCCTTCATGTGGTTCCAGTTCATGCGATAGATCTGCTCGACCTTCTCGACCTGGAACGAGGACCGCACGCCGTTGAATTCCGTGACGATAATCCGCCGCTCTTCGCTGAGGGGAGCCATCTGCAGGTACTTGTGCAGGTCGATCAAGGGCAGCAGCCCGCCGCGCAGGTTGAACATGCCCAGCACGCACGCGTGCTGATGCGGCGCAGCCGCCACCGGGACGGGCAGGATCACCTCGCGCACCTTGGCGACGTTGACCCCGAAGACGCCTTCGCCCACGCTGAACACCAGCACCTCCAATTCATTGGTGCCGGATTCCAGCAGAATTTCAGCTTCACCTTGACGAGTGGGGCCTTGCACGGTCTGGCTCATGGCGGTTGCTCCATCGCAAACCCGTTTTCTGGACAGACTTATCTCCAGTGCTGCTATCGGCGTTCCTTACAGGCCGCTTAAACGTCGCAACCGACATGGTTTGACAGTTGCTCACTTACCTTTTAATTTGCACGGTTCATCCCCGCGTTGGTGAGCGTAGCTCAGTTGGTTAGAGCACGAGGTTGTGGTCCTCGGGGTCGGGGGTTCGAATCCCCTCGCTCACCCTTTGTTTTGCCCCATCTGGCCCGCGGAATCCGTCGGGCTGCGGCTTGCGTTCGGACGGCAGCTGGTTATCGGCCGCCGCGCGCGGCCGGCCCCCCGAATGTGACGTTCCTGCCGCCCGGCCTTAAACTACCGCCATGCTCATTCCCCGCATCGCTCGTTTGGGCCAATGGACGCTTGCCCGCCTGGAAGGTCTGGGCCGCTTTACCCGGTTCGCCTCGGCCACCGCCAAGTGGATGTTCCGCGGCGTCGGGTCGTGGAGCCGGTGGCATTTGTTGCTGCCTCAGCTTTTTAACATCGGCACGCGAAGCATTCCGGTCATTCTGCTGCTGGGGGCTTTTGTGGGCATGGTGCTGGCGGTGGAAGCGTTCGACCAGTTCAACGCCATCGGGCAGGCCCAGCGTCTAGGCGGGGTGATTAACGTTTCGGTGGTTAAACAGATCGGGCCGGTGCTGGCGGCGGTCATGATTGCCGGGCGGGTGGGCGGGTCGGTGTCGGCGGAGCTGGGCACCATGCGGGTGACCGAACAGCTCGACGCCATGCGGGTCATCGGGACGGACCCGATCGCCTACCTGGTTGTGCCCCGCGTCATCGCCTGCCTGATCATGATCCCCATGCTCACGGTTATCTCCGACCTGATGGGCATCGGCGGAGCGTATGCGGTCACGGTCAAGGGCTTTGGCGTCAACGCCCGCGACTACTGGCAATTCAGCCGCGATTTCGTCGGGTCGTGGGAAGTGCTCAGCGGGATACTAAAGAGCGTGCTTTTCGGGCTGACCATCGGGTTGATCAGTTGTTACAAGGGCTTTCACTGCCGCGAGGGCGCTGCCGGCGTCGGCCGGGCGGCGACGGAATCGTTCGTCACGAGTTTTGTGATGATCATCATTATCAATTTCTTCCTGGCTAAGTTCCTCAAAGATCTCTACGTGGTCATCTATGGGCCGGATACGTTTAACGCGTTTACGAGCTAACAACCGCGGAAGAGAGCCAATGGGTGTCAGGGGTGGGAAGCGTTGGGCGTTGGGAAGAGAAGAGACAGAGCCCAGGGAAGGAATCCGTGGGCTTTATTTTTGAGGCACTAAGGCAAGCAAGGCACACCGGAAGGCATGAAGCCGGCCCCGCATTTCCATGCGGGGCTATGAGAACCGAGGCAAGCAAGGCAGCAAGACACTAGGGCAACCCACGGATTCAATCCGTGGGCTTCTAAGACACGTACCCCCCGGCGCCCCCGGAAGAGCCGGGGGCTGACCCACGATCCTGGAAGGCATCGAAGCGGCCCCGGATTTCCATCCGGGGCTGTGAG
>JADZCD010000054.1 GCA_020851735.1 Phycisphaeraceae bacterium
CCAAAAAGGGAGTAATGGACCATGAGCGATCGGGTGGTGGTGCGGCGGGCGTTGATTTCCGTCAGTGACAAGACTGATCTAGTTCCGTTTGCGCGCCGGTTGGCCCAGATGGGGGTGGAGATCATTTCCACAGGCGGGACCGCCAAGGCGCTGGCGGAAGCTGGCCTCAAGGTGATCCCCATCGACCAGGTGACGGGATTCCCGGAAATCATGGACGGGCGGGTTAAAACGCTGCACCCGAAGGTTCACGGCGGGCTGCTGGCGGTGCGGGATAATCCGGAACACCAGGCGGCCATGCGGCAACACGGGATCGAGCCGATCGATCTGGTGTGCGTGAATCTGTATCCCTTTGAAAAGACGGCGGCGAAGGCGGGCGTGGCGGAAGAGGCGGTGATCGAGCAGATCGACATCGGCGGGCCGTCCATGGTGCGCAGCGCGGCTAAGAATCACGCGTTCGTGGCGGTGGTGACCAGTCCCAGTCAGTACGACCGGGTTTCGGGGGAACTGGCGGAAAACAGCGGGGCCACGAGCATGGAGCTGCGGCGGTGGCTGGCGGGGGCGGCGTTCGCGCACACGGCGGCGTATGACACGGCGATTGCGTCGTGGATGGGGGCGCGGAGGGTGAGCAAGTTTCCTGATCCGCTGGTGCTGCGGCTGGAGCGTGTGCCGGTGGAGCTGCGGTACGGGGAAAATCCGCATCAGGCGGGGGCGGTGTATGCCGACCCGAGCTGGAGTGAGACGTCGATCGTGGGGGCTAAGCAGTTGCACGGCATACCACTGTCGTTCTGTAATCTTTATGACGCGGACGGGGCCCTGGAGCTGGTGAAGGAAATCGACCCGGCGCAATACGCGGCGGCGGCGGTCATTAAGCACGCCAATCCGTGCGGATTCGCGGTGGCGGGCGATCTGCCCACGGCCTTTGCCAAGGCGTATGAGGGCGATCCGCTGGCAGCGTTCGGCGGGATTATTGCCTTAAATCGCACGGTGGATCGGGCGACGGCGGAGCGCATCACGGCGGTGAAGCACAAACTGGACGTGATTTTGGCGCCGGCGTATGAGGCTGAGGCGCTGAATCTGCTGCGGGAGCGGTGGAAGAACACCAGGCTGCTGGAAGTTGGCCCCATCGCTGGGGCGACGACGCGCGCGGAGCGGGTGGTTTATAAGCAAATCACCGGCGGGATGCTGGCGCAGGACCGGGACGTGGCGGTGATGGACCCTGGCCAATGGAAGCACGTGGCGGGCCCGGCTCCGACGCCGGCGGACTTGCTGGACATGAAGCTGGCGATGACGGCGGTCAAGCACATTAAGTCCAACGCGGTGTGCCTGGTGAAGGACGGCATGCTGGTGGGGGCGGGTGCGGGGCAGATGGATCGCCTGGCCAGCTGCCGGCTGGCGGTGGAAAAGGCTGGCGAACGCGCGGAGGGATCCGCGGCGGCCAGCGACGCGTTTTTCCCGTTCCGCGACGGCCCGGACATTTTGATCGAAGCGGGCATCAAGCGGATTGTGCAGCCCGGCGGCTCGGTGAAGGATGAAGACACGATTGCGGCTTGCCGGGAGGCGGGGGTGACGATGGTGTTTACGGGGATGAGGCATTTCCGGCATTGAACGCGGGAAGAAATTCACCACAGAGAGCACGGAGCACACGGAGGCAAGACCATTTTTTGTTTTTCATAGTTGGGTCTTATCTCCGTGGTCTCTGTGTCCTCCGTGGTAAATCCTGTTAGGTCACAGCGGAGCATCGGTAAGCATGTGGACGTGGGTCACGATTGCGGGCGGGGTGGCACTGGTTTTATTCGGTGTGCGGTTTCTGCGCAAGGGGTTGGATCGGCTCTTTGGCCCGCGGCTGGGCCAATGGGTGCATCAATTAACCGGGCATCGGCTTAAGGCATTTATCAGCGGCCTGGGCGTGGTGGTGCTGGCGCCTTCGAGCACGACGGTATCTATTTTGACGGTGCAGGCGGTGCAGGCGGGGATGGCCAGCGCCCGGCAGATGCTGGCGCTGCTTTTTGGCGCGGATCTGGGCCTGACGATGATGGTGGTTCTGATCGCCCTGGGGGCGGAGCGCGGGGCCCCGCTGCTTTTAGTGGCGGGAGTGATTCTCTTTCAATTCACGACGCTGCCGCGCTGGCGCGGGATCGGGCAGGCGGCGCTGGCGGTGGGGTTTATTCTCCAGGGCGTATTGATGATCAAGGGCGGGGCGGCGGGGCTGGCGGGCAACGCGGACTTTGTGCAATTGGTGAGCATCGCGCAGCGCTATCCGATCGGCCTGGCGGGCATGGCGATGCTGATGGCCCTGGCGATGCAGTCGAGCACGGCGACGATCGGGCTGGTGGTGGGATTGGCCGCCGCCAGCGCGGTGGGGCTGGAAGTGGGCGTGGCGGTGGTGGCGGGCGCGAACGTGGGGATTGTGCTCACGACGCTGCTGGTGGGCTGGAAGCAGCCCGAATCGCGGCGGCTGGCGCTGGGCAATCTGATGGCCAAGGCGCTGGTGGCGGCGCTGATGCTGGCGTTTTTGCCCTGGGTGGTAAAAGGTTTGGCGCTCTTGCCCGGCGGCACGCCACGGCAGGTGGCCTACGCACACGTGGGGTTTAACGTGGCGCTGGCGGTACTTTGTCTGCCCTTGGTGGATGTACTGGACGCCCTCACGCGGAAGCTGGTGCCGCAGGTCGGCGGCGGGGCGGAGCGACCGTTCGGCCCGCGCTATATTTCAGCGGGAGGGCCGGAGTCGGTGGGCGTGGCGCTGGGTCAGTCGCGGCAGGAGATTTTGCGGGTGGCGGAAATCGTGCGCGAAATGCTCGAGGACTGCTGGGCAGCGCTGAAAAACGGCGACGAGCGGTTGGCCCTGGCCACGGCGGATCGGGACGATCAGGTGGACCTGCTGGATCAGGAAATCAAGCGGTTTCTCACGCAGCTGGCGGGGCTGGACCTGGACCATGCGGAAGCCACGGAGCAGATTCTGCAGCTGCGCTATCTCAATGAGCTGGAAGCGGTCGGCGACGTGGTGGACAAGAATCTTACGCCCCTGGTGGTTAAGAAAGTGCACCTGGGCGTGACGTTTTCGCAGCCGGGGTGGGCGGAACTGGAGGATTTTCATCAGAAGGTCGCCCAGAACATGCTGATCGCCGAGACGGCTTTTTCCACGCGCGATCGTCTGCTGGCTGAGCAGTTGCTGACGCACAAGGAACGCATCGGGCAGTGGGAGGCGGAACTGCGCGATCGGCATTTTCAGCGGCTGAACGCGGGGCTCAAGCAGAGCCACGAGTCCAGCGCTATTCACTTGGACGCGCTGACGCACTTAAAGCGCATCAACAGTTGCGTGTCGCACGTGGGGTATACGATTCTGCATGAAACCGACGCCCACCGGCCGGTGCGGCATGTGCAGCCGTAAGGCCATTGATTTCAGCACGAGATTTCAATTAAGAATCGCGGCGATCTGGCCTTTAAGGTCGGCGGCGGCCTTGGCGATGGCGCCTTGCCAGTCGCTGGTGGCAGGTTTTTCGTAGGCAAAAAGCACCGAGCGGCTGGCGGTGATGATGGCGCCCTGGCCATCTTTCTTAAAGCAGGCTTTGACGTCGTCAGCCTTGCCGCCCTGGGCGCCGAAGCCGGGCACCAGGAAGATCTGCTGGGGCATCAATTGACGCAGGCGGGCGGCGTCCTGGGGTTTGGTGGCGCCCACGACGGCACCCAACAGGCTGTAGCCTTTTGCACCTACGCAGTTGGGCGCAGACCCGACTTGGGCCAACCACTGGGCGACGGCGTCGGCGACGGAGCGCCCGTCGGAAAGGGACAACGATTGCAGGGCGTCACTGCCGGGATTGCTGGTGCGGACGAGAGCGAACAAGCCCTTGCCTTGCGCGGCCGCCACGTTAAGGAACGGCTGGAGGCTATCGGGCCCCAGGTAGCTGTTGACGGTCAGGGCATCGGGACCGGGCGTTTGGCCAAGGTCGGCAAAGCGGGTGTCAGCCAGGCAGCCGGCGGCGTAGTGTTCGGCGCTGATGCCGATGTCGCCGCGTTTGGCGTCGCCGATGACCAGGAGGCCAAGTTCGCGGGCCTGGCGGACGACGCGGTGATAGACCTCCAGACCGGGCCAAAGGTAGCGTTCGAAGCAGGCGGATTGCGGCTTGACGGCGGGCACATAGGGGGCCACGGCCTTAAGAACGCCAAAGCAAAACTGCGCGATGATGGCGCAGGCGGCCTGGGCGTCCGTGGCGGGGTTGGCCGGCCCGGCGGAACGCAGGGACGCGGGTAAGCGTTCGTAAACGGGGTCCAAGCCGACGCAGACCGGAGCCCCTTTGTGCTGGCAGGCGGCCAGGAGGCGGTCGGCAAAGTGAGCGGGAGATGAATGAGATGTCATGGGAGAAATTGTAGCTACTGAAGGCAGTTGCAGGGGGACCAGGGGTGTAGGTACTCCCCGGCGGAGCCGGGGGCTGAAACATCGAGAATGCGACGTACCCCCAGGCGGAGCCGGGGGCTGAGACGCGGGGGATAGTTGCGGAGGGGTGGTCTATAATCGCGGGCATGGGCAAGACCTTGTATCTGATCGATGGGCATGCGCAGATCTTTCGGGCGTATCACGCCATTCGCACGCCGCTGTCGAGCCCGCTGACCGGCGAGCCCACGCAGGCGGTGTTCGGGTTCGCGGGGATGCTGCTAAAGCTCTACAACCAGTGCCACCCGGACTACGCGGCGATGGTGATCGACTTGCCGGGGCCGACGTTCCGCGATGAGCTTTACGACCAATACAAGGCCAACCGCCCCCCCCCGCCGCCGGACTTGATCGCGCAGGAAAAACGAATCTTCGACATGACCCGGATGTTCGGCCTGCCGGTGCTCAGCCAGCCGGGGGCGGAAGCGGACGACGTGATCGCCACGCTCACCCGGCAGGTGGAGAAGGATCCGGTTTGGGCGGGCGTGGACGTTCGACTGGTGTCGCGGGACAAGGACTTAGAGCAGTTGCTCGGCGAGCGGGTGGTGATGTTTGACATCCACACGGACACGACGCTGGACGTGGCGGGCCTGCAGGCGGAAAAGGGCATCAGCCCGCAGCAGGTAGTGGAAATGCTGGCGTTGATGGGCGACAGCATCGACAACGTGCCGGGCGTGGACGGCGTTGGGCCTAAGACGGCGGCGGCGCTGATCGCGCAATTTGGGTCGATTGAGAATATTTACGCCAACCTGGAGCAGATCAAGGGCAAACGGCGGGAGAACCTGGAAAAGGCGAGGGATCAGATCAAGCTGAGCCTGCAATTAGTCAGGCTCAAGGACGATCTGCCGATTCGAATTGAGCCGGGGGACACGGCGGCGGGGCGAATTGATTTTTCCGGGTTGGAAAAGTTTTTCACGGACATGGGTTTTAAGCGGTTGGCGAGCGATCTGGAGCGATTGCGCGGAAAGTTGGCGGGCGCGGCGCCGGCGACGGCGGGGACGACAGTGACGGGGGCTGGTAAGCCGGCTAAGAAACAACAAACACACGACGGGTTTGCGGGCAGTTTGTTTGAGGCGGCGGCGGAAGAGTCCGGAGGGGAAGAGGGCCCAGATGCAGCGCAGGCTGGCGCACCCGTAGGGGCCCCCACTGCCGCGGCGCCTGGCGGTGATGTGGTTGCGCAAGCTCCGCAAGAAGGAAGGAATTTAAGCACGGCCGCGGGGATGGACTATCGAGCGGTGACGACGGCCGCGGAGCTGGAGCGAATCGTCGAGCAATTACGCGGCCAGAAGATGATCGCGGTGGACACCGAGACCATCGGCTTAGGCCACAGGGCGGAGCTTTGCGGGCTGAGCCTTTCCTGGCAGGCGGGCAGCGGCGTGTATGTGCCGGTGCGTTCGCCGCAGGCGGAAAGTCACCTGACGGCGGAACAGACGCTGGCGATACTCCGCCCGGTGCTGGAAGACCCTGCTATTCCCAAGTGCGGGCACAACATCAAGTATGACTTATTGGTGTTGCGTCACGCGGGATTGATCCTGCGCGGGGTGGCGTTTGACTCGATGGTGGCGGCCCACCTGGCGGGGTTGCCGGGCCTGGGCATGGATGAGCTGGCGCTATCGCTATTGGGGCATCAGACGATTTCCATCACCGAGCTGATCGGGCACGGTGGGCGGGGACTGGTGCAGAAGACCATGGATCAGGTGGACCTGCCGCTGATTGCCACCTATGCGGCGGAGGATGCGGACGTGACGCTGCGCTTGTGGCAAGAGCTGGCGCCCAGACTAAAGACGATGGGACTGGAGGATCTGGCCCAGCGTGTGGAGATGCCGCTGGTGGAAGTGCTGGCGGAAATGGAAGCCAACGGGATTCGCGTGGACAAAGAGGAGCTGGCCAGGCAGAAGGAAGGGCTCTCCCGGCGGATGGTGGAATTGCGGGATCAGATCCAGGAGGCGGCGGGGCGGCCTTTTAATCCCGACTCGCCTAAGCAACTGGCGGAGGTGCTGTTTAAGGAGATGAAGCTGCCGGTGGGCAAGCGCACCAAGACCGGGCCTTCGACGGACAGCGAAGTGCTGGAGCAATTGGCGGAAATGGAGAATCTGACGCAGGATCAGGCGCGGATTCCCGTGCTGGTGCTGGAATATCGGCAACTGACCAAGCTGGTGAATACGTATCTGGAAGCGTTGGCTGAGAGCGTCAACTCCGCCACGGGGCGGGTCCACGCGAGCTTTCATCAGACGGGCACGGCCACGGGAAGGCTTTCTTCCAGCGGGCCGAACCTGCAGAATATCCCCATTCGCACGGAACTGGGCCGGCAGGTGCGCAAGGCGTTTGTGGCGGAGCGGGGGGCGGTGCTTCTAAGCGCTGATTATTCGCAGATTGAGCTGCGCATTTTGGCGCATTTAAGCGAAGACCCGGGGTTGATCCAGGCGTTTGAGCGCGATCAGGACATTCACCGGGCGGTGGCGGCCGAGGTGTTCAACGTGCCGGCGGAAGCGGTCACCAAGGAACAGCGGGGGTACGCTAAGGTGATAAACTTCGGCATTGTTTACGGGGTGACGGCTTTCGGCCTGGCCCGGCGGATTGAGGGGTTGGATTTGCAGGGGGCGAAGGTTTTGATTGCCGATTACAGGCGGCGATTCGCGGGAATCCAGGCGTTTCTGGATGACTGCGTCAAGCAGGCAAACGATTACGGATACGTCACCACCATGCTGGGGCGACGGCGGGCGATCGCGGAGGTGAAGGCTACCAATCCCAATCGGCGGGCGCTGGGGGAACGGTTGGCGATCAATACGGTGGTGCAGGGCAGCGCGGCGGATCTGATTAAGCTGGCGATGGTCAATCTGCAGCGACGGATTCAGAAAGACGCCTTGCCGATGCGGCTGCTCCTGCAGATCCACGACGAACTGGTGGTCGAATCACCGCAGGACCAGGCGGAGACCATGGCGGCCATCGTCAAGCACGAGATGGAAAGCGCCATGTCATTGCGCGTGCCCTTGAAAGTTGACGTCGGCAGCGGGGCGGACTGGCTGGCGGCGAAATAGGGACCGGCGTTACATCCCCCCCACTGCTTTCCTGGTTTACGACCTCTACGCCCATGGCAGGACATAAAAAAACATGGCCCCGGTGAGGGGGCCATGTCGAGAGTCGCAACTTAAAATCTTCCAGAACCGTTTAGCTAAAGAGCTTGCGACGGGCCAGGAACGCGCCAGCCAGAGGCAGAGCGCCCATCAGGCCTTGGAGCACAGCCGGGGGCAGCGGAACGGTGATCGGGGTTTCATCGCCGGAGAACGTGCCGCCCTGGATGAACACAGCGCTGTCCAGGACGAAGTCGCTGGCGTCCGCGATGGCCAGCTTGATGTGGTGCGTGCCTTCGCTGAGGCCCAGGAACTTGGCGGTCAACGGCACGGTGAAGCCGTCGTACTGAATGTCTTCCACAGCCGCGCTGTTGTCAACAAAGTATTCAGGATTCTGAGGGGTGGGGCTGCCGCTGCCGCCGATGTTGCCGATGTTGATGGTGTTGATCGCCACGGGAGTCGTGGTGCCGGGGATCAGGGCGATGTTCTGGCCATCAAGGAAGAAAGCGAACACATCGTTGAACACGGTGTTGGAATATTCGTTGTATTCTTCGGAGGCAAACACGTAGTTGAAGTACAGGTTCTGAGTGCTGGTGGTGAAATCGAATTCCAGAACCACCGCGTCATGCGTTTCATACGAAACCAAGGCGTTGAGGTCTCCGTCGCCCGCGGCGCCGAAGTCCGTGGTTGCGCCACCCTGATTATTCGGCCCGATGGCGTTGAGCACGCTGCCGCTGGCCAGGATGATGCCCTTGTCAATCGTGATGCCCGCAGCCGCGCCGCCGGTGAAGATGCCGGACGCGCCGGCAGCGCCGGTGTAGCTCACGTTGCTGACGGTCACGCCGCTGCCGACGATGGCGTTGGCCAGATCGGTGGCGGAATAACCGGTGGTGACGCCCAAAGACGCGGCAAACACACTCGACCCCCAGGCCATGACGGCAACGGCCGCCAACATTCTGCTTCGCATAGCCAGTTCCTTTCCCTCACAAAAAGGTTAAAAAGTCATCCCGTGTAAACGGTAATCTGATCGCTCCAATGCCAACGCTTTGACACCGTCAAAGCAGTAGATCAGCACCACATGTGTAACACATGACCTCAGAAATAAACGCCAACTATTCCAATGACCTGATTTAGTATCAACAACCAGACCATTGACATGGCATCCCTTTAAAACACTCACTTATATTTACTGGAAACTTAATGTTTGTCAAGAAAATCCCGGCAAAATCACGCATTTACAAGATAGAGAGTCTGGGTAATATAGTAGCACGCAAATTTGCTTTATATCAAACTATGCTATTTACATCATACCCAGAATACCCACCTTACCAGCGAGATTAGAATATGTGCAAACCACATCTCAATCGGCGCGCACAGACAGCTTCCGCGGACATAAAAACAACAAACGCCATTTTTGCTGTTGTGCAGAGGAAAGGAATTCTTAATGCACTTCGCCCAGAATCTGCTGGGTGAGCTCCCAGAGGTGGGCTTCGCGAAATGCCGTGGCTGAGCCGGCCATGGACCCATGACGCTGGGAATGATGGTTCCAATCGCTCTGGGCGGCAAACAGTCGCTGAGCGCATTGCTCAGCCTGGGCCCGATCGGATGTCCGCTGATAGCGGCGATAGGCGATCAGGCCATCGGTCAGATCCCGCAAGGTGGAGAACAGCGACTCGGCATAAAGCAGCGTGTTTAACAGGGGGTCCAGGACGCTGTGGGTGCGCGGGTTTAAGACGTGTTGGAGCAGGGCCCGATCGTGGGCGATCTGGTCCACGGCTGCCTGTTTTTCCCGCATGACGTCATCGAGCTTGTCGTCGGGCAGGTGTTGAATCGTCCGCCAGAGGGCCTTGGCGTCGATCAGGTCGTCCTGGATGAAGTCGCCGCTGGGATGCCAGGGCTTTTTGAGGCTGCGGGCGTAGGGGCCAATGTAAAAGGCGTTGCGGATGACCTCCGGCGAATGGGCGAGCACCTGCTTGACGGCCTCGGCTGGCGGGCCGGATAGCCCCAGGCGGGATTCGATCCAGTGGTCGGCCAGAGCTTGGGGATCGGTGTGAGGGTTGTCGGCCAAACGCGGCACGGCCACCACGTTGGCGTCAATCCAGGTCTCATTTTTTATAAAGGGCCCGCCCCATCCCCCGCCGCGCACCCAGGCCAACAGGCCGGCCAGATTCACCTGGCCGGCGACTTGGGCCAGGCCCATGGTGCCCGGGGCATCGGTTTCCGGATGCCCATCACGCCACAGCGGCACTTGCCAGTTGGGCATGCCCCCCTTGCCTTCAAATTCCCGTTGACACTGCAATTCGTAAATGATCGGCCGCCCCCCGAAGAGGAGGCTGGACTGGTTCCATTGCTGATAGCGCCAGAAGTCGGTCTGGGTGAATTTGAATGCCAGGATGAGCTTGGGATCCTGGGGAGGGTTGGGCAAACGGTCGGCGATTTTGCGGCAGAGGTCGGGGGAATCGTGCATGCCGTCGGGATGGACGTTCCAGGCCCGGACGATAAGGGTTTTGTCGTGCTGTTGCACGACCCGGCGATAGAAATGGTCGATGAGGCTGACCACGCGATCGGCCCGGCTCATGCGGCTGCAACGGGGGCAGTGAGGCATGTAGATGTCGTTGCCGGTCAGGTACGGGAGGCGGGACGCTTCGTTATCGCCAAACCGCAGCACGATGCCGCTTAGGTCAGGCCAGCGGGCCATCAGGGCATCCAAGGCCTGGCTGGAGCGTTCCAGGGCTGTCTCGGAAGCGGGGCAAAGCGTCAAGACGCGACCCTTGCAGGTTAGGGCGGATGGGTCGCGGAGGACCAGGTCGCGCGGCAGGCAGAGAACGTCGTAGGAAAGGTAGACATCCAGTCCCGCCCGGCGGGCGCGGATGATGGTCTGATCGATGGCTTCAAACTGCTGCTCCAGCCAGCGCCGCCATTCTCCGGGCCCAACGTCTTCGGGGCTGGCGATGCCCGACAGGCTGGTGGATTCGTAGAGCACCAGGCCTGTGTACCCCAGGGCTTTGAGCTGGGCGGGGTCGCGGTAGCGGGACTCCTGGCGCGGCTCACCGGGGTTGTCCAATAATGTGGCAAGCTTTAGCATCACTTAGCTTTGTAGCGAACCGCGTGCCAGGGGGCAAGGGGACGCATGGGGTTTTGGGGATTAGGGATTGGGGATTAGGGTTTGGGGATTAGGGGTTGGGGGCTGAATTCACGCGGGGCATGTGGGGGAAACATGAGAGTAACCAACTATGCCTGTTAAGGAATTGCTCGTTCTGCACCATACGCACACGGACGTAGGGTATACGCACCCCCAGCCGATGTTCTGGGAGCTTAGCCGGCGGTACATCGACCAGGCCATCGACTTGGCGGACCAGACGGCTGACTGGCCGGTGGAAAGCCGATTTCGCTGGACCTGCGAGGTGGCTGCCCCGGTGGGGCATTGGTTGCGGCATGCCAGCGGGCGTCAGGTTGACCGCTTCCGCGCGGCAGCCCTGCGCGGGCAGATGAGCGTGGGCGTGTTGCCCTACAACCTGACGCCATTGTGCACGGCTGATGAGCTGGCCCGCGGGCTGTATCCGTTGGCGGAACTGCGGGCGAGGCTGGGGGTGGCTGGGACGGTGGCGATTAACCATGACGTGAACGGACTGCCGTGGCCGATCGGCGACCTGCTTTTGGACGCGGGGGCACGGTGCCTGGTGATGGGAATCAACATCGGGTTCGGCGGGTACCCGCTGCATCGGCCACTGGCGTTTAAGTGGAAGACGCCGGCAGGGCGATCCATCCTGGTCATGAGCGGGGAGCATTATGGCGCGTTCGACCGGGAGACCAAGGCGGAGCGTGGGTCGCTGGACCTGATGGCGGAAGGATTGGCCAAGTATCTGCGGCGGCTGGAGAGTAAGAGCTGGCCGTGGGAATGGGCGTATCTGACGGCTACGCATCACGGGGCGCAGGGCGACAATAATCCGCCGTTTCCGCAGATGGCCGAGCTCATCCGCAAGTGGAACGAGCAAGGGCGGGAACCGGTGATCCGCACGATCACGCCGGAGATGCTGCTGGAAAGGTTGGAAGCGTTGCCGGCCGGGGCGTTGGCGGAATACAGCGGCGACTGGACGGACTACTGGAACTTCGGCTCCGGCAGCACCGCTCTGGAAGTGTCGATGGCGCGGCGGGCCAGGGCGCGGTGGGTGTCGGGGCAGACGCTGCGCATCACGGAAGCGATACGAAAAGATGAATCGTATCGGCCTGAAGGTGGGCACTGGCCGACGGCGGAGGAGAGGGCCCAGCGGTCGGACGAGGTATTCGCGCAGCTCTTGCTCTTTGACGAGCACACTTGGGGGTGCGCCAATTCGATCGGTTCGCGCGTGCCGAGCGTGGTGGCGGAGCAATGGCACTATAAGGCGGCGATCGCGGCGCAAGCGCGGAGCTTAGCAGGCACGTTGGTGCGGGATGAATTGGAGAGGATTTCAGGCAACCCGCTGTTTGCCCAAGGCGTGCAGGGGGTGATGTTTTTCAATTCCAGCCCGTTCCCTCGCCGGGAAATCGTGCGGCTGCCGCGGACTTGGGTGAATGGCGAATACCAGCACCTGGCGGGCACGTGTCTGGGCATCGAATACGGGCGGGAACTGCTGAATGACGAAACGAGCTTCGCGGCTGGGCCTGTTGAGTTGCCGGCGTTTGGATATGCGACGGTGCCGGTGAAGGAGCTTGTGGCGGGGGAAGTCAAAGCACCGGCAGGCTGCTGCGTGGGCGACGGCTTTCTGGAATCGCCGACGCTGCGATTGACGTTTGACCAGGGCACGGGCCGAGTTACGGGGCTTTACGACAAAACTCTGGGCTGGCAGGTGGTTGCTTCCGGGGGGAATAACCAACGCACACAGCAGGCTTCGCCATGCTGTGTGGCACCCACGCGGTCTACTTCCGCAGACGAGGGTTTGACTTCCGGGGGCGGGGACGAGTGGCCGCTGTTTGGTTTTGTGCATGAAACGATCGACCCGGCGGCGATTGCCAAGGCCCAGGCTGCGGGCAAGAGGCCCAGGGATATTTTCTTTGATCAAGAATACGGCAAGATCGACGTGGACCAGACGGGCTGGCGCAGCGACTGGCCCGCGGTGCGCAATGGTCCTGGAAAGTTGCTCAGCTGCGTGGCGTCGATGTCCGCGCGGGGGCCAAAGCTGGAGTTGGCGTGGGAGGCGCCCGGATGCGTGGAGCTTCGTCAGACGATTCTGCTGCGGGCCGACCGCCCGACCGTGGCGATGGAAGCGTTGATCCAAAAGCAGGACCAGCGCCTGCCGGAGAGTATTTATTTCGCGCTGCCGCTGAATCTGCCGGGCTGGCGGGCGAATTTTGACACCGCGGACGTGCCGACGGAGTTCGACCGCGAGCAGCTTCCGGGGGTGAGTCGGGACTGGATCACGGTGGGGCAATACGTAGCGGTACACAACGGACAACATGCGGTGACGCTGGCGTGCCCGGATGCGCCGCTGGTGCAATTGGGCGGCTTTAACTTCGGCAAAGGTCAAAAGAGCGTGCCCGACCGCGAGAGGTGCCTGGTGCTGGCCTGGGCGCTGAACAATTACTGGTCCACGAATTTCCGCGTATCGCAGCCGGGGGATTGCCGGGTGAATTACGAATTGACCACGCACGCGGGGTTCGACCCCGTGGTCTCCGCGCAGTTGGGCACCGCGGCGGCGCAACCGATCGAAGCTCACCCGCTGATGCAGAGTTCTGCCAAGCAGAGCGGGCGAACGATTGAGGTTCAAGGTGTCGGCGTAAACGTCTTGGCGGCCGGACCAGCCCAGGACGGCAAGGAGATCATGGTCAGGTTGGCCAATGTGACGGACAAGGCAGCGCGAGCGACCATGGCTTTGCCGGGGCGGATGATTACCAGGGCGTGGTTGTGTGATGGGCTGGAGAAACCGGCCGGGGTGCTGGAGGTAAAAGGCGGGCGCGTCGAAGTGGAGATCCCTGGCCGGGCGATCCGGGCGGTAAGGATGGGGAGTGGGAGTTAGGAGTTAGGAATTAGGAGTTGGGAGTCTGCAAATAATTGGTCGCCCCCCCCCACTCTTCTTCCTCCTGCTCGCCTGTTCACCTGTTCTACCGCTCCCCTTCTGGCATCACCCGTAGCCTAGGCGGTCCAGGTCGTCTTCATCCAGGCCGAAGTGGTGGCCGATCTCGTGCAGGAGCGTGATGCGGATCTGCTGGCGCAGTTCCTTTTTGCTGCCGTCGGCGTAATCGAGAATCGGCCCGCGGAAGATCAGAATCTCGTCGGGCAGATCGGGCTGTGCTTCGACGCTGCGTTCGGTCAAGGGCGTGCCCCAGTGGACGCCCAACAAATCGTCCTCGTCCGGGTCGATTTCCATTTCCGCCAGCAGTTCCTCGCTGGGCCAATCCTCGACGATCACTGGCAACTCGTCGAGCATGGCCCGCACGTGCGGCGGAAGGTTGTCGATGGCTTGCTCTAACAGTTGATCAAAGAGCTTGCGTTCGGAGTTGGAAATGGCTGGCCAAGGCTCGGTCATGCGGGACCTGAAGATTGATGGATGTGGCCTAAAGGGGCTGGTTTACTGGTCGCAGGCAGGCCCGTCGCCGGGCAGGGACAGGGAGCCGACGACCTCGGACAGGCTTCGGCAGCCGAGGGTGGCCAGATAGTCACGCAGGCCGGCCAGGATCGTGATTGGCGTGGCGGGATCGACGAACAGGGCTGTGCCGACCGCCAGGCCGCTGGCCCCAGCCAGGAGGAATTCAACTGCGTCCTGCCAGTATTGAATGCCACCCATGCCGATGATCGGCACGCCGGCGGGCTTGGCCACGGCGCGATAAACCTTGCTGACCATCGCCACCGCCAGCGGGCGGATGGCCGGGCCGGACAGTCCGCCGGTGCCGTTGGCCAGGCGCGTCTTGCGCTTCCAGATGTCCACGGCCATGCCGGTGAAGGTGTTGACCATGCTCAGGATGTTCGCCCCGCCTTCGACGGCGGCGCCGGCGGTCTGGGTGATGTCGGTGACGTTGGGCGAAAGTTTGACGATCAGCCGGCAATCGGGGCGCAGCGCGTCGCGCACGCGGCGGACAAGCTGCTTAAGCAGGTCGGGATTGGTGCCGAAGGTCAGCCCGTCGGAAACATTGGGGCAGGAGACGTTCAGTTCGATGGCGTCGACGATCGCTTCCCGGCTGATACGGCTGGCGGCCTGCAGGTAGTCGTCAAAGCTGTGGCCGGCGACGTTGACGATGATCCGGGGGCCGGCCGCCTTCATGCGGGCGAGCACGGGCAGCTTATCGGCCAGGAAAACGTCCAGGCCGACGTTGGCCAGGCCGATGGCGTTGAGCATGCCGCCGCGGGTCTCGACGATGCGATAGGCTTCGTTGCCCTTGCGGGGCTTAAGGGTGATGCTCTTGGTGACAAACGCGCCGAGCTTGGAAAGGTCGGCAAAGTCCGCGTATTCGTCGGCATAGCCGCAGGTGCCCGAGGCAGTCATCATCGGGTTGGCCAGATGCAGGCCCGCTAAGTCGACAGCCAGGGAAACTTTGTCTGCGGTCAGACCAGCGGAGGCATTTACGGCAGCGGTGGAAGCCTTTTTCATCGTTGGTTCCAGAAGGAATCAGCTTTCAGCCCATCGGCTTGCCGTTATTGTACGCCAACACGAAAAAGAGGGGGAAGCGCCGACGGCATCAGCCGGGCGGTGGCGTGGGGTAAGATAGACCCGTATGGACCAGAAGCCCAATATTTTCGATCTAGGCCCAGAGGAGCTGCGCGCTGTCGCGGCGCAGGCGGGGCTGCCCGCTTACCGGGCGAAGCAGGTTTTGGAGTGGGTCTACCGGCATGGCGTTCTGGACTTTGAGGGCATGACCAGCCTCGGCCGGGTTGACAAGGAACGCCTGGCGGAAGCGATTCGCTTAGGCAGCGGGCAGGTGGTCGGTAAGCAACTGGCCAGCGACGGCACGGAAAAACTGCTGCTGCAGTGGGACTGCATTGCCGGGAAGAAGAACGAATCACCTTTAGCGGAGGTTCCCGATCCGGCCCGGCAAACTGAATGTGTGATGATTCCAACGGACGAAAGGCGGACCGCCTGCGTCTCCAGCCAGGTGGGGTGCCCGGTGGGTTGCCGATTCTGCGCGTCGGGTCTGGGCGGGCTGGACGGCAACCTGACGGCTGGGCAGATCGTCGAGCAGGTCTGGCGGCTAAGCCGGTGGGAAACGGACGCGCATGCGCGAACCACGAAGGCGACGGAGAATGGGCGGATCACCAACGTAGTCTTCATGGGCATGGGCGAGCCATTGGCGAACCTTGAGCAGGTGATCGCCGCGGTGGGCGTGCTGAGCGCGGACTGGGGCATGGGGATTTCCCAGCGGAAAATCACCATCAGCACGGTGGGCCTGCCCGCCCAGATGCGCCGGCTGGCGGACGAGAACTTGTCCGTCACTTTGGCCATCAGCCTGCACGCGCCCAATGACACGATCCGCCGACAGCTCATTCCCTGGGCGGAATTCGTCACCATCGACCAGCTTTGCCAAGCCGGACAGTATTACTTTGAGCGGACCGGGCGCGAGGTAACGCTGGAATATCTGCTGCTGGGCGGCGTTAACGATCAGCCCGCGCACGCGCGTGAACTGGCGGAGGTGGCCAGGCAACTGCGGTCCAACGTCAACTTGATCCGCTACAACCAGGTGACGGGTTTAGGCTATCGGCGGCCAAAGGATCAGGACGTGCATCGATTCGCGGAACTGCTGAAGAAGGCTGGCGTCAATACGCACATCCGCGCCAGCCGGGGACGGGACATCGCGGCTGCTTGCGGGCAACTGCGGCATGAAAGCGCTAAGAAGTAAATACCCCACCCTGGGGTGGTTATTTTGGATTTGGGGGATCTGTTACTTTTTAGAAAATGGGGCTTCGACGTGGACGGCCAGGGTAACGGTGGAAGCTGATCTACGTGTAACTCGTTTTGCGTCAACATATTACACGTGCCTATCTTCGACATCTGGTTTTTCCACATGCGCCTGTAAATTTCAGGAGCCTGCCGGCCGATGGCCTTGACATGGAAATAAAACGATAGATAATACGACTTGTCCGGTAGAGATTAAACCAATGAAAGTTTCGCGGAAAACCGATTACGCCTTGCGGGCCATCTTCACGCTCGTGGAACACTACGGCGAGGAGCAGCGGCCGATCCCCATCCGCGAACTGGCCCGGCGCAATGAGGTGCCCAAGCGATTTTTGGAGCACATCATGCTGGAGATGAAGGAAAAGGGGTGGGTCAAAAGCGTGGCGGGGCGCGACGGCGGGTACGTGCTGGCCAAGAAGCCACAAGAGATCACCATGGGGCAGATCGTCAGGCATTTTGACGGGGTTTTGTCCCCGATCGCCTGTGTTTCAGTGTCGCACTATCAGCGTTGCACACAGGAGCCGGTCTGCCGCTTCCGCCGCGTGCTTTTGGAAGTGCGAAACTTCACCGCCCGCTTGATGGACCGTTTAAGTCTGGCGGCCGTGGCGGCCGGCAAGCCGGTGACTCGCGAAGAGGTTTTTTCCGACGAATTGGTGGGAGGCGCAGGGATTTAGTTTTTTTGTTTTCAAAATTACTACTAAGTAAGTCGTATTTTACATACAGCAAAGAAACGCGTGGAAACGAACGACCCGTCAGGGGGGTATGGAAAGGAAACAGGCCATGTCGCAACTAAGAACTTTTGACAACATCGTGCAGACCACCTTCAACACGCCCCTGGTTCGTTTAAACCGCATCGTGCCCAAGGACGCCGCCACGGTGCTGCTGAAGCTGGAATTCTTTAACCCCTTCTCGAGCGTCAAGGACCGCATCGGCCGGGCCATGATCGAGAAGGCTGAGCAGGACGGCATCCTGCACCAGGACACACACATTATTGAGCCGACCAGCGGTAACACGGGCATCGCCCTGGCGTTCGTCGCGGCAGCCAAGGGGTATACGCTCACGCTCACCATGCCGGAAACGATGAGCTTAGAGCGACGGGCGCTATTGAAGATCCTTGGCGCCAACCTGGTGCTGACTCCCGGAAGTGAGGGGATGAAGGGGGCCATCAGCAAAGCCAACGAACTGGCTGCGGCTACCCCCAACGCCTGGATACCCCAGCAATTTGAGAATCCCGCCAACCCCGCCATCCACGAAGCGACCACCGGCCCGGAAATCTGGCAAGCCACCGGCGGCAGGGTGGACATCCTGGTGGCCGGCGTGGGCACGGGCGGTACGATCACCGGCGCCACGCGCTACATTCGTCGCCATAACCCGCAATTCCAGGCCATCGCCGTGGAGCCGATTCACTCCCCGGTGATCTCCGGCGGCAAGCCCGGCCCGCACAAGATCCAGGGCATCGGGGCGGGTTTTGTGCCTAAGAATCTGGATACCAGTCTGCTTAGCGGCGTCGAACAGGTCAGTAATGACGAAGCCTTTGAGTGGGCCCGTCGCCTGGCCAAGGAAGAAGGCATCTTAGGCGGCATCAGCACGGGCGCGAATGTGGCGGCGGCGGTGAAGTTGGCGTCGCGGCCGGAAAATCGCGGCAAGGTCATCGTGGCCATCGCGCCCAGCTTCGGCGAACGCTACCTGTCGACCGCCTTGTTTGAAGGCTTGGTGAATCCGTCAGGCGCGACGGCGGCCGCGGGTGGGCCGGCGTTGGCGACGGCACGGTGAGCATCGGCGCGCGATCACATGGACGATGCGATTTGGCAGGGCGATCCATTTAACTAAAGGTTATTGCCAGAGAGGGCAGGGTCCAGCTGCATGCGATGCCAATTGGGTCACAACATCGTGGTGGTTCTTATCGTGGGCCTGACGGGATTGGCAGGGCCAACAGCGAGGGCGAAGCTGGAACTGCTCAACGTGTCGTACGATCCGACGCGCGAGTTCTATAAGGAATTCGATCGGGCATTCAGCGCCCATTGGCTGGCGCAGACGGGGCAAGCGATCCACATCAGCGAATCGCACGGCGGATCGGGAAAACAGGCGCGTGCGGTGATCGAGGGCTTGGATGCGGACGTGGTGACGCTGGCGCTGGCGTATGACGTGGACGCCATCGCTGAGAAAAGCGGGCGAATTGACGGGGACTGGCAATCGCGCCTGCCGGATCATAGTTCGCCGTATACGTCGACGATCGTGTTTCTGGTGCGCAAGGGGAATCCGAAGGGCATCAAGAACTGGGATGATCTGGTGAAGAATGACGTTTCCGTGGTCACCGCGAACCCCAAAACATCCGGCGGAGCGAGGTGGAATTACCTGGCGGCGTGGGGGTATGCATTGGAGCGGGCATTCGGGGACTTAGGCAAAGTCAACGATCCGGCGCGGGCTGCGGAGGCGGCGATGGCGCAGGAAAAGGCCCGGGCATACGTGGCTGAGCTCTACCGACACGTGCCGGTGCTGGATTCAGGAGCCAGGGCGGCGACGACGACGTTTGTCCAGCGGGGAATCGGCGACGTGCTGTTATCGTGGGAAAACGAAGCATTCCTGGTGCTGCGGGAATTCGGATCGGACGAATTCGAGATTGTCACGCCGCCGGTAAGCATACTGGCCGAGCCGCCGGTGGCGGTGGTGGACCGCGTGGTGGACAAGCACGGCACGCGTCAGGCGGCAGAGGCATATCTGCGTTACCTCTACTCACCAGAGGGGCAGGAAATCGCGGCCAAACACGACTATCGACCAAGATCAGCGGAGGTGGGCAAGGCGTATGCGGCCAAGTTTCCGCCGATCCGTTTGTTCAGTGTAGAGCAAGTGTTCGGCGGATGGCAGAAGGCGCAAAGGGAGCATTTCGCCGACGGCGGTGTGTTCGACAAAATTTATCAGCCGGGGAATTGACGGTTAGGAGTTAGGAATTAGGGAAAGGAAAGACGCGCGACCTTTTCGGCAGCGAACAACCACATGCGGCTCAACCTTAAACAGCGCAGTGTGCTCCCGGGCTTCGGCCTGACGCTTGGATACTCCATGCTGTATCTGAGCCTGATCGTGCTGATCCCTCTCTCGGCGCTATTCTTCAAAAGCGCCACCTTGGGCTGGTCCGAGTTCTGGGCGGTGGTCACCGATCCGCGCGCGGTGGCGTCCTACCGTCTGACGTTCGGAGCTTCCCTGGCGGCCGCGACGATCAACGCCGTCTTCGGATTCGCCGTCGCCTGGACGCTGGTGCGCTACCACTTTCCGGGGCGCAAGATCGTCGACGCTTTGGTCGATCTGCCCTTTGCTCTGCCCACGGCCGTTTCCGGCATCGCGTTAACCGCCATTTACGCCCCCACGGGCTGGATCGGTCAATGGCTTGAGCCGTTGGGCATTCACGCAGCCTTTACGCCGCTGGGTGTGACCATTGCCTTAACCTTCATCGGCCTGCCCTTTGTCGTGCGCACCCTGCAACCGGTGATCGAGGACCTGGACCCGGAACTGGAGGAGGCAGCCGCCAGCCTGGGCGCCAACCGCTGGCAGACGTTCCGCCGGGTGCTGTTGCCCGCGGTGCTGCCGGCGTTATTGACGGGCTTCGCTCTTTCCTTAGCCCGGGCCGTCGGCGAATACGGGTCCGTGGTCTTCATTGCCGGCAACATGCCGATGAAGACGGAAGTCACCTCGCTTTTGATCATCGTCAAGCTGGAGCAATACGACTACGCCGCCGCCACTGCCATCGCCGTGGTGATGCTCGTCGCCTCGTTCGCCCTGCTGCTGCTGATCAACCTCATCCAATGGTGGTCCAGTCACCGCGCCTGGGCGGGAGGAACCTAAATGGCCGTCGCCACCACCCTGCGCAAAACCAAACCGCACTCGGCCGCCCACCGCGCCACGCTGGCCAACGTCACCGAACCCTGGTGGCTGCGGGCGCTCTTGATGACCGCGACTTTCGTGTTCCTGGGCTTTTTCCTGTTCATTCCCCTGGCTGCGGTGTTCACCGAAGCCCTGCGCAAAGGCCTGGGGGCCTACCTGGCCAGCTTAGCGGAGCCGGACGCGTTGTCCGCCATCCGGTTGACGCTTCTGGTGGCGGTCATTGCTGTGCCCGTGAATCTGGTCTTCGGTCTGGCGGCCGCGTGGGCCATCGGCAAGTTCCGGTTCGTCGGGCGCAACGTTCTCCTGACGATCATTGATCTGCCCTTTGCCGTTTCCCCGGTAATTTCCGGTTTGATCTACGTGCTGATCTTCGGCCTGCAGGGCTGGCTGGGCCCGTGGCTTTCCGCCCACGACATTAAGATTCTCTTTGCCGTGCCGGGCATCGTCCTGGCGACGATTTTTGTGACCTTTCCCTTCGTCGCCCGCGAGTTGATCCCGCTGATGCAGGAGCAGGGCACGGAGCAGGAACAGGCCGCCATCGTGCTCGGTGCCAGCGGCTGGCAGACTTTCTGGAAGGTGACGCTTCCCAACGTCAAGTGGGGCCTGCTCTACGGCGTGATCCTCTGCAACGCCCGGGCCATGGGCGAATTCGGAGCTGTGTCCGTCGTGTCCGGGCACATCCGCGGGCGCACCAACACCATGCCCCTGCACGTGGAAATTCTCTACAACGAATACAACTTCGTCGCGGCGTTCGCGGTGGCGTCGCTTTTGGCCATCCTGGCCCTGGTAACGCTGGTGGCCAAGAGCCTGGTGGAATGGAAGGCCCGCCAGGACCTGGCGGCGGCGCTAAAGGAGGATGCGGCGTGAGCATTGAGGTAAGAAACATCAGCAAAACCTTCGGCACCTTCAAGGCCATCGACGACGTGAACTTGAAGGTCAACGAAGGCGAACTGGTCGCCCTCCTGGGTCCTTCGGGCTCCGGCAAGACCACGCTCCTGCGTATCATCGCGGGCCTGGAGGCTGCCGACTCCAACCCGGAAAGCATGATCCTTTTCCATGACCAGGACGTGGCCCAGCGCCATGCCGGCCAGCGCAACGTGGGCTTTGTGTTCCAGCATTACGCGCTTTTCCGCCACATGACGGTGCATGAAAACGTGGCCTTCGGCCTGCGCGTCCGCCCCCGCAAGCTTCGCCCCAGCGCCTCGGAAATCGATCAGCGCGTACACAAGCTGCTTAAGCTCGTGCAACTCGACGGCATGGGCAAACGCTATCCCAGCCAGCTCTCCGGCGGGCAACGCCAGCGCGTGGCCCTGGCGAGGGCTTTGGCGGTGCAGCCTAAGGTCCTGCTGCTGGATGAACCCTTCGGAGCCTTGGACGCCAAGGTCCGCGCCGAGCTGCGCCAGTGGCTGCGCAAACTGCATGACGAAATCCACGTCACCAGCCTGTTTGTCACCCACGATCAGGAAGAAGCCCTGGAAGTGGCCGATCGGGTGGTGGTGATGAACCACGGAAAAATCGAACAGCAGGGCACGCCGGACCAGGTCTTCCATCAGCCGGCCAACGAGTTCGTCATGAACTTTCTGGGCAACGTGAACCTGTTCCATGGCCGGGTGGAAGAGGGCAAGGTGGTCTATGGCCCGCTGACCCTGGAATCGACCGCCGCCGGCAGCGAATCCAAGTCCGCCTGCATGTTCGTTCGCCCCCACGAGCTGGAAGTCCACAAAACTCCCCCCAGCAGGCCTTCCCTGCGGGCCCGCGTGTTGCGCGTGCTGTCGGCCGGCTCCACCGTCAAGCTCGAATTGCTCGGCGAACAGGGCGAACATCTGCACGCGGAACTGCCCCACGATCAATTCCGCGTCAATCGCATCGCCAGCGGAGACGAAGTGTTCGTCAGCGTGCGTGAGGGGCGGATCTTCTCCGAGGACTATATGATCTAGGGCGATTCATCCCACGTTCGTGGTCGAGGCCCTATGTCGAAAGTTCCATCCGAGCCTTTCCAGCCCGCAACATCAACAAAGACTGCCGTCGGCAGGCGCGTTTGGCTCTACCGCATACTCGCCCTGGTCGTTATCCCAGGCCTCTTTTTCGCAACCTTAGAAGCCAGCCTGCGGGCCATCAACTATGGTTTTGACCCGCGTTTTATCGTGCCGACCGAAACACCGGGCATGGTCGCCACCAATCAACGCTTCGGCTGGCGATTTTTTCCTAAGGCCATCGCCCAAGCGCCGACACCCCGACTATTTGCCGCGGCCAAGCCTCCCGGAACGTTTCGCGTCTTTATCCTCGGCAGTTCCGCCGCCCAGGGCACTCCGGACCACGCCTTCAGCTTCGGGCGCTATCTGGAAGCCATGCTGGAGGATCGCCTTCCTCAACAGCGCGTCGAGGTCATCAACGCCGCGATGACCGCCATCAATTCTCACGTGGCCTTGCCGATCGCCCGTGCCTGCGCCAATTATCAGCCCGACCTGTTCGTGATTTACATGGGCAACAACGAAGTGCTGGGCCCTTATGGGGCGGGCACCGCGTTCGCGCCTTTCAATCCCTTTTTGCCCCTGACTCGTGCCGGCATTTTCATTCGCGGCACGCGCTTAGGTCAGCTCCTCTCCGACGGCATGGAAGCGATCGTCGGCTCCGGCGGGCAGCCCAAGGAGTGGAAGGGGCTGCAGATGTTCCTCGCCCATCAACTGCCCGCGGACGACCCGCTTCTAGCGCGGGTCTACGCCCAATTCGCCGCCAATTTACGCGACATTCTGGGTGTCGCCCAACGCGCCGAGGCCCGGACGATCGTCTGCACGGTGGGCGTGAATCTGCGGGACTCTCCGCCTTTCGCCTCCATACATCGGCAAGACCTTTCTGCCGTCCAACTGGAGGAGTGGAATAAACATTACGCCGCCGGCAATGACCTGGAGGAAAAAGGACACAGCCGGGAAGCGCTAGGCGAGTATCGCAAAGCGTTGGCCATCGACGCTCAACACGCTGAGCTTCACTACCGCCTAGGACGCTGCCTGCGGTCCACAAATGAAATCGAAGAGGCCAGACAACATTACCAGCAGGCCCGCGATCTGGACGCCTTGCGCTTTCGCGCCGACAGCCGGATCAACCAGACTATCCGCGACACCGCCGCCGCTTGTGCCGACCAGGGTGTCACACTCTTGGATATCGAAGCCGCCTTCGCCCAGGCGGCGGCCGGCCAGGACGGCCTGCCGGGTTCGAATTATTTTTTTGAGCACGTGCACATGAATCGGCGCGGCAACTACCTGATCGCCGCGGAATTGTTTAAGTCGCTTCTTCCCCTGCTGCCCAACGCGGCGCCAAGCTCCGCCACGCAAGCCTCCACCCCGCCTTCCCAGGATCGCTGCGAAGAACTGCTGGCCCTGACGGATTGGAGCCGATATCACCACGCCGCCCAGATCGCCGCCTTTATGGACGATCCGCCCTTTACCATGCAGATTAATCAGCAGCAGCTGCGTTCCGTCCGCATGCAGGAACTGGAATTATTAGCCGCGCGCGGAACTTCTGCCGAAGGATTGGAGGAGTCCCGCCGGCAGTTGGAATCCGCCGTGGCCCGGCACCCGGATGACGCGGAATTTCGCCTGCTTTTGGCCGAGGTGCTCAACCGCCTGGGCCAGACGATTCCCGAAGCCCAGGAGTGGAAATATCTGCTTAGCCAAATACCTGACGTTTCCTGGTGGCAGGATCGCTACGGATGGGACCTGGACGCCCAACGCCGCTATGGCCCCGCCGTCGACGCCTATCAGCGTGCCCTGAAACTCAATCCCTACAGCGGCGGAACGCACCACAATCTGGGCGTGGCCCTGACTCATCAAGGCCGCTATGCCCAGGCGATGGCGGAATTCCGCTTGGCGTTGGCGCTGCAACCAAGTCGCGTGGACAGTTGCCTGGCCCTGGGCGTCTGCCTCCGGCAGGCCGGTCAGCCCGAAGAAGCCATCGAAGTGTTGCGTGCCGGCCTTGCGATGCGCCCTGACGAACCGTCCCTGCAGCATCTTCTGGGCCTTCTGCTGGCCGAGAATGGACGCCTGCCGGAAGGGGCCCAGTTACTCGCCGCAGCCGCCGCCCAGGTTCCCCAGGCTGCCGACGAATTACACTGGGTGCGGAATGAAATCGAACACCCCGGCGAGGGCTTTTTGCAGCAAGGGGCCCAGTTGCTTAGGCAATCGCAGTTGGATGAGGCTGCCGGGGCTTTTGCCCGCGCCATCGCCGCCGCCCCTGGCAATCCGCAAGGTCCGTTTTGGCTTGCGAGGGTTTACGTCAGCCAGCTTCAATATGGCCTGGCCGTCGAACAGTTGCTTAAAGCGGTGGAGCTTGATTCCGGATTCGCTCCCGCGGCGCTCAATCTGGCCCAGATATTCCAGCAGATCGGGCAATCCGCCCCCGCGGCCCATTGGTATGAAAGAACCTTGGAAATCGAATCCCGCTGGGTCGTCGCCCTCACCAATCTGGCGTGGATTCGCGCGGCTGATCCGCAGGAAAATCTCCGCGATGCCAAGGTGGCCATCGCCTTAGCCAGGCGCGCCGACGAATTGACGATGGGCCGCAATGTCGCTGTCCTTACCACCCTGGCCGCGGCTTTGGCTGACGACGGGCAATTCGCTCAAGCCGCCGCCACCATGCAGAAGGCCATCGACCTGGCCACGCAGAATCAGCGTCCGGAACTGGCAACCGCCCTCCAGCCCTATCTGCGTCTTTACCAGAACAAACAGCCCCTGCGCAGCTCCGCCTTACCCCTGGACCCCGACACCACCCAGATGCCCGCTTCCCCCGCAACCCGCCCCACCGGTCCCACGGCTCCCACGGCTCCCACGGCTCCCACGGCTCCCACGGCCGAATCAGAACAACGTGTAAATAAAAATCGAGATCCCGCCTCCCCCGCCCAGCACGACCAATAAACCGGCCAACAGCAGCACCGCCACGATCGGCCACAGCCACCACTTGCGCTGGTGGGCCAGGAAATGCATGAATTCGTGGACAATCCCCGGGTTGCGCTGCTCCGCTAATTTGCCGAACTTATCCTCGGGCCTGTCGTCAGCGGGCATTTGTTTTGTCTCCCAGTTCCGTTCGCAATTGCCGCACCACCTGAACATACGTCGGCCAGACCTTCCCCCGCACATCCCATGAACCGGCCAACCAGTAAATATTACGCGGCGCCGGCACCTCCGCCGGACTGTTCCCACTTTCCACCACCCGTCCGCGGCCGGGCATATTTCCCGGCAAATAACCCAGGGGAAACACCCCCAGCAGATCCGCCACCGCAAACGACCTTACCCCGATGCTCAGCGTCGCCAGCATGTCCAGAAAGATCGGGTCCAGCTCCGCATCATCCCCCCACGCTCCGCGCTGCACATATTGGCGGGCATAGATTAAGCGATACGGCGTGCCCAATCCCGCCCGCCGCGCCGTGATCACCACCGCCACACCACCTTGGTCAATCGTTCCGACCACCACGTGATGCGGCAACAAAGCCATTGCTTCCTGCGGCGCATAGCCTTTTAGTATCCCGAAATCAGCCTGTTTCAACTGCTCCAGCCAGGTGAGCGTCGCGTCATGGCGCAGCCAAAGACACCGGCGGTTGTACGCGTTAAAAGCGCAGATCAGCTGCAGGTCCTCAAAATGCTCGTAGGCGGTCCGAGCGACAGAACCACCTGGAGGCAGCCAATCCAGAGAGTTAATTTCCGAGCTGTCCACCGCGTCCAGGTCATAGACCACCCCCGGATTCAAAAACCACGTCAGCGCCAGCGATTCATTGGGCTCAAATCCCGCCAACACATAATTCCGGCTGTATTTCCACTCCGCAAGGACATCCGCCGCGCCCTGTCCGCCGGCCAACTGCTGCTCAAACCTCGCCACGTCCCGATCAGCCCCCAGCATGGTCTCCGCCAACAAGCGCAAATCCAATTTCCCGTCCAGAAAATACGGGCAAGCCACCAGGTGCCCGGTCACCAGCAGATATTGGCCCAGCGCCGCCGCCCCCACCAGCAGCAGCAACACCCTTTTTAGCGTCGCCACGCCGACGCGCTCCAAGCCCAAAAACAATAGCAACACCCCCGGCACCACCAGCGGCGCGATGTGCCGCGGCTCCTTAACCGGTATCGCCGTCAACACCGCCATCGGCAACAGGATTCCCGCCCACAGCGTCGCCTTCGTCCAGCCGGCCTCCTCCCGCTTATTCTTCCCGCCCCAGAAAACATCCAGCAGCGGCAAAAACAAAAAGGGGGCCAGCAGGAACAATCCGCAGCGCACCATCTGCCAAGGGTAATAGCTCACGGACGACCAGCTAAACACCTCGATCGGCCCGATCAGCGCCATCACCGGCAAACGCGTATTTCCCAGCGAAAAGTAATAGCCCGCCGCCCCGCGCATCACCACGATCGCCACCCCGCCCGCCAACACCACCGCCAAAATGCAAGCCGCTCCCAGCCGCCCTAAGTCTCTCCAGCGTCGGCCGCGCCAAAGAAAAATCACTTCCACCGCCCACGGGCCCAACACAAACAACCCATACGTGGTCTTTAAAAGCAAGCCCGCAGCCAGCACAACTCCCCACCCCGCCACCACCCAAGGCCGCGAACAATGCCGCGCGCCGAACCAAAGCGCATATTGCCAGGCCACCAGCGCCGCCAGCCATAATTCAATGTAAAGCTCGCGTGATAATCCAAGCAACAGCGGCGAAGACAGCACCGCCGCCAGCAATCCCAGCCAAGCAGACTTCTTCTGCTCCCCCAAAACCGTTTTGCCCAGCCAAATCACCGCCCCCGCCAGCACCAACACCCCCAGCATGTTCACACCCAATGCCAGCGGAATCAGTTCCTCCGCCGCAGCGACTCCACCCCGCCACCACATCCCCAGCTTCACCCACGGCGCGATTAACGCCGGGAACAGCGAAGCCACCTCAAAACCGCTCCACGCCCTGCCTCCACCGACCCAATCCACCGCGAAAAGAAAATATTGATACGGGTCCATCCATGAAAGCGCGTCGCGATGCCGCACGTCGAAAAAGAAATCCACGCCATAGAGCCCCAACATCGCGCCCACGCCAAGCGCCAGCCACCAGCCCCTGACGGCCGTCCCCTTGATCCCAAGCTCCACATGCTTTTCCGTCGGTATTGCCAAGGCCCGTTTATCCAAATCGTTTTTACGCCACGTTCAGTCCACGTTTCTCGCTGCTACGACTGCCGCAGGTAACGCTCGCGCTGCGGCGCCGCCGGCCGCGCCATCCAATACGTCTTGGCCTGCTTGTCCGAGCGGCGTCTCATCGGATCATAACCGACCATTCTCATCGCCAAGCCGATCGGCGTGACGACCCCATAGTACACCACCGCCAGGACCACCACCGTCACCCCCTGGCCCACCGGTTCGCCCCCACGCTGCCAGATCTCCCGCAACGATTCTCCAAATCGCGGCCAGGCCGCCACCGCCAGCGCCAATCCCACCCCAGCCGCCCAGAGCACCGCCGCCACCCCGATCGGCCGCTCAACCCGCTGACTCCATTCCGCCGCCACCGCCAGAATCAGCGGCACCAGCAGGGCTGGATACGGCTGCGAATTCTTTTCCGTCGTTGTCAGTACCCCCAGCACCGCCAAGCTCGCCCCGATGCCTGCCGCCACCCACAGCATCAGCGGTTTGAACATCGCCAGCCCCCCCCCTACCGCGAAGAACAACAGCAACGCCATGGCAAACCGCCACGCCCGCCCGCGGCCGCAAACCCCTTGTTTTTCCTGCTCCTGCGTCATGACTCGTTCCTCAATCCAGCTCAAATCCCTTTAAGTACGCGTTCAGATCGTAGCTCTGCGCTCGCGGCTGATCAGCCTTGCGCAACACGAAATCCTCCAACACCAGCACATCCATGTCCGTAGCCATAAAGCACCGATAAGCGTCTTGCGGCGTGCAGACGATCGGCTCCCCGCGAATATTAAAGCTGGTGTTGACCAGCACCGGGCAATTTGTCCGTTGCTGGAACCCCTTAAGCAAGCGGTAAAACCGCCCGTGGCGCTTAGCGTCCACCGTCTGCACCCGGGCCGAATAATCCACGTGCGTCACCGCCGGAATTACCGAGCGCCGGCGGTTGATCCGCGAGCTGACCGACTCCGTGAAATCATCGGCCGACCCAGCCGACCGCCGCTCCTGCCGCACCGGCGCCACCAGCAGCATATACGGGCTTTCCACGTTCGCCGGCAGATCAAACCACTGCCCCGCCTCCTCACGCAGCACCGCCGGCGCGAACGGGCGAAACGACTCGCGGAACTTGATCTTTAAATTCATAAACGACTGCATGCGCTCCGAACGCGCGTCGCCGAGAATCGATCGCCCCCCCAGCGCCCGCGGGCCGAACTCCATTCGTCCCTGAAAAAATCCCACCACCTTCTGCTGCTCCAGGCAATCGACAATCCGCGCGATGAGCTGGTCTTCATCGGTCAATTGTTCATACACCGCCCCGACCCCGTCGAGAAATTCTTGAATTTCCAGCGTCGCAAACGCCGGCCCCAGGAACGATCCGTGCTGCCGATCCTCGCCCGCGCTCACCGTGCGCGGCTTATCCAATATCTGGTGCCAGACCAACAGCGCCGCCCCCAGCGCCCCCCCGGCATCGCCCGCGGCCGGTTGAATCCACACATTCTCGAAAATGCCCTCCCGGAGCATATGACCGTTCGCCACGCAATTCAGCGCCACGCCCCCCGCCAGCACCAGATTCTTCATCCCCGTCTGCCGGGCGACCTCCCGGGCGCCGCGCAGCACCACTTCCTCCGTCACCGCCTGAATCGACGCCGCCACGTCCATGTCTTCCTGGCGAATCGCACTCTCCGGGCGACGCCGTTTGACCCCCAGCAACCTCTCCAATTCCGGGCCCGTCATGCGCAGGCTCTGGCCATACGGAAAATACTTCATGTTCAAGCGGAACGAACCGTCGTCCTTCAAATCCATCAGCTCCCGGAGCATGATGTCCTTATAGATCGGCCGCCCGAACGGCGCCAGCCCCATCAACTTATATTCCCCGGAATTCACCCGGAACCCGGTGAAATACGTGAACGCCGAATACAGCAGCCCCAGCGAATGCGGAAAGCGCAGCTCGCGCGTCAGTTCAATGCGATTCCCCCGCCCCACGCCATAGGTCGCCGTCGCCCATTCGCCCACGCCGTCCAGGGTCAGAATCGCCGCCTCTTCAAACGGCGAGGGAAAAAACGCGCTGGCCGCATGGGACTCATGGTGCTCGCAAAACAGATACGACCGCTTATACGCCCCCTCCAACGCCCGATCCAGTTGCCGCGGCACATACAGCTTTTGCCGCAGCCACAACGGCATCGCCTCCAGAAACGAACGAAACCCCACCGGCGCAAACGCCAGATAGGTCTCCAGCAGCCGCTCAAACTTCAGCACCGGCTTGTCGTAGAACGCCACATAATCAATATCCCCCGGCCCGATGCCGCCCTCGCGCAGACAATACGCCATCGCCTGCACCGGCAGACGATGATCGTGCTTCTGGCGTGAAAATCGCTCTTCCTGCGCCGCGGCGATGATATCCCCGTCGCGCACCAGGCACGCGGCGCTGTCGTGGTAAAAGGCTGACACCCCGAGGATATTCATGCCCCCATGATATCGGGAAAATCCCTCGCGCCTCATCCGCCCAGCCGCCCCTGGGCACGCTTAAGGCGTGAATTGAACCTTCAGCGTTCGCCCTTGGGCAAATTCCTCTAACAAGCGCGGAAACTCACCTAACCCCCCTACCACGCTGACCAGCTTGTCCACCTTAATCACCCCCTCCGCCAGCCAGGCGATGGCCCGGTCGAACGTATAACACAGGGCAAAGCTGCCCAGAATCGTCCAGTCATAGTGAAAGACGTCAAACGGCCGCAACGCCACCGTCGCGTCGCGCGGCGTAACGCCGAATTGCAGATACTGCCCGCGCGGTCGCAGATACGAAAAGGCCTTTTCAATCACGGCCGGCACGCCCGTGGCATCCACCACCACCGCGAAACCGCGCGGGGCCATCTCCTTTATCTTCCCCTCCGCCGCCCCACCGGCCGCCAACGCCACGCTCACGCCTAGCTCCTCCGCCAGCTTCAGCCGTTCCTTTTGCGTGTCCACCACCACCACCCGCCCCGCGCCGCTGTGCCGCAGCGCCTGAGCCATGATCAACCCCATCGGCCCAGCCCCGAAAATCAGCGCGTCGTCACCCGGCAGCACCCTTAAACGCGTCAGCGCATGCACCACGCAGGACACCGGCTCAACCATCGCCGCCTGCGCGTCGCTGATGCCCGCCGGCAGGCGATAGCACGCCCGCGCCGGCACCGCCAGATATTCCGCCAGCGCCCCCGGCAGCGTGATCCCCACGCCCTGCCAGTTCAAGCAATGATTGTTCATCTGCAGCCGGCAGAAATCGCACGCATTGCAGTATAGATTCGGGTCCGCCGCCACCCGGTCGCCCACCTTCAGGTCCTTCACCTTCCCGCCCACCTGCGCCACCACCCCGCAGAACTCATGCCCGGGAATCAACGGAAAACTCGACAGATATTCATTGCGAAAAATATGCAGGTCCGTCCCGCACAAGCCCGCCCGCACAACCCGCAGCACCACCTGCTCCTCGCCGCAGATGGGCTCCGCCGTCCCCCCCACTTCCACCCGCTGGGGCCCTGTAAAAATCACCGCTTGCATCGGTTTCTCCCTTGCCCGCCAACTTCGGCCGCCGCTTTAAATCCACCGGCGGCGCTTAAACCATATCAGCAGCCCCACCGCCACGCTCAGACACACCAGCCAGAACACCCCATACCCCCAGCGGCTGTGCAACTCGGGCATGTGCTCAAAATTCATCCCGTAAACCCCGGCCAGAAACGTGATGGGAATGAAGATCGACGCGAACACCGTCAGCACCTTCATCACCTCGTTCATCCGATTGCTCATCGACGTCAGATTCGTCTCCGTCAGCCCCGTGGCCATCTCCCGATAGGTCTCCACGATCTCCAGCACCTGCACCGCGTGGTCGTACACGTCGCCCAGAAACGTGCGCGTGGTTTCGCTGATCAGCGCAAACGGCTCCTGCCGCAGGCGATGCACCACCTCGCGCATGGGCCAGATCTGCCTCCGCAACAGCAGCAATTCCCGCTTAACCCGGTGAATCTCCCGCGCCGCCGCCGGCATGGGGTGGTCCAGCACCTTGGCCTCAATCTGCTCCAGCCATTCCCCATAATGCTCCAAGATCGGAAAATGATGGTCCACCAGGGCGTCCAGCAGGGCATAGACCAGAAAACTGGCGTCATTTTCCCGCAAGCGCGTGCCCACCGTGGCGATCCGCTGGCGGATCGGGTCCCACACGTCGCCGACGTTCTCCTGAAACGTCAACACCAGGTTGTGCCCCAGGAAAATGCTCACCTGCTCGCTGGAAATGTGCCCGTCCACCAGGCAATTCATGTTGGCGACGATAAACAGGTACTCCCCATACTTGGCGCTGCCGGGAAAATACTCCACCTTCGGCCGCTGGGGAATGTGCAGCATGTCCTCGATCGCCAACGGATGCAGCCGGTATGTCCTGGCCATCAGGCCGATCATCTTCTTGTTGGACACACTCGAAAGATTCACCCAGCGAACCTTAAACCCCTCGTCCGTCGGCAACTCGCCCAGCGCCCCCACGTCCGCGACTTTCCGCGCCGCCTGCGGCCCCGGCCCGTAGTCGATGCAGGTCAGCTCCACCGCTTCGTCCGTCGTCGGTTCGACTGCCACCAACTGTTCCGCGTCGATCCCCGGGATCGCCCCGGGCTTCTTTTTGTCGAACAGCTTGGCCAGATGCGTCCCGTTGATCGCCCGCCCCAGCTTGCGGGCGGCCAACCCCACCGCCGCCGGCCCCAGGTGATTGTGCTTGTGCTTTCGCTCTTCTTGAGGTGAGTGCCTCATCCGTGCGCCTCCCAAGCCGCCGACCTGGAAAAAGTGACTTTCATAAAACCTGGCCCACATCGAGCCCGACCCGTGCCTTTCGCCCACTGGTACCCCTTGCCCCCCACCCTGTCAAACCCCGCCCATTCCCGCCGCTTCCGCCCTCTAGTTGACGCAATGCCGCTATTTCTCGATAATTTTTCCCTTTGCGGAATGATCCGCCCGCCCGTGCGCGGGGACTGTCTTATCCCGCCGCCGCACCGGCCTCACCAGGAGCTTTTGTCAATGGCCAAGCAGGACCACACCCACCACGATCACGCGTCTCACGACCACGCTCATCATGACCATGATCACCACGATCATGACCATGACCAGGTCCCCCTCGCCGTGGCCGTGGAAGACATCGGGCCGGCCCGCAAATGCCTGACCATCGAAGTGCCCGCCGCACGCATCGAAACCGAAATCGAAAACCGCTACAGCAACCTCCAGGAAGAAGCAGCCCTCCCCGGTTTCCGCCGCGGCAAGGCCCCCAAGCGGCTGCTCCAAAGGCGCTTTTCCTCCACCATCCGCGACGAGGTCCGCACCGCGCTCCTCAGCTCCTGCTACAGCCAGGCCATCGAACAGGAAAAACTCGAAGTCCTCGGCGAACCGGAAATTCCCGATCTCGAACAGATCAAGCTTCCCGAGCAGGGCCCCCTGGTCTTTAAGGTCCAGGTCGAAGTGGTGCCTAAGTTCGACCTGCCGGAACTAAAATCCCTGGCCGTCAAGAAACCCAAGGTCGAACTCTCCGACCAGGACGTCACCGACGAGGTCGAACGCATGCGCCGCCAGTTCGGCGAACTGCTGCCCGTCACCGAAGGCACCATCGAGGAAGACGATTATCTCCTCTCCGACGTGAAAATCCTCGCCGGCGACGACGCCCCCGACGGCGCCGAGGAATTAGCCCAGCATCCGGGCACCTACATCCTCGTCCCCTCCAAGAGCCGCGAATACAAGGGTCACGTCGTCGGCATCGTGGTGGAAAACCTGGGCAAGAAGCTCCTGGGCAAGAAAGTCCACGACGTCCTGCGCCTGTCCTTAAAGGGCCCCGCCGCGCACGAAGACGCCCGTATCAAAGATCAGCCCATCACCCTGGTCATCACCATCCAGAAGATCGAACGCATTCAGCCGGCCACCCTCGAGGCCGTCAGCGCCCGCGTCGGCCTTACCGATGCTTCCACCCTGACCACCCGCGTCCGCGAAATGCTCGACAGCCGCCGCCAGCGCGAACAGCAGTCCGCCATGCACCAGCAGATCTGCGATCACCTGCTGGACGCCGTGGAAATGGACCTCCCCGAGGGCCTTTCCACCCGCCAGGCCGCCCGCATGTTGCAGCGCCAGGCCATTGAAATGATCTATCGCGGCATGCCCGAAGACGAGGTCGGCCAGAAAATCGCCGAATTGCGCAGCGGCACCGAGGACCAAGCCCGCAAGCAGCTTAAGCTCTACTTCATCCTCAGCCGGGCCGCCGAATCGCTGCAGATTCAAGTCTCCGAAGCCGAAGTCAACGGCCGCGTCGCCATGCTCGCCATGCAGCAGGGCCGCCGTCCCGAACGCTTCCGCCAGGAAATGCAGCGCTCCGGCCAGCTTGAACAGCTGTATGTGCAGATCCGCGACCAGAAAACCTTGGACAAAATCCTCGAATCCGCCACCGTGACGGAAGTGGACCCCAAGGAACTGGCCGAATCCGCTCCCGCCGCCAAGAAGAAATCCCCCCGCACCTCCTCCAAGAGCAAAAAAGGCAAGGCCAAGGGTAAGGATGAGTCCGCTGACAGCGACGAATAACCGCCCCCCGAATCGTCGCCCCCCCCGGATCATTGCCCCCGGATTGTCGCCCCCCGGACTCCCCCACTGCGGCCGTTGACGGCCATGCTCAGATTCCCCTGGACTGCCATCCGCCGGTTACGCTATCTTGTGCCCAAGATGCCCAACCCAAGCGTAAAGGACGCCTTGTCCCCCAGCCCGGCCGGGCTGGCCCTGCTTTTGGCGCAAAGCTCCGCTACGTCCCAGAAAATTCAGGACTTATGGCTCTGGCTGGGCGTCACCGCAGCCTTGATCTTAGCCGCCGGCGTTTTCGCTCACGTCGTCCTAAAAAAAATGCGCCATGAAGACCCCCCCTCCCACCGTGACGTCACCGGCGGTTTGGACGTCTCCTCCCTGCGCCAGATGCACGCCCAGGGCCTGATAAGCGACGAGGAATTAGCCCGCACCCGCGCGGTGATCAACGCCCGCATGCGGGCCCAGCACTTCTTGGATAACCAACCCGCCACCCCCGCCCACAACGAAAAGAACACTCCTCCGGATCCCCTCAATCCCCTTCAATAACCGGAGTGCGTGTACGAAATTACCGCTTTTCACGGTTACATGGACCTTAAAGCGCGACTTTTGCTCTAGCGAGAGTGCGGTGGTAGGTGCTACCATGTTGGTAATGGATCGACAGCCAACCTCGAGCCTGATCGTTATATCATGGCTTGGTTGGCATTAAGCCGCCCGAAGGGATGGACGATCAACCCTACGGATCAGGAAAAACCGGAGAGCCGGCGGTCGCAGGACTTGGCAAGGTCCCTCACCGGAGGCGGCTGGTCAGTTTTAATCGCCTCACACCCGCGAGAATTAAAGTTATGCCGAATTCACGGACCGGCAAGAGTGGAGAAAAGGGACCAGGCGAGACCAACGGCGGCGACGGAGGAGGATTCAAGGGCAAGCGCATCACTACTTGCTCCTTCTGCGGTAAAACCTCCCGCGAAGTCGGGCCCATGGTCGAAGGCCCAAACGACGTTTACATCTGCGCCAACTGCGTGGACCTCTGTCAGAACATCTTCCGCCAGGAACGGCGGCGGGTGCAGGCCGGGCGCCCCTCCTTCGGGTCCATCCCCACGCCCCGGCAGGTCAAGGAATTCCTCGATCAATACGTCATCGGGCAGGACCGCGCCAAACGCGCCCTGGCCGTGGCCGTCCACCAGCACTACAAGCGCCTGACCGCTTCCGAGGACAAGGACTCCAACATCGAGTTGGAAAAATCCAACGTGCTCATGATCGGGCCCACCGGCTCGGGCAAGACCCTCCTGGCCCGCACCCTGGCCCGCATCCTCAACGTCCCCTTCGCCATCGGCGACGCCACCACCCTCACCGAGGCCGGGTACGTCGGCGAGGACGTGGAGAACCTTCTCCTAAAACTCCTCCAGGCCGCCGATTTCGACCTCGAAGCCGCCCAGCGCGGCATCATCTACATCGACGAAATCGACAAGATCGGCAAGACCAGCCAGAACGTCTCGATCACCCGCGACGTCTCCGGCGAAGGCGTCCAGCAGGCCTTGCTCAAAATGCTCGAGGGCACCGTGGCCAACGTCCCTCCCCAGGGCGGCCGCAAGCACCCCGAACAGCAATACATCCAGATGGACACCAGCAACATCCTGTTCATCTGCGGCGGAACCTTCGTCGGCCTGGAAAACCTCATCCGTCGCCGCCTGGGCAAAAAGGCCATCGGCTTCGCCGCCGAAGGCGCCTCCGACGACCACAAGACCGACGAAACCGGGTACCTGCTTTCCCAGGTGACCCCCGAGGACCTGATCCACTTCGGCATGATCCCCGAATTGATCGGCCGTCTGCCCGTGGTCTCCTCCCTAAGCCCCCTGGATGAGTCCGCCCTCATCCGCATTCTCACCGAACCCAAAAACGCCCTCGTGCGCCAGTACCAGCACTTCTTCGGCATGGAAAACGCGGAGTTGGAATACACGCCCAGCGCCTTGGCCCACCTGGCCCACAAGGCCATGGAACGCGACACCGGCGCCCGCGCCCTGCGCAGCGTGATGGAAGAAGTGATGCTGGAAATGCTCTACGAGCTTCCGGAACTGTCCAACAAGGGCGCCAAATACGTGATCGACGTCGACGCCATTACGCACAAGTCGGCGCTCAAGGAACTCCGAGTTAAGGGCAAGGAATCAGCCTGACCGTTCGCGGGCACGCTGACCCCTCCTAAAAGGTTAAGGTAAAGATGACCACGACGTCGGGCCGCCATGACGACCTGTCGCGTTCTTGGCGAACGATCGCCCTGGCGCTGCTGCTGTCCATCCTCCTCGCCGCCAACGCGTTCCCCCAGACTTCCGACGAACTGCCCGCCTTGGCCAACGCCGGGCAATTCAACCGCGTCCTGCAGATCCTCCAGTCCGATCCCGCCGCCGCCGGCAACGAACGCTTTAGCCGCCTGATCGAAAACCTCCAGTCTCATGAAGCCCTCTCCGCCAAGCTCCGCCAGGAACGCCAGGAAGCGTTCGACAAGTCCATGACCGAGCTGGCCGACCACCTGGCCCAGAACCGCCTCGATCAAGCCCTGCGCACCGCCGTCGAGGCCAACAGCCTCTCGACCGACCCCGCCCTGATGCTGACCACTCCCCTGGTCCGCGACCTGGTCGCCAAGGCCGAAGCCCAAGCCCAGGCCTCCGCCGCCGAGGGCGACTGGCTGGAAAACCTAAGCATCTATCGCGCCCTGTATTACCTGTTCGACGACCACGCCCGCTTCCGCGCCCAGATGCAGTCCGCCGAGCGCAGCGTGCGTCTGCTGCGGCTCTACACCCCCCACCGCCTCAAGGAGCTTTACCAGCGCCGCGCCGAACGCCTGGACAAGAAAGACGCCGAACCCCCGCCCATCGACGAGGAAACCTGGCAGCAGACCCTCCAGGACGTCCAGATGTCCATGCTCTGGACCTCCCTCGTCCACGCCTCGCACAGCCACGTCAACGCCAAGGGCTACAACCCCCTGCTCGTCGGCTCCATCGACGCTCTGATCGCCTTAACCCAGACCAAGGGCCTGGAAGACACCTTCCCCGTCCTGGCCGAAACCGAAAAAGTCGCCAAATTCCAGAACGACCTCTCCCGCTTGCGTGAAAAACTGGATAAAGCCGAAAAGCCCCTGCGCCTAGGCGAAGCCTCCGCCACCCTCGACCAGATCGAACAGATCAACCGCGATTCCCTCCGCCTGCCCCAGCAGGTCCTGGCCTACGAGATGGCCGACGGCGCCATGTCCACCCTCGACGACTTCTCCGCCATCATCTGGCCCCGCGAAATGGAGCAGTTCAGCCGCGCCACCCAGGGCAAGTTCTACGGCATCGGCGTGCAGATCTCCAAGCGTGACGGCCGCCTGGTGGTCATCACCCCCGTCCCCAACACCCCCGCCCAGAAGGCCGGCATCAAGGCCGGCGACATCATCGCCCAGGTCGACGGCAAGGACACCTCCACCTGGAGCGTCGATCGCGCCGTCCGTGAAATCACCGGGCCCAAGGGCACCACCGTCACCCTCGCCATCGAACGCATGGGCGTGGAAACCCCCACCCCCTTCAGCATCGTGCGCGATGAAATCCCCATCGACTCGATCATCGGCTGGCAACGCCGCCCCGACAAAACCTGGGACTATTTCATCGATACCGACTACCGCATCGGTTACCTCCGCCTGACCAACTTCCTGCCCCAGACCGCCGACGACCTGGACCTGGCCATCAACCAGATGCAGGAAGAAGGCGACCTGAACGCCCTGATCATCGACCTGCGCTTCAACCCCGGCGGGCTGCTCAGCGCCGCCGTGGAAGTGGCCAACCGCTTTATCCCCTCCGGGCCGATCGTCTCCACCGTCGAGGGCGATGGCCACGTCACCCAGGAATATCGCGCCCGTCCCGATCACTCCCAGCCCAACATGCCCGTCGTCCTGCTGATCAATCAGGGCTCCGCCAGCGCTTCGGAAATCGTCGCCGGCGCCCTGCAGGACTACCAGCGGGCCCTCCTCGTCGGCCAGCGCAGCTTCGGCAAAGGCTCCGTCCAGGACCTTTTTAAACTCAACAGCGGACAGGCCTTTTTGAAGCTGACCACCCAGTACTACCGCTTGCCCGGCGGGCGCATCATCCACCGCCAGCCCCTGGCCCAGGAATGGGGCGTCAATCCCGACCTGGAAGTCTCCATGACCGACAAACAGGTCGCCGACGCCCTCGACATGCGCCAGGAAGTGGACGTCATCCGCGACGACGACACCCCCGCCCAGGAAGGCAAGGAAAAACCGCCCGTGGCCCAGGACCTGATCCGCAAGGGCGTCGATCCCCAGCTGGAAACCGCCCTGCTGGTGCTCCAGACCCGCTTGGCGGCCCAGCAGCTTTCCCTCGCCCACGCCCAGGCAAACATCCAGCCCGCCCCGGCTCCTTAAAAGGCCCGCCGGGTCTGTGGCCCTCCCGACTTAGTCGCCCCGGGAACTTAGGCTGTTACAATCTCTGCTGCTTTTGCCCCTCTTTCCCGGCATCGGCAGGAAACACGCATGGCCGGCAACAGCTTTGGACAACTCTTCCGCGTCACCACCGCCGGTGAAAGCCACGGCCCAGCCAACGTCTGCATCGTCGACGGCGTGCCCCCCGGCCTGGAACTGTCCGAAGCCGACCTCTTAGCCGACTTAAAACGCCGCCGCCCCGGACAATCCAAAATCACCACCCAGCGCCAGGAAGAAGACCAGCCGCGCATCCTCTCGGGCGTCTTTGAAGGCAAAACCACCGGCACCGCCATCGCCATCCTCATCGAAAACCAGGACCAGCGCTCCGGCGATTACACCGACATCAAAGACAAATATCGCCCCGGCCACGCCGACTACACCTTCGACGCCAAATACGGGTTCCGCGACTACCGCGGCGGCGGACGCTCCAGCGCCCGCGAAACCACCGCCCGCGTCGCCGCCGGCGCCATCGCCAAAAAACTCCTCGCCCGCGACTGCGGCGTAAGAATCGTCGGCTACGTCCGCCAGGTCGGTCCCATCATCGCCGCCATCCCCGACCCCGCCGCCGTCACGCTCGCACAAGTGGAAGCCAACGTCGTCCGCTGTCCCGACGCCCAAGCCGCCGAAAAAATGATCGCCCTCATCGAACAGGTCCGCGGCGAACAGGACTCCATCGGCGGCGTCGCGGAATTGGTCGCCACTTCCGTCCCGCCCGGCTGGGGCGAACCGGTCTTCGACAAACTCAAAGCCGACCTGGGCAAGGCCATGTTCAGCCTCCCGGCCGTATTGGGTGTGGAATTCGGTTCCGGGTTCGCCTCCGCCTCCCTGCGCGGCAGCGAAAACAACGACTACTTCACCACCGCCGACGGAAAAATCGTCACCTCGACCAACCGCCACGGCGGCATGCTCGGCGGCATCTCCTCCGGCATGCCCATCGTCCTGCGCTGCGCCGTCAAGCCCACCAGCTCGCTCTCCCGCCCTCAACCCACCGTCACCTGCGCCGGGCAACCGACCACCATCGCCACCAAAGGCCGCCACGACCCCTGCCTCCTGCCGCGATTTGTCCCCATGGGCGAAGCCATGCTCGCCCTGGTCTTAGCCGACCACTACCTCCGCCACCGCGCCCAATGCCCCCGGAAGTAACCCTCCCGGAAGTAATCCCCCCGGGAAGTAGCCCCCAGTAAACCCCGGCAGCTGCTATGGCCAAAAACGTTTAACGGGCATTCGCCCCCGGAAGAACGCCGCGTTTTCGTGTCCTTGTCGTTCGACTTAAGAACTCCGCCCCACCCGCCCTCACCTCCTGATCGCCAGCAGCAGCACCCCCAGCACCGCCGCCATGATCGCCGCGTATCCGATCTTCCCCGGCCGCTCCTTCAGCCACGCCCGGGCATAAATCGCAAACCCTGCCATCGACGTCGCCACCACCACCGGATACACCACATTCGTGCGCGCTAAAGCCGACAGCAAATCCATCCCCTTGAAAATCGCAAACAGCGCCACAATCGCCGCCGCCGCGTTCATAGCCGCGAATAACACAACCCTGCCGTCAGGCTTCCTCCGCCACGGGAATCCCGCCAACAGATAACACGCCGCCACCCCCGTGTTGTAGAACGGCACCCGCAAATGGGCCTGGTCCGACCACCCCTTCCAAAACGACGGCGCCGAAGCCAGAATCTGCGCCACTCCGAACAAGAGCAGCGTCAACAAACCAAACCCCAACCACGCCCTGCTCTTCCCCGCCGGCCCAGTCGAACTTGCCTCGTCCTTTTCCGTCGCCGACGCCACGTTCACCCGACTGAACAACAGCACACTGGCCAGAATCAACACGATGCCCGCCCCACCGGCCCACTCCAGCGGCTCGCCCATCCACGCCACCGCGTAAAGAAACGGAAAAATCATCGCCGACTGCGCCAGCGTCCACACCACCCCGTGATGTCCCGCCGCCATGCCCCGCCGCATCGAAAAATAGCCCACGCCCGAGAGCAGCCCCGAGGCGAATTGCACCCCCGCCAGCGCCGCCCCGTGGCTCACCTGTCCCTCTGCAATCACCGCGAAATCCGGCAGGATCATCCACGAAATCACCGCCGCCAGCACCGCGCTTAATTGCAGAAACACCAACAGATCCACCGCCGACCCCCGTCGCACGGTCAGGCTGAACAACACTCCCTGCACCACCCACAGAAAGCCCGTGCCCAGCAGGATAAATAGGCCGATCAGCAACCCAGCATCTCCCGGACCTTATTCGTCACCGCCAACCCCAGCTTCGCGTGCTCGCCCGCATCCAGGTGCACCCCATCCACCTGACTCGACTTAACCACCTGCCCCGCGTCCAGAAACCCGCAGCCGCACTCCTTGGCCACCGCCGCGTAGTAGCTGCCGAACTTGCTGGACTTGTCGAATGAATTCAGCCACGCCTCGTACGTGTTGCACTTTTCCGCCACCACCGGCGGCGCGATCAAGAGCACCTTCGGCGGCGCGTCCTTGGCGCGATACACCGCCCCCTGGACCATCCGCACCAGCACCGCCGCCCCCCGCGCTATGTCATGCGCGGACAGCGAAAACCGCGTCTTTAGATCATTGGTCCCCAGCATGATGGTCACTAAGTCCAGCGGGCAATGCGATTCCAGGTTCGACGCCAGATGCTTCTTGCCGTTCCGATCCCCCTCGATCGGATCATCCCACACCGTCGTTCGCCCGCACAACCCCTCCTCCACCACCCAGTATTCCGCCCCCAGCTCCTTCCGCATCACGCTCGGCCAGCGCACGTCCATCGGATAGCGCCACCCCGTCTTAGGGTCAAATCCCCAGGTGTTCGAATCACCGTAGCACAGAATCGTCTTCATCGTTCGTCCGCGCCTCTCTGAAAAAAGTTAAGCCCCCGCCGCCGTCTCCAAACACTCCTTCACCCGCGCCGCCAGGGCCTCCCCCAGTTTCCGATGCTGCGCCACCCCAAAATGAATGCCTTCCTTCGCCTTCACCTCCACCACCGCGCCCGCGTCCAGCCAGTCGCACTGCCACTGCTTGGCCACCATCCGGAATTCGTCCGCGAATCTCCGCGATTTCTCGTGCCCTTGCAGGAACGCCCCGTCATTGAGATTCGCCGGCAGCGGCGGCGGCGCCACCAGCAGCACCTTCAATTGCTCGCCCTTGCGCTTGGGAATCACCGCCCGGGCCGTCCCCACCAAGCTCGCCGCGCTGTGGGCGATCTCGCTGGCCGAAAGATTAAACCGCGTCTTTAAGTCATTGGTCCCCAGCATGATGATCAGCAGGTCCAGCGGCGCATGCGAACATACGCAGGGAACCAAGTAGCGCTTGCCGTTCTTGTCCGACCCGTCGAATAAACTGTCCGTCGGGTCGTCCCAGCACGTGGTCCGGCTCGGCAAACCTTCCTCAACCACCTCATACCCCTCGCCCAACAAATCGCCCATCACCCCCGGCCAGCGCGTGTGCCGATCCATCCGCGAGTTCGTCTCTGGATCGTATCCCCAGGTGTTCGAATCGCCGTAACAGACAATCTTTTTCATCGGCCGGCCCTTCAATACACGGGGATTTACGTCAGGAAGGAACAACGGTTTAACCTAACCCCGGCGCCTGTGCAAATAGCCCCCTCGCCCCGCAGCTCGCCCTTCCACCCCGGCCTTTTCCCACCCGCCCGGCTCCGCTTGCCCCTCTCATCCTCCGCCTCGTCCACCGCTTCGCGCCGGCTCATCTGCCCTGCTCCAAACCCGCCCAAATTCGCCCGCAACGAAGAACGATCAGAGGGGGGCAATCTTGCAAGCTGCGAAAATCAGTGTATGACAACGTGCTTTGAAACACCGAAAAATCAGAGCGACACGTGAGATGATCAAGTTTTAAGGGGGCGGTGCACACGCCAGCTCCGCCGTCCGCTCTTGGGAGTATGCTTCAGGATGTTGCTTAAAAAACTGCCTGCCAACGTCGCGCAGGTTCTCATCAGCCAGAAAATCGAGGAAAAGGATCTGGTGCTCTGCACCGATACGGACATCGACCGCCTCGGCCGCTATCGCCGCCAGTGGCTGGCCGTCACCCCCGAGCGCCTGGTCGTCGTTGAGGAAGGCGAACCCGCCGGCGTCGTCGTCGGCGCCCGCTTTGACGAAGTCAACGAGTTCCGCTGCGAGCCCGTCGTCGGGTCCGGCCTGCTCCAGGCCCGCATCGGCACGATTTACTTCGACCTGCTCCGCTACAGCAACCGCATGGCCGACCGCTTCGCCAAGGTCAGCCGCAAGCTCCAGCTTCGCGTCGAAAACGAACCGATCGTCATCACCCCTGAGGACAACCAGGAAAAAGAACGCGAGGGCCCGCTCACCATCAACCGCGGCGTCGTCCTCCGCCGCATCTGGGAACTCCTCAAGCCCTACGGCGGACCAGCCACGCTGATGATCTCGCTCATGCTCGTGGGCATCGGCCTGGATCTGGTGATGCCTCTTCTGACTCAATATCTGATTGACAACGTCCTGCCGGGCACCAAGGAAAACGCCCAACAGTGGCAGGCGATTCCCGAAAAACTCTCGCAACACCGTTTTCTGTTGTTGGAGGTTGTCGGCATTCTCGCCGCCGTCCAGATCATCCGCATGGGCGTGGGCATCACCATCGGCCGCGTAGGCGTGAAGGTCGGCACCGCCGTCACCTCCGACATGCGCAACCGCTTGGTCGCCCATCTCCAGCAACTGTCCGTCGGCTATTACGATCGCCAACAGGTCGGGTCCCTCGTCGGTCGCGTCGCCTACGACACCGAAGCCCTCCACGACGTCGTCCATCAACTGACCGCCGGCTTCCTCTTCCAATTGGTGATGCTCGTGGGCGTCACCATCATGATGTTCGTCATTAACACCCAGCTGGCCCTCTGGACTCTTCTGCCCGCGCCCCTGGTGGCCACCGGCAGTATTGTCTTCTGGAAATACGTCTACCCCCGCAATTTCCGCTTCTGGGACGCCTCCAGCAAGCAGGCCGGCATGCTCTCGGGCATGCTCTCGGGCATCCGCGTGGTCAAAGCCTTTGCCCAGGAAGACCTCGAGCAGAAGCGCTTTGAGAAAGCCAGCCATAATCTCCGTGACGCCCGTCGCAACGTCGGCCTGGCCGCCGTCACTTTCTACCCTATTATGACTCTGCTCTTCCAGCTCGGCGGGTGGATCGTCTGGTACGTCGGCGGCAACAACGTGCTTGACGCCAAGATGACGTTGGGACAACTCATCGCCTTCTTCGGTTTTCTGTGGATGTTCTACGGCCCCCTGGGCTCCCTCACCCAGCTCACCCAGTGGCTGACCAACGTCGCCACCCAGATGCACCGCATCTTTGAAATTCTCGACACCCCTCCCCAGATCAAGGACGTGGCCAAGCCCGTCCGCATCGACACCATCCAGGGCCGGATCGCCTTTAAACGCGTCTCCTTCGGGTATGACCGCCAGGCCCAGGTCCTCCGCGACGTCACCTTCGAAATCCAGCCCGGCGAGATGATCGGCGTCGTCGGACGCAGCGGGTCCGGCAAGAGCACCCTGGTCAACCTGCTCTGCCGCTTCTATGACGTCAACGACGGGCAGGTCCTCATCGACAACGTCGACGTCCGCCAGCTCGGCAAGGACAACCTGCGCACCCAGATCGGCGTCGTGCTCCAGGAGCCCTTCCTCTTCCGCGGCAGCATCTGGGAGAACCTCATCTACGGCAAGCGCAACGCCACGCCCCAGGAAGTCATCCAGGCCGCCAAGGCCGGTAACTGCCACGACTTCATCTCCAAAACCGCCCACGGCTACGACACCTGGGTCGGCGAGCGCGGGGCCGGACTCTCCGGCGGCGAACGCCAGCGCGTCAGCATCGCCCGCGTGCTCCTTTCCGACCCCCGCATCCTTATCCTCGACGAAGCCACCAGCAGCGTGGACGCCGAAAGCGAAGCCTCCATCCAGGCCGCCCTCGCCGAGGTCGTCAAAGGCCGCACCACCATCGCCATCGCCCATCGCCTAAGCACCCTGCGCAACGCCCACCGCATCATGGTCGTCGATGCCGGCAAGATCGCCGAGGTCGGCTCCCACGACGAACTGATGTCCAAGGGCGGGCTCTACGCCCGCTTGGTCAACATGCAGGGCATGGCCAAGCCCCCCACCATCGACGAAATGGCCGCCCAGGAAGCCCTCAAAGCCGCCGGCAGCGGACGAAGCTTTGACCACCGCACCGATCAGCACCCCTCCACCGCCCCGACCGACAAAACCGACCCTGCCGACAAACAACCCCCCTCCCACCACCCCCGCTGGCTGACCCCCGACAACGCCCTGATCCACTTAGGCGGCCGCGGCGCCCTGCACGTGACGGTCCTCAACGACCGCATCTATTCCGGCGCCTTCGCCCTCCGCTGCTTCCCCGTGCAATATCCCCAGGAATTCATCTCCCTGCGCTATCTCAATCAGGAAAAACGCGAAGTGGAAGTCGGCCTGGTGGCCAAGATGTCCGATTGGCCCGACGAGGTCCAGGACCTGCTCCGCAGCTCGCTGCTAAAGCGTTACCTGGTCCACACCATCCGCGCCGTCACCCAGATCACCGTCATGCACGGCGGGTTCCTCAACTTTGAAGTGGACACCGACCTGGGCCCCATGCAGTTCTACATGCGCTACCAAGGCGACCGCGCCCAGGACTACGGCAAGGGCGGCAAGCTCCTCCTGGACATCGACGAAAACCGCTACCTGGTGCCCAACATCGACGAACTGCCCGAACGCGACCGCCGCCTCTTCACCCGCTACATCTACTGGTAACCCGCGCCCCCCGGAAGGCCGCCCCCCGGAAGACCGACCCCCAAAGGGCCATCCAGTTTCCCGCAGCGGCATCCTCACCAGGACCGCCCAGCTCCGGCGTCCACCCTCACCGCCGCGGCACTTCCTTAAGTCCCATCGTCAGGTTGATGGTGGCCGAGTCGCTGCCGTACCCCGCCGCCGCCACGCTGGCCGACGACGTCATCGCGAACTTGATGATGCCGATGTTCGGCAACACCCAGAACGTGAACAGGCAGTTTTCCGTCGCGGTCAACTTCGCGGTCCCCTTGGACCCGGTGATGGTTCCCTGCATCGCGTCCTTCTCGGCGATCTGAACCTTGTAGGCCGAGAATGTCCCCGCCTTCACCGTCACCGTTTCCATGCCCACCAGCGTCGTGGTCAGCGTAACCGTGCCTTCAATCATTCCGTACTTGCCCAGGTCCAGAAAGATCGGCCCGGAATCCGTCACCGGGCCGCACAGCACCGGCCCGGACACCTGCAACCGCGGCCAATACAGCTCGCCGCCCAGATCCTCGACCAATGAATCCAGCTGCACGCTGTCGAAGTCCAGCAGCAACGCTCCCGCGACTTTCGTCCAGATCAAAGTCTGCTCGAGCGTGTCCCCATCCACGTCAAACACCATTTCCTGCCGATATTGATCCGAGTCTCCCTCTAGGTTCCTCACGGTCGCGCTGCCCTTAAAGCCGTTGACCGTCATGTCGTAATTCCACGTCGTGCCCAATTCGTCAAACGCCCCAACCTCCAACAGATTCACCCCCAGCGCGTTGCTGATGTTCACCGTCGCCGCCTGCTGCGCCGCCGGGCCCAGCCGGTAATCCTTGCCTTGCCAAAGCGTCAGAATCACCGTTTCCGTCCCTTCCGCCAGCAAATCCGCCTTCGCCTTGACGTCCAGCGTCACGCTGCTGGCCCCCGCCGGAATCTCCGCATACTGCGGCAGCGGCTGGTAATCGCTCTCCGCCGTCGCCGTCCCGCTGACCTCATAAATCACCGTCAGCGGCTGATCCAGCAAAGCATTGCTCCTGGTCAGCGTGAATTGCCCGTCTCCCCCGGTCCCGGACTCCGACGTCGTCGCCTTGCTGGCCTTGACCGTCACCGTCGGCTCGTTGTCCGCGATCGAAACCGTCGCCGTCCGTTGCGCCACCGTCCCCAGGCGGTAGGTCTCGCTGGCCTGCAGCATCAGCACCACCGTCTCGGTGTTCTCCACATTGCGATCATCCTCCGGGATAATCATCACCGTCGCCGAGGTCTGCCCTTTGAGAATCTTCGGCATGGCAAACATCATGTAATCATATTCCAGCTCCGCCGTCCCCCCGACGATGCAGATGACCTGCAAATCCTGATCCGTCGTGCCCCCCGTCCGCGTCAGCGTGAACTGCCCCATCCCCTTGCCCGTCGGATCCGTCTCGCTGGCGTTGGGCTTGTTCGCCGTCACCGTCACCGTCGGCTCGTTATCCGCGATCGTCACCGTCGCCGTCCGCTGCTTCTCCGGCCCAAGCCGATACGACGAATACTCCGCCAATCTCAGCACCAGCACCTCCGGGTCCTCCACCACCGCGTCGTCCTTGGGTATCACGTCCACCGTCACCGACGTCTTGCCCGCCGCGATCACCACTTCCTGATAGATCTGGGCCAGGCCCGCCGTGACCACCGGATGCTGCAGCGTGTAATACACCGTCAGCGCCGCCGCCGTCGATCCGCCCGTCCGCGTCACTGTGAACTGCCCCATCCCCTTGCCCGTCGGGTCCGTCTCGCTGGCGTTGGGCTTGTTCGCCGTCACCGTCACCGTCGGCTCGTTATCCGCGATCGTCACCGTCGCCGTCCGCTGCTTCTCCGGGCCCAGCCGATACGACGAGCTCTCGGCCAACCGCAGCACCATCACCTCCGGGTCCTCCGCCACCGCGTCGTCCTTGGGAATCAGGTCCACCGTCGCCGACGTCTTGCCCGCCGCGATCACCACTTCCTGATAGATCTGGCCCAAACTCATGATGACCGCCTGACGCTGCAGCGTGTAATACACCGTCATCGCCGCCGCCGTCGATCCGCCCGTCCGCGTCACTGTGAACTGCCCCATCCCCTTGCCCGTCGGATCCGTCTCGCTGGCGTTGGGCTTGTTCGCCGTCACCGTCACCGTCGGCTCGTTATCCGCGATCGTCACCGTCGCCACCCGCTGCGCCGGCGCCCCCATGGTGTACGTTTGGCCCTCATTGAGGGTCAGAATCAGCGTTTCCGCAGCCTCCGCATCCAGGTCGTCGACGGGAATCACGTCGATCGTCGCCGTCGTCTTGCCCGCCGCGATGTCCACCCAGCTGTTGATCACCTGATAATCCCACCCCACCTGCGCCGTCCCGCCGACCGAGTAATACACCCGGATCGCCCCCGCCGTCGAGCCGCCCGTCCGCGTCACCGTGAACTGCCCCATCCCCTTGCCCGTCGGGTCCGTCTCGCTGCCGCCGGCCTTGTTCGCCGTCACCGTCACCACCGGCTCGTTGTCGGCAATCGTCACCGTCGCCTCCTGCGTCGCCTCCGCTCCCAGGCGATACCCATCGTCCTCATGCAGCGACAGGACCACCGTCTCCCCTTCTTCGGCGATCGCGTCGTCGATCGGCCTCACGTCCACCGTCACCGAAGTCTTACCCGCCGCAATCTCTACCCATTTGCCGATCGCCTGATAATCCGCACCCATCTCCGCTGTCCCATAGACGGAGTAATACACCCTGATCCCCCCCTCCGTCGATCCCCCCGCCCGCGTGATCGTGAACTGCCCCATCCCCTTGCCCGTCGGGTCCGTCTCGCTGGCGCTGGGCCTGTTCGCCGTCACCGTCACCGTCGGCTCGTTGTCCGCGATCGTCACCGTCGCCGTCCGCTTGTCCTGATTGACCCGATACTCGTCCCTCGGCCGCACGGTCAAGATCACCGTCTGAGTGCTTTCCACCAGCGCGTCGTCGATCGGCGCCACGTCCACCGTCACCGACGCCTTCCCCGCCGGAATCACCACCGAGAAGTCCTTCACTCCCACATAGTCCTCCCCGGGGTCCGCCGTGCCGCTGAATCCGCAGTTAACCCGCAATTCCTTGTCCAACAAACAGTCCGTCCGCGTGATCGTGAATTGCCCCATCCCCTTGCCCGCCGTGTTCGTTTCCGACGCCGCCGCCTTCGTCGCCGTCACCGACACCGTCGGCTCGTTATCCGCGATCGAAACCGTCGCCGTCCGCGTGTCCGTCGGCCCCAGGTTGTAGACGGTGCTGCTGAGCAAGGCCACCGTCACCCCTTGGACCGACTCCACCCATGCGTCATCCCTGGGAATCACGTCCACCGTCGCCGTCGTCTTGCCCGCCGCGATCACCACCGTCCCGCTTAATTCCTGGGTGAGGTCCTCGTTCCCCTCCACCTCGTAATGCACCGTCAGCGCCGCCGCCGTCGAACCGCCCGTCCGCGTGAACGTGAACTGCCCCATCCCCTTGCCCGCTGGATCCGTCTCGCTGGCCTTGGGCTTGTTCGCCGTCACCGTCACCGTCGGCTCGTTGTCCGCGATCGTCACCGTCGCCGCCCGCGTGCCCACCGGCCCCGCGTTGTAGATCTTGTTGGGCAAAACCTCCAGAGTCACCCCTTCGCCCGCATCCGCGATCGCGTCGTCCACCGGCACAATGTTGATCGTCACCGACGTCTTACCCGCCCCGATTTCCACCGACCCGCTCAAGCCCGCATAGTCCGTCCCCGCCGTCGCGTTGCCCCCGGCCAGATAATGGACCGTCAGCGCCTCCGCCGTCGAACCGCCCGACCGCGTGAACGTGAACTGCCCCATCCCCTTGCCCGTCGGGTCCGTCTCGCTGGCGTTGGGCTTGTTCGCCGTGACCTTCACCACCGGCTCGTTGTCCGTAATCGTCACCACGCTGTCCGTCAGCGTCCCCACGCTGTAAGACTCGGTCTTAACCAACCGCACGATCACCGTTTCCCCCTCGTCGGCTAACGTGTCGTCCTTGGGAATCACGTCCACCGTCGCCGTCTTCTTCCCCGCCGGGATCACCACCAGCCCGCTGAGCTCCTGATAATCATGGTCGCCGCTGGCCGTCCCCGCCACGGTGTAATAAACCTTCATCTCCTCGTCCGTCGTCCCGCCCGAACGCGTGAACGTGAACTGCCCCTTGCCCGCGGCCGTCGGATTCGCCTCCGACGCCGTCGGCTTGGTCGCCGCCACCGTAACCATCGGCTCATCGTCCGCGATCGTCACCGTCGCCGTCTGGCCCGCCGCCGCCCCCAGGTCGTACGTGCTCTGATCCACCAGCGTCAGCACCACCGTCTCCGGCCCATCGCAGTCCAGGTCGTCCACCGGGCCCACCGTCACAAACACCGACGTCATCTTCGCCGGAATCACCGCCGTCCCGGTCAGACCCTGGTAATCGCTCCCCGCCGTCGCCGATCCTCCCACCGTGTAATGCACCACTAACGGGTCCGCCATCGCCAGCGCCGCTCCCGTCCGCGTGATCTTGAATTGCCCCATCCCCTTGCCGTCCGCATCGACCTCGCTCGCCGCCGGACGCACCGCCGCGATCGTCACCACCGCCACGTCATCGTCATGGATCGTCCCCACCCCTGTCCCGTCCGCGATCGTCGCGTTGCTGGGGTTGGACAGAATGACGTAGAACTTTTCATCCTTTTCCGTTTCGTTGTCCGCCAGCACCGACACCACAATCTGCTTGGTGGACTCAAACATATCGAATGTCACCGTGCCCGTCTTGGCTGTGTAATCGCTGCCCGCCGTCGCCGGATCGACGCGTCCGTTGGCGGTCGCGTACTGCACGGTCACCCCAAATAAATTAATCGCCCAGTCCAGACTCACCTCGAACACGGCATTGACCGTCCCCGCGTCCGTTTCCACCACCTCCGCGTCGCTGATCGAAATCGCCGTCAACAGCATCCGCGGCTCCAGCGCCTCCAGCCCGCGCCAGCCTCCGCCGTCCGTAAATTCGCCCGCCACGTGCCTTGCCGCGCGCTCTTGCTTCTTATTCATCCGCCGCCCCTGGCGCAAGGACATTAACTTTCGGGCCGAAAAGAAATTCTTACTCATGGTCGTTCTCGCTTTTTTTGTAGCCAAACCTCAGCCCCAAGCCGCATCCAGCCGGAGCTGTCCGATTGATAACCGTCCCCAAATTGCGGAAACCGCATCCTTAAGACCGGATCATAGAAATTAACTAAGCCTCCGGGCCAATTTTAACCCCATCTTGTCTGCTGATCAATAAAAAGACGCACCTTTCCCAGCCTTTTTTCACTTCGCTTAGCCTTCTTTTCTCCCCCCCATGCCCCCTGCCTTACCACCCCTGTTTCCGCACCCGCCCAGCTCGCGGATGCCCCCGTTCCTCCCCCACCGCGCGCAAAAAAAAGCCCGCCTGAAGCGGGCTGAATCATTCCTCAAATGGTCGATCGCCGTTTTATTCCGTCGCGGATCTTACTTCGTGCCCGACGGGCCGAACGTGATCTTGTCCGTCCCCAGGTTGCCCGCATCGCCAAGGCCGCCGCCCAGATTCGCCTGGCCCTTGCGACCCGATGCCGCACCCGCGGCCGAAGCGCCGGAGGCCGGGCTTCCAGGGGCGGGACTTCCGGAGGCGGGGGTTCCGGGGGCAGAGGCTTCGCCAGCCGCGCCGTCGCCTTCCGCCGTCCACTGCGCCCGCTTTAGCGACAGCCCGATCTTCCGGTCTTCCACGTCCACCCGCAGAATCTTCACTTCCAGATCCTGCCCGACCTTCACAATATCCTCGGGGTTCTCGACCTTGTGGTCCGCCAGTTCGGAAATGTGCAGCAAGCCTTCCAAATCCTCTTCCAGCTCCACAAACACGCCGAAGTTGGTGATCTTCGTCACCTTGCCCTTGACGATCATGCCCGGCTGGTAGTGCGCCGGAATCGCTTCCAGCCACGGGTCCTGGCTCATCTGCTTTAAGCCCAGGCTGATCCGCTGCTTTTCCTGATCCACTTCCAGCACCACGCAGTGGATCGCGTCGCCCTTCTTGACCACCTCGTTGGGGTGCGTCAGCTTCTTGGTCCAGGAAATATCCGACACGTGCAGCAGCCCGTCGATGCCCGGCTCGATCTCGATGAACGCGCCGTAGCTCGTCAGATTGCGCACCTTGCCTTCCACCACCGTGCCCGGCGGGTACTTCTGGGCCATGATCTCCCACGGATTCACTTCCGTCTGCTTCATGCCCAGCGAGATTTCCTGCTTGTCCTTGTTCACGTCCAGCACCACCACCTCCACCTCCTGGCCCACGGACACCAGTTCGGAGGGGTGATTGATCCGCCGCGTCCAGGACATCTCCGAGATGTGCACCAACCCTTCCACGCCATCCTCGAGCTTCACAAACGCGCCGTAGGAAACGATGTTGGTCACCAGGCCCTTCACCCGCGTGTTCACCGGGTACTTGACCTCGATGTCCTGCCACGGCGAATCTTCCTTCTGCTTGAGGCCCAGCGCGAACTTTTCCTTCTCGCGGTCGATTTTCAGAACGCGCACTTCGATCTGCTGATCGATCTGCACCATTTCCGAGGGGTGGTTGATCCGCCCCCAGCTCATGTCCGTGATGTGCAGCAGGCCGTCGATGCCGCCCAAGTCGATAAACGCCCCGAAGTCCGCGATATTCTTCACCGTGCCCTTGACGATGTCGCCTTCCTTGAGCGTTTCCAGCAGCTTCTTGCGCTTCTCCGCCCGTTCCTCTTCGATCAGCTTGCGGCGGGAAACCACAATGTTGCGCCGGGCCTGGTCGATCTTGATGATCTTGGCCCGAATCGTCCGGCCGATGTATTCCCCGATGTCCGCCGGACGCCGCACGTCCACCTGCGAGGCCGGCAGGAACACCGGCACGCCGATGTCCACCAGCAGCCCGCCCTTGATCTTGCGCATCACCTTGCCGTCGATCGTGTCGCCCTCGTGGGCCTTCTCGATGATCCTCTCCCAGCCGCGGATGCGGTCCGCCTTGCGCTTGGAGATCTGCACCACGCCGCCTTCCACCTCGATGGCTTCCAGCAGCACTTCCACCACGTCCCCGATTTCCACCGCGTCCGGATCGGAAAATTCATCCCGCGGCAGCACGCCTTCGCTCTTAAGCCCCACTTCCACCAGAAAGTCCGGGCCCACCCGCCCGATGATCTTGCCCTTGAGGATCGATCCGGGTTTGAGGTCCCCCATCTGATCCTCAGCCAGCCACGTCATCTCCCCCTTGACGGCCTGAGGGCCCATGGCGTCGGCCAACATCTGTTCCGCTTCGCTGTCGTCGATCTGAAGTGAGGCGATTAAATTACGGTCAACCATGAAAAAGTGTCCTAACGATTTTGCTCTTACCCGGTCAGGGGACATCCCCGACAGGTACGGGTCGCGGCACATCCGTGATGGCCGCCTGGTGCGATCAGCCTATGCGTGCGATTACCGCCACGGCGCATAAACCGAGAATCGAGCATTATAACCATCATCCCCCAAGAAAACACGCCCCCCCAGCCGGGTGCCACACAGCATCTTCCGGTCCTCCGAAAGTGCTGTGTGCGATGTACCCAGATACTGCTGGGGTACGGGCTATGGGCTATGGAATCAGCGTTTTTTTGTTTAGCGGGCGATCGCAGATCGCCGCGTACCACCCCCGCACGCCACCCCACCTATTGCGGCTAAAGCCCAGGGATTCCTTCCCTGGGCACAACTCGAGTATTCAGTGCTGCGTAATGCCTTTCCCCAACCCCCAATCCCTAACCCCCAACTCCCCCCCTACACCGTCACCGCCGCCCTCTGCCTTACATGTTCCAGGGCATTCTGGAAAAACCGCAATCCCGCCGGCGTCTGCGCCAACCGCTGGGCCGAAAACCGCGTCCAACACGGGTGATGCGTCCCATGCACGTGCCTTTCGGGGTGCGGCATCAGCCCCAAAACCAATCCCGTCGGATCACACACCCCCGCGATGTCCTCCACCGACCCATTCGGATTCGCCCCCGGAAGTTGACTGGGTGCCACACAGCAGCCCGAAGGGTGCTGTGTGCCGGTCTTGTCCCCTTCTTTCGCCCCCTCCGATTCAACCCCCGGCTCTTCCGGCTCCGCCGGGGGGTACTCTCCTGTTATCCCATCCACCATCCGCCCATACCGCAGTGCCACCTGCCCCCCCTGCTTGAGCCTCTCGAGCACCTCCGCCGACTCCGGCTCAAACCGCCCCTCGCCATGGGCAATCGGCAGGTCCAGCCGATCCAGCCCTTTCGTCCACACGCACACGCTCGCCGGCTCCGCCCGCAGCCCGATCCACCGGTCGATGAATCGCCCGCACGTGTTGTCCGCCAGCGTCACCACCTGTTTGGCTTCCTGCGGGAACGGCAGCAGTCCCGCCTTGACCAGCACCTGAAACCCATTGCAGATCCCGATCATCGGCACACCCCGCGCGATCGCCGCCTGCACCGGCCCAAGCAACCGATGCCGCAACAGGTTTGCCTGAATCCGCCCCGCCGCGATGTCGTCCCCATACGAAAAACCCCCCGGAAATCCCACTAGATCCACCTCCCCAAGAATCCCCGGCCGCGCGATCAATTCATGCAGATGCACCGTCCGCGTCCCCGCCCCCGCCAATTCAAAAGCAAACGCCAATTCCCGATCGCAGTTGGTGCCCGCCGTGCGCAGAATCAAAGCTATGGGATTACTCATGGTCCCCCCATCATAGAAAATCCCCCGCCCCCCGGAAATCCCCCCGGAAGTCCCCCCGGAAGCCCCCCGCAGCGACCGACATTAGTTCTTGCCCCCTAAAGCCCAGGGAAAAAATCCCTGGGCACTCCTCCCATAAAACTTTCCCCCTCCCTATCCTCGTCTCCCCCCACAATATCTTCACCCGGAAGATCGCGGATAAACTATTACATCCTCTTGCCCTTGTCCCCTTAAACCAACTCCGCACCTCCCGATCCCGAAACCTCCCATGCCCACCTTCAAGCACCGCGTCGTCATGCTCGATCCCGCCCGGCAAATGGACCTCAAAGCCGAGTTCGATTTTCTCCTGCCCTGGCTGGCCCGCTGGGGCTACAACACCCTGCACTGGCACTTTGCCGACGACGAAGGCTGCCGGTTAACCTTGCCCTCGCATCCGGAATTAGCCAGCCCAGGCGCCCTCTCCCCCACGGACATGCGCGACCTGATCGCCCACGCCGACGACCTGGGCCTGCGCGTCATCCCCGAACTTGAAAGCCTCGGCCACACCCGCTTTATCACCTCCCTCCCCCGCTTCCGCGCCTTAGGGTCCCCGCCGTCGCACCGCGGGTTTAACTCCCTGGACCCGGAAAACAAAAAAGTCCACCGCCTGCTCAACGACCTTTTCCACGACGTAGCCGAAATCTTCCCCGCCCAGGTCATCCACGTCGGCCTGGACGAAGTCAACCTCCGCAGCCTCCCCCGCTATAAGAACATCACGGCCGACCAATCCGCCCAGCTTTTCGCTGCGCACGCCCTGCGCGTCCACGAAATCGTCCGCTCCCTGGGCAAACGTCCCGCCATGTGGGGCGATCACCTCCTGCTCTGGCCCAAAACCCTTAAGGCCATCGGCAAGGACGTCCTCATCTTCGACTGGCACTACGAACCCCAGGTCCACCCCAGCTCGCTGGACACCTTCACCGGCGCCGGGTTTGAAGTATGGGCCTGCCCCGCCACCATGTGCTGGCTCGCCCGCGTCCTCCCCCACGAAGGCGACTTCGCCAACGTCCGCCAGATGACCGCCTTCAGCCTGCAACGCCGCCAGCAGAGCCTCCGGAAACCGGGGGACCTCCGCAGCGCCCAGCCCCGCATGGAAATGCGGGGCCGGCTTGGCTGTTCCCAAGGCGTCACCGGCATGGTCAACACCGTCTGGTGTCCCTACCGCTATCTTCCCGGCGCCATGGACTACCCCATCGCCTGGGCCGGCCACGTCTTTAGCGCCGCCGCCGAAGACCCCGACTTCGCCGCCCGATTCGCCGCTGATTTCTACCGCTTACCCGCCCGCGACGCCCGCGCCTGCGCCCAGGCCTTGCGCGACCTCCACGCCGCCGCCCTGCCCAGCCGCGATTACGACGCCATCGTCCTCGGCCGCCACGGCGACATCACCTTCCACCGCGACCACGCCCGCCTGGGCTCCGAGCTCGCCCAACGCTGCCGCCTCATCGCCTCGTCCCTGCGTCCCCTCGTCCGCCGGGCCCGCCGCAACGCCCAAAGGCTCAACGACGTCCTGCTCTCCGCCCTCATCCTCCAACGCGTCGGCCTGTTCGCCGCCGCCCACCGCCGCAAGCGCCACCTTCCCAACGGCAAATCCCTCACCACCGCCTGCCGCAAAGCCTGGTCCCGCACCCGCGTCGATGATCCCCAAACCCGCGACGACCACGCCCCCTCAGCCCAAAGGCTCTTCACCGCCTTAAAAGCGATTTCTTAGGGTTATCCCCACCCCCTCATCCGCCGCCCCCCCTCGCCCCCATCTCTTGCCCCCCAATCCCCGCCAATCCCTGCACAATCAACATTGTGCAAAAATTGTGCCGGGATATATGTTAATTCCCAATAGCGCTTACAATAGTTGTTCGTAAGCAAGGAAGCAGAAAATGGGCAAAAATTCAGGATCAGCCTCCGCCATGGGTCGCGCCATCGAACGCCTAAGCCGCCTGCCCGGCATCGGCAAACGCTCGGCCGAACGCATCGCCTTCTACCTCCTCAAATCCTCCGCCGAGGAAGCCGAGCTGTTAGCCCATGCCATCGAAGACCTTAAAAAACAAACCCGCCAATGCTCCCTCTGCTGGAATATCTCCGAAAGCGACCCCTGCCCCATCTGCCAAGACAATCGCCGCGATCAAAAAACCCTTCTAGTCGTCGAACAGCCCAGCGACGTAGCTAACTTCGAAACCACCGGCGCCTACAACGGGCTGTATCACGTTTTGATGGGCCGCCTCGCCCCCCTCGACGGCGTGGGCCCCGGCGACCTGACCATCTCCGCTCTCCTGGAGCGCGTTGACCAGCAGGCAATCAATGAAGTGATTATCGGCACCAATCCCACCCTCGAAGGCGACGGCACCGCCCTCTATCTCGCCGACGCCATGAAGAAAAAAGGCGTCAGCGTTTCCCGTCTCGCCCGCGGACTGCCCACCGGCGCCAACCTCGAAATGGTCAGCAAAGCCGTCCTCGTCGACGCCATCCATGGCCGCCAGGGCCTTAGCAAATAGCCTGCCAGACTATGCCCCCACCATGGATTTACCCCCCGGATTGACCGATGGTCACAGTGGACAAGCAACAGATAACTGTCTCATAACAGCCGACTTCCGAAAATAATCAGAAAAACGGTTTAGCCCATGCGGATAGACACTGGACAACACATGCGGATGGAGCAGCGGATGAAGCTCGCTCCGCGCATGATCCAGTCCATGGAAATCCTCCAATTGCCCGCCGCCGCCCTCGAAGAGCGGCTCGAGCAGGAGCTCTCCAGCAACCCCACCCTCGAACTTCGCGAAGCGGGCCCCGACGAAGAAGAACTCCAGATCGAGCGCGACCAGGAGCAGCGCGACACCCGCGAAGGCGAACGCGAACTGGTCGTCGAGGACCGCGCCGAAGGCAAAGAGACCGGCTCCGACCCCGGCGCCGCCGGCACCAAAAACGCCGACGATTTCGAACGCCTCTCCAACATCGCCGAGGAATACGGCGAAGCCTGGGAATCCAACACCTACGAGACCAGCGACAACTGGCCCATGCGCTATCGCGGCGGTGACGGCGAACGCGACGCCAAGATGGACGCCATGGCCAATACCGCCTCGCGTCCCCAAAGCCTCGGCGAACAACTTCTCGACCAGTGGCACTTAGTCGAATGCTCCCCGCGCCTCCGCGCCGCCGGCGAACTGATCATCGAGCACATCGACGAGGACGGCTATCTCCGCACCAGCCTCGACAAACTCGCCCAGACCGGGTCGGAAAATTTCACCCTCGCCGAACTCGAAGCAGCCCTCAAACTCGTCCAGCAGTCCCTCGAGCCCGTCGGCATGGGAGCCCGGGATATCCAGGAATGCCTCCTGCTCCAGATCGACGCCAAAATCGCCGAACTGCAGAACAGCCCCCAGAAACAAATCGCCGGCACCGACTTCACCGTCGAACGCCTGCTCATCAGCGATTACCTCAAGGACATCGAAGCCAACCGCCTGCCCAAAATCGCCCGCAGCACCGGCCTGACCGTCGAACAGATCAATCAGGCCAAACTCAACCTCCGCCTCTTCCACCCCCACCCCGGGCGCATGCTTGCCACCGACACCCCCCACCGCATCACCCCCGATGCCGTGATCGACTACGACGAAGAACACGATCGCTACACCGCCCGCTTAAGCTCCGACCGCCTGCCCAGCGTCCAGATCAACACCCAATACGTCCGCATGCTCCGCGAGGGCGGGCTGGACCGCAAAACCAAGGAATTCCTGGGCAATAACCTCCGCTCCGCCCGCTGGCTCCTCGAAGCCGTCGAACAACGCCACTCCACCCTCCTGCGCGTCATCAACGTCGTCATCGAAGCCCAGCGCGACTTTTTCGACCAGGGCCCCCAATACCTCAAACCCCTGCCCATGACCACCGTCGCCGACCAGCTGGGCATTCACGTCGCCACCGTCAGCCGCGCCGTCAGCGAAAAATACGTGCAGACCCCGCGCGGCGTGTTCCCCTTGCGCATGTTCTTCTCCGGCGGCACCGCCACCGAGTCCGGCGAGGAAATGAGCTGGGCCGCCGTCCAGGCCAAACTCAAGGAAATCATCGACGCCGAGGACAAGGCCAACCCCCTCAGCGACGACGAACTGGTCGTCAAACTCAAAGCCGCCGGCATCGACATCGCCCGCCGCACCGTCGCCAAGTACCGCAAACAACTGAACATCGCCCCCGCCCGCCAACGCCGTCAATTCCAAACCCAATAGCCCCCTCCTCGCCCCCTCGCCCAGCGCCAATAGCCCCCTCGTTTAGCGGGCGGGCCGCAGGCCCCCTCCTTCACGCCTCCCAGAATCCCTCGCTCGCCTTGACCAAACCCAGGCATTTCCGGGGGGCCATGCCTGGGTTGCCTTAGCTGTCATGAGTGCTTCCCCTCTAAAGCCCAGGGATTCCTTCCCTGGGCCCTCCCCTCGTACCCGCCCTCGCTCCGCATCTTCGCTATCCTGTTACCTTGCCCAACCCAGACAACCAAAAACTTTCCCCCTTAACCCCCCGCACCCCCTTTTTTGCCCCGCAAGTGAAAAACGCCCCCTCCCCGCCTTCATCCCACACCGACCCGCTGGCCGCCCTAAAACAAATCTGGGGCCACGACGCCTTTCGTCCCCTGCAACAGCAAGCCGTCGACGCCGCCATGGCGCGCCGCGACACCTTGGTCGTCCTGCCCACCGGCGGTGGCAAAAGCCTCTGCTATCAACTCCCCGCCGCCTGCGGGTCAGGACTGGTTGTGGTCATTTCACCTCTGATCGCCCTCATGGACGACCAGGTCGCCGCCGCGCGCCAGCTCGGCCTGCGCGCCGCCGCCCTGCACTCGCACACCGACGACCGCCACCGCCAATCCATCCGCCACGACCTGCGCCAAGGCCACGTCGACCTGCTCTACCTCAGCCCCGAACGCCTGGTCATGAGCGACGTCCTGGTCTCCCTCAGCCCCCGCCTGGCCCTGCTGGCCGTCGATGAAGCCCACTGCGTCTCCCACTGGGGCCACGAATTCCGCCCCGAATACCGCCAGCTCGCCCCGTTCTTCGACACCGTCCCCGCCTGCCCCCGCATGGCGCTGACCGCCACCGCCACCCCGCGCGTCCAGGACGACGTCGTCGCCATGCTCGGCCTGCGCCAACCGCTCCGCCTCGTCGGCCACGTCGACCGCCCCAACCTCCTCTACCGCGCCCTGCCCCGGCAGGATCAAGCCCGCCAAGTCCTCGACGTCGTAACTCGCTACCCCGGGCAGGGCGGCATCGTCTACGCCCAGACCCGCGCCGAGGTCGAGCGCCTCGCCGCCAGCCTGGCCAAGGCCGGCATCTCCTGCGCCCCCTATCACGCCGGACTCGACCCCGCCCACCGCCGCAAAACCCAGCACGACTTCGTCCACGAGCAGCTCGACGTCGTCGTCGCCACCATCGCCTTCGGCATGGGCATAGATCGGCCCAACGTGCGCTTTGTCGTCCACGCCAACACCCCGCGCTCCATCGAGCACTACCAGCAGGAATCCGGGCGCGCCGGCCGCGACGGCTTGCCCGCCGAGTGCGTCCTGCTCTTCAGCGGCGGCGACCTGGCCAAGCATCGGGCCATGTCCGCCCACGACGGCCCGCTCCCCCCCGAACGCGCCCAAGCCCTGGAAACACAACTCCACGACATCGGCCTCTACGCCGTAGCGCCCATCTGCCGCCATCGCCAGCTCACCGAACACTTCGCCCAGCCCTATCCCTCCGCCCCCGCCGCTCCCCCCGCCAGCCCTGCCCCCAACTCCCCCCCTGCCGCCGACCCCTGCGGCGCCTGCGACGTTTGCCTGGGCCAAGTCCAGGAGTTGCCCGCCCCCCAGGCCCTCCTGACCGCCCAGAAAATTATCAGCGCCGTCTGGCGCACCGGCGGACGCTTTGGGCGCGGATACGTCGCCAAACTGCTCTTAGGCAAAGCCGACGAACGCATGACCCGCCGCGGCCATGATCAATGGCGCGTCTTCGGCATCCTCGCCGACGCCGGCCCCCGCGCCGTGTCCGCCTGGATCGACCAATTGCTCGTCCAGGGCATGCTCTGCGTCGTCGTCGAAGACCTCATGCCCCTCCTGGCCATGACCGACGCCGGCCGCGACCTCTGCCGCAACATCGGTTCCGTCCGCCTCTCCGTCCCCCCGCCCAAACCCACCCGCAAACGCGACCGCTCCCGCCCCGACAGTCGCACCCCCAGCGATGACCCCACGCCTCTCGCCCCCGCCCAGCAGGCCACGTTCGATCGCCTCCGCCTCCTGCGCAAACTCTTAGCCGCCAAACAAAGCCTGCCCCCCTACGTCATCTTCCACGACTCCGTGCTGCGCGCCATGACCCAGGATCAACCCGCGTCCCTCCCCGCCCTGCGCTCCATCCGCGGCATCGGCGACCGCAAACTGCAAAAATATGGCCCCATATTCCTCCGCGCCCTAGCCGGCGAAGATCCCCACTCCCTGGCCAACGAACTCTCCCCCGAATCCCCACCAGAAGAATAACCCCCCCGGAAGTCCCCCCGGAAGTTTCCCCCGGAAGCTTCCCCCGCAAGCCTCCCCCGCAAATCCCCCCACAACCCCTCCCCGTTTAGCGGGCGGGCCGCAGGCCCCCCTTCCCGCCCCAGCGGGGCGAAGAAATGTAGCCACGGGTAAAGCGTCGCCCGCCATATCCTCCGGGCCCCCAAGCCGGGCCCTTTAGGCCCGGATCAAATCCCCAACACCCCACCCGCAACAATCCTCCCCTCCAACAATCCCCGCCCCAACGGGGCGAAGGACGCCTCTCCTCTCCACCCTCTACCCCATACCCCCTACCCCCTACCCTGTACCCTGTACCCTGTACCCTACTTCCCCTTCCGGGTGGTCTGACCCCAGATTTTGTACCAGTGGTTATGCGCACTGGCTGGGTTGTGGCTCAGGACATGCCAGGCGTAGCGGAGCGGAGCCTGGCGTGGCCTGAGCCTGCGCGAACGTGGCCGGGGGC
>JADZCD010000055.1 GCA_020851735.1 Phycisphaeraceae bacterium
CCGCCAGCCCCGGGTCTTCATCCCCTCTCCCTCCCCGAGGGAGAGGGCAGGGTGAGGGTGTAGCTGTGTGTTCCTGCCGATCTCCCAACGAAAAACGATTTTCCAAGAGCATTTCCAGGACCGCCAATGTTTAGCGGCGGTTCGCAGAACCGCGTGACTTCACTTTCCCCAAGCCGGGCCGCCAGCCCCGGATCCATTCACCGTGCATCACCCCCGTATTTATCGCGCCGCCCCGTCTTGCCCTAACCCCTAACCCCCAATCCCTAATCCCCTCCCCCTCACACCTTGTGATACACCGTCTTAACACTGCTGAAGAACGTAATCCCCCCTTCGCCCATTTCCCGATCGTTGCTGCTCGAAGCCTTCAGCCCCCCGAACGGCACGTGCACCTGCGCCCCCGCCGTCGGATTGTTAATGTGCAACAGCCCCGCGTCCGTCCGCCGGATAAACGCGTCCGCCGTCGCCATGTCCTTCGTGCAGATCCCCGCCGACAATCCAAACGCCACGTCGTTGGACATCGCCAGCGCTTCCTCCAAATCCTTAACCTTCATCACCGCCAGCACGGGCCCAAAGATTTCTTCCTGGGCGATCCGCATTTTCGCCGTCACCCCCGTGAAAACCGCCGGCGTCACGTAATACCCCTTGGCCATCGCCCCCTCCGTCACCCTCTGCCCCCCCACCGCCAGCGTCGCCCGGTCCTCATTCCTGCCGATCGCCACGTAATCCAGCACGTTCTTCATCTGGTTCGCGTCCACCACCGGGCCGATCTCCGTCGTCTCTTCCAGCGGGTGCCCCACCTTCATCGCCGCCACGCGCTCCACCAGCTTCTTCGTGAACGCCTCAAGCACCGCCTCCTGCACGATCGCCCTGCTCGTGGCCGTGCATTTTTGCCCGCTCGAATACATCGCCCCCGCCACCGCGATCTGCGCCGCCTGCTCCAGGTCCGCGTCCGCCATCACAATCAGCGGATTTTTGCCCCCCATCTCCAATCCAATCCTTCTTCCAGGCGTCGCCGCCTTGCGATACAGCATCCCCCCCACGCCGCACGACCCCGTGAATGAAATCGCCTTCACCCGCGCGTCCAGCGTGATCGGGTCCGACAGCTTCGCCCCGCTGCCGAACACCACGTTCAGCACCCCCGCCGGCAACCCCGCCTCCTGCAAACATTCCGCAATAATGTGGCTCGACGCCGGCGCCGGATTCGCCGGCTTAAGCACCACCGTATTCCCCGTCACCAGCGCCGGGGCCATCTTCCAGACCGGTATCGCCGACGGAAAGTTCCACGGTGTGATCAGCGTCACCACCCCCAGTGGAATCGGAATCGTATAAATCACCTCCCCCGCCCCTTCCGACGCCACGTACTTACCCGCCAGCCGCCATCCGAACCCCGCGTAATACCTCAACAAATCCACGCTCCGCTGCACTTCGCCCCGCGCTTCCTTGATCGGCTTACCCATCTCCAGCGACAGCAGCCGCGACGCCTCTTCATGCCGCCGCGCCAAAATCTCCGCCGCTCTAAGCAGAATCGCCCCGCGCTTCTGCGGCGCCAGCGCCGCCCACCCCGGCAGCGCCCCCGCCGCCGCGTCCACCGCCGCCGTCGCGTCCGCCGGCTCAGAATCCGGCAGCTCGTGCAACACCGTCTCGGCGTCCACCGGACTGACATTCTTAAGCCGCTTGCCGCTGGACGACTCCCGCCACTGCCCGTTAATCAAATTCGCTCGAAAATCCATCCTGCTGCTCCCTGAAAATCAGCCTCGATCCAGACTTACCACAGAGAACACAAAGACCACGGAGTTCGATCCGCCTAAAAATGCCTTGCCTAAGCCCTAGCCTTCATCTCCGTGCCCTCCGTGCCCCCCGTGGTGAAAAACTCCGCGTCCTCTGCGGCGAATTGGCCTTGATTCCACGCCTCACTACCTTACCTTATCCCCCCGTCACTGGAAAAAATCACCCCGCCAAGTATCTTGTCCCCCGTCCCTTTTCCGCCAGAAAAACAATAATCCCGGAGTTTCTTCCATGTTCGACCCCACCGGCTTAAACCTCGGCCTTGGCTCTCTGCCCCTGCTTTCCAACGCCAAAACCCGCAGCATCAGCGCCGAAAACCCCACCGGCGCCAAGGGCGGCAGCGCCCAGGCCCTCCCCGACAAAGCCAACGCCGGACGCGAGCTGGGCAAGGGCTGGAAGGTCCGCCCCTGCATCAGCCTCGAACCGGGCAGCAAAACCACCCTCGCCGACATCCAGGGCCCCGGCGTCATCCAGCACATCTGGATCACCGTCGATCCCAAAAGCTGGTCCGACATCGTCCTGCGCATCTACTGGGATGACGAAACCACCCCCTCCGTCGAATCCCCCTTAGGCGAATTCTTCGCCTCCGGACACCGCATCCGCACCAAAATCTTCAGCATTCCCGTGGCCGTCAATCCCGCCGGCGGTTTCAACTGCTACTGGCCCATGCCCTTCCGCAAACGCGCCCGCATCGAAGTCCAGTTCGACGGGCACGAACCGCAAGGCGGCTTCTTCTATCAGATCAATTACGCCCTCACCGAAGTCCCCGCCGCCGCCGCTTACTTCCACGCCCAGTATCGCCGCTCCCTCACCCGCCGCGATTATCCCGAACACGTCCTGCTCGAAGGCGTCAAGGGCCAAGGCCACTACGTCGGCACCTACATCGCCTGGACCCAGATGTCCAACGGCTGGTGGGGCGAAGGCGAAATCAAGTTCTATATGGATGGCGACGACCTGGGCTCCCCCGGCACCCTGCAAAACCGCGGCGCCCCGACCATCTGCGGCACCGGCACCGAGGACTACTTCGGCGGCGCCTGGTGCTTCGGCGACACCTACACCGGCCCGTTCCTGGGCTACCCCCTGCACGACAAACCCAACGGCGGCGTGCCCAAGCATGGCCTCTACCGCTGGCACGTCCTCGACCCCATCCGCTTTGAAAAGGACCTGAAAGTCACCATCCAGGCTCTGGGCTGGTGGCCCGGCGGCGTGTACGAACCCCTCACCGACGACCTGGCCTCCGTCGCCTACTGGTACCAGACCGAACCCCACGCCCCCTTCCCCCTCCTCCCCGACCGCCGCGGCCGCCACAGCCGCTAAGTCCCCGACCTCTGTCTGAGGTATTTCCTCACTCCTCCCCTCCCGGATTTGTCTGAGGTGTTTCCTCACTCCTCCCCCTCCCAGAGGGGGAGGCCGGGAGAGGGTGTGCGCCCTGAAATAACCTCTGCGCCCGCAATCGCCCCCCGCAATTTCGTAGGGTTCCGGGTGCCACACACCATCCCCAATGGTGCTGTGTGCCGTTCCCCCCTCCCCCCGTTTAGCGGGCGGGCCGAAGGCCCCCTCCCCATATCACCCCCCATATCACCCCCGGATCACCCCCGGAAATTCCCGCGGGTGCCTGGGGCTAAGCGCAGTGTTCATTCAAGGGACATGGGTAACAGGTGTACAAGGGACATGGGTAACACTGCGGGCCATACTGGGGGCCCCCTGTGCGGAGGCTGCCCATGCCTTGGAGGAAC
>JADZCD010000056.1 GCA_020851735.1 Phycisphaeraceae bacterium
CCGCGAACGCTTGAACTGTCTTTGGTGCTTGTGCCGGAATTGGGCGCAGGGTCAGCAGGCCGCGGATGGGAGCGGTCATCGGGTCTTGCCTAGTACGTGCGCGAGACAAAGGAAAAAAGGTTGCACGTACGGTGCGCCACGGCGTCCTCGGCCCGACCGTCGGCTGTCCGCTCCCGCGTTACGAGCTGACGGGGCAAGGGCCACCCCCGGAAGAGACAGCGGCGGTTCGGCCGATTGTCCTCCGGGTGTAGACACACGAGCACCAATGTCAGAGGGAAGAAAAAATCGGGGTCCGGGTTTCGGGGTCCGGGGGGAGCACACAGCACGCTACGCGATGCTGTGTGGCACCCGAGCCGGGGAGCCGATACGACGGAGCCGAATAAATCGTCCCTCTATATAGGGGCGTCGTAGCGCTTTTGTGCGCACAAAGCGTACCTGCTGGATGCGTAAGGCGTTTGCCGGACTTGGATTACGTTGTGAATTTTTTGCCATTGGACTGCGAGCAAAGTGTTCGATTTTGTGCGCGCGGGGGGGAGGAAGACGGGTCTCGGGTCTAGGTTCTAGGGTCTAGGGTCTAGGGTCTGGGGGCTGGGGTAGAGGGTAGAGAGGAGAGGGAAAACGTCCTCCGCCCCGCCGGGGCGGGAGATAGGGAGGGGGACAGGGACCACGGGTTGCGCTGCGCCCGCCTTGCCTTGTTGTCTTGTTGCCTCAGTTGGCTTATTTCCGAGCCGGGCGAGGAACATACGTCGCGTAATTCCCCAAAACCCCCTGATACTGATAATTGCGTTCGATCGCCGCCGTGACGCGTGGCCCGAACTGCACAAACGTAAACCAATGGCGATTCGCCGGATTGTCCAGACGATCATGCAGAATCACAAACGTAAACTCGCGCTGATCCAGACGTTCGATCAAGCTGTCGCCCCACGACGGGTGGATGCGTTCCAAGCGCAGCAGCATGAACGCGTCCATCACCACCGGGTGCCGGCCTAACAGCACCGGCCAGAGCGGGTCTTCGCAGAGGATCGGATCCGCATGATCCAGCGCCGCGACGATGTGGGCCGGATCCAAGCTCGCCGGCGCCGGCGGTCCGCCGCCCAGCTGCCGCAGCGCTCCGGGCACCGACTGCAGATACGCCTCGGTCTGCGGCTCAAACACCGGCAGCGTCAGCACCGCCAGCAGCAGAATGAATTGCGCCTGCGAAAGCGAACGCCTCGACGCCAGCTCGCTCACCCGCGCGTGGCTGCACAGCGGCCGGGTGCGCATCCACAGATCGCCTAAGACAAGCACCAGCACCGCCAGCACGTCGATCAGGTGATTGTGTATCACGCCGCTGTCGGCAAATTGCACCGCGCCCACCAGCACCACCGTCAACAGCGACCAGTGCACCACGCTCCAGCTACGTTGCGCCGTCGCCAGTATCACGTCCAGCCCCGCCAACGGCGTCAGCGCGGCAAACAGCGGCGCATTGCGCCCAAGCGCAAACACCAGGCGCAACAGCCCCTTGCCCAGACGCAGCGGCAGCGCCAGGGCCTGGGCGTCGCTGCCGGCAAAGGCCAAGGCCAGGAGATTTTCCGACATCCGCCCCTGACTATAAAGCTCAAAGGCCATCAGCAACGCCGCCAAGCTCACCGCCCCGCCGCCCAGGAACCAGATCAGTCCCCGCCGGTGGTGAATCAGCAGCCATAACACAATCGCCAGCCCAGCCCAGACGGCACTTAACTTGCACCCCACCGCCAGCGCGCACAATCCCGCAGCCAGCACCAACCGGCCCGGCGACATCCCCAAAACCAGCAGGGCCAGCACCTGCAATGCCACGGGCAAAGCGTCGTTGCGAATCGAGCGCGTCACCAGCCAGCCGGTGTCCGTCCACAGCGGCAAGCTTGCCAGCAAAAGCGCCAGCCCACGCGCCACGCCCAGACGCCGCATATAGGTGAACAGCACCGCCCCCAGCGCCAGCGCCGTGGCGAGATTGAGCATCTTCCCCGCCACGATGTAGTCGCCGATCCACCCCGCCAGCCCCGCGTGCAGCACGATGGACACCGGCATGAAGCGCGTGCCGCCGAAGTGCTGCCCATCAAACAGCGGCGGATACAGCGTGCCCTGGCGCGCCCAATCCGCCAGCGCGATCCATGCCCCTGACGCGTGATCGAGGATGGACAGATCCGCACGGTGCGCCACCGCCACCAAAACGCACGTGGCCACCATCAGCACGCCAAGCCCCCCGCAGGCCAAACCCAGACCAGCCGACAGGCGCCGCGAAATCATCACCGGAAAACAGGCCGCCCGAACCAACCGGGAACAGGCCGGCCGTTTCAGGGCATACGGATCACCCGCCGCGGGGGACGCCAGGGCGTGTTCCGGGGATTTTTCCGGGGGATATTCCGGGGGATGTTCCGGGGGATGTTCCGGGGGATGTTCCGGGGGGGGCGATGGGGGTTGTGCGGAATTGGCCGGGGTCATGGCGTTGGGGAATGCGGATGGATGGGAGCGGGTTCCAGCGTTTGCCCTGCCATGCGCACCCGGGGCTTAAGGTGCAGATAAAGCGGCGGGAAGACCACATACCGGCAGATCAGGTAATGCAGCGGCAGCACCGCCAAGGCCCCCGCACAGGCGGCCAGTTGCACCGGGCCCAGGACCCAGTGATGGAGCAACCAGACCGTCAACGCCACGTTCAGCAGCGCCACCGGCAGACTGGCCATGATGTAGTAAGCCAACTGCCGCGACAAACGCCCGGTCTTGGCGTGCGAGAACGTCAGCCGGCGATGCGGCACAAAATCGTGGCCCAGGGCCAGGCTCACCGCCACGGCCACCGCCCACGACCACGGCACGGAGAGGAGGCTGAGCGTGGTCAGCGCCACCAGATTCACCAGCAGCCCGACGAACGCCACCCCCAGAAAGTGCAGGCTGAAGGACTGCTGCGGATATTTGTAGATCAGCAGCCGGCGGAGATGCTGGATGTAGCGGAATTGCTGCTTTAGCGAAAGCTTGCTCTGCCCCAGCTGGCGATCGGCAAAGTGAATGGGCAATTCCGCGATGCGGGTGAAGCCGCACTTGACGATCAGCTCCAGCCCGATTTTATAACCCACGGGATTCAAGTGATCCGCCCCGGCCAGGGCCGCCCGGCGGAAGGCGAAAAAGCCCGCCATCGGATCGCGCACACGCGTGAACGGCCAGGCCAGCAGGGTGGCGACCTTGCTGTTCAGCCAGCGGAACAAGCCCCAGTTTTCGTCCGTGGAAGCGCCCGATACATAACGGGAACCGATCACAAACTCCTGGCCCGCTTCCAGCAGGTCGAGCATGCCGGGGATCGCCTCGGGCGGATGGCTTAAGTCGGCATCCATCACCACGCACACCGTCTTGCGTGCCCGCTGCAGCCCGCGCAACACGGCGGCGCTTAAGCCTCGGTGTCGCCGCCGGATGATCAACTGCACCCAGTCCAGGGCCAGGGCAGCCACCAATTCCTCCGTGCCGTCGCGGCTGTCGTCATCGACCAGAATCAATTCCAGATCCAGCTGCTGCTCGGTGCGCAGCGCCTCCAAGCGCTGGATCAGATGCGGCAGATTGACCGCTTCGTGATACGTCGGCACGACCACGGACACGTCGCGCAGCTGGCGCGCCACGGCCGGCCGCGCCTGGACAGGCTGATGACGTGCGGGATTCAGATCGGATTTAGACACAGCGACCCCCTCGTCCAAAAACAGGCCAGGGATTCTCCGTCTTTAACATCGGCCTGGTTTGGAGCCCAGGTAACGAGTGCGCCTGGATTTAGCATAGCAGCTAACGATTAGGGCCGATAATAAGCAGAATAAAACCTGCAGGCCCGATGATGGCCGGCCTGGATGATCCTCGTTGGCGACCTGGAACCAAGGCTGGAGCCACCGGCAAGGCAATCAACTTGCGCGCCGGCGGCGCAGGCCCGCCCACGCGGCTGGAAGCAGGAACAAGAGGGCCGTGTGCGGCTCGGGCACAATGGCGAACCTCAGGGGCGAGGGCGATGACAAGGGGAAGGGCAACCAGATCGTCAACGAGTATTCGCCGATGATCGGGTCGCTGTGCGAATCCGGCTTTAAGTCCCAATACGATTCCACGCGCCAGGATTCACCGGGAGCCAGATCCATTTGCCAGTTGATCGGGCCCGCGATCCAAAAATTCGGATCAGAATAGATCACTTCATCCCCCAGTTTGGCCTGAAACAGATAGACGGGCGCGAATTCCTTGCTGAACGTAATTGATACCGGCCCGTGATTGGTGACCTCAAACCAGAAGGTGGCGGTGTCGCCGGGGTGATAGCTCATCTGGTTCAGGCCGACCTCGACAGTGAGACTTGTTGATTCAGGCGCGCCGTAGATTAAATTTCCAGAGGATGAGAAGGGAAACGTCCTGCTCTCGATCACGGGCAATGCCGACCAATACAACCAGAGGGGTACCGGCTCAAATTCATCAATGATGGTGGCACGGCTGGTGGTTGCGGAAACAGCAAGAATGAAGAGGCAGGCAAGACGGAGGGCTTGTTGAAAGGATGGGGCCAACGCATGCGGCGCGCTTTTCATGATCGCTCCTGTTCATGTTGAGCAACTTCGATCAAGCATGGCACAACCGGCAAGGACAAGGTTGTTAGCACGCGCGCCGGCGGCGCAGGCCCGCCCACGCGGCCGGAAGCAGGAACAAGAGGGCCGTGTGCGGCTCGGGCACAATGGCGAACCTCAGGAACCTCAGGGTTGGGGGCATTAAAAAAGGGAAGGGCAAATTGACTGTCAATAGATATTCGCCGATGATCGGATCGGTTTGCGAATCCGGCTTTAAGTCCCACTGTGATTCGACGCGCCAGGATTGGCCGGGAGCTAGATCCAATTGCCAGTCGATCGGGACCTCGATCCAAAAATTCGGATCAGCGAAAACCAATTCTTCCCCAAGCTTGGCTTGAAAGCGATAGATAGGAAACTCTGCATCGAGCAAGGATATTGCGATCGGCCCGTTATTGGTGACCTCAAACCAAAAGGTGGCGGTGTCGCCAGGGTGGTAGCCCTTCTGGTCCAGGCCGACTTCGACAGTAAGACTAGTCCACACTGTCTGTTCGCCGATCACGCTGGCGTAAATCGGGTAGGGAAACGTGCTGCTCTCGATCACAGGCAATGCCGGCCAATCCAGCCAGAAGGGAAGCGGCTCAGACTCATCAATGATGGTGGCACGGCTGGCGGTTGCGGAAACAGCAAGAATGACGAGGCAGGCAAAACGGAGGGCTTGTTGAAAGGATGGGGCCAACACATGCGGCGCACTTTTCATGATCGCTCCTGTCCGTCCTGAGTCACATCGACGAGGCATGACACAACCACGAAAACCCATCGGTTCCCACGCGTGTGTCTCCGCGCGATGTTTCTCAGCAAGTTCCCCCGACAGCCAGACGGCAACAAACCCCCGGCAGCCGGCAGGAAAGGCCAGTTTGTTGATTCTTGCCGACAGAAGGGACAAGTCAATAAAAATGATTTCTTAAGCTTGATCGCGACGGATCAAGGAGTGCCCCGGAGAGTTTTCAAGGGCCTGCGATCTGACGACAATCACAACGTACCCCCCGGCCCCCGGAAGAGGCCGAGCCGGCCCCGCATTTCCATGCGGGGCTTAGGCAAGGCAGGCGGGAGAGGGTCAGAGGGCGGCCAAGTCGATGACGCGGACGGGTTGATTGCCGCGCAGAGCTTGGGCGAGAGGATCGGATGAATCCTGGGCGTCAATCGGCAAGGCGATGAGCCCGCCAAGCGCGGAGCCCACCGCGAAGTTCAGGAGATCCTCATCCATGCCCAACGCGCGCAGGCCATGGACGGTGGCCATGCGCAGCAGGAGATTGGGATCGGTCTGGTCGCGGCGATAGAGATAGCGCATCGTCGCGAAGATGCTCAGCGGTTGTGATTCCACTTCCGGGGGTGGTTGGCAGAGGATCGAATCCGTGCCCAGGCAGACGTTAACGCCGGCAGCCAGCATGTCGCGATACCGATGCCCCCGCCCCCGGAAGGTGTCAATGGGAAACTTTGGGTGGCCGAAGTAGGCGCTGGCGATGGGGCAATAGGCGACCGAGGCGCGGCAGTCAGCCAAGAGGGCGATGTGGTCGTCGTCCACGTAATTGCAGTGCGCCAAGAGCCAGGGAGCGGCGCGAAGGTGCGGACTCATCCACGCCACAGGGTGTTGGCCGGTGGGCTGATGTTGGCCCGACCACTGCTGGTAGAACTTTAAGTGTTCGACGAAGAAGCCGGCGGCGTCGCGGACGAATTGATCTTCCTCGGGTGATTCGGCCAGGTGCGTGCAGAGCGGAAATCCCAATTGGGCATGCAGCGCCACCGCGTGCTCGTAAGCAGGGTGACTGCAGGTGTAGGGCGCGTGCGGAGAAAGGCCCAGGCGCGGGGCAGCGGAACTAGATGAGGAAAGCCAATGTGAGCGCAGGTCCTCGAGCATGGCGGTGAGGCGGGCGATGCCACGATCGGAAAATCCCAGCGGCCCGAAAAATTCCAGATAGCTGACCCCCGGAAGCCCCGGAAGTCCCGGAACCCCAGGCAGCCCCGGCAGGCCTGACTCCATGCGAGCCAGGACCGCTGCGGGAGTGGAGGCGATGTCGCCGATGACGCCCACGCCTTGGGCGCGGGACTGAGCGATGGCGCTGCGGACGACTTCTGCTTGGGCGGCGGGATCGGTCCGCCGGCGGGCGGTGACCTGGCGCAGCCAGGCGGAAAAGTCGCCGTCGAAGGGCAGCGGGCCGATGTGGGTCAGGTCCAGGTGGGCGTGGGCGTTGACCAGGAGAGGCAAAAGCAGACAATCAGACAGGTCCACGACGCGCTGGGCATCGCTGGGTTTGGGGATAATATGGGAGGGGTGGCCGGCCGCGATGACCCGGCCGTTTTGGATCGCCAGAGCGGCTGGGCGGGCGTCAAAACCCGCCCCGTCACGGGCAGCAGCGGCCAAAAGGATGGTTATCGGAGGTTGACTCATGAATACAAAGGCTGGTATCCGATAGGATGGGGAAACCCTGGTGAAGATTGATTTTCGCCACCCACACGATAGCTTGTGGGGGCGTAGCTGACCAAACGATCAGGGAAAGGACGACTCCCGATGAAAAGCTGGACGAAGATGGTTGTGACAGCGATGGCTGCCTTGGTGCTGGCGGGTTGCGTATCGCAACAGCAGATGGACGAAATGCGGGCCTTGTACCGCAAGAGCCAGGACCAGGTGGAGAACCTCAAAGCTCAACTCAATGAAGCCGAAGCCCGCATCGCGGCTCTGCAGGAACAGGGGCGCTCGACTGACCCTAAGATGCTCTCGGAGCTGGAAAAGGCTCTGGCCGAACGCGACCGGGCCCTGGCGGCTCTGCGCGACGCCGAGGAATCGCTGCGGCAGCTGGGCAAGCGGCCCGGCCCGATGCTGGACCCGACCACCGACGCGGCTCTGATGGAGCTGGCCCAAGCCTATCCGGACCTGATGAGTTACGATCCGGAACGCGGCATGGTGCGCTTCCACAGCGACCTGACCTTCGCGCTGGGCAGCGTGGAAGTCCGGCCGCAGGCGGCCGCGAGCTTACGAAAGCTGGCGGAAATCCTCCGCTCAGCCTCGGCGTCGGGCTATGAAGTGAAGATCGTCGGGCACACGGACAACGTGCCGGTGTCCCGCGCGGAAACCAAGGCCAAGCACCCGACCAACTGGCACCTGTCGGTGCACCGGTCGATCGCGGTCAAGGACGTGCTGGCGGGCGACGGCGTGCCGCAGCAGCGCATCTTAGTCTGCGGTGCCGGCGAGTTCCGGCCGATCGTGCCCAACCAGAAGGGCGGCGCGGAGCCCAACCGCCGAGTGGAGATCTATCTGTCGCCGATGAGCAGCATCGCGCCGGCGGGTCCGTCCAGCAGTGTGCCGGCGGCTGGCCCCAGCGTGCGGTCCGCGCCCGTGTCCGAACCGCCGGTCTCCAAGCCCGGCGCGGGACCGGGCACCCTGCCTCCGCTGCCGGACTTGTCCAAGTAACGGCCCGGGAAGTGGGAAACAGGATTTCCCGACCGCGCATCAGGGAAACCACTTAATTACGGAATGCATACTAAGGTCAGGGCACACGCCCTGACCTTTTTCTTTGGGCCGGTCGACGGAAGTTCCCGTCAGGACCACGCAAGCACCCTGGATGAACCGGGCTCGTGGGAAAAATCAGGGTTTGACAGATTCACCCTAGAGGTGCAAAATGCCTTGGTCTGCAGCCGATTATTTAAGGTGCTGTCATGAAAATGAATAAGCTCACAATCTTGGCCGCGGCGATCCTGACGGGAACTGTGCTCAGCGGCTGCTCCAACGACAAGATCACGCCCTGGAGCACGCGCTGGGACATGAGCCCGGAGCTGCAGACCGTCAACCGCACCGGCAACGAGCAGTGGAATCGTCTGTTCCGCGCGGGCAACACCAACGTGCGTTATGCCCAGGATGACCTGTATCGCGTGATGATGCTCGATGAGCCTAACAACCTTGGGCGGGTACCGATTCCTTGAACAACCATGCTTCCGGGGTGATTCTTGGGTCGCATTCCAATCTGTTCTGACAGGCATGTGAAAAACGTCGGATGCAACTAGCGGGGATAGTTTGCGGTTTGGTTATTCTTTGACGGCTCGTTCTTTTACAGACTAGGGTGGTGATCCTTTCTGGGATTGCCGCATGTCACTTACGCTGGCGTCTGACCCGAGGAGTACGGGTCTACGCTGGGCTGAGGTATTCCTTTTCGTAGGAGTTTTGACGATGAGGGATCAAGCTCGTGCCCTGATCACGGCCCTGAACACACTAGAGGCCAAGCGATCGCAATCACCGGCGATCTGCCGAAGGAACTTCCGTCGCCACGTCGTGCGCGCCGAGGGACTGTTGTATCCGATGAGCGTGCGCACCGAATCGGGCGAACCGCTGCCGATCCAGATTCGGGACGTGGGCTGGGGAGGCATCGGCTTTGTCTGCTCCCTGGCGGTGCCGCCGAACAGCCGCTGGCGGCCGTGCATTGTCCGCCACGGTCAGGTGCTGGCTGAGCAACCGATCGCGGTCCGGCACAGTCAACTGGTGCAGGACGACGTGTATTTGGTCGGCGGGCAATACTGCGCCGAAGGGTCGCTGCTGTACCTGCTGGGCGTGGAGCTGGCGGACATGGCGGATTCGCTGAACGAAGCGGAAATGATGGAAGGCCAATTCCTGCCGCCGGACCAGGCTGGCTAAGGGATGGCCGGGGACGGACCAAGGCTTGCCGGCGCGGCGGGGGCAAACGAACCCAATGGCCCAGGGATTACTTCCCTGGGTTTTTTGTTTTGCCAAAGGGGACCAAGCTCAGCACTGGGCGGCGAGCGCGGCCGTGGGCGCGGCGGCGGGGAAGTAATCCTGCAGGGCGCGGACCGTCCAATCGCCGCGGCGGAGGGCCTGCATGGCGCTGACGGCGGCGCGGGCGCCGGTGATGGTGGTGATCATCGGCACGTTAAAGCGCACGGCCGTGGCCCGCAGCCGGCCTTCGTCGCTGGAGATGCCCTTGCGGGTGGGGGTGATGATGATCAGGGCCAACTCGTGGTTCTTGATCATGTCGATGGCGTTGGGACGACCTTCGCCGATTTTCTTAAGGGCCTGGGTCTTAACGCCCTGCTGGGCCAGGAAAGCGCAGGTGCCGGCGGTGGTGATGACCTCAAAGCCCATCGCGGCCAGGGGTCGGGCGAGGTCCAGGAGGTGGCGTTTATCGCTGTCGCGGACGGACAGGAAGATCTTGCCCTTGGTCGGCAGGAGCGTGTTGGCGGCCATCTGACTCTTGGCAAAGGCCAGGGCGAACTGGGGATCGATGCCCATGACCTCGCCGGTGGAGCGCATTTCCGGGCCGAGGATCACATCCACGCCGGGGAACTTGTTGAAGGGGAAGACGGATTCCTTCACCGAGGTGTGCGTGGGCGTGACTTCGGCGGTGACGCCCAAATCCGCCAGCTGATGGCCGGCCATGACCTTGGCGGCGATGCGGGCCCAGGACATGCCGGTGGCCTTGCTGACAAACGGCACGGTGCGCGAGGCCCGGGGGTTGACCTCCAGCACGAAGATTTCGTGGCGGTTCTGCGTTTCCGAGGGGCGGGTGATGGCGTACTGGACGTTCATCAGGCCGCGGACGCCCAGGGACTGGGCAAGCTTGCGGGAGTGGTCCTTAAGTTGCGCCACCACGTCCGGCGGGAGGGAATAAGGGGGAATGGCGCAGGCGCTGTCGCCGGAGTGGATGCCCGCTTCCTCGATGTGTTCCATGACGCCCGCGACCAGGGCCCGGCAGGCGATCGGTTCATCAGAGCCGGCGACTGTGTCGCCGGACCGGGCACGCAGTGCCCGGCTCTGATCGGAGAAAGCAGACGGCGCATAATCCGCCACCACGTCCACGTCGCACTCGATGGCGTCGGCCAGGAAGTCGTCGATGAGGATGGGCTGGTCGGGCAGGTCGCTGGCGCCTAAGGCGATGGCGATGTAGTGGCGCAGCTGGGTGTCGTCGAAGACGGTTTCCATTGCCCGCCCGCCGAGCACGAAGCTGGGGCGGACCAGGACGGGGTAGCCGATCTGATTGGCGACTTTGATGGCCTGTTCGGTGTTAAAGGCGATGCCGTTTTGGGGCTGGCGGATGCCCAGGTCCTTGATGAGGTTGGCAAAGCGTTCGCGGCTCTCGGCCAGGTCGATGGAATCGACGCTGGTGCCGATGATCGGCACGCCGGCGGCTTCCAGGCCCTTGGCCAGGTTCAGGGGCGTCTGCCCGCCGAACTGGACGATCACGCCGTGGAGGTGGCCGGGCTTGCCCAAGGGGGCGCCGTTGAGGCGTTCGCAGATGTTCAGCACGTCCTCGAGCGTGAGGGGTTCGAAGAACAAGAGGTCCGAGGTGTCGTAGTCGGTGGAGACGGTTTCCGGGTTGGAGTTGATCATCACCGCTTCAAAGCCCAGCTCGCGGGCGGCGAAGGCGGCCTGGACGCAGCAGTAGTCAAACTCGATGCCCTGCCCGATGCGGTTGGGGCCCCCGCCGAGGATGACGATCTTCTTGCGGTCGGTGACGCGGATTTCGTCGTCGTATATGAGGGTGGACTTGCCGGCGGCGACCTGCGTGACCGGGGATTCGTAGGTGGAGTAGTAATACGGCGTGGCGGCTTCGAATTCCGCGGCGCAGGTGTCGACGAGTTTGTAGACCGGCTCGACGCCGAGCGATTTACGGTGACGGCGGACGGCAAGGATGGTCTGGGGATTGATCTTGCCGAAGTAGAGGTTGGCCAATTGGGCGTCGGAGTAGCCAAGCTGTTTGGCTTGGAAGAGCAGGTCGCGGGGGAGTTGGTCAAGCGATTCGTAAGCGATGAGAGCGCGTTCAAAATCGACCAATTGTTTGATCTGGTCCAGGAACCAGGGATCGATCTTGGTGGCCTGGAAAATCTGGTCGATGGTCCAGCCGAGCTTAAAGGCGTAGCGAATGTAGTACAGACGGCCCTGGGACGGCACGTTGAGCTTGCGGGGGTGTTTGTCCTTGGCGATGGGCCATTCGATGCTGCCGGCCGCGGTGTCGTTTTCCTTCACCAGCCGCAGGGCGGCCAGCAGATCGGTGCGCAAGGCGTCCAGCCAGGCGGCGTCGGCGGCGGCCAATCCGGCGGGCGCGGCGGCGACGGCGGTCGGGCCGTCGAGCGCCAGGACGGCAACTTGCAGCGGTGTGGCGGAGTCTTGACCGACCACCTTGGCGGCCAACGCGTGCAGCCGGGGCAGGTCGGCGGCCTTGTGTTCTCCCAGCCAGCGCCAGGCGGCCCGGGCGGCGCGCAGCCACTTGTCCTGGGCGTCCAAGCCCAGCCCGAAGCGTTTGACTTCCATCGAGCGGATGCCTTTTTGCAGGCTTTCCTTAAACGTGCGGCCGATGGACATGGCCTCGCCGACGCTCTTCATCTGGGTGGTGAGGGTTTCGTCGGCTTCGGGGAATTTTTCAAAGGTCCAGCGGGGGATTTTGGTCACCACGTAGTCGATGGTCGGCTCAAAGCACGCCACCGTCTTGCCGGTGATGTCGTTCTTTAGTTCCCAGAGGGTGTAGCCCACGGCGAGCTTGGCGGCGATCTTGGCGATGGGAAAGCCCGTGGCCTTGGAGGCGAGGGCAGAAGATCGCGACACGCGGGGGTTCATCTCGATGACGACCAGGTCGCCGGTGTCCGGGTCGGTGCCGAACTGGATGTTGGACCCGCCGGTCTCCACGCCCACGGCCCGGATGATGGCCACCGAGGCGTCGCGGAGGCGCTGATATTCCTTGTCGGTCAGCGTCTGGGCGGGGGCGACGGTGATCGAGTCGCCGGTATGCACGCCCATGGGGTCAAAGTTTTCGATCGGGCAGACGATCACGACGTTGTCGTCGCGATCGCGCATGACTTCCAGCTCAAATTCCTTCCAGCCGATCAGCGACTGGTCGATGAGAATCTGGCGGGTCATGGAGGCGTCCAGCCCGCGCCGGCAGATTTCCTCGAACTCCTCGCGGTTGTAGGCGATGCCGCCGCCCGTGCCGCCTAAGGTGAAGGCGGGGCGGATGATGGCGGGCAGGCCCACCTTTTCCAGAACCGCCCAGGACTCTTCCATGGAGTGGGCGATGCCGGACTTGGGGCACTTTAGGCCCACGGACTCGACGACGCGGCGGAATTCGTCACGGTCCTCCGCCCGGTAGATGGTCTGGCGGTTGGCGCCGATCATCTGCACGCCGTATTTGTCCAGAATGCCGTCGTCGTAGAGCTGGCAGGCGGTGTTGAGGGCGGTCTGCCCGCCTAAGGTCGGCAGGAGCGCGTCGATCTGATAAGGCCCGCCATGCTCGGCGGCGATGACTTTGGCCACGCCTTCCCTGGTGATCGGCTCGATGTAGGTGCGGTCGGAAAACTGCGGGTCGGTCATGATGGTGGCGGGGTTGGAGTTGACCAGGACGACCTGGAACCCTTCTTCCCGCAACGCTTTACAGGCCTGCGTGCCGGAGTAGTCAAACTCGCAGGCCTGGCCGATGACGATGGGCCCCGAACCGATGATGAGAATGGTTTTGATGTCCTGGCGTTTGGGCATGGTGGGCGATCGAGGGGGGCGTAGGGGGTGCGAGGACTGCGCGGCAGGCGCAAAATCTGGCTGAGGATATCGGTTTGCAGCCGCAGCGGCAAGGTCGATTGCTCCGCGGAGCCTGGGCGGGGACAATTCGGCGGATGGAAAGGGTCTACATCGGCTTAGGATCGAATCTGGGCGAACGGCAGGAACACCTGCATCTGGCTGAACATGCGCTGGGGAAGCTGCCGCGCACCAAGCTGGTGGGGTTCAGCCCGATCTACGAAACCCAGCCGGTCGGCCCCGGTCCGCAGCCGGCGTATTTAAACGCGGTGGCGCTGGTGGAAACGAGCCTTTCACCGCGGGAGCTGCTGGGCGAGCTGCTGACCATTGAGAAAAAGGCTGGGCGCACCGCCCCGCACCCGCACTGGGGGCCACGGACGCTGGACCTGGATATTTTGATGTTCGGAACGCGGGTGCTCAGCGACGACAAGCTGCTGGTGCCGCACCCGCTCATGCACGATCGCTGGTTTGTGCTTAAGCCCTTGGCGGACTTGGATGCCGGGGCGGTGCATCCGGTTCTGCAGATGACTATCGGGGAGTTGCTGGCGGAACTGGAGAGGGCCGGCGACCCGGCGACGATGGGCCAAGGGAAATTGTTCGCGGAAACAACCCCGACATGGTTGAGGCGGGAATAAGGGGCAGGGATGGCTGACGAACTGATGGTCAATGAGATTTTCTACTCCATTCAGGGCGAAAGCACCTGGGCGGGGTTGCCGTGTGTGTTTGTCCGGCTCACGGGTTGTCACCTGCGCTGCGGGTATTGCGATACGGAATACGCGTTTTTTGAAGGCCAGCGCATGACGGTTGAGGAGATTGTCCGGCAGGTGAATAACTACGGCTGCCCGCTGGCGGAAGTGACGGGGGGCGAGCCGCTGCTGCAGCCGGGGGCGCTTGACTTGATGCGGAAGTTGTCCGCGGCGGGCAAGACGGTGCTCCTGGAAACCAGCGGGGCGTGCGACATCGGCGGCTGCGACCCGCGGGTGATCCGCATCATGGACCTAAAGACGCCCGACAGCGGGGAAAGCCATCGCAACCTCTGGAAGAACATCGAAAAGCTGACCTCGCGGGACGAGGTGAAGTTCGTGATCAGCTCGCGGCGGGACTACGAATGGTCCAAGCAGGTGATTGAGGAACACAAGCTGGTGGAGAAGGTCGGTGCGGTGCTGCTGAGCCCGGTGACGGCGGTGGGCCCGGGCAAGGAGCTGGCGGGCGCCAGCGGGCTGGAGCTAAAGGATCTGGCGGAATGGATTCTCTTAGACGGTTTGCAGGTGCGGGTGCAGCAGCAATTGCACAAGTTAATTTGGGGCCCGACGACGCGGGGAGTGTGAATAGAGCAGGCGAATGGTGGATTGCCGATTGCCGATTTCCGATTGCCGATGTGAAGGATGCGAGAACCATGGCGTCATGCGACTATGGACCCCAGAGCCTAGACCCCAGACCCTGGTTTTTCCGTCATTTGTCGGGGATAGCGCGGCGATCTGCGATCGCCCGCTAAACGAGAAGGGTTCCGGGGGTAATTCCGGGGGTAATTCCGGGGGGCTTCCGGGGGGGGTTCCGGGGGCTTCTGGGGGTGACAGGTTAGGAACAACGGCTCTATGATGGGAGGCGGGGGAGGAAAGGTTTTGGCGGATATGCGAATTGTTTTGACCAAGTCGATGACGTTTCACGCGGCCCACTATCTGCCGACGTTTCCGCAGGGGCATAAGTGCCGGCGGATGCATGGGCACACGTTCGGCGTGGATCTGATTGTGGAAGGCGAAGTGGATGAGGCACGCGGCTACTTGATCGACTACGGCGACATCAAGGCGGCGGCCAAGCCTCTGATCGAACAACTGGACCACCAGGTGCTCAACGACGTCAAAGGCCTGGACGTGCCGACGGCGGAGAATATTTCACGCTGGATCTACGATCGGCTCAAGCCGCAACTGGCTGAGCTGAAGGCGGTGCGGGTGCACGAGACCGAGGACAATGTGGCGGAATACCGGGGGCCGTGAGGAGGGAGGGGGGAGTGGGGATTGGGGATTGGGGGTTGGGGGGAATACGTTCGGGGTGGAGGGGGAGGCGTTCGAGGCGGGGAATTCCGGGGGATGCGGGGGCATTTTGTGATTTAGAGGACTAACCGGCGGGCTTCCGCCCGCGGCTGTTTCTTACGTAATGGGGTGGTCTGGCCCCAATCCCCAACCCCCAACCCCTAGACCCCAGCCGCTATGGCTCATCCTCCCTGGCGGCGGGATGGGATTTCACGCGCAGTTCGACGCCGGCGGCTTGGGCGGAAATCAGCATGCGATCGAAGATCAGTTTGGCGTTCTCGCGGCGATGAGCGCGGGTGAGCGGGTGCTTGCTCTGGTCGTCGAGGGTGGTCTCGGCTTTGAGCTGTTCGCGGAGGAACTGCTGCATCAAGCGCCAGGTGATGTACCACTCCATGGAGCGGCCGCGGCGGATGTCGTAGGCTTCGATGGCGTCGATGAGCACCAGGTTGCCGATCTCCAGGAGTCCGGGCAGGCGCAAGAGCCCGTCTTCGTGGCCTTGGACATGGCGGCGGGCGGTGGAAAGAACCACGGGAAGGTTGGCGTGGACCAAGGCCTGGCGGATGGCGGAGGCGGCTTTTAGACATTCCTCGATCTGATCCATGTCCAAAGCCCGGGGGTCGGCTGGATGCAGCTGGTCGCGGAGGCGGACGGCTTTGAACTTAAGGTAGTTCATGCGGACGGCCATATCGCGCTGGTCGTCGCGAGCCAGGCGCGGCTGATCGTAGAGTTCGCGGAGGGGCGAGGGCAGCTCGTCGGGGGTCAGCGGGCGGGTGACGTCCGCGGCAGCGGAGGCATCGGCGGCGGCTGGCGCGGGGGCTGGGGCGGGCAAAGGCGACAAGGGGCGGGCAGGAGAGGACGAGGCGTCGGAAAGGGGCATGTCGTCGGTCAGGCGTGAGCGGAGGATGACTTCATCCGCGTCAGGGCGGGCGAAGATGGGCAATTCCACGAAGTGGACGAACAGGCTGCGGAGGCGATCGGCCCGTTCCTGGCGCAGGGCGCGATAGACGGTGTTGCGGCTGCGGGAGAAGCGCTTGGCCAGGCGGTCGATGTCGATGCCGCGGCGGCTGGCGCGGAAGATGATCCGCCTTTCTTTTTGCGAAAGCGGCGCGGTGTAGTCAGGGAAGATCGGGTCGCCGGGGTGTTTGCGGTCGTGGTTTTCCAGGAGCAGGCGGATGGTTTCCGGCGAGCGGTCGACCTGGGGCGCCAAGCGGCGGGCGACCTGGAAGGGCGAGAGGGATTCCTGGCGGGCCAGTTTGCGGGCCTTGGCGATCACGTGCTCGCGGGTGCGGGCGTCCATGCGCGAGAAGGCCTGGGCCTGGGGAAGACGCTGGGGGTGGAGGCGGAAGAAATAGTCCAGGGCGGCGCGGGGAATCACCAGGCGGGGGCGATCCTGCCCGGGATATTGGGCCCAGCGCCAGCGCAGGCCCTGATGCCGCCAGCGGGCGGTAGTTTTGGCGCTCACGCCCAGGCGGGCGGCTAATTCGGGCGGCGTTTCGACAGGTTCCTCGGCCGTGATGGGCAAGGGGGCGGAGCGGCTTAAGCTGTCGATCAAGAGGCGCAGGTCGGGGCTTAGGGCTCGCCCGACTAAGAGGGTGGTGACCCCGGTTTCCAGGCGGTACCCGGTGATGCGGAAGGCGACAAAGTCCAGGGGATAGTTGCGCTCGGGCTCAACCTGATCGTGCAGCGCCTCGGCCCGTTGGACCTGTTCGTGACGGCGCTGGGGGGGCGTAAAGAGGAGTTGGCCGGTGAGCTGGGCTAGGTCCTGGCTTGCGAATTGTTGGGCGAGTCGCCGGGGCAAGGGGGAAGTCCGCAATGGTTAGGAAGGTGAGCAATCGACAAAGCCAAGCGGATACGAGCGTACGGGCTTGGCGTAGTCGATTAAGCCTAATTGGTAGGCCAACTGGGCAAAATATTCGATAGCGGACAGTTCGTCGGGCCCGATGGTGTAGCGCATCGAGGTGGTCAGGTAGGTGTGAGCCAGGTCGGTCGGCCAGCCGTGGCGCGGGGCCCAGGTGGAAGCGATCTGATCCACGCGGGTGGAATTTTTCCGGCGCAGGTTGCGCAAGGCGGCGGGCAAGGGGCCCAAGTCGGTGCCGGCGCGGGTCATCCAGATGGCAAAGACAAAGGGAAGGCCGGTGAGCTCGTGCCAGGCTTCGCCTAAATCCATTTGATAGGGATAGGTCACTGCCGGGGGCGAATGGGTGACGACTTTGTCGCCGATCAGGAGCATGGCGGGAGGGAGGGGGTCTGGGGTGGGGGAGAATGTCGAATGGCGAGTGTCGAATGACGAATGCCTCAGGTCGGGAGGCGCATTCACAGGACCAGGTGCGCCCGCCTGTGAAGCCGCGGGGAAAGAGGGGGGCTGCACCCTCACCCTGCCCTCTCCCTCAGAGAGGGAGAGGGTGTTGTTTGCGGGGGCGTTTCCG
>JADZCD010000057.1 GCA_020851735.1 Phycisphaeraceae bacterium
ACGAATGACGAATGACGAATGACGAATGACGAATGACGAATGACGAATGACGAATGACGAATGACGAATGACGAATGACGAATGACGAATGACGAATGACGAATGACGAATGACGAATGACGAAGTATACGTTAAAGCGCGAGAGTCAAGGAACAGCTTGTTTTTTGTCCGGCAATTCGGGAATCGGTCATGATTTTATCCCTTGCCGTTTACCCCAGTTCTCCGACGTCTTCTTTCATTCGCCATTCGACACTCGACACTCGGCATTCGGCATTCTTCCCCAGACCCCAATCACTTCCGGGCGCGGGGGTCACTTCCGGGGGCGGGGGTAAACGTCCCAGCGGACGCCGCGGCCGTGGCAGGAGAAGGCGGGCGGGAGTCCGGCCAAGGGCGGCGCTTTGGGCGGGCGTTTGACGACCACGCGGTGGGCAGCCAGTTGCAGGGCCAGGGGCAGCAGGGCGTCGGCGTCCAGATCATCGCCAGCCAGGCGGCGGAGCAGTTGCAGGGGTCGGCGCTCGGCGGTTTTGCGATTCATGGCGGGGAACATCGGGTCGAGATAAACCACCTGTGGTTGCGGGTTGAAATCGGCCAGCAGTTGCCGGGCGTCGCCTTGGCGGACGGTTAATCGTGCGGCGATTTCGGGTTGGACCAGGCTCAGGCGGCGGTGTGCGTCACAAAGTAAGGCAGCCACCACCGGCTGACGTTCGATGGCAGTGACGGTGCAGCCGAGGGTTGCCAACAGGTACGCATCTTCGCCCAGGCCCGCGGTGGCGTCGAGAATGGAGGGAGCCTGGGAGCGTTTCTTAAATCCCACAGCCTTGGCCAAGGGTTGGCGCAGCGTTCGGCCGGCCGGGGAAGTCACATCCAGGTGTGCAAAATCCAGAGCCAGCGGGCGACCGCGATGGCCCAGTTCGTGCAGTTCCAGGCGCGTGGCGGTGACGGTCAACACCAGGTCGCCCGGCTGTACGGCGTTGGGATCCGCCAGGGGAAGTCGGCAAGCCTCGGCCAGGCGGGCGGCGGATTCCCGCAAGGCTGGGTCGAAAGCCGGGATGGCTTGCACCGACAGGGTCATCAGCCTTCCAAATCCATCGGCGGCGCGGGGTGTTGGGCCTCGGCCAATTGTTGCTCATAGCGTTGCCGATTGGCGCGGTGATCCATGAGCATCAGCACGCGGTGTTTCTGATCCGCGGGGATGGCCTGTTCCAGCCAGGAGCGGGCCTGGGCCAGGAGGGTGCGGCGGGAAAGGTGGGTCAGAATGATCGCCTCAGCCTGGCAATGTTTGAGCAACTGGACGATATCGTCCAAGTGCAGGTGCATGCCCACAGCGGCGCGGGGCTTGTGGCCCGGCTCCAGGAAGGTGCACTCGGTGATGAGAACGCGAGCCTGGCGAACGTCCGGGCGATCGAAAAAGCTTCCCCACATGGTGTCGCCGGTGTAGCAGACCAGCGGCACTTCGATGCTCTGGGTGATCGATTTGCCCTGTTTTTTAAGTTGAATCAGCTGTTCCTGGGGCAGGCCGACCAATTCGGGCAGAAGCTTGCTGCGCTTTTCGACCACGACAAAACCCAGGGACGGCACGGTGTGCGCCGTTTCAAACCCGCGCAGATAGATGTGGTTTTTGATTTCCACCTCGGCGTCCGGGCCCAGGGAGATGATCTCGTAGGGCGTTTTCTGATTTTCCAGATTGACCCACGATTGCATCACGCCCTGCACGGCCGGGGCGACCTTGGGATGGCAGATCACCGTGCCCACGCCCATGCCCTGGAAGTAGCGCTGCGAGAAGTAGTAGGCAATGCCGGCCGCGTGATCCATGTGCCCGTGGGAGAGGGCGACGAACTTGCTGGCCAGGGCTGCGCGGGGGCAGCGGCCGATGTCAAAGCAGACGTCCAGTTCGGGGATCTGAATGGCGGTTTCTTCGCCAGCGACGGAGAGCCCCTGGATGCGGAAGGGCGGCACGAGCAGAAACCCCAATTGCGAGGGCCGGGGCGGCAGGCGCGGCGTGTGGTTCGCGGGGGCGGAGTTACTTCCGGTTGTGATTCCGGGGGCGGAGGCACCGCTTGCTGACGCGCGCGGCTCGTTGATGCCTTTACTTCCGGGGGCGGGGGCACTTCCGGGGGTGGGGGGGGAGGAATTGGCAGCCATGGCGGGCGGTCTCTTCCTGCTCGTGCCGAGCGATTAAGAAATGGCGAGGAGGCGGGGGCACGAGCGGAAGTCAACAAAGCCAAACCATCGCCAGGTTAACAGGCCGCGGTGGGATTCGAACCCACGACAAACGGATTTGCAATCCGTCCCCTTGGTCCACTCGGGCACGCGGCCACGGAAAAAGTCATTGTTGCAGGCCCTCGCGCGGGCGTCAATAAGGGATGACCAGATTAGGTGGCACAAGGGCTTACGTCGCCCCATTTTGCTTAGCAGCCAGACAATTATGGGGCTCAAGGCGGTGCTTTTTTCCATGCGCGGCGGGGGCGAATAGCCACGGTCGTCGGTCAAGGCGATAATTTTGCGTCTATGGAGGATGGCTGGACATGAGCAAGGACCGCACTAATCGGTGGAACGGGCTCTTATTCGTCATGATCTTCGGTGTTTGGGCCGGTGGTTGTGCCGCCCCTGCCCGTCAGCCCACGACGCGCCAGGAGCGCCTAACCGCCATGGCGAATCAGCCGCTGCCTCATGGCATGACGCGGATCGTCGTGGAGCGCTACGAGCTGGCCAGCGATGACCAGGAGACGGTGCAACTTTTTCTGGATTTAAAGGATCCCCTGGCTCCCGATCCAGCCGCAGCCATGCGTGAGCCGGGGGTGAAGTTCTTCCCCGCCCAGAAGCAGTTGCCCGCCAAGCTCAAAGCCCAGAGTTATTCCTCGCGCTTAAAGCGGGTCGCTGAGCAGTCGGTCCTGATCACGCGTGGAGGCATGGCGGACTTTAACGTCACCCGCTTCGGCCCCGGCGGGCAGCGGGTGCAGTGGGTCTGGAAGGAAAAGTCCGACGTCCAGCTGCAGGAAACGAACATGAGCTCGTCGGGCTTTCGTCTGGCGGTATTGGACATCCAGGACCAGGCGATCGAATTGGAGTGGATTCCCTACTTTGTCAACGTCTCCGGCGGGGAAGAAACGGTGGCCTCGATGCACACGCGTCTGACGCTCGAGCCGGATCGTCCGTATGTGGTGATGGCTGGGCAAGCCGTGGAGGAGTCCTCGGTGGTTGCCAGTTATTTTTCGCGCTGGCGCAGCAATCGCCGGATCAGCACCGTGCTGGTGTTGACCGCCCAGGTCAATCCGAAAAGCGATTAATTTTCCGCGCCGCTAGGCGGCCCGGCTCAGGAAGATGCGCAGGCGGTCGGGCAGGGTGAAGTTAAAGTCCCCCACGTCCCGGCCGTCGCACTCAGCCACGTAGAGGCTGGGGCCATGCTCGCTTAAGTTGATCATCGGCGCCTGGTCGGGAAGGACGCAATCAGCCGAAAACCGCCGGGGATCCTCGATAATCTGCACCGTGGGCCGGCAGGGGTAGGCTGGGTGATGGTCCACCGCCACCGCCCAGCGCCCGTCGTTTAAACGCAGGATCGTGCCCGGCGGGTAGGGCGGCACCACGCGGATCAGGGCCTGGAGCACGTGCAGGTCGAACTTGCGGATCAGCGGGTCATGCAGAAACGTCTGCAGGGCCCAGACCGTCGGCTGCGGCGGCAGATTGGGCGGGTTGCGGAAGCGGGTGAATTGTTCAGCCACGCCCGCGATGCGCGCGAACACGTGAATGCGCCCGCCGTTCAGGATCGGCACATCGCGCCCGGCATAGCCCGAGCCGTCCGTGCGCTGGTGATGATGCAGAACCACCGCGGCCGCGGAAGGCTCGATCTGCCCGTGCACCAGCTCGTATCCTAAACGCGGATGATCCTGCCACGACGGATCGGATTCGTCGCCCGTTTCCAGATACCGCTGGCGCACGGCCGGGTCCAGTTGGGTAACGCCGATGTCCAGCAGCATCGCCCCCACGCCGAGGTTGGAGATCGCCGTCGCCCGGACCGGATCAATATGCGGGCGCTGGCGGATCAGGTAGGTCTCGAGCTTTAGGCCCATGAGAATGGACAGATACGCCACGTTGGGGCTGTGGCGGGTCAATGCGTCGCCGCTGCCGATCAAGTCTTCGAGAAAGATCGCCGCGGCGGGGTTGTTCATCAGATCCGACACCAGTTCGCCGATGACCTTGCAGTAGCGGTCGTAGGGAAGCTTGGCGATGGCGTCGGGCTGGGCGGATTGCAGACCGCTGCTGATCTGATCGATCAGCTTGGCCTGCGATTTGGCCACCTGCGGGCTGACGTAGCGGGAAAGAAAGTCCAGTTGCGGATAGCGCACCCAGACGGACGTTAAGCCCAGGGATTCCAGGCGCCGAATGTTGATCGCCTCCAGCGCGTAGCCGACCTTCAGCAGATTAAGCTGGCGGGCCTGGGGGTGATATATCGGCAGGGCCAGAACCATGCCGGGCCGGGCTTGGGTAAGAGCGACGCGGAGCACGCCTTCTCCTCTTAAGTTGGGCCTGACAAAACAATAAAGACAGCCCTCATGGGAAAGGTCGGCCCAGGCGAGCCCTGGCTTGACTGAGAGAAGACAACCCCCGCCTTTATTTGAGAAATAAGGATTCTGGCAGAGAAAGGCAGGCAATCGCTAAGTTGTTTTTTTGCAGCGTGTTGCGAATATGGTCGGCGGTTAATCCGAGATTGACTGGCAGGTATACCGTTGGACGCGCAGCGTCGGCGACCAGTAGTCCGGCGGCAGGCCCGCTTTCATTTTCAAGTGCATCAAAAACTGGTCCGGCTGGGGCAGCGACTCCCAGACGGCCGGCAGGAACGTGCCGCGATATCGCCCGTCTTCGAGGATCAGGCCGTCGACGCCGGGGCGAATCTGCCGCAGGAGACCTTGCTGATCGGTGAAGGTCAGCGGTGTCGGCGGGGACAAGATCGAGACGTGGTACGTCAGCTTCTGAGCTTCGGGCCGGGTCACGGGCGGAAAGCGCGGGTCCTGGAACGCGGCCGCGAAGGCATTCTGCGCCACGTCCACCACCAAGGGCCGGGCGGCCTGCAGCACGCCGATGCACCCGCGCAGGTCGCCGTCCAGGTGCAGCGTGACAAACGTCGCCCGAACCTGCCGCAGTGCCTCGGGGAACTCCGTCGGGTCGACAGGCAAGGGCTCGCCTTCCTCCAGGCCATAGGCCACGGAGTCCCTGGCCAGGCGCAGCAACAGCTCGCCGTCGCCGCCTATCAGAGGCACGTCATTTTCAGTTTGCCAGGACATAAGCGCCATATCCCACCACGCGATCGCGCGGCCCGGCGGTGTCGCCGGAGTTGCGCAGATCGACGGTATGCGCACGTAAACCCTTTTCCATCGCCAGTTGCAGCAAGCCTTGAATCGGCAGACATCCGCACGCCTGCTCGGGCTGAATTTCCCCAAGCGCCAGATTTTCGATGGCTGCGGACGTTTGTTTGTCCAACAGCTTGGCGTCTTCGTAAACGTGATAATGCGACAGGTCCGAGCTGACGACGATCAGCGTTTCTTCTGTGCCCCAGAGCGTGCGCAACGCCGCGGCTACTTCTTGGGCCGTGGTGTCGCCGGCCAGCAAGGGCACGAGTTTGAAGGGGTGGGCTGTGTGATCCAGGGCGGTGATCAGGAAGGGCAAGTGGACTTCCAGAGCGTGCTCGAGGTGATGAGCCTGATCCAGCAGGCGCACAAACGGTAAATCAGCCAACGACGCATACGCCTGCCGATCCACCTCCACGGCGCCTAAGGGCGAAGCAAACGCGGCTGCGGAACTGCCGGCCAGGCCCGCGAATGCCAGCCGATGGGCCGGGCCGATGAGCACCACGCGCTGGATTTTTCCCCGCAGGGGCGTGAGCCGGGCGTACGCGCTGGCGGCGATAGGCCCGGAATAGATGTAGCCGGCGTGCGGCACGATGAGCGCCTTGGGCGGGTTTTCGTCCGGCTTAGGTTTTGCCGCCTGGCGCGCAAAAGTTCCGAGCATGGCCTGCAGTTCGTCGGGATGCTTTGGATAAAACGTGCCCGCCACGGCGGTCGGCCGAACCCAGGGAGTTGTGGAGGAAGCTGACATGCCCAAAAACTCCATCCCGGTGCGAACGCACCTGCTGACATTTTAATCCCAAATGGGCGGAGTCAGTCAATTTTTTGTGTCTTTTTGGATGAGAATCTCAAACAAAATGAATCGCCAAGTCGCCAAGAGCGCCAAGAAAATCAGCAAGATGAATGTTTGGATCAAAAAACGTTGATTCATGACTTTTCGGAGCTTGGCGTCCTTGGCGTCATGGCGGTTAATCGTTTTTTTGTTGGCGATACGAGAAAAGGAAACGGCCGATCCTGGCCTCTACAGCCCCACGTCCTGGCCCTTGCCGGCCCGTTTGGCGGCGTAGAGGTTCGCGTCGGCCTTGTTAAGCAGGTCCTGCGGCGAAGGGCACGCCTGGGCTCGCAGGGAAGCGATGCCGATCGACAAATCCGCCGTGATGTGGGCCGGCAGAGCGGTGCTGGCGTGCTGGCGGAAGAGCGTTCGCAATTGCCGGGCGAACTGCGTGACTCGCTCTGACGGGCAGGCGGGCATGAGCACGAGGAATTCGTCGCCGCCTAAGCGGACGGTGTAGTCGTCGTTGCGGACCGAAGCCTTGATCAGATTGCCCAGGAAAATCAGCAGCTCGTCCCCGGCCGCGTGCCCCAGGCTGTCGTTGACCTTCTTGAAATTATCCAGGTCGATGAGCAGGCAGAACAGGTCGTCGTGGGCCTGCCGGCAGGAGTCGAACAATTGCTGGAAGTTTTCGCTTAAGAAGCGGCGATTGCCCAGGTCGGTCAGGGGATCGCGCATGGCCAATTGGTTGAGCTTGAGCGTCGCCTGGCGGGTGGCTTCGCTGATGCCCTGGTCCATCGTCCGCCGGAGGCGCCCCGCTTCCTGGCGATCGCGCAAGGCGCTGATGTAGACCCGGTGCATGATGCGGGCCATCCGGCCCACCTCGTCGCGCCGGGCCACGGGCAACTGGTGCGGGGAAACCGAGCGCGGCACGTCCGCCAGGCCGGACATCAGGTGCATCAGTTGATCCAGCGGGCTGACCACCCAGCGGAACGCCATGATGATCACTGTCCCGCCCACGAAGCTTAAGCCCACGGAAAGAAACACTCCCGGGTCGGCCAATTTGACCACCCACGCCCCCACCAGCGCGCCGCCCGAGGCCGCCAGGAAGATTAGGAGCGCTAATTTCACGCGCAGCGGCGCGTCGTCCCAGCGGCGATTGCGCCCGGCGGCGTGCGGATCAATCTGCGTCATGGGGACGGAGGGCGGAGTTGGAGATTGGGGATTAGGGTTTGGACCGAGCCGGGCACTGTGTGCCCGGACCGGCGACACAGTCGCCGGCTCTGATAAACCAGGAGACACACGCGGAGCTGCATTTGCGGGGGCGTTTCCGGGGGAGCTTCCGGGGGCGGATGAAGGCGCAGTATGGCTGATGAATTCAGTCACTTAGGTTTTATCGGGTAGTCGCGCAAGCGTCTTAGGTTGGCGACAGGTCCGAGAACGAACAAAGAATGTGGCGGAGAGACATTTAGCCCATCTGTGTAAACCGGGGGCAGGGGGCGATTTGGCGGGTCAACGAGCCGCGTGATCCCTTCCGGCCGCGCGCACAAAACCGAACACTTTGCCCGCAGTCGCTTGGCAAAAAATTCACGACGTAATCCTCTCTCCACAAACACCTTACGCCTCCGCAGGGTGCGCACTGTGCGCACAAAAGCGCTACGACGCCCCTATATAGAGGGACGATTTATTCGGCTCCCCGGCTCGGTCCCCCGGCTCGGGTGCCACACAGCATGCCGAAGGCTGCTGTGTGTTCCCCCCGGAACCCGAACCCCGGAACCCGATTTCTTCTTCCCTCTCCCCCGCCTTCCGGATGAATCACTTCCGGGGGCCGGGGGGGGGGACATTGGTGCTCGTGCGTCTACTGGAAGCGAACGGCAGGACACCTGCCACTGTCACCTGGGCTTAGCCCAATAGGTCGCTTCTCAGTGGCCCTTGCCCCGTCAGCTGTACTCGCGGGAGCGGACAGCTGACGGTCGGGCCGAGGACGCCGTGGCGCACCGTACGTGCAACCTTTTTTCCTTTGTCTCGCGCACGTACTAGGCAAGACCCGATGACCGCTCCCATCCGCAGCCTGCTGACCCTGCGCCCAATTCCGGCACAAGCACCAAAGACAGTTCAAGCGTTCGCGGCCAAGCTCGTTATTGGGAGGAAACCCCCGATAAGCGAGCTTGTCCCGCGCGCCTTGTCTTAAACAAGCCCAGGCATTGCCATGCCTGGGTGTCTTAGCTCCCATAGCCCCGCATGGAAATGCGGGGCCGGCATCGATTCTTCCGGGGTGCCTTGATTGTCTTACTTCCGGGGGAAAGCCCAGGGAAGGAATCCCTGGGCTTTAGTTAAGGTAGCCACGCATGCGGGGCTCGCATTCGTCATTCGACACTCGGCATTCGTCATTCACCGCTTCCGGCGGTTATTCACGCCACGAACGGCGGGGCGTTGGGATTGGCAGCCAATTCCAGGCGTTCGATGGCGGTGGCTTTGCGGGTGCGGGGGTCGATGTCGATCACCACGCCACACACGCGGGGGTCGTCCTCAGCCACGTCAAAGGGCACCTGGGCGCCCGTGGTCATGTGAGCCAGGATGCGATCCACCCGCCGGCCCAGCACGGAGACCTGCGGGCCACACATGCCGATGTCGGTGATGTAGGCGGTGCCTTTGGGCAGGATGCGGGCGTCGGCGGTGGGCACGTGCGTGTGCGTGCCGACGACGGCGGAAACGCGCCCATCCAAGTACCAGCCCATGGCCTGCTTTTCGCTGGTGGCTTCGGCGTGGATCTCGACCAGCACGATCGGGTTCGTCTCCGGAAGCTGGGCGAGGATCTGGTCAATCGTGGAGAAGGGATCGTTGGCGGGGAAGTTGGAGAAAATCCGCCCTAAGAGCGTGACCACGAACACGCAAGGCAGTCCCGGCGTGTGCGGCTGCAGGCGCATCCAGGACTTGCCGACGGCCTTGGCCGGCAGGTTGGCGGGGCGAATGATGTCGGACTCGGTTTCCAGCGTGTGGGTGATCTGGGCCCGCCGAAAGGCGTGATCGCCCAGGGTGATGCCGTCGATGCCGCTCTGGCGGAGCTTGGCGTATTGCTCGGGGGTCAGCCCGGACCCGTTGGCGGCGTTTTCCGCGTTGGCGATGATCAGGTTAGTTTGCCAGCGGGATTGGATGACCGGTATCTGCTGCACCACAGCCTGCCGGCCCGGTGCTCCGACGATATCTCCGAGCATGGCTAAGCGGATCGTCATGGGTCGTAGCCTACCAGAGGCACAGGCGATTGGCGCGGCAGCGGGGGGGGGGTGGCAATTTACCTTCGGCGGCAATTTTCGGGAACATTTCCGGGGAAAACTCCGGGGGTTATTTTCAGGGGCAACTTCCGGGGGGGGTTCATAAAAGCTTCAGGTACAATAAGGCTTGGGTCGATCTGTTCTTAGGACGAAAACCCTCGTCCGGAAAGGTCCTGCCCATGCGCTGCCCCTATTGCAGCCAGGACAACGACAAGGTGATCGACTCGCGTTCCACGGAAGGCGGGCTGGCTATTCGTCGCCGGCGGGAGTGCTTAGGGTGCGGCAAGCGGTTTACCACGTACGAGCACGTGGAAGCGACGACGCGCTTAAACGTGGTCAAGCGTGACGGCTCGCGCGTGCCGTACCAGCGTGAGCGCATCCTGGCGGGTCTGGAAAAAGCCTGCTTTAAGCGCCCGGTGACGGCAGAGCAACTAAATCACCTGGTGGAAGAAGTGGAAGAAGCGTTGTTTAAGCGCTACGACCGGGAAGTGGAGTCCAGCGAGATCGGGCGGGTGGTGGCAGAGCGGCTCAAGTCGCTCGACCAAGTGGCTTACGTGCGATTTGCCAGCGTATACAAACAGTTCCGCGACCTGGATGATTTTCTGGACGAGGTCCGCGACGTGCTGGAGGGCACCCCCCCGCCGGAGGGGCTTGGGCAGGGCAAATTGTTTTAATCTACATGCGTATTTCTGGCTAGATCAAGCGCGATCCCACACAACGATGTATTTGTCGGCTGGCCTTGTTAATTCTTTAAGGAAGGCAGGTTGTGGATTTGGCGGTCGATATTCGCCAGGCGATCAAGAATTGGGAAACGAGATTAAGGGTGTCAGAAAAAGTGTCGATAAAAATCAAAATTATTTTTGCTTTTGTCCTTTTTGTTTTTTGGCGTACGCCTATACTTGAATTGATCAGCCATCATTTCTGTGCGGCCTGATCAGGTTTAGGCAGCGGTCTTAGGCAGAGATAAGTCACCTCGGTTGTCAGCCTCATCTGGCAGCGCAGGGAGCAGGGCATGTCGACGATTCAGGAAGTGATTGCCCAGAAAGGCCAATCGGTTTTAACCATTGATCGCTCCGCGACCGTGCTGCAAGCGGCGGAACTGATGAACCAGCATCGCGTGGGGGCGGTGGTGGTGATGGACGAGCAACGGTTGGCGGGCATCTTTACCGAGCGTGACATGCTGGTGCGCGTGGTCGGGCAGCAGCTTTCGCCCAAGCTCACGCTGGTTGAGCAGGTGATGAGCGAGCGGGTGGTTTGTTGTCGGCTGGAAACATCGGTGGAAGAGGCGCGCGTGGTGATGAGGAACCGCCGCATCCGTCACTTGCCGGTGGTGGATCAGGAAGGCCAATTGCAGGGTTTGGTGTCCATCGGCGACCTGAATGCCTGGCACTTGGACGCGCAGGAGAAAACGATTTACTTCCTTAACGAATATCTCTTCGGGCGTGCGTAGCGAAGGGCACGCAGCGGGGAATTGGATTGGGGTCTGGAAGTTCAGCAGGGGACCGAGCAGGGGAAGGGGTAGGACAAGGGCAGGTGGGAGGCAGGACAGGGGGTAGGACAGGGGGTAGGGTAGGGTCGGGAGTCAGCAGGGGGTGATCGGGGCCGCAGGGGAAAAGGGGGAGAAGTTATTAGGGGTGTGGGGGGGGGGTGATGGGGTGAAAGCCAGCCACGAGGCTGGCTTTTTTTTGTTGAATCAGCCGGGTGACTGTTATTCTTTTATTCACCACTGAGAACACAGAGGACACAGAGATAAGACATCAATGAAGACTTTTCCTTAGGATCGTCTCCGTGTTCTCTGTGCTCTCTGTGGTGAAACGGTTTTTGTTGTTCGTCTTACTTGGGGACGATGCGCAATTCGCGCAGCAGGGCCATGGCCTGGTCGATGGTGCACCCGCCGTTGTCCACGATGTAGAAGTGGTGATTGTGGTCCAGCCCGCGGGCATCGAGGTGGGCGACGTATTCGCGCAGTTTCTTTTCCCCGCCGGGCAGGCCCAGGCGCGGGACGAGCACGGTGTGCCCAGCGAGGGCGTCTAAGAGCGGGCCGACCTGTACTTCGTGGAGGTTGAAGTTGACCCCGCGCAGCTGGCGGTGCTCGCGGAGCACGCCCAGATTCTGCGTAAAGTCGCCGCAGGAGTGGACGAAAATTCCGCCGAAGGCTTCGGACAAGCGGTTGTTGTAGGGCAGGCCGAAACCGCGATACCACTCGGGGCTGACGACAGCCAGTAAATCCTCGCTGGCGGAAATGCCCATGCCGGGGGGCAAGTAGATGCCGGGGTTGTGGTTGAGGTTAAGGTCCGGCGCCACGGCCAACTGCTTGCGGGCGAAGTCGATGGTGAAATCGGTGATGCGGTCTAAGAGCCACTGGACTTTTTCCGGATCGGTCAGGGCGGCCACGAGCATGTCGGTGTAATCCCAGACCAGGCTGGCCACGTCGGTGGGGCCTTGCGTGTCGGCCTGGGTGACGAGGAATCCGGGCGGTTTGTGGCGGGCGAGGTATTGGAGGTATTCGAGGGTGACGCGGGTTTCCTCATTTTCGCGCGGCTCGTGCAGCTTGCCGAACTCTTCCACGCAGGTGATGGCGGGCAGGACTTTGGGTTCGCCTTCGCCGTCGCGGACGATCGGCGAGCCGAAGGCGGAGGCGTGAATGCCGATGTGGGTGTAGCTGTTAAGGAAAGGAAAGCCGTCGTCATCGAAGGAGGGGACTTCGCCGGCCTCGCTCATGCGATAGCAGAACTGAGCTTCAAAGCGGGGATCAATGCCCCCGGAAGCTGGACTACCCCCGGAAGCTGGACTACCCCCGGAAGTTGGCGGCGCCGGCCGGGAGAAGGGCTTGCGGGCGAATCCCGCCAGGCGAAAGGCGGGGCGGTTGACCTTTTCCATATTCCAGAGGCTGCGGAGGAATTGCTTGGTTTTTTCGTAGTTAAGGCTCATGGGGGCAGCATGATAAGACAGCGGAAGTTGAAGGGGTAGCGGCATTTTTGCTCAGTGGTGATTTGGCTATCTGGCGCAACAATCAGGCCTTAGCCGCAGGCCGGCGTGGGAATTTGGTGATTTTCACAACACCAATCGCTAATCAGCACACAGCACTTCCGGAGGCCCGGAAGATACTCCCCCGGAAGTGTGGCACCCACCCGGGAATCCGGCCCCCGGAAGCCGAAATCTATTCGCCACGGGACCTCCAACATTTTTGGGGGAAGGGGCTTGACGGATTACATTTGTAAGCTAGCATGGATTACATTTGTAGGAGATAAAACGATGGCCAAACTGGCAAAGATTTCCGACGCTGAGTGGCGGGTGATGCGGGTGCTGTGGGAAAAATCGCCGCGGGCTGCCAGCGAAGTGGTGGAGGCTCTGGAAGCCGTTACGGACTGGAGCCCTAAGACCGTGCAGACTCTGCTTAATCGGCTGGTGAAGAAGGGGGCGGTGGGTTTTGAAAAGCAGGGGCGGGCGCACCACTACTTTCCGAAGGTGAAGCAGACCCAATGCGTGCTGGCGGCGGGGCGATCGTTCGTGCAGCGGGTGTTCGGCGGGGCGGCGGCGCCGATGCTGGCGCATTTCATTGAGGAAGCGGATCTGTCGGCGGAAGAAATCGAGGAACTCAAACGCATCCTGGACAAGAAAGGGCAGTGACATGACTTGGCTGGAAAGCTTGTGGTCGTGTCTGGCGTGGTTGGGACGGGCGAGCCTGGAGGCGGGCGTGCTGGTGGCGGTGACGGCGGCGGTGCTGGTGATCGCCCGCGAGCGCGTGCCGGCCAAGTGGCGCTATGCGCTGTGGGCGCTGGTGCTCGTCAAGTTGGCGCTGCCGTGGGGGCCGACCAGCAGCGTCAGCGTGTATAACCTGCTGGCGCTGGGACCCGCGGAGCAACCCGTTCGGCAGAGCATGACGGCGAATTCACTTGCAGCATCAGCTCCACATTCCGCTGACTTGGCGAGCCCTTCCGTGGTGTCGCCGACGGATGCCGGCGTGCCGGCTCCCCTGGCGCCCATGCGGGGCGACGTCGTCCGATCGGCGCCGGCGCCCGCGGTGGATTGGGCGGTGGTTCGGCTATGGCTGGTGGTGGTCTGGCTGGCGGGGGCGATGGCCACGGCGGCGATCGCCATCGGGCACAGCCTGGCGCTTTGGCGGGTGGTGCGTGCGCGGCGGCTGGTGACGGATCAGGCGACGCTGGACCTGCTGGAAGACTGCAAGCAGCAGATGAACGTGCGGACTTTCCTGGCCGTGGTGGAAACCGATCGCGTGCAAAGCCCCGCTCTGTTCGGGTTCATTCGGCCGAAACTCCTGCTGCCCACGCAAAGCTATGAGCGCCTGCTCCGCGACCAGCTGCGGCACGTGTTTCTGCACGAGTTAGCGCACTTAAAACGTCTGGACGTGCCGGTGAACTGCCTGGGCACGCTGCTCCTGGTGCTGCACTGGTTTAACCCGTTGCTGTGGTACGCCCTGGCCCGGATGCGCGGGGAGCGCGAACTAGCCTGCGACGCGATGGTGCTCGAGCGCTTGGGTTCCGAACCGCCGCAGGTCTACGGGCGGACGCTGATCGAACTGCTTTCCGAACAAGCCAGAGTCCGCCCGCTGGCGAACCTGGCCTGCGTGTTGGAGAACCCGCAACAAGTCAAGAGGAGAATTGCGATGATCGCTGATTTCCGCAGGGGAACGTGGCTGGGGACCTTCACGGCCGCGGCGCTGCTGGTGATGCTGGCGGCGGTGGGATTGACGGCGGCGAAGACGAAGGAGGCGGAGCCGAAGAAAATGACGACTGCGACTGCCCCTGCTGCGGTGTCGCAGACCGTCTATATCACGGGCGTGCAGCGCCCCGGGGCCTACGGTCTGCCGGCGGACGGACAATTGAGATTGGTCAATTTGGTGGTCACAGCTGGTGGTGCCTGGATACCCGATAGGGCGTCTATATACCTGTATCGCGCGGATGAAAATGGCCTGCTTAAACAAATTGTCAGCACGACGGTCGATCGTCTGATGCAAACCCCCGACAGTGCTGTCCTGCAGGGCGGCGACTTGGTGATTGTCAGTAAAGCGCCGATTCCCGCGGCGGCCTCGCCAGGGGAGTCCAATCAAGACGTTTATGTGACGGGGCAGATTCCTCGCCCGGGGACCTATGGCTTGCCCAAGGGAGAAAAGATGAGCTTGGTGAGCCTGCTGGTTTCCGCGGGCCTGGACCCTGTGCGTCAGGGCGACTGCACCATCCTGATCGTTCGCCGGACCAGTGCCAAGACCGAGCAGAAGATGGAGGGCATTCGTCCTATCGACATTCTTAGCGGTAAGACGCAGGACGTGGTTCTGCAAGCGGGGGACCAGATCGTTGTGCAAGCGGCCCAAAGAGACAATTCGAGCGCCGTTGAAACGGCGAAATCGGCGGCCACGCAGCCCAACGACAAGGGCTTGCTGACAGACGCTGTCCCGCAGGAGCAGATCGGCGGCTCGGAGATGCCGATTGATTTTCCGCCTTATGTGGGCATGTGGATTCTGGGTGAGCACCTAAATTACTTGCAGCAGGCTCAAGAAAAAGGGCTGGCATGCAACACGCAGATTCACGGCGTGGATGAGAACTATCAGTACTACTCCGGCGGTCTGCTGGACTACGTCAACCGCACCAGTCAGCCGGTGGACGGGCTGATTCCACTGGGAAATTTCGGGCGTGAGCGGCCGGACTTTATCTTGATGGATGAATTCGGTCAGCCGCAGCAGTTTGAAGTGCGCGACAATCCACAAAAGCACTTCCCGGGGCGGTACAGCTTGTGGTGGCAACCCAAGCAGCCTATTGCCCCCGGCGCGATTCGTGTCTTAGGCTACATCAAGAAAAAATCCGAGCTTCTGCCGGAAAGCAGCGACCAAGGCCGGCTGTTGGCGATTGACAACCATTTCGGCTCGCCGGTGTTGGAAAACTTTTTTCTGGTGCTGCCGGACAACATGGAGCTGGTGCACGCCTCGACCAAACCCACGTCCGTGACCAAGGTGGTGGATGTCAACATCTACCTCTGGCAGCGCGAGGTGCCGGCCGAGACGACGAATCGGGTCAACGTGTTGCTGCGGCTGCGTGAAAGCCAGCCTGCGGCCGAACCGGCGGCTGAGCCGGGCAAGGCATCGGGTCAGACCGATTCATTCGAGCCGGTGGTTTTGGCCCCTGAGGTGACGCAGTGGATTCTTGGCGAGCAGCTAAAGACTCTCGCGGCAGCTAAGCAGAAGGGAGTTTTCAGCAATGCGCACGTTCACCTTATCGACGAATCGTTGGCTGATCGCCACGGCGGCTTGATGAGCTACGTCAACAACACCGGCCAGCCCGTGCAGGAGCCGATTCGCCTGGGCAATTTCAGGCCCAAACCGCCGGCTTTCCTGCTGTTCGACGAACTCGGACGGACGCAGTCGTATGAGGTCAAGGAGAAGCCTGACGGGCAGGAAGGTTTCTTCGGCGTGTGGTGGACGCCGCCGGAGCCTGTGCCGTCGCAGGCTACGCGCGTGTTGGGCTACCTTGTCAACGCGCCGGCTGTCCTGCCCCAGGCTGAGGGGGAGGGACGCAGCCTGACCATGCAGAATCACTTTGGCGACCCGGTGCTGGAGAATTTCTTCCTGGTCCTGCCTTCCAGCCTTGCCATTGCCAGCCCCACTGTCGAGCCTACGGCACAGGCGACGCTGGGCTCATCGGCCGTCTATCTTTGGCGGCGCGAAGTGCCGGCGAATACGAACAACGTCGTGACGGTTCAGATCCAGCCAAGCGCCGGGCAGGCGACCAATTCCCCCGCTCCTGCCGGCAATCGGCCGATCGTGATTGATTCCCAGCCGAGGCCCGGGCAAAGGGACGTTGACCCCAAGCTCACGCAGATTCGCGTCACCTTCGATCGCCCCATGGATATCACCAGCTTTGCCTGGGTCGGCGGTGGGCCAAGCTATCCCAAGACCGCCGGCAAGCCCACCTGGATCAACAATCGCACCTGTGTGCTGCCCGTACAGCTTGAACCGGACCACGACTACTGGCTGAGCATCAACAGCGACGAACACCAGAGTTTTCGCGCTCTTGGCGGCGGGTCTGCCGTGCCTTATCGCATCGCCTTCCACACGGCTGCGGAGTCCGCCGATCCTGCCGGCACGCAGCCGGCGGGGGCTAAGCCGTAGGAAGAGGGGGATTCCCGGCGATCCATGGAGCGCTGAGGGATTGGGCCATTGGCCGATGGCAAAAAGCGCACGACCCAAGCCCAGGCAAGTGATGTCCGGGCTTGGGGTGTCTGTTGAGAGAGGGCGGATGTAGACGCAGCCGGTGTGCGGCGGCGAGGGCGGCGCGGGGCGATGATCGGATCAAGCCGTCCTGCATTCGCGTCATGCCCGCGCGGCTGCGGCGTGCGACCAGCGGACGAACATGTCCCGCAGTCAGGGCGGTCAGGACGTTGGATTTGGAGCGGGGGTGGACCGGGGACCGATGCAAGTAGCAGGGCCGGACACCGGGGCGCGATTTTGCTGACCGCCAGCGCGGGCGGGCCTTGCGGCGCTTGGACCCCTACGATTTGGAGTCAGGCGTCACGTGGCCACGAGAAGGAGACAACCATGTCCAGTGCCATCCAGAGCATCGTCGCGGCGGGCTCGAAGATCTGGCTTGATTCGATCGACCCTGAGCTGGTGCGGAAGAATCTGGCGGAAGGAGCGACGGGGGCGACGTCGAACCCGATCATCATTTCCGACTTGATCAAGACCGGGCGATTTGACGACGATCTGGCGGGGTATTTAAACGAGGGGTTGGACGATGAAGCGGCGGCGTGGGCACTGAATGATCAGATGGTGCGCGATCAGCAGAAAGTGTTCGGGCCGATCTGGGAAAGGACGGGCGGGGACGATGGGTACGTGAGTTTTGAGCTCGATCCGCTGTTGGAGGATCCGCAGCTGAATCTGTCGCCCAAGCAGCGCGTGGCCAGGTATGTTGCGCTGGGCAGGAAGTGGTATGCGGGCCATACGAATCGGCTGATCAAGGTGCCGGCGACGGCGGCGGGGATCGAGGCGTTGGAGGAGCTGGCGGCGGCGGGCGTGAAGCTGAACGTGACGCTGATCTTCACGTTTGACCAGTACCTGGCTTGCCGGCAAGCGGTGTGGCGCGGCATGCAGCGCTACGGCAAGCTGGACGGGTACAAGAGCGTGTACAGCATTTTCATTTCGCGCGTGGACGTGTACACCGCCAAGCACGTGCCGCAGTTGTCCGCCGGGGCCCAGGGCATGGTGGGGCTGGTCAACGCCAAGCGCATGTACAAGGCGAATCGGGAATTCTGGGCGGACAAGGGGTTGAAGCTCAGCCAGGAGATGATCTTCGCCAGCACGGGCACGAAGTTGGCCAGTGATCCGGCGGACAAGTACGTGGCGGCGCTGGTGGGCAGCGACATCATGACCAACCCGCCGCAGACCAACGAGGCGGTCCAGGCCGGGGGCAAGACGTATAAGCGTACGGTCGACGACATGCCCTCGCCGCAGGTGCTGGCGGACATCGACAAGCACGTGGACGTTGGGCACATGCACGACACGCTTATGAGCGAGGGCATCGCCAAGTTTGCCGACCCGCAGAAGGCGCTGATCAAACTGGTGGGTCAGAAGCGGCGGGCGCTGCTTGCCACCGGTTGAGCGGTGATGCCGAGGGAGGGTGGTGAGGGCGTGGGCGCAAAATGTAAGGCCGGCGGGCGGAATACCGCGGTTTGAGGCGGGCGGCTTATACTGTGGGCATGAATAACGCAGAGGAACAGAGGGAGCGGACGGCGGCGTATCTAAGCGACGTGTTTGGCGCTGCGGCGGAGGGCGCCGTGGCGGAGGTGCTTAAGGCTCACGCCGTGAGGGCGGCGGAAGCGGGGTTGCCGCCGATTGCCATCTCGGCGGACGTGGGGCGATTGCTTTCGATCTTCGCCCGGCTGGCGACGCGTTCGCCGGCGTCGACCGGGCGTATCGTGGAAGTCGGCACGTTGGGCGGTTACTCGGGGATCTGGATGGCCCGCGCGCTGCCGGCCGGCGGGTGTCTGCTGACGGTGGAGCGCAGTTCCAAGCACGCGGAATTCGCGGCCAGGCAATTCGCGCAGGCGGGTTTGGCCGACCGGGTGGAGATCGTGCTCGGCACGGCGCTGGATTGTCTGCCGGCGTTGGTCAGCCGGTTGGGCCCGGCGAGCGTGGACATGATTTTTCTGGACGCGGACAAACAGGAATATCCGGACTACGTGCGTCTGCTTAAGCCGGTGTTGCGCAGCGGCGGGGTGCTGGCGGCGGACAACGCGCTGGGCTCGGATCGCTGGTGGATCACACAGCCGACGGACGCTTTGGCCCCGGAGGTTCGGCCGATGCAGGCGGCGGCGGACCGGTTTAATCGGCTTATGGCGGCGGATGCGGATTTTGAGACCGGGTGCATCGTCAACCGCCAAGGCGTGCTGGTGGCGGTGCGGCGGTAGTCTGCCGGCTGTGGCGGCGTGGGTGACGGAGGGGGTAAGGGCGGGGAGTGAGGGGGGCGAGGGGGGGCGAGGGAGAATGTTGGTGAGTGCAGCGGCCCAGATTGTGCGCCTCAGCGACCTGGACGATCCAGCCGTGGCGGTGTACCGCAACTTAAAGGACCGCGAGGTGGCCTTGGCGGGCGATCGGTTTATAGCCGAGGGCGAGATGGTGGTCCGGCGGCTCTTGGCCAGCGGGTGGCAGGTGGAGTCGCTCCTGGTGGCGGAGACGAAGCTGGAGCGTGTGGCGGAGTTGGTGGCGCGGCCGGCGGTGATCTATGTGGGGCCGGCGAAGCTGGTCAACAGCGTGATCGGATTTAAGTTTCACTCGGGCATCATGGCTTGCGGCGTGCGCCCGGCTAGTCCGACGGTGGACGAGGTGATGACGGCGGCTGCGGAGCGCGGTGGGCCGGTGACGTGGGTGGTCTGCCCACAGGTGCTTAATCACGACAATCTCGGCTCGCTGTTGCGGGTGGCGGCGGGTTTCGGGGCCACGGCCATGCTGCTGGGCGAGCGGTGCAGCGACCCGTTCTGGCGGCGGTCGATTCGCGTGTCGATGGGCGCAATCTTCGCTTTGCCGATCGTGCGCAGCGGGGATTTGGGGGCTGATCTGCGGCGGCTTAAAGAACGCTGGGGCGTGCGCTTGATCGCCACGGTGACGGATGAGGATGCGCTGCCGTTGGCGCGGGTGGCCCGGCTGGGAAAGGTGACGCGAGATAAGTACCCCCCGGCGGAGCCGGGGGCTGAACCTGAGGCAATGTACCCCCCGGCAGAGCCGGGGGCTGAACTAATGGCTATTTCGAGAGTGGAAGAACCGGATCGGCTCGCTCTGCTTCTGGGGCCGGAGGATCAAGGGCTGGAGCAGCGCTGGGTGGAGTTGTGCGATCAGAAGGTGACGATTCCCATGAGCCTGGGCACGGATTCACTGAATGTGACGGTGGCGGCAGCGGTGTTTTTGTATCATTTTACGCAGGAGGGGGGATCGGGAATTAGGGATTAGGGTTGAGGTTGTTCAAGCCGTCCCCGCATTTCCATGCGGGGCTGCGACACGCGGTTCTGCGAACCGCCGCTAAACTTTTCGGTGTCGACCCTCGTCCCCCAATTCTGTTTATTTCCCAACTCCCAACTCCTAACTGCTCTGCCCGACTTGGCGCACGGGGACGAACTTGCCTGTTTCGGCCGATTCGCGGGCAGCCAGGCAGGCGTACACGCTGGCCAGGCCGGTCTGGATCGGCGTGCGCGAGGGGCGGGTGCCTTGCATCACCGCCAGGAAGTCAAAGCCCAGTTCCTGATCGCCGCCGAAGTGAGAGGCGCCTTGGCCGGCCTTTTCCGTGGCGGTGAAGGGGGCGTGATGACGGACGAAGCGCAGTTGATCGACGTACCAGTCGAAGCTGAGCGTACCGTGGTAGCCGCTGATGATGGCGCCGCGGGCGGCGGCGTCGCGGCGGGAGAAAAAGACCTGCGAATAGACGCCGTGCGCGCCGGAGGCGAATTCGAGCAAGGCGCTCGAGCAATCCTCGTTGGCGCTTAAGGCGGGGTTGTCCGGTAGGCCGGAGTCGACGCTGAAGACGCAGGGTTTGTCGGGGTGGCCGTTGCCGCCGGCGCCGGAGCGATTGCGGTTACGGGGGCTTTCCAGGCAGGTCTCGCGTTCGTCGCATTGCGAGCAGATCAGCCCCGCGGGCTTGTTGCCGCCGAAAGTCTTGCCGCGGGTGAGCATGGCGGCCACGCGGACGATCGGCGAACCCATCATGTAGGAAATGTAGTCAAGGTCATGTGTGGCTTTCTGGAGGAACAGCCCGCCGGTGATGGCGTAATCGCGGTAGCCCTGTTCCCAGTAGACGGTGCCGTAGTTGACGTAGTTAACCGCGTGCACGTGGATGGGTTGCCCGATCGAGTCACGGGCGATGTATTGGCGGGTCAGTTCGCAGAGCGGCGAGACGCGCAGGGGGAAGCTGACCACCACCTGGCAACGCGAATTTTCAAACGCGTGTTCGAGGGCGAGGGCCTGGTCCATGTCAATGGCGACGGGCTTTTCCAGGAACAGGGGCAGATCGTACCTGGCGGCCTCGATGGCGTAGGGCGTGTGCAGGTTGCAGCGCGTGCCGATTAGGAGGGCGTCGGGCTTGGCCTGGCGGACTAAGTCGTCCACGTTCTTGTAGAAGACCGCGTCCTGCTTGTCGCATTCCGCCAGGCGTTTGCGGGTGGATTCCTCGTTGGGATCGACAATGCCGACGACGCGGATTTTGGACTCAATGCGGCGGAGCACGTCGTGAATAACCCCGTGAATGCGCCCGCCGTAACCGATGACGCCTAGACGAAACATGGCAAAACTCCTCAAGAAGTTGAAAGGCGATTGTAACGCGAGGCGGAGGTGGGGGAAAAAGACCAGTGCGCGGCGAGGGGTGGGGACGTTCGACCTGCTTACGGCGGAAGGGGAAGGTGGGGAGGAGGTAACTGATTTCCAGGAGGCGCCGTGAGTTGGAGGGAGAGGTGGCGGAAATAACGGACTTGGCCAGTTTATTGAGGCGAAAGAAACACCGGGAAGACAGCTTGATGCGATAAAGAGAACAGAATTTCGTTGACGATTATCGATTGCTTAAGTAGGCTGCGCTGGTTGACGCGATGAAAACACCTCTTGTTTCCATCAACTTGTTTGCCTTGGCAGCCTTAATCGGGGCGGTCGGCCAATTTCTCTACAAGTCGGGAGCGGAGCGGGCTGGGAGCACGGTAGGGGGATATCTGCTGAACGGCAGGCTGTGGTTGGGCGTTCTCTGCTACATCCTGGTGATGGTGTTTTTTGTGACGGCGTTTCGTATCGGCGGGGCCTTGACGGTGTTGTATCCGATTTATGCCAGCACCTTCATCTGGGCGGCGCTGATTGCCTGGTGGGCTTATGGCACGCCGGTGCGTCCTGTTCACGTCGTGGGCATGATTCTTCTGGTCTTGGGAATGTGGCTGCTGGGAAGGTAAGGCGATGCAAGATCAAGTGGCTCAGGCGGGCAAAGACCGTCGGCCGATCTCCAGCCGGGAGCGGCCATTCTGGAAGACGATGGCGGGGCTGTTGATTCGTTGGCGTGTATCGCCCAACGGCATATCCATGGCCAGCATGTTGTTTGGCATAGGTGCGGGGGCGGCCCTGTGGGCGACGGGATGCGCTGAGGGCTGGGCTGTCCGAGTTTTATTTTTGGGGGCGGCTGTTTTGGTGCAGTTGCGGCTGATCTGCAACATGCTCGACGGCATGGTGGCTATCGGGCGGGGAATAGCGTCGCCCACCGGGGAACTCTACAACGAGGTGCCCGATCGCGTGTCGGACTTTTTTACTCTTGCAGGCGCAGGCTACGCGTTAGGCGGGGAGATGACGATTGGCTACGTCGCGGCGTTGTTGGCGGTGATGACGGCGTATGTTCGGGCGATCGGCAAATCTCTGGGTGCCCGCAACGATTTTTGCGGACCGATGGCAAAACCGCAGCGGATGTTTGTCGTCACGGCGGCCGCGGTGATGATGGCTGTCTTGCCGGATCAATTTCAGTGGTCCTGGGGACCCCAGGGACAGTGGGGGCTGATGGCGGCAGCGCTCTGGGTGGTTGCCGTGGGCAGCGCGGTAACGTGTCTCCGCCGCTTGCGGCGCATCGCCGGCCTATTGCGGAATAGCTCCGTGGGAGGATGACCTTGGATCAGGCAACCTTGGATCGCCTTTTTAATTGGCGGACCGCGTTGGACCATCCGGTGACGAAGGAACTGTTGGTCTTCGTCGCGGCGGCGCTCGTGGCGGCCATCCTGACGACCGTGCTGTTGGGCAGGGCGGGGCGGCTGTCCGCGGATTTGCGGAAGGACTTGCGCGAGCGCATCCGTTCCTGGTTGATTCTGATTCCCATCATGGTGATTCCGGTGTTGGCTGGCGCGGCCTGGACGATTCTAGGGGTCGGGTTGCTGAGTTTGCTCTGCTATCGCGAGTTTTCCCTGGCGACGGGATTGTTCCGTGAAAAATTAGTGAGCGTTTTAGTGGTGCTGGGCATTGCGGCGATCACCTTCGCGACCTTTGATAATTGGTACGGTTTTTTCGTAGCGTTGCCTTCGCTGACGTTGTGTGCGCTGGCGGCGGTGGTGGTGGGGCAGGATCGACCCAAAGGGTACATTCAGCGCGTGGGGCTGGGCGTCTTTGCCTTCATGCTGTTTGGCGTGGGTCTGGGACACCTGGGTTTTTTCGCCAACGATCGACTGTACCGGCCGGTGATTCTGTCGTTGTTGGTGTGCGTGCAGATGAACGACGTGTTTGCCTACTGTGTGGGCAAATCCGTCGGGGGGCCTAAGTTGGCGCCCCACACAAGCCCGAACAAAACCATTTCCGGGGCGCTGGGCGCCCTGGTGTTGACGACGGGCTTGACCAGCTTGCTGATGCATCAGGTGTTCGCGGGCACGGAGGTTGGGGCCTGGGGCCATTGCCTGGCGCTGGGGTTGCTGGTGTCCGTGGCGGGGCAGATGGGCGATCTGGTGGTTTCCTCGATCAAGCGCGACGTGGGGATCAAGGACATGGGCGCGGTGCTGGCGGGGCACGGGGGCGTGCTGGATCGCTTCAACAGCGTGCTATTGATGTCGCCGGCGGTGTTTCATTACGTCGGTTACATTCAGGGTGTCGGCCTGGATCAACCCAGACGAATTCTAACCGGGGGTTGAGCGTGCAATCCTGGGAATACAAGCCAGCCAAGGATTCGGGGCTGCCCATGGCGGCCTGGACGCGGAGTCTGGGCCGCGAAAGCGGGCTACTGTCAACGGTCGGGCACCTGGGCTGGCGCGTGGTGGTGCGCACCGCTTTGCGCGGATTGCATCGCCTCCAGATTGAGGGCAAGCGGAATATTCCCCATGCTCTGCCGATGGTCGTGATATCCAATCACGCCAGCCATCTGGATGCCCTGGTGCTCAGCAGTCTGCTGCCGCTGAAGTGGTGCGATCATGTTTTTCCGGTGGCGGCAGGGGACGTGTTTTTTGAAACGCCCCGGGTCAGTTGGTTTGCCGCGGTCCTGATCAATGCCTTGCCGATGTGGCGCAAGAGCTGCGGGCGCCACGCCCTGGCGGACCTGCGGCAGCGCTTGGTGCAGGAGCCGTGTGGGTACATTCTTTTTCCGGAGGGCAAGCGCTCGGCGGACGGCCAATTGCAGCCATTTAAGCCCGGCATCGGCATGATGGTGGCGGGGACGGCGGTGCCGGTGGTTCCCTGCCATATCCAGGGCGCCTTCGAGGCATTGCCCCGCTATCGAAGGCTGCCGCGATTCAATCGCCTTCGCGTGCGGATCGGTCAGCCCTTGGTTTTTGTGGATGTGCCTAACGATCACGAAGGGTGGCAACACATTTGCGCGGAGTTGGAGCGCGCGGTGAAGGAACTACAGAGGCCGGAACCAGGGGTTTAGATCAAGGGCGCCGACCTGGCGGCGCATACCTGAGGGGGCAGTGGGGGAACGTCCGGCGGATGATCAATGGTGAAATAGCGACAGATCAGCTCAAGGCTGCGTGGTGCTGGGCGCTGTGGCGGCGGGGGTGGTTGGGGGTTCCTGGAGTTTGGCCAGGGTGGTTTGCAGTTCGGTGACAGCCAGGAGGGCCATGGCGGTGGGGGCGGAGCTTAGGCGGTTGTCCCAGAGGGCGGGGCGGACGCCGCCGACGGTGTCGGGCAGGCTGCGGGCGTAGAAGGCGCTGGTGGGCGTGAACATCAATTGGCCGAGGAAACGGGCGGCCAGGCCGCAGTCCAGCAGCCAGTGCATCTGCTCGTCGGCCGGCAGAGTCGGGGTGTCGCGCAGGGTGATGGCCAGGAACGCCAGGACGTTGGCGGAGCGCCAGTCGGGATTGGGAGCGGACTCGGCGGGCGTGGGGCGCGGGTCAAAGCCACCTACGACGTCGGCGGGGCCTAAGCGGGGGGGCGAATCAATCTGGAGCTTTTGGAGAATTTGTGCTTCGCGGATCAGACCCGGGCGCGGGTCGGTGGTTTGGTCGGGTTGGATGGAGTGCCAGGTCAGGTCCGCCATTGCCTGCCAGGGCTGGGTGCTTAGGGAAAAGGTCTTGTTGGTCGCGGCAGCCAGCGCTTGGCGGGCGGCTTCGATGGCTTCTTTTAGTTTGGGATCGCGGTTCTGGGCGTAGAGCTGGGTGAGCGCAGCGATGACCAGGGATTGGGTGGGGGCGTTGCTGGGGACGTACCCCCCGGCAGAGCCGGGGGCTGACCCCTGCGTGCGTTCGCTTCCGGGGGCGATTCCGGGGGCGGGGGGGACGAACCAGCCCTGGGGTGTTTGGACGGTGATCAGGCGCTGGGCCATGGCGTCGCGTTCGATTTTGTGGTCGTCGGTGTCGTGCAGGCTTAAGGCGGTGAGGATCACCAAGGCGCGGGCGGCGGGTTCGGCGGGGGCGTCGGAAGGGAGCAGCGTTTTGGACAGATAGCGCAGGGCGACGCGGCAGGCTTCCAGCGTTGGCTCAAGTTGGGCGGGCGCGGGCGAGGTGTCGGCCAGGACTTGGGCGCGGCGGGCCAGGACATAGGCGATAAGGGCGACGTCGTGCAGGGGCGCCTGGGCGGGGTCGAATTGATCGGAGGTGGGCAGGTATGTGCCGACGAACGAGCCATCGGAGCGGAGGCGGGCTAGGAGGTGATCGGTCATCTGCTTGGCCATGTCATCGACGGTCGGGCCGGTGACGCTGACGGGGGGCAGGACGACGTTGCCGCGCATCAGGAGGGTGATGGGCTGATTGGGTGCGGGGCGGACCAAGTGCAGGACGTTAAAGCGATAGAGCGTCGGCCCGTTGGGGCGGGCGATCAGGGGGATTTGCCGGTCGATGACGGCGGGGGATGTGCCGGTGTCTTTAAGGAGCGCTGCCAATTGGCTGCGCGGGGAGATGTTGGCGGCCAGAGCGGTGGCGGGCCAGATCCAGGCCTGATTGGCAGGGGAGGAGGCACCGCTTGCTGACGTGCGGGGCTCGTCACTTGCAGGGGTGGCACTTCCGGGGGCGGGACTTCCGGGGGCGAGCATGACCAGGCCGTGGTATCCGGGGGCGAAGCGGTGGAAGATTTCGTAAGGCGAGGGCGGTTCGGCGGAGGGAGCGGGAGCGGCGGCGGCGCTGGGGGAGGACGCGGCGATCTGCGATCGCCCGCTAAACGAGGAATCACGTTCGGGGGCACTTCCGGGGGCGGGGGTGGGGGTGGGGGGGAGTTGGACGGGTTCGAGTTGGTGGGCGAGTTGGAGGTCGACTTGGAGAGGTCGGATATCTTCGATGGACCAGGGTTTGAATTGGTCGGGGTCGGCAGCGCGCAGGCGGGCTTTTTCGTTGCGGTCCATCAGGGCGGCGGTGAGGTCCAGGAGTGCGTTTTGGGTGGCCTGGCGGACGACGGCGATCAGGTCGCGAACTTGGTTTTGGGAATTGATGGGGAACGTCACGTCGCCGGTGCCCATGGTGCGACCGAGCCAGCGCAGGGTGACGCGGGCGCCGGCCAGGCCTGTGACGGGCAAGGGCGCGGGGGTTTGTTTGGGATCGACGGCAGCGCCTAAGGCGATCCAGGATTCGATCAGGGGGTAGACCTGTTGGGCGTGGGACCAATCGAGTAAGGGTGCTTCGCTCGGCAGAGCGGGGGCGGGGCTTCCTGGGGTTCCGGGACTTCCGGGGGCGGCTGAATCCTCAGCCAGTGCCGGGGTGGTGGTGGCCAGGAGCATCACGGCTGTCAGGGTGGTGAGGGCGGTCCACAGGGGGCGTGGGCGGATGTTGTTTTTCGGCAACAGGCGGCGAGAGCGGCAGGGGGAGCCCAATCTGCGGTTATCGTGTAAATCCATTGTTTCTAACCCCTTATGGAGCCGCCGCGTGTAACTGACCTAACGGTATTGAGCTTGAAGCTATTTCGGCAGCGAAAGGGAGAAAAACATGCTCACGCTGCTGAACATCGCCAAAGGCAACTCTCAGGCACGCAAACGGATCGCCTTACTGACGCTAATGATTTTTGCAGCATTATGCTAAAGCGTGCCGTGGTCATCGGGAATCAGCTGGAGGGATAGTAAGCTTAGTTGCTTGGCCAAGCATCTTATCTTGTCGTCGCGGTTCAGGTTCGATTCGAGGGTGCGGCGGAAAAATAGTGAGAGGATAAATCTCACGCTGGGATTCGGGCCATAAAAAAAACCCAAGCCGGGGAAGGCAAGGGCTTTTTTTGTTTTTGGGGGATAGTGAGTGGCGGGTCGAATGGGGTGATATTCCGGGGCGGGCGTACCCCCCGGCAGAGCCGGGGGCTGAAACGTGGACATTTCCGGGGGCGGGGGGTGTCCGGGGGTGTCCGCGTCGGGGACGACGCGGCTCGCTGGGGGATTTTCCGGGGTGCACTTCCGGGGTGCACTTCCGGGGGTGGGGGGTTAGGCGAGGTCGGGGAAGAGTTTGGTGACGACGGCCACGAGGTCTTTGACGTGGCTGATGGATTCGTCCATGAATTTCTTTTCGGTGGGGTCCATGTCGATCTGGACGACCTTTTCCACGCCGTTCTTGCCCAGGACGACGGGTACGCCCACGAAATAGCCTTTGCCACCCCCGGAAGAGACTCCGTACTCTTTCTCGCAATAAGCGGCACAGGGCAGGATGCGTTTTTTGTCCTTGACGATGGCCTCGACCATCTGGATGACGCCGGAGGCGGGGGCGTAGTAGGCGCTGGTGCCCATGAGCTTGACGATTTCGCCGCCGCCGACCTTGGCGCGTTCGACGCAGGCGTTGACCTTCTCGGCGGAGAGAAGTTGGAGCACGGGGATGCCATGCACGGAGGTGAAGCGTGGGAGGGGGACCATGTCGTCGCCATGCCCGCCGAGGAGGAGGGCGGTGACGTCTTCGACGCTGATGCCCAGTTCCATGGCGATGAAGGTGCGATAGCGGGCGACGTCCAGGCACCCGGCCTGCCCGATGATGCGGTGGGTGGGGAACCCGGTGGCTTTCCAGGCGGTGTAGACCATCGCGTCCAGCGGATTGGAGACGACGATGACGATGGCGTTGGGGGCGTATTGCTTAATGTTCTGGCTGACGGAGCGAACGATCTTGACGTTGGTGTCGATCAGGTCGTCGCGGCTCATGCCGGGTTTACGGGGCAGGCCGGCGGTGACGACGACGACGTCGGAGTCGGCGATGTCCTGGTAGTTCGACGTGCCGGTGATCTGGCAATCGAAGCGTTCGATGGGCCCGCACTGGGCGAGGTCGAGCATTTTGCCTTTGACGGCGTTCTCAGCCTGGGGGATGTCCAGGACGACGATATCGCCCAGTTCCTTGCTGGCGGCCCAGAGGGCGCAGGAGGAGCCGACGTTTCCGCCGCCGATGATGGAGATTTTGGCACGTTTGGGCATAAGAAGAGTCCTTATTTGGGAATCAATCAAAGTTGGGTGGGGTGTTGGTGGGCCATCATACGTTTCGCGGCGATGGTCTCAAGGGAGGTGGGGGCAGGTTCTTCTTCAATTTGGCGAATCGGCCCAGGGATTTCTTCCCTGGGCTTTCTGAGGGGGTGCGAATCGCGGGCATGGCGGAAAAAGGCGAAGTGGCTTAAAATCAAGGCTCTTACCAGACATGGCGAGCTTAATCATGGTTAAAAAAGTGGAAGGCGATCTGCTGGCTGGGGACTTGAAGTTTGCGGTGGTGGTCAGCCGGTTTAACGACTTTATCACCAGCAAGCTGTTGGAGGGGGCGATCGACGTGGTGGTGCGCCACGGAGGCAAGGAGGAGCGGGTGACGGTGGCCTATGTGCCGGGGAGCGCGGAGCTGGCGGTGGCGGCGTTAAAGCTGGCCAAGAGCGGCAAGTTTGACGCGGTGGTGTGTTTAGGGTGCGTGATCCGGGGCGCGACTGATCACTACGACCACGTGGCGCAGCTGGCGAGCCGGGGGATCGGCGAAGTGGGCTTGCAGACGGGTGTGCCGACGATCTTCGGGGTGGTGACGGCTGACAGTTTGGAGCAAGCCATTGAGCGAGCGGGCAGCAAGCAGGGCAATCAGGGAGCCAAGGCGATGCTGGCGGCGGTGGAGATGGCGAATCTGATGAAGAAGCTGTAGGGCTTTTTTGAGTTAGCCCCTCCAACAAAATGAACCGCCAAGTCGCCAAGAGCGCCAAGGATACAGTCAGGATGAATATGGGAGACAATCAAAACATTGACTCGTGACTTTCCAGAACTTGGCGTCCTTGGCGTCATGGCGGTTAAGCGTATTTTGCCAGCGGCTCTTAATCATTTGGAGGCGTACCGGACGGGGAAGGCAGGGGCGACTGGCTGGATTGAAAAGTTGACCAGAACGGGGAAAGAGTCCATCCCATGACGATCCAAGAAAACCTGATTCTGGCAGCCTGGCTGGTACCGATAGGGTTGGCGGCGGGTTTTTTGGGTTTGGCGGTGCGCAGCGGGGGCGTCTTGCTGTTGGTTCCTTTTTTAGCGGTGTGGTATCCGACGGCGCCGGTGCGTTACCTGGCGGGCATGGGTTTGCTGTTGGCGTTGTTGTGCGCGGTAGTGGGCGTGGGCGACGGGGTTCGGCGGGGCGAGGTGAAATGGCCGGCTGCCAAGTGGCTGCTGATCGCGGCCCTGGTGATGGGGGCGGCGGGGGCGGTGGCGACGCGGTTTTTGTCGCGGATTCGCTATGACATGCTGCTGGGCTTGATGTTGATGAGCACGGCGGCGTATCTGCTGGCCAAAGCGGGTGGCGGCGAGCCGGCGGCGGCACCATTGGCGGATCTGGCGGCAGCAGGGAAACTGAAGGCATCCGCGTCGCGAACGATGCGGCCCACGGGGAATCCGGGGGCGGCGCTTCCGGGGGCGGGGATTCCGGGGGTCATTCCGGGGGTGCTTCCGGGGGTGATGGAGATGATCAGCGGGGTGCTGAGCCTGGTGGGCGGGTTTGTCGGAGCGGGCGTGGCGATGGCCCAGGAGCGGGTGCTGGAGCGTTGGGGGAAGCTGTCGCGGGAGTCCGCGGCCGCTACCGCGCAGGCGGTGGTGCTGGCGATGACGCTGGCGGGCGTGGCGCTAAGCGGGCCGGCGGTTTTGCGGGTGCATGGGATACGGCAGCTGACGCTGATGACGATGGGGGTTTTAGGCGGAGCGCTGCTGGCGACGTTGACGCGGGGGCGGATAAGAGGGCGCTGGGTGGAGGGGGCGATGGGGGTGGTGTTAGGAGCGATGGGGGCCTGGGTGATTTTGGCGGGGATCAACGCGGGGGTGAGCGAATAAGTGATTGGCGTTCCGCCATGCGTGTGGGCGGGATGCGAGGAAGTTCAATAAGCCTGGGTCGGCGGCTGGCCCGAAGGCGGGACCGAATTGCGAAGAAGTGTGACTGATGCCCAAACGTAAAGAGATTCGAACGTTCGCCATGCAGGTGTTGTATCAGTTGGACGTGCGCGGCGAAGGTGATCGCGAGGACATCCTCGCGGGGATGAAAGAGGCTCCCGGCACGGCGCAGGAGCATCAGGAAGGCTACGAGCTGGCGTTGGCGGCCTGGGAAGCGAGGGGGAAGGCGGACACGCTGGCGACGGAATTGGCGCCGGACTGGCCAACGCATCGTCAGCCGCCGGTGGACCGGGCGATTCTGCGGCTGGCGTTTCACGAAATGGCGTCGGGCTATGCGCCGGTGAAAGTGGCGATCAATGAGGCGGTGGAGCTGGCCAAGCGCTTTGGGGCGGAACAGTCGGCCGCGTTTGCCAACGGCGTGCTGGACAAAATGGCCCGGCGGATCGAGGCGGGCGAACCGATTTTGCCGGCCGACGTATCACCTGCGGCGGAGGGCACGGATTCAGCGGCGCCAAGTGCTGCGACTGCCGAGCCGATGCTGGTGCAGGTGCCGGCCCATCCGGCCGGGGCGGAAGGGGTTAAGGGGTAAGGGCGGGGGAGGTGGGGGTTAGAATTGCCGAATGCCGAATGCCGAGGAGTATACGTTGGAGGGGGAAAATCAAGGAAAATGTTGGATTAGTTGCCTTGAACATCGTCAATCGCCTGGCGGTGACATCAGCACACATCACCCTTCGGGATGATGTGTGGCACCCAGCATCCAGATGAGCAGCTTTCGGGATAACATTCGGGGGGGAGGGGGGCGAAGTAACACCATTGAAGGAAGCGCATGGGGCTTTTCCGGTCGGTATTCAGCAGGATCAAGCAAGGCTTAGCCAAGACGCGGCAGTCGGTGGGTGTGCTGCGCAATCTGCTGTTGGGGCGGGTGCTGAGCGCCGAACTGTTGGAGGAGCTGGAGACGAAGATGATCGCGGCGGATTTCGGCGTGGCCGCGAGCCGGGGGTTGGTCGAGGAGATCCGTCAGGCGTGGCAGAAGGGGGAGATTCGCAGCGGAGACCAGGCGTGGGAATACCTGAAGCGCGAATTGGTGGAGTATTGGCCCAGCGAGGACCGGCAGCTGCGCCTGGCGGCGGACGGGGGGTTGACGGTGATTCTGGTGGCGGGGATCAACGGGGCGGGCAAGACCACGAGCATCGCCAAGATCGCGCATAGTCTGCGGGCGCAGGACAAGAGTGTGATGCTGGCGGCCTGCGACACGTTTCGGGCGGCGGCGGTGGAGCAGCTGGAGATCTGGTCCAAGCGTCTGGGCGTGGAGGTGATCAAGGGCAAGCAGGGGGGCGATCCGGCGGCGGTGGCGTTTGACGCCTGCGCGGCGGCGCTGGCGCGGAAGGTGGACGTGCTGATCATCGACACGGCGGGGCGGCTGCACACGCAGGGGCACCTGATGCGGCAGTTGACTAAGATTCGGGACGTGGTGCGCAAGCGCGTGCCGGACGGCCCGCATGAGGTGATGCTGGTGTTGGACGCCACGATCGGGCAGAACGCCATCCAGCAGGCGCGGGAATTCATGGCCGCCATCGAGGTGACGGGGATTTTCCTGGCTAAGCTCGACGGCACGGCCCGGGGGGGGATCGTGGTAGCGATCCGCAAGGAGCTGGGGATTCCCGTTAAGCTGGTGGGCGTGGGCGAGACGCCGCAGGACGTGGAGCCTTTCGAGCCCGAGCGGTTCGTGGAGGCGTTGTTCGCCGAGTAAGGCTGGGACAGTCCAAAGGAAACAGACCGATGAGCAACCAAGCGGTGGAGTCGATCAGGAAATTCTGGCGGTTGCCGCGGGTGGTTTATTGGTGGCAGCAGTGGATCAAGCCGCTGGCGATTGTGGTGCTGGTGGTGACGGCGTTTAAGTCGACGGTGGCGGACTGGCACGACGTGCCGTCGGGCTCGATGGAATCGACGATCATTCCGGGCGATCGGATCGCGGTGAACAAATTGGCGTATGACCTGAAGGTGCCGTACACGTTTGTGCGTCTGGCGCGGTGGGGCCATCCGGCCCGGGGCGACATCGTGGTGTTGTATGGGCCGGTGGACGGAACGCGGTTAGTCAAGCGCGTGGTGGGTTTGCCGGGCGATCGACTGGAGTTAAAGGACAACCGGCTTTCGATCAATGGGCAGGAATTGGAGTATGTGCAGGAAGGTCAGGCCCGGCTGGTGGAGAAGTTTTTGACCGGCAGGTATGCGGTGCTGCGGGAAAAACTCGGGGAGCACAACCACGTGATCTTAAAAAGTCTGACGACCCCCGGACCCAAAGCCTGGTACGGCCCGGTGACGGTGCCGGAGGGGCAGTATCTGGTGATGGGGGACAACCGGGACCACAGCGCGGACTCGCGATTCTTCGGCTTTGTGCCTGAGAAGTTGATTGTGGGAAGGGTGTTCGGCATCGCGTTTTCGCTGGATCGGGACAATTTCTATTGGCCACGCTGGGGACGGATTTTTCACGAGGTGGATTGAGGGGAGGGATTGCCGATTGCCGAATGACGAATGACGAATGACGAATGACGAATGACGAATGACGAATGACGAATGACGAATGACGGGGAGTATACGTTGGGAGTGGAAAGTCAAGGGTGATTCGGGGTGGGTTGCTTCAAACATCGGCAATCGGAAATCGCAAATCGGCAATTGTCTAGTCTCCGGTGGCCGGGTGGGGTGGACAAACATGGATCTATCCGCTTGGCGACGGGAATACACGCGGGACGGGCTGCGGGAAGAGCAGGCTGCGGCTGATCCTATGGCGCAGTTCGCCCGCTGGTTTAACGAAGCGAAGGCGAGCAATCCGGGCGATTGGTTTGAGCCGAACGCGATGACGCTGGCCACGGCGACGGCGGAGGGTCGCCCGGCGGCGCGGGTGGTGCTGCTTAAGGAGTTTAGCCCGCAGGGATTGGTGTTCTTTACCAATTATCAAAGTCGCAAGGGCCAGGAGCTGGCGGAGAATCCGCGGGCGGCGCTGGTGTTTTACTGGGGCTGGCTGGAGCGGCAGGTGCGGGTGGAAGGAGTGGTTGAGCAGGTGTCGCGGGCGGAGAGCGAGATTTATGCGCAAAGTCGTCCGCGTGGCTCGCAATTAGGCGCGCTGGTGTCGCGGCAGAGTGAGGTGGCCAGCGGACGGGAGGAATTGGAGAAGCGCTTGGCGGAGTTGGAGAGGATATATGCGGATCGCCCGCTGCCCGTGCCGGAGCATTGGGGCGGGTATCGGTTGCGGCCGACGGTGGTGGAATTTTGGCAGGGACGGGAGAATCGGCTGCACGATCGGCTCGAATACCGCCGGCAAGAAGATGGAAGCTGGCAGCGGCGGAGGTTGGAGCCGTAGGGGGTAGCAGGCGAATGCCCGCCTCCAAACCATGCGGGGGGCAGGTTTTCCATCTTTACACCCCAGCCAGCGGCTCATGCCGGGGGCGGGATACACCGATCTTGTCACCTAGGAATAGCATTATTTGGGCATTGACGATTCGGGGGTGTGAGCCGACAATTTCTCGCCCCCCTCCGGAAACCCCCGGAACCCGGAACCCGGAACCCGGAACCCGGAACCCGAGTCCTGTCCGTAACTTGTCAATGAAGGATGCAACCGTGAGCAGCATCAGCAGTAAAGGCAGCAGCCGAGCACCGTGGATCACCTATCGCCCGGAATTGAAGGTGCTCGATTGCACCGTGCGCGACGGCGGACTGGTCAACGACCACCAGTTTGACGAGTCGTTCGTTAAGGCGGTGTACGAGTCGCTGGTGGCCGCGGGGGTGGACTATATGGAGATCGGATACAAGAACGCCAAGCGGTTTTTCCCGACGGACAAGTTCGGCCCGTTCCGGCACAGTGACGAGGAAGCCATGCGCCGCGTGGTGGGCGAGAACAAGACGGGTTTAAAACTGTGCGCCATGGCGGACGCCGGCAAGAGCGACTGGAAGAAGGACATCCTGCCTAAGAAGGACTCGGTGTTGGACTGCATCCGCGTGGCCTGCTACGTGAATCAGATTCCCGAAGCGGTGGAGATGATTGTGGACGCCCACGAGAAGGGCTACGAGGTTTGGTGCAACATCATGGCCATCTCGACGGTGAACGAAAACGAGATCGACCAGGCGCTGGAGGTGCTGGCGCCGCTGCCGATCGCCACCATCACGGTGGTGGACAGCTTCGGCTCGCTTTACGCTGAGCAGGTGGAGATCCTGGTGAAGAAGTACAAGGCCGCCATGCCCGGCAAGGAAGTGGGCATGCACGCGCATAACAATCAGCAACTGGCCTTTGCCAACAGCATCGAAGCGATTATTCACGGGGCCAACCGCGTGGACTGCACGATCGACGGCTTAGGGCGCGGGGCGGGCAACTGTCACACGGAATTGATGCTCGGGTTCCTGCGCAATCCCAAGTTTAAATTGCGCCCGCTGGTGGAAGTGATCCAGAACCAGTTCCTAAAGCTGCGGCAGGAACTGGACTGGGGCCCGTCGATTCCCTACATCATCACCGGCCAGCGCAACCTCCACCCGCGGGCGGCGATGGAATGGCGGGAGAGCGATAAGAAAGACCGCTTCCTGGAATTCTACGACAAGATCGTGACGGATATCTAAAAGACCAGGGGGTTGGGGATTGGGGGGAAGAAAGATAGTTGCAGGGCGAGGGAGTCAGGGCGCTGCTGGCCGCCAAGGCCAAAAAGGGAGCAGCCGCGGCACGAGCCACGGCTGCTCCAGGGACATTCATCCTTAGCTATCGGCCGTCATGGGAGGCGGCCCGACACAAGTTCTCAGCGACGACGCAGCAGCGCCAAACCGCCGAGGGCCAGCAAAGCGAGGCTGGCGGGTTCGGGGATCATGGTGTAGTGAATGGTGCCGTTCCACGAGCCCAGACTGGTGTTGTCAACCGACCAGGCGACCAAGCCCGAGGCGTCGACGGACGCGTAACGGGCATTGCGCGAGCCGGCGTCAATCACGAACACTTCGCCGGTGGAAATCTTCATACCCATGATGTCCCAGTTATTGGCGGCGACGAAACGATCCCAGACCAAGTAGTCACCGTCGATCCAGGGCTGCTCGTCGGTGGCCAGCTGGTCGACCAGGACGGTCCAGACGCCCGTGGCGACGTCGTAGACGCGGATGTCGGTGGCGGGCTTGTCGTTGGCCGAGCCCGCTTGATCGATCAACAGGTTGTCCCAGTGGTTGACCCAGGTGACGATCTTGCTGCCGTCGTTGCTGATCTGAGGGAAGCGGGCGTCGAGGGCCGGCTTGTCGGCGATCCCATCGCCCGTGATGTCCACGGTGGGGGTGGGGTCGAAGCTGAGGATCATGCTCTGGGTGGCAGTGGTGAGGTTGTACATGCCGATGCCTTCGGCGGAGGCATGATCATCCTGCCAGGTCATGATGTTGCCGCTGATGCGGGGGGCCGTGCCGAACTCGTTGCTTTGGGCGGAGAACACCGCGCTGGCGTTGGTGCCGTCCCAGGTGTTGGCGTCGATCAGCCTGGCGGTCATGTTGCCTTCCCAGTCCTGGACGACGAGCATGCCGGCGGCGTTGCCGTCAGCGAAGTGCTTCTGCTGGCCGAGGTTGGAATAGCGCGTGCTGATGCCCGTGGAGATCTGATAGCGCCGGGCTGACTCGGCATTGTCGCTCCAGATGTTGCTGTAATAGAGGTAATCGCCTTCGAGGCCGATCTGGGGTGTCCAGGGGGCCCAAGCCGCGGTCCAGGAAACCTCTTCCCAGTCAGCGGGCCAGACATTGTTGTCGGTCGTACCGACCCAGTTGAGCGCCGCGGTGTTCACGTCGTACATGTAGATGCAGCCGTTGACGGAGCTGCCGCCGACGACGCCCGCGTTGTAGTCGCCCCAGGCAATCATGCTGCCCTGGACCACCGGGCGCAGGCCGAACTGCGAGGGGACCGCGGTTGGCGCGATGTTGTCACCCAGCGGGGTGGTCTGCGCGAAGGCCGGGGCCGACACAGCCGCGGCCAGCACAATACTGAGAATCCACTTCGTTTTCACTTTCTTTCCTCCTAAATAAAGGGACCTAGAGAACAGACGTTCAAGAAACCGAACCAAACACGATCTTCTGAAGTTGAGCTGGCCAACGCGGCCAGACCAGTTGACTCATCGTTCGGATGTGGGTCACGAATTGGGAGGGTCGACTTTGACTGGCGAGGCGGGCGGGAACAGCGATTTTCTTTGTTGCTTCTCGTCCGTCTCCCCAACCCGTGCGAACCCCAACTGAGCGTCAAATCCTTCTCACTCACTCCGGCCCGGGTCAAGAATCACACGGCAAAGTAGCCGAGCATTTTATCAAGATGATATACAATACGCGACATGTGAAATGTAACCCGAGAACATGCTATCGTCAAGGTTTTTTTGACAATGACTGATGGTTAATTTTGTGTTAGAAACTGATTATTCATGGGGCGATCAGGGGTTAAGGAGATGGGGGCTTGGATAAGTATGGGGGAATGGCGAATCATTCTGATGATTATAAAATATTTGAAATTAAGGTTTTAGTTATTATTGAGTTTCAGACGCAGGTTGATTCAGTCTTAGCCGAGGGGATGTTAAGATAGAGAGTCGTCAAGATGCTAGGAAGGCAATAAGAAAGATTCTGATGGCGATTTAGTGATGGATGGCAGTGCGTCCGGTCCAGCATGATGCGCCATGATTATTTTGGCGTATAAGATCAAGTTAATTGTCAACACTATCGATTGTGGGGGAGACATCATGGACTTGCCCCCGAATGGTGGGCGCGCCGAGGGTCTAATTCCGGCCAGCCTCGAAAAAACCTTGGACGTAAGCCAAGACAAATGCCGGTCTGGCAAGCCGGAGGCATCCGTCGGGCGTTGGTGGGACGACGGAAGAGGCGCTCGTCCAGCGATGGACTCCCATTCCCCCACGAGTTGGCGTGGTGCGGGAATCAGGGCGCGGCGTCGGGTCGGGCGGCGGCCAATTCAAGTTGGCAGGCGTCGAGGCGATTGAGGATCCAGTCGGACATTTCGCGGGCGCCGGCCTGGGCGTAGAACCGGCGGGCGGGGGTGTTCCAATCCAGGACGGTCCACTCCATGCGCCCGCAGCGGCGTTCGCGGGCGATTTCTCTAACGCGTTCAAACAAACTGCGTCCGATGCCGCGCCCGCGAAAGGCGGGCAGGACGAAGAGGTCTTCCAGATACAGCCCGCGCCGGCCGAGGAACGTCGAAAAATTGTGAAAAAACAGGGCGTACCCGACGATTTGCTTTTCGCACTCGGCCAATATCACTTCGGCGGCCGGCCTGGGCCCGAAAAGTTCGGCGCGCAGGTCGGCGACGGTGGCGACCATTTCGTGCCGCAATTTTTCATACGTGGCGATTTCGCAGATCAGTTGATGAATCTGCTGCACGTCGTTTATCTGAGCGAGGCGGAGAGAAAAGGATTGGCTCATGACGGGATGCTCCGGCGGGGACGGGAGAGTTGGGAGGACGGCGTGGGGTGACGGCAGGCGTGAATCATTGCGGCGTTTAATCGGCGTAGCCGCGGGAAAGATCGGAGCGGCAGCGTTGTTCGTTTTCGTCAGGGTCGGCGCCCAGTTCATTGATTAACAGGGCGTGGAGAGAGGCGATTGCCTGGGCGGGGGAAGATTCGTCGGCGGAAGTTGAAGACGCGGCGATCTGCGATCGCCCGCTAAACGATGGGCTGCCTCCGGGGGCACTTCCGGTGGCGGGGGTGAGGTTGTGGAACTCGCCGGGGTCGGTCGGGAGGAAATAGAGTTCGCGCTCGGGCGGGTGGTGGTCGTCCATGCGATTGTGATAGACGTATTTCCAAGGCCCATGGCGGATCATGGAATAGCCCGAGGCGATGTTGTGCCCGTAATACTCGCTGACCGCCAGGTTTTTCCAGGGTGCGTTGGCGTCGTCGAGGCAGGGCACAAGCGAGTGGCCGTTCCAATTCTGGGGTGTCGGGGCCCCGGCTAAGTCGGCAATGGTCTGCGTCAGGTCCAGCAATGAGCAGACACCGGGGCGGCGTTGGCTGGTCGCCCAGCGCCGGGGGTCGTGGACGATCAGGGGCACGCGGGCGGCGTGTTCGTACATGCAGTTCTTCCACCACAGGCCGTGGTCGCCCTTGTTCTCCCCGTGGTCGGAAGTGTAGATGACGATGGTGTTATCCGCCACGGCGGAGCGGCGCAGAACCGAAAGCAGGATGCCGATCTGGTTATCGAGCCAGTCGGTCAAAGCCCAATACAGGTCGCGCCCGGTCTGGACGATGTCGCCTTGGGCCTCGGCCAAGCCGAACCCGGCGCGAAGGTGCTTGTAGTTGGTCGGTAAGGTATCGAGGAATCCAGCGGGAATGTTGGGCGGCGGAGTCCGGCCCAGATAGCGCTGGGCATAAGGCTGCGGCGCGATCAAGGGGAAGTGCGGCGCGACGTACCCGGCGAACAGGAAGAAGGGTTTGTCGTGCTGGCGGCGGTGCAGGAGGAAACGGCAGGCTTCTTCGGTGACCTGCTGATCGTGATTTAGGACGGGTGATTGATTGCCGACGTGGAATTGCCTGGATCGCTCACGCCAGTTGTCAAAATCGGCGGTGAAATCATCCGGTGCGCGGCGGGTGCCACGTCCGTTCATGTGGCAGAAGTTGCCGGCCGAGGGAAAGAGTTCGGTAAAACCGTAGCGATGTGCAAAGTGGTAGTGCTGCTTGCCGCAGAGCAGGCTGTCGTACCCGGCTGAGGTGAGCAGACGCGGCAAGGAGGGATAGTCGGGGCGGGGCAGGCGGCACTCGTTGTTCCACGCGGCGCAGCGGCTGACGTATTGCCCGGCGGTGAAGCTTAAGCGTGAAGGCACGCACAGCGGGGAATTGCAGTAGGCGGCGTCAAACGTAATGCCGCCGGCTGATAACTCGTCGAGGTGAGGCGTGCGGATGAGCTTGTCGCCATAGCACCCGGCGACGGCGGGATCATGCTCGTCGGACATGATCAGAAGGATGTTGGGCTTGACGGGCATGAGCCTGCTTTTGGTAGCAGAACCTGGGCTGGGGATCAAACTAAAGGAGGTAGGGACGATTGGCTTTTAAGTCCGGTAGGTATTTCGGCGGATGCGGGGCCTTACGTTCGCAAGGCTCGCGTTACATATTTGCCTCGGTTCGCCAGATTACCCAAATTGCGGGGTGAGGGGGAACGGCAGCACGCGCCAGGCGGTGCATCGTGGGAAAAAGTGCGGGGGCCTCGAAAAGCTAAATATCCCGCAGACAAATTGGTCTTGTCTTTACGAATTGGCCGGTTAGACTATTGTCAATTGATGGATTTCAAGGGTGTCAGTGGAATTTTGGCATCCGGTTCTTGGCGGTGGGGAAGAGGGATTCATACGAAGGCGTCCAATCGCCATGTCAACGGTTGACCAACGGCCGGCGTCGGCTGGCAGTTGGGTTATGTCGTGACATAAAAAAAGCGTACCAGAGGCCAACGAGTGTCTGGCCGAGGAATCGCGACGCGAAATGAGCCAATCGCGGGGCCAATGCCCCGACGTAGATCGAATGTGAGTGCGGGCGGATACATCAAATAAGGGAGTGACTATGAATACGTATGTTCGCATGACGGTTCTGGCGGCCTTGAGCGCGACGCTTCTTTCGGCCGGCGCGGCGATGGCGGACATGCCTCCGTTTTACACGACGGCGGTGGTGGACGGACCGACGGGGCGGACGGAGAATTACAGCGAAACGCAATACAACGAGGCCATCACATCCGGGGTGTCCAACGTGGGGTATTTCGAATTCATCGCCAAGGCGGGGGCCCAGCCGGGGGTATTGCAGAACTACGTTTCCGGCCTCACCTCGCTGCCGGGGATGTATGCCGGCACCGTGCCGTGGTTCAGCGCCGAGTCCGTCAGCTTTTTCGCTGAGCAGATGACCATCAACGCTCCCAACCCGGATTTCTGGAGCAGCCACCATTCGTATCTGATTGAGATGAACTTCGGCCTGCACGGCACGATCAACAAGACCACCCAGAGCCAAGTCAGCATGTCCTACACCGCCATCCTGGACAACCGGGAGGTTTACATGCGCTCGGTTCTTAGCGCCTACTACGACATGACCACGTCCCTGACCGACCTGGTCTACAACCAGTCGGCCGACGTGCAGTGGACGTACGATCTGAACGACGCGCAGTGGGACGCCGACGGCAGCCTGCTGTTCGAGTTGGATCTGCAATTGTCGGTGGGCGCCTACGGCAGGGGCAATAATCCCTTCAGCGCCACGGCTGATTTCTTCAATACCGCCCAGGTCAACAGCATCAGCCTGCTGACCCAGGACGAAGGCGGCGCTCCGACGCTGGTGGTCACATTTGATCACCAGGGCAACGTGATCGCGGGCAATTCGGGCTTCGTGATGAATGGGGTTCCCGAGCCAGCCACGCTGACCGTGCTGGCGGCGGCGGGCATGCTGACGATCCTGCGGCGGCGGAAGGCGTAAGGTCCGCATAGGGACGCGGCTGACCAGGACAAGTCAAGTAAGCCTCGGCGCTGTTGCCCGCATGGGCAGGCGATGACCTTACGCCATGATCACGCCGTCAGCAGCAGCACTGCGTCTTGCCAATCGGCCGGCATGGTAAATGCCTGCACGCCGGTGTTGGCGTATGTGCCAATCTTCGTCCGCTGCCCGTTGACGGGATCAATCCACCAGGCGGTGGCGCCATTTCCGCCCGTGACTTTGTCCATGTGCATGTTGACGGTGGTGTTACTGGCCAGGTAAGCCAGCGCCCAAGTTCCATCACCGGCTCGCGCGGCCGCGTTAAGCGTCATGCTCTCGGTGGGGCCAGGATCACTGGCAAAAATGGATTGGTCGGGCGCGATGTTCCACCACTGCGGCAGAGAGGTGAGGATTTGGCGATAAATCGCCAAGCAGCGGGCGCCGGGGGAATCGAGCCAGGATTGCCACTGTTTGGGGTTGAGCCAGGCATGGACATGCCCGTAGCTGTGGTGCCCGCCGGCTAAGTGCGACCAGTAGGCTTGCTTGCGGATATCCAGGGCGGTCTGCAGGCGATTGAACTCCAGGCCTTCGTAGCCGCCTTCGGCCATGACCACTGGTTTGACCGGCTGCCGATCGTAGTCGGCCTTGGTGATGGCGTAGATCTTTTCGTAGGTGATGCAGGGCTGATTCATGTTGAAGTCCAGCCACGGCTCGTCGTGAATGAAGCTGGAGGAGGTGGGCGAAGGGTCCGGGTGGACGGTGATCAGGTGTCCCCCGGAAGTGTGTCCCCCGGAAGCGCGTCCGCCGTCGCCTTCCCTTAAGCCCGCGGCCAATTCGCGGCAAATGGGAATGAACTCGGGCTTAGCTTTGGGGTACATCGTCCAGATGACGTGTGGGGCGGCCTTGTAGCGCTGGGCGATCCACTTCGCGTAGGCCCGGGCGTTGCCAGCCGTCAGGCGTTGGGCCTGCTCCTGGTGATAGACGCCCAGGACCAGGATCATGCCGGCCTCGGCGGCGGCGGCGATGACTTCATCGGCGTGCGCAAAGAAACCCTCGTTGGGCGTAGCAGGATCGTCGTTGTGCCAGGGCTTTTGCCCGTCCCGGTTCGCCACCGTGCCGTTGCCCACGCCGGTGAGCATGACTTGAAAAACGCTGAATCCCTGCTGCTTGCGCCCCCGGAGAATCTGCCGCACGTCGGCCAGAGATAAGTCGCGCGTCAGTTGCCATTGCGTATCGCCGAGCCAGAAGAAGGGCACGCCGGCGTGATCGAGGAAATATCGGCCGTTGGAGCTGAGTTTTAGGGGGCCCATGATGAATTCCGCAAGAAGCTGTTCGCAAGAGAATGCAGCACGATATCACAACCCGCAAAGAGCGAAAACAACCAGAAGAACCGCCATGACGCCAAGGACACCAAGTTCAGCGGAAGGACAAATCAGGTGAATCACTTGAATCAAGCGTTTGTTTTGGTGGCTTTCTTGGCGCACTTGGCGACTTGGCGGTTAATTTGGCTGGGAGGTCGACGAGGTGGCGACGTTATTTGATCTGCCCTGCGAATTTAGCGCTGGTGTGTTCCACTTCCTTCAAAAACCCATCCGCCTCCGCCGCCGAAGCAAACGGCTGGCCAATCGTAAACCACAATCCGCGCGGGCCGAGCGCTTCGAGGATGGCCAGCGCTTGCCCCGGCTCATCGCACATCACCTGGCTGGATTTGCCGGCTGCCTGGATGCGGCGATAAACGTCCACCCAGCGCGTCACGGGATGATTGCCGGCCCCGTAGACGTATTGAATCGCCTGCAGTTGGGGGATGGAAAGCAGCAGGTCCAGATGTCGCACGGCCGCGGGCCCGTCGAGGTGGAAGATGCTCCGCTCGGCCGACTGCACCAGCTCCACAATCGTGGGCAAAATCACTTCCGCGGCGATCCGCGGCGACACCATGGCCCAAAAATCACAGCAGGAAATATTGCTCGGGCCCTGGTGATAGCAGGGAATCCACGACGTGCCGCCGAACCCCGCGGGTAAGAGCATGGCGTGGCTGCGATGGTAGGTTTCAATGACGCCTTGAAGCACGTGGTGGGCAGCTTGGGCGATCAGGTCGGGGTGATCTAAGAGATCCATGCAGAGCAGTTGCGGATCGCGCAGGGCTGCCAGCGTGTCGAACGTGTCGTGGATGTCGGTGTACCCCACGATATACCGGCCCTGGCATTTTTCGATGGCGATCTTGGTTTGGCGTTCGATCGACTGCCAATACGGGCTGTGGGCAAAGTCCGGCCGCGTCCGCAGGACTTTGGGCCAATCGCTTTGCGGGTCGTGCACGATCGGCTTGGACCAACTGGTGTACGACGAATCGTCGGAAAACTCCAGCGGGCAGCCGTAGAGCGTGGCCACCAGCTCCGGGCCGACGTTGGGCATGACGATGGGAAACCCGTCGCCGTAAGGCCGCATGCACGCGACCTTGGCGATGGTTTCGTCCACGCGGAATTCCGCATCCAGCCATTTTTCGCGGACGCTCGCGTGCGTGGAGATCGGCCCGTCGTACGCCTGAGCCGACTCCAGATAGATCGTCACCGGCGGGCGGTCGAGCACCTCGCCCAGCCACCAGGCTTCAAATCGCTGGACGGTTCGCGGGAAGTCGGGCTTGGCGAGTAATTCGATCATGGAACGAGCGCCTCCGCGGGAACAGCGGCGGATCTGATGCGGCGATGATCATTTTGTCACGAGGATAACCGATAGATCGCAAAGGTTCGTGCCCGGGTGAGTGAAGTAGATGGCGTCGCCAAGGGTTTTGAGGGCGAAAGTGGCGTTGTGTTGTTTGATCTCCTTGACGAGGTCCAGTCCGAGTTGGCGGGCCCGGGCGAGCGTGCAGCCGTCGACAATTCCGCCGGCCGCGTCGGTCGGGCCGTCCGTGCCGTCGGTGCCGACGGAGGCGATGACGATGTGCGGGCTGGCGTCGATGTGGACTGCGGCGGTGAGGACGCATTCCTGATTCGGCCCGCCTTGGCCGTGGGCGCCATCCAGGCGGACGGTGGTTTCGCCGGTGACGATCAGCGCCGCCGGCGGCGCGACGGGTCGGCTGTTCTTGGCGATTTCCTTGGCGATGGCGGCGTAAAACATGCCGGCCTGGGCCGCGTCGCCTTGCAGAGTGGTGGCCAGGATCGTCGCGCTAAGGCCCAGCGTGCGGGCAGCCTGGCAGGCGGCCTGGGCGCTGGTCTGCGGGTCGGCCAGGATCAGCGTCTGCCAGAGAATGCCCAAGCGGGAAAAGTCGTCGGCTGTCAGGGCATGTCGGCAGGGATCAGCGGTTGTCAGATACCGCTGGACCGACTTGGGCAGACCTGCCCAAAGATCGCGTTGCTTTAGGATGTCCGCCAAGGCTCGCAGGCGCTGGTAATCGTCCTGCTTAACGGGCACGCTGGGGCCCCAGCCGGCGTCCTTGGCGGCTGGATCGTCCCACCCGCGCGGGTAACGCCAGATGTCGTCTTCCACCACCAGGTTGACGACGCGCGCGGGGTGAATGTGTTCGGCCAGTTGCCCGCCCTGCAGCTGCGTGATCGCCGTGCGCAGGGCGTCGAGCAGTTGCACGTCCGCGCCGCTTTGCAGCAGGCATTGCGTGGCCTGTTGCACGTCGGGCAGGCTCAGTCCCTCGGCCGGCAGCGTGGTCAGGCTCGAGCAGCCGCCTTGCACGCAGACAAAGACCAGATCGCCTTCTTGCGCTTGTTTGGCCAGGCGAATCAGGCGGCGGGCGCTGTCGCTGGCGGCCTGGTCGGGAATCGGGTGCCCCGCTTCCAGAACCTCTACGCGCTTAAGGCTGCGGACGTTGGCGCGGGCGGTGTCCATGGCGCCGAAATATTTCTCAATGACCACGCCCCCGCGGATGCGCTCGCCTAAAACCTGCTCGAGTCCCGCGGCCAGTTGCGCGACGCCCTTGCCCGCGCCCAGGATGTAGATGTCGCGGATGTCTGCCAGCGGATACGACCGGTCGCCCACGCGCAGAACATTGGCTTCCATTCGCACCGCGTGGTTAACCAGTTGCACACCATCCAGCTGTTGCATCGCCTGGGCGATGATGTTCAGCGCCAGCGTGCGCCCGCGGACGTGGCCGTTGCTTAGCAGTTGGTCTCGGTTGCGGATGATCATTGGCGCTATCGGCTGCGTGACTTGGCGCAGCGGGAACGGGTTAGAAGAATCGCTCGAGCACCTGTTTGCCTCGGTACACCGCCCGGTCGCCTAAGTGATCGATGATGCGGGAGAATTCGTTGAGGTTCGACTCGCCGCGGGAATGCGCGCCTGCCAGCTTGCCCTGGCCTAGGTTCTGCCCCACGCACAGGTGGGGGATGTACGGATCCCACAATTCCCCCGAACGCGGGGAAATGACCATGCCGTAACCCACTTGCTTGGCCAGCCGGATGGTCTCGTAGGTTTCAGTCAGCGTGCCGACCTGATTGGGCTTGATGACCAAGGCGTTGGCTGCGCCCATCTTGGCGCCCTTGGCCAGCATGGACGCTTTGGTGACGAATAAGTCGTCGCCGACGAGTTGGACTTTCTTACCTAAGCGGTCGGTGAGCGTTTTCCAGCCGTCCCAATCTTCTTCGTAGAGGCAGTCTTCCATGCTGACGATCGGATACGCCCGGCAGAGGGCTTGGAGGCGATCGATCATCTGCCCCGGCGTGAGCACCTGTTTATCCGCCTGCAGGTGATATTTGCCGTCGCTATAGAGCTGGCTGGCGGCGATGTCCAGGTAAAACCCAAAGTCCTCGCCGGGGGTAAAGCCCTCGTCTTTCATGAACTGAACAAGGGTTGCGAGGGCTTCTTCATTCGAGTCAAAGCGTGCCACGGAGCTGCCGGCCACGTCCTTGTTGCGGGGCGAGGGCTGGCCGGAGCGTTTGGCCAACAGTTCCGTCAGCCGACGATAGATGCCCAGCGTGGCCAGGTAGCCTTCGCGATAGGTGCGTGCCGAAAGGGGAATCAAGGCGAATTCCTGAAAATCGCTGACCGCCCCGCCGACGTAGGCCGGCCCGGCGAACATCATGTAGACAAAGCAAAGGGGAATTTCGCAGCCGCCCCCCATCTGCACATAGAGCGGCACGCGCCGGGAGTTGGCAGCCGCTTTAGCAGCGGCCAGGGAGGTGGCGATGACGGCGTTGCCACCGAGGCGCGAGCGATCGGCCGTGCCGTCGAGTTCGATCAGCGTGCGGTCGATGTCTTCCTGGTCAGCCGCGGGTTTGCCTTGGAGGCGGGCGGCGATTTCGGTGTTGACGTTGCGAATGGCCCGGAAGACGCCCAGGCCGTTGAAGTAGCTCTTGTCGCCGTCCTTGAGGTCCACCGGTTCGTGAATGCCGCGCGACGTGCCGCCGGGCGCGGTGGCCCGGCCATAGCTGCCGTCATCCAAAAGGATGTCGACTTCGACGGTGGGCAGGCCTTTTTCGTTGATCACTTCCCGGGCCAGGACTTTTTGGATTCGCGCGGACATACAGGGCTGGTCTTTCGTGTGAGTTGTGCGGATGTCGAATCCGACCGGTACGCAGGGCAGATCGAGTCTTGTATGGCTGATTGACGCGATCAGTTGGGCAAGATAGTAGCAATCTCTCTTGAGAGTTACCAAGTTGGCGAAATCGTCAAGCGATTGGCGTTTTAGGCTAAGAGAATGAATGGCTAAAGGATGGATGAATGACAATGGCCGGCTCAATTTGTCGGCCGGGAACGGCGCAGATGAAAGCGTGGAGCGATCGGTGCTACGCACGCCAGCGGACGCCCGCCATGAGCCAGGCAGCGCCGACGACGATCAGGGCCACGCCGGTCGGTTCGGGAATGGGCACGCTCCAGGAATTCTGCCAGACCAGCGTCGGCACGCCGTCGTTCCATGCCAGGGGCAGGAAGATGTTTCGTCCCGTGCCGAATCCGGTCCATTGGCTGTAGCGATCGCCGACGTAGAGATAGGTTGTGCCGTCCGGCCCAGCCACGGGAATGATGAAATCGTGCTGGGTGTTGAAGGAGTCCATCGAGAAGGGATCGGTAGCCAGCCACTGCAGGCTCGACCACGGGCCGGCGAGGTTTTCAGCGGTGGCGTATTTGGTGGCCGAGGAATTCCAGCCCGCCAGTCCGGAGCTGAACCAGTAATACAGGCCGTCCTTCTTAATGATGTGCGAACCTTCGCGCGAGGAGTGTTCGCGCGGTGGCCAGTCCGGCTCGCCATTGACGTTGCGAAAGCCCTCGTAAACTTTCGCCTGCACGGCCGTGAAGTCGGGGGTTAGTTCATAGATAGCCAGGCTGCGGTTGCGGTATTTGACGCCAAGGATGTCGTCGTCCATGGTGGCCAAAAGATAGGCGCGGTCGCCTTCCTGGTAGACGGAGATGTCGCCGGCGGAGCGCGCGGGTTCAGGGTATTGGACGTTGGCGCGGTGGTAGACGCCGTCGATGGTGTCCGCCACGGCAAAGCCGATCTTGTGCCGCTCCCAGTTGGGCCCGTCAGCCTCGAACACGCAGACGTATTGGCCGGTGTCCGGCTGGCGGATCAGGCTGGGGCGGCCGGCCCACCAGATGTCGGAGAACTCGCCGGTGCGGCGGATGATGGTCTTGACGAAATTCCAGCTGGCCAGGTCCTTGGAGGCGTAGAGGTTGATCTGGCCGGTGTGCCCGGGGGCGGTGTCGTAGCCGACCCAGTAGAAGGTGTCGCCTTCCTGGATCATGTTTCCGCCGTTGTTGTAGATCGGCTGCCCGGCGGTGTCGTACCAGACTGAGCCGTTCTGGATCACGCTTGCAAGGTCCGTGCGGGCCAGCGCCACGATAGCCAGGGCAAGGCACCACCACATTCCAGCCCGGGTTGTCGAAAGCAGGGGGTGGCGGCGGCTGGTTGGGGTGCTCATCGGCTTATTACGCATCGAAGAAAGTGGCTTTAGGCCATTCTAGCGCCACGGCCATTCACGACAAGAAAATGCGGGGATTTTCTTTAGATCGGAAGGGGGAGGGGGGGGAAATCGGATCAAATGTGCAGCGGGGGCTGCGCTACTGATCCGGCGTGACGGCATTCTTCTGGGCATCAATTGGAGTCGGCAGCGGATTGAGCAGATCAAAGCTGGTGGGTGTCGGCTCAAACGGTGGGAACTGAAGTTCCGATGGCTGCTTCTGAATCGGCAACTGCGGGTGCGAGGGGAAATCGCGTGGCAAGTCGCTGCGCAGCGTACGATAGCTGCCGCGCTTTCGCGCCAGCGACTGCTCGCCGACGTCGTACACGTCCAGATAGACATAAGGTCCGTCCGATTCGCGGTAATCCAGGTGATAGAGCGCGTAGCGTTCCTGGTCATAAAGCCGCAGAAATCGGCCTGGCGAAACGTCTTCGACAAAGAGCTTGTTGGCTGTGCAGGAGGGGAGAAGGAGCAATACCAGCAGCAGGACGGCGCGGCGGAGGGGGGAGTAGTTAAGAGTGAACGCCATAGCGAAGTGTTCCCTTGGGAAAATCGATCTGGGGCACGCTGCGCTTAGCCCCAGCCACCCGTCACCAGCTAATCCTTGTTATCTCCTTGGGCTGGCACCTTAATAAGTGGGACTTCGAGTGCCCTCACGCCGTCGAAGCTGAGCATGTACACAACGTCATCGTTCCAACTGACATAAAAGGGGTCACCATTTAGCATCAGTTCGAGTGCTTTGCGTGCGATCCGCTTTTTGTCGTCCAACGTCAGACTAAGATTGTCCAACATGTAGGCGACTGCGTTGAGTGAACTCGCTGTGCCACCGCTCCGATAATCAGGCGATCTACGTAAGAGCCAAGACTTCCAGACGAACTGCCACTGCGGTGAATCGGTCTTGACGCCAAGCTGCTGTTCGACGAATTGGCTGAAATGCGTCGACTGTATCTTTTCTGATACGACTAATCCTGCATAGATATGACGATATCGTAATTGGCCGGTCAGGACGTCCACATCCAGTCGGTAAGTGTATTGATCTACGGCAAACAACAAGATCAGGAGCGTTAAAGGAACCGATAAGGCGATGAGTAGTGCTTTTCTCGACATCCAAATTTTGTGGCTTGCGGTCAATGCTTGGCTTCCCTCAAAGAATTGCGATGGCCTGTTGGCAACGAACGTCATCTGGGGCTACGGCGCAACGGCCGGGTGGCTGGGGCTAAGGCGTAGCCGTGCCCCTAGACACGCATTCGGCCAATTAGTTTCCTGACGTCTCGATGGTTTTCGTGATTTCATTGCCCGACGAGTCTTTCACGATTTGTACCGCGCCCTCCAACAGGTAATAAGCAACGGAAAAAGTACCGGGCGCGACATTGGTTTGAACAGGCAAATCTTCCTCGCCCGGCTCCAGAGGCCGGCGGTAGAAGGAGGGGTGATAGTCCACCAGGGTGGCTTCTATGGTTATCCGTTGTGACTCAAGGTCCGATGGCCAACGGTTGACTTTGCCGCAAAAATGGAATGTCGCAAAATCACCGTGAAGATGCCATCCATCTTTAAATGAATAGGCTACTCCTACGACGCGGATGCGTTTGCCGATGTTGTTTTGCAGGTCCGTTTCCGAAGTCGGGACAATGCAAGACAGGTGGGCAGGGGCTGGCGGAACAGCACAGGCGGACATGAGAGCAATTGATAGGGCCAAAGCCATGATGCTGGAAGCAGAAGAATAACGACATGACAGCGGCTGGGTGGCTGGGGCTAAGGCGTAACCGTGCCCCAGGTTCATTGGGGGCCTGACGTTTTGCCGCTCGGTTGTCTGATTATTTCTGCCCACGAATTGCCCCCGGAAAGAAAGGGATGGGATTTTGCCGACTATTCTAACACCCGACGGCCGGACGCCACACAGCATTGTCCGGGAGTGTGGCGTGCTGTGGGCGAAAACGGATGCCGCAATTTAACACACACAGCACCCTGCGGGCTGCTGTGTGGCACCCCTACCCCCTACCCCATACCCCATACCCCATTTCACAACCGCGCGGACAGCCCCAGGCCCACCAACCCCACTGGCGATGGACAGGTGCGACGATGAGTCGTCGACTCTCACTTGCCCCCCACCGCCTTAAAGAACGTATACGAAAACGTGCCGTCGTCCTGGGCTGTGCGGTAGAGGTCGGCTATGCCCTGATCCCACGTCGTTTCGTCGACCAGTCCAGCTGCCAGGGCGCCGTCGCGGGCGCCTTCCACCATGGCGGTGAAGGTTTTTTTCGTAAACCCGTCGACCATCTGCGGCCGGCTGGCGTCGGCGTAAACCATGCGCGGCGACACGCGCACGTTTTTCACTCCCGCCCGCGTTAGAAGCGGGTAAAGCTCCCGCCCGATCAGGGCGTTGCCCCCGTTTTGAGCTTGCAGATCGACCAGGCACTGGATCGCCCGCAGCGCGTGGGCACTGTCGGGATGAAAAAACGCTGACCCGTGATCGCCTTCGATGACCGTCAGCGTGCCACCGGGTTTGAGAACGCCAAGCAGCTTCCGCACCGCTGTCAGCGGATCGGCTAAGTGTTCGAGCACGAAGCAGACAAAGACGTGATCGAAGCTGGCGGGGGCGAAGGGGAGATTAAAAACGTCGGCCGGCATGAAGGTGACGTGGCTGAACCCGGCTGCCTCCACGCGCCTCTTGGCCTGGGTCAGGGAGTCGGGCGAAATGTCGATGCTGGTGATGCGGGCGCGGGGACTGTTTTTCGCCAGCGTGACTGTCTGCGCGCCGACGCCGCAACCGGCTTCCAGAACGAGGTTGCCGGGGGGATAGGCTGTGTCGTGGTGGAGGAGTTCGACGAGCGTCTGGGCTTGATCAACCAGCCGCGTCGCTTCCTTGGGCGAGTAGCCATGCACGTAATCTGTGTCAGTCATGAATCGCTCCGCGTCGGGGGCGTTTGGTTTGCGTGTGAAATTGATGGCTGACGGAAGCAGCAGCATACCTCGCGGCAGGTTTTGATTGGCAGCGGGAGGGGGGGCGAGGGGGTGACGAGGGGGGTGGCGAGGGGGGGATGGTGGGGGCGGGGCATCCGGGCCTGAAGGGCCCGGCTTGGCGGGCCTTGGATTGTGGCGGGGGGAGGGGGCGTGGTTGCCGGATAGTGAACGCGATAGCTGAAAAAACAAAACCACGGAAAAGCTCAGATGAAAACCCTTAAAAAGTTCTCATCTAAGTTGATCCGCGGTTTTATTGATTAGAGAAGGCGAAAGCCTTAGGCGAGATCTTCGGCAAGGCCATCGATCGCGGCTTCGATCTTGTCCGGGGTGACGTAAGTGCCGGCCTGGATTTCCTGGCGGACGCGGTCGATCACGTCTTGGCGCACGTCGGGGAGTTGGGAAATTCGGCTGAGCATTTGCGCGACCACGGAGAAGTTAGCTTGATCATTGCGGCGCTGCGGCGCAGCGGTAGCGGATTTCGCAGGCGCGGCATGGGTGTGGCTGGTGTAAGCCGCGGGAGTCGAATTGGAAATGGGAGATACCTCGTTCATACGAAAGCTCCTAAGAGGTCGTCGTCCCTGACGTCCAAAGTCCCGTCCGCGCAGTATACTCGAACCGCGCTCTATCCATATTATCGGACGGGGGATTTTGATGGCTCTACAAAAATCCGAGTTTTCATTCCACTGATCACTACTACAGTGGAACACAACATTTAGTCGTCATCAGGCTGCAGACACAAAGGATTGGATGAGCTAAATATCTTAATCATCAAATCTGTGTCTTTCACCCGCGCCAAGGCCGGCAATCAGAACCAGCGGAACTGCTTACTGGCGTCGCCACGATTGGCTGTGGACAGGATCATTTATCGCCTATCAGCATGGTTTTGCTTGAAGGAATCCGCGAACGGGCGTCAACTCCATAAGCTTGTGCTGACAATTAGCTTATGGCAGCAATGACGCGGTGACGTCCGGTAATTAATGCAAAAGTAACCATGGCGGAGGACTGAAAGGTCGCGTCCGATAGTAATTGGCGGGCTCGGGCGGGGATTGGCGCGGGTTCTGGTTTTATCGTCTGTTTTGTTGTTGGGTTTTTTTAACAGCCAGGGTGATGTCCAAAGCCTGGCGGTGGGCCAGGACATCGTGAACCCGCAGCACAGAGACACCAGCCAGCGCAGCCAGAGCGGTGACGGCGCAGGACCCGCCGAGGCGGTCGGACGGCCCGGGCGCGATGCCCAGGGATTGCTCGGTTAAGCGGGCGAAAAGCGACTTGCGGCTGACGCCTAGGAGGATCGGAAAACCGCTGGCGACGAAGCGCTCCAGGTGCGAAAGAATCCGCAGATTGTGATCCAGCGTCTTGCCGAAGCCGATGCCCGGATCCAGATAAATCATCTCACGCGGCAGGCCGAGGCTTTGGGCGACTTGCGCGCGGGCGTGCAGGAATGAAAGCACTTCTTCCACGACGTCGGCATAGCGGGGATCGGCCTGCATGTCGGCAGGGGACCCGAGCATGTGCATGAGGACGATGGGCACGCGGCGCTGGGCGGCGAGCTTGATGACCGCGTCGGCGGAATCGCGCCCGGCGGAGACGTCGTTGAGCATGCCAGCCCCGGCATCCAGGGCGGCTTGGGCGACGGCGGGCTGCGTGGTGTCGATGCTCAAAAGCACGTGGGCGAATCCGGCTGCATCCAGCGCGGGGCGGAGAGCTTTAAGCACGGGCAGAACGCGGCGGAGTTGCTCGTCCGGCAAAACGCGCTGGGACCCGGGGCGGGTGGATTCGCCGCCCAGATCGATGATGGCAGCGCCGTGACGGGCGAGCTGGAGGGCGAAGTCGACAGCAGCGCGACAGTCGGCGAATTGATTGCCGTCGGAAAAGGAATCGGGCGTGAGATTGACAATGCCCATCAGGCACGGGCGCGGCAGCGAAGCGACGAGGGAAGTTGGCGGAGGGTTGGGCACGCGGATTAGTTTACGCGCTGACGGCGGGGAGAGGGAGTTGGGGAGGGGATCGGAGGTTAGGGGTTAGGGATTGGGGATTAGGGTCCGTCCCCGGTCTTGCCGGGGGGCACTTCCGGGGGCCTTGCTGGGGTAGTAGCCGCGGATGGAAGAACATCCTGCATCATCGCGCTAACTTTGGATCAGGAATTCAAATAGCCGCAGATAAACGCAGATAAACGCAGATCTGATTCAAAAACTCGATTTACAGCGTTCATCTGTGTTAATCTGCGGCCAAATATCTGAACGCTCTAACTTGATCTACAACGTTCGGAGATGCGGGGCTGGCCTTTGAGGAGCTAGGACGAAAAAACAGACCGATTTTCCACGCCAAAGCTGCGGCTGGGTGGGGATCATGTCGCGCCGCTGCGAAAAATCACCTTAAAAAGTCTTGTTTTCATTCGTGGCGCCCGGTATCTTCAAATAGATCACGTTTGGCCGGGGGTTAAGCTGGGCAAAATGGGGCCGCTGCCTGCTGGGCAGCCCATTCCGCAGCTGGGGTTGGTTTATCTGTCTGGCGAAATTGACGGGGCTGGCTGAGCGCCTCACTTCCGCGCTTGGCCCTAACCGGGGAGACAAAATTCATGGCAAGCCGCTTAAGTCTGGTCCGGTGGGGGAAGAAAAACGCACGCAGAATTCTGGCTGCCGCTGCCAGCGATCAAGTCGCCATCGGCCCGCGCTTGGAAATGCTTGAGCCGCGCGTGCTTTTAAGCGGCACGGCTTATGTCATCGACTCGCTGCTGGACACGGTGGCTGATGACGGGCACCTGACGTTGCGCGAGGCGATCCTGGCGGCGAACACCAACGCGGCGGTGAATGAAGCGGCGGCGGGGAGCAGCAGTGAAACCGACAACATCACCTTCACCCCCTCCTTGTTCGCTTCCGGCCACGCGGATTTGATCCTGTCCGGCACGGAATTGGCCATCACCGGTGATCTATCCATCACTGGGCCGGGGCAGGAGCTGCTGGCCATCAACGCGGATCAAAAGTCGCGCGTGTTCTACATCAGCGGCAGTGGAACGGACGTGGCGATGGAAGGGCTGACGGTCACGGGGGGGTATGTCGACAGCACAGACAGCTACGGCGGCGGGCTGTTCGTTTTGGACAGCAGCCTGACACTAGCCAACTGCACCATCAGCGGGAATACAGCATCAGGCAGTCAGAATGCCTTTGGCGGCGGTCTGTATGTCAAGGACAGCAACTTGATGCTAACTGGCTGCACCATCAATGGGAACACAGCCTCAAGTCAACATAGCTCCGTTGTCGGCGGCGGGCTATATCTCCAGGCCGGCAACGTGACGCTAGCCCACTGTACTATCAGTGGAAACGTAGCGTCAGGTCCATTGAATCTCGGCGGTGGCGGCGGACTGATCTTGAATTTTTCTGGCGGTACCGGTGGTACCGCAACGTTGACCAACAGCACCATCAGCGAGAATTCGACGACCGGTAAGGGCGGGGGGATGTGGGTTATCGGCAGTCAAAGCACGACGAATCTAACTGACTGCACGCTCAGCGGCAATTCGGCGGCAAGTGACGGCGGAATGGCGACCTCCGGCACTACAACGTTGACAAATTGCATCGTCGTCGGAAACTCAGCCACTTACTACGGCGGTGGGTTGAACATGTCCGGCACGTCGGTGTTGACCCACTGCATAGTCAGCGGGAATGTAGTGTTAGGCTATTTTGGACACGGCGGTGGGTTGTACCTGTCCGGCCCGTCGACACTGACTAATTGCATAGTCAGTGGGAATGCGGTGGTAGGCCAAGTTGGTCGCGGCGGTGGAATGGAAATTAAAGGGACGGTGACGCTGACCAACAGCACCGTCAGCGGCAACTCAGCCTCGACTGGCGGCGGGTTGTGTGTCAGTTCCGGCACCGCGACACTGCAGAACACCATTGTGGCTTTGAACACCGCGAGCGCCGGCACGGATATCAGCGGTTCCTACTCCTCCTCAGCCGGCTTGGTCGGTGGCGACCCGAAATTTATTCGTAATTTCTCGGCTGGCCTGGATGGCCTCTGGAGAACGGAGGACGACGACCTAGGCGACCTACACCTGCGTGTAGATAGTCCATGTATCAATGCAGGCAACAATGACTTGGCCAGAGACGTTGGGGGAAACATTTTGGCGGTTGATCTAGATGGTCATTCACGCTTTTCGGGAGGCCAGACGGACATCGGAGCCTACGAGGCAGGCGGGATTCGAGGCGATTTCAACGGCGATTGGTCCATGACCCTGTCCGACATCAATCCATTTAAGTTGGCCTTGAGCGATACTGGTGGATGGCAGGCCGAATTCCCTGGCGTTCCTCTCTGGGCAGTTGACCCCAATGGTGACGGTGTTCTGACGTTGTCGGACATTGAAACATTCAGGACGAGGTTGGCCGGCACACTTGAGAAGTATGTCGTCGATTCGCTCTTGGACGTCGTAGCTTCCGACGGCTATCTGACGCTGCGCGAGGCCATCCTGGCTGCCAATACCAACATGCCCGTCAATGAAGCTCCGGCCGGCAGTGATAGCGAAACGGACCGTATTGTGTTTGATCCGGCTCTCTTTGCGGCCGGACCAACCAAGATCACATTGTGGGGGACGCAATTGTCTATAACTGGTGATCTGTCCATCGCCGGCCCCGGCCAAGATTTGCTTTCCATCGATGGTGCCGAAGAATCACGCGTCTTTTACATTGGAGGGTTTGGAACTGATGTGGTGCTAGACAATCTGACGATTGCAGGTGGATATGTTGCCAAAAACAATGGCGATGGTCATGGCGGTGGGGTGTATGCCGACGGCGTCAGCGTAACTCTGACCGACTGTACGTTTGGCGGAAATAAGGCTGATGTCGGCGGCGGCGGGCTCTTTATCTCTACCGACAGCACCGCAACGTTGACGAACTGCATTGTTAGCGGAAATGCGGCGTCAGTTGAATACGGCCAAGGCGGCGGGATGGAAATTGATGGTTCGGCAATATTAAGTGATTGCACGGTCAGCGGGAACTTGGCCTACCACGGAGGTGGTCTGGAAGTTGACGGTACGGTAATGCTGACTAATTGCGTGATCGCTGGGAATGCAGCGTCAGGCAAATACGGCAATGGCGGCGGTCTGTTCGTGTATTACAGCGGTACCGCAACCTTGAGTCACTGTATGATTAGTGATAACTGGGCTGGTTCCATGGGCGGGGGAATCCGAGCCAAGGGGCCCATGACGCTGACGGACTGTACGATCAGTAGAAATAGAGCGTCGAATGATGAAGGCATGGGCGGTGGCCTGTATATCCAGTTCGCGTCGACACTGAACAATTGCACCATCAGCGAGAACTCAGCTACCTATTACGGCGGTGGCCTGTTTGTTGAACCCTTGAGTACCGGAAGTACCGTCATATTGACCAACTGCGTGGTCAGCGGGAACTCAGCCGCTAACTCTGGCGGGGGGTTGTACGTCTACTCCTACAATAATCACCACAGCACAGCAACACTCATCAACTGCACAGTCAGCGGGAATTGGGCACTCGTCGCTGGCGGAGGTGGATTCGCTGATCCAGGCGGACTGGCCAAGCTGAACAACACTATTGTCGCGGAGAACACTGCGAGCACCGACGCAGATATCCGCGGCCCCTACACCGCCTCCTCCAGCTTCATCGGCGGTGATCCTGAATTCATCCGTAATCCCTCGGCTGGTGCGGACGGCGCCTGGGGAACGGGGGACGACGATTTGGGTAATCTGCATTTGCGGTCGGATAGCGCGTGCCTCAATGCCGGAATTGACGCTTTGGCCATTGACGCGGAAGGCAATCCACTGACAACGGACATTGAAGGTAGCCCTCGGATCAGGGGACCGCGCGTGGATATTGGTGCTTACGAACTTGCCAAAGTGCTAGGCGACTTCAACGGTGATTGGTCGATGACGCTGTCAGACGTGAACCCATTTAAACTGGCGTTAAATGATCTCGCCGCTTGGCAGGCGCAATATCCGGGTATTGCAGTTGCGGACGTGGACCCCAACGGTGATGGCGTCGTCACCTTGTCGGACGTCAATCCGTTTAAGTTACTACTGACGGCTGGGGTTTGAGCATATAGGACAGGAAGGCGCGGCGATCTCCGATCGCCCGCTAAACAAGGGAAAACTTCAAGGGGTTTACTTCCGGGGGCGGGGGACGGATGCGCGGAGGCGATAACTCCGCACACAGCATTTCCGGAGGGCCGGAACGTGCTGTGTGGCACCCTATCCGTTGCTTCCGGGGGCGGGGGGTCAGCGATAGCGATTAAGCGCTTGGACGACTTTCTGGTGCACGTCCAGGGGGTGGGCGAGCATTTGCCAGGAGGCTTCGATGAAGGCGGTGCCGGCTGTGGCGAAGTGGATGGAGCCCAGGCCAAAGAGTCGTTCGAGAGGCGCGAAGGTCAGGTTGGTGTGCTGAATGCGGGTGAGGGGCGCTTCAAAAACATGGACGTGGACGACGCCGCGCACGCGGAGGATGCGGCGGTCGGTGAGCACATAGACGTGGCTGAGCCATTCGAGGACCTGCCAGAAGATGCGGGCACTGATGAGGAAGAAGGCGATCAGGACGACGTCGCTTGGCCCAAGCTGAAGATGCCCGTTGCGGCAGGCCCACAGGCCGAGGATGGCTAAGGCGCCCAGGATGATCAGGGAGCGCAGGGGTTGGAGGAGGATGAACCAGAGGCTGGGTTTGAGCAGGAGGATGATGATTTCGCCGGGTTGGAGGAGCTCGCTGGGCAGGACGGCGGCGATACGGGAATCGGACAGCCCGGCAGCGCCTTCGGGGGGCGTGACGGCGGGGACTCCGGGCGTGGGAGTTTTGGATGTGGTGATCTGTGATCGCCTGCTAAACGAGATAGCCTCCACCCTCACCCTGCCCTCTCCCTCAAAGAGGGAGAGGGAATTGCGGCCAGAAGCACTTGCGGGGTTGAAGGCACTTGCGGGGGCGGGAGAGGGGGATGAGTTGTACCCCCCGGCAGAGCCGGGGGCTGAAACACAGGCGATTCTGATGGCACCGCTTGCTGACGCGCGCGGCTCGTTGATGCCGTCGCTTCCGGGGGCGATTCCGGGGCTACTTCCGGGGGGGGGCGGGCAGGAGCGGGCGAAGACGGAGCGGAAGAAAGTTCGCAGCAGAGAGTCAGGCATGTTCGGCGCTCGCTTGCAGGAGTGCGGGCTTAAGGGTGACGATGTCCGGCAGGTTGCGATAGTAACCGTTGTAGTCCAGGCCGTAACCGACGACAAATTGATCGGGGATGTCAAAGCAGACGTAATCGACGGGGAAGGCCATGGCCTGGGGTCGATTTTTGCGGAGCAGGACGCAGGTGCGCAGTTGCGCGGGCTGGCGGGCGCCGATGAGCTGGCTGGCGAGGGTGAGAGTTTGGCCGGAGTCCAGGATGTCGTCGATGAGCAGGACGAAGGACCCAGCCAGGGATGGGGGGAGGTTCGTCAGGTCCTGTTGCAGGCGGGCGCCGCGTGAGGAGGTGGTGGGCCCGGCATAGGAACTGACCGAGACTAGGCGGATGCGCAGGCGCAGGGGCAGGCGGCGGATGAGGTCTGCCACGAAGATGATGCTGCCGGTGAGGATGGGGATGATGGTGATCTCGGGCGTGGCGGGGGCGGGAGACGATGCCCCGCTTGCTGACGCGCGCGGCTCGTTGCCGAGATCGCTTCCGGGGGCGGGGGTGAATTGGAGGTCGTTGGCGATGACCTTAGCCAACTGGTCGATGCGTTTGGCGATGGCTTGGCGGGGGATAAGGATCTGGTCGATGTCCTCCTGCATAAGGCGTTAGTTTAGCGGCAGCTGAGGGTGCTTGACCATCGGGGGTACGATGGGGGAGAATCCAGCATTCCATCCTGGGATTGAGGACGAGGTAGTGCGGCAAGCCAAGAAGGGGACGTTTATGTCAACCAAAGCCCGCGGCAGGCTGGGGTATCGTTCCATGCTGGGGGGGGGATGGACCAAGTGGCTGGCGTGCGGGGTGGTTTGGGGCGGTTTGCTGGTCGGATGCAGCGAAAAGAAGGAAGAAATCCGCAAGCCGCCGCCCCCGCCGGCCGCGCCGGTGTTTGTCGGGCCTAAGTTCTTGCACGGCACGGTGGGGTCGTTGACGCAGATCGACGGGTATCGCCCGCTGCTGGTCAGCGGGTGGGGATTTATGACGAATCTGGAGGGTACGGGATCGTCGGAAGTGCCGGCCTTCTTGCGGCAGTGGCTGATTACGGAAATGCGGCGGCGGGGCGTGGGCAGCTACAAACTGGGCACAGCCGAGATGTCGCCGGAGGAGTTGATCCGCAGCACGGATACGGCCGTGGTGAAGGTGGAGGGCTTGATTCCGCCGGGGGCGAAGGTGGGGCGGCGGTTTGACGTGCTGGTTTCAGCCTTGCCTGGGACGCAGACGACGAGCCTGGAGAACGGGCAGTTGTGGACGACGGATTTGTCGATTTATGGGGCCAATCCGCGGATGATTTTTACGCGCAAGCGTGCCCAGGCTAACGGGACGATGTATCTGGACCCATTTGAGGACGAGCTGGCGGCCGAGAAGCGTCTGGATCTGGAGCGGTCGGGGGCGATCCTGGCCGGCGGGGTGGTGACGGAGGACCGGGCGCTGGGGTTAATGCTCAACGAGCCCAGTTCCCAGCGGGCGCGGCTGATCGCGGACCGGATCAACGAGCGGTTCCCGCACGAAAAGGCGACGCAATTCTTCAATACGGCGGTGGCCCGCAACGCCCAGCGGGTGGAATTGAACATTCCCCAGCGGTATGCGGGCAATCCGGAGCGATTCTTGGGGTTAGTCAAGAACCTTTACCTGCAATATCAGGAAGGTTTCGAGGTCGAGCAGGCCCGCCGGCTGGTAGAGGTGCTTAAGCAAGAGCCAAAGTACGAGAACGACGTGGCGTTGGCGTGGGAGTCGCTGGGCAAGACGGTGCTGCCGACGCTGCGCGGGCAGTATGAGTCGGAGGCGATGGCGATAAGACTGGCGGCGTTGGCGGCCGGGACGGCGCTGGAGGATCAAAAATGCTTAGAGTCGCTGCTGAAGCTGGCGGCGCAGCCGGACGCGGAGTTGCGCAAGCGGGCGGCGGCGTTGCTGGCCCCGCTGTCGAAGAACGTGCGGGCGACGGAGGGGTTGAATCGACTCTTGGACGACGTCGACCGTTCGGTGCGTTTGGCGGCCTATGAATCGTTGGCGGCGGTCAACGACCCGATCCTGGATCGTTTTGTGCTCGGTGAGAGGGAGAACTTCAAATTCGTGCTGGATCTGGTGCCGGCCAAGAAGCCGCTGGTGTATTTGACGGTCAAGGGTCTGCCGCGGGTGGTGGTTTTCAGTCCCAGGGCGGGCTTTAAAGAGCCGTTGACCGCCCGATTCTGGAACAATCGACTGATGATGCGGGCGGACGGCGGCAAATTGGAGCTTTTCTATCAGCCTCTGCCGGGAAGAGGCGTTAGCCGAACGCTGGAGGTGGGGGCGACGATCGTTGACTTGGCGATTGCCATGGCCAGTCCGGAAGATTCCGAGGCCCAGAAGAAGGGACTGAATCTGTCGTTCAGCCGGGTCGCCAACGTGCTGTATCAATTGGACCGGCAGAAGGATCTGGAAGGTCCGCTGGAAGTGCAGGTCACGGGATTGGCTGAGCAGATCAAGACAATGCGTGAAGAACAGGTGGAGGAACCCATTCGTCCAGAGACGACAGGCCCGACGACGGAGCCGGCCGGTGACGTGCCGGGCGTGGACGTTAGACAAGACGGAGATAATTCAAGAGGGCAAATTCCCGAGGGCGGGGGCGATTCCGGGGGCATTTCCGGAGGGGGTGTGGAAATCCCTAAGGACATCCCGCCTAATATGTCTGCGGATTGACAAGTGTGTGTATGCTAGTGGGGGTTGAACGGCGTTTTGGGCGGTTAAATTCCGGGCGGGAGGTTGGGGAGCGATTGGGGGGGGGAAATTTCGGGGGAGTATTGGTTGCGGGTTGGCGAGTTGGTCGATTTTCTGATAACGAGGGGGGCTTAGCTGGGGCGAGCGTGGGAAGGATCGGGAGCGGGCGGAGGCCCGTGTGGGGAGATGAAGTTTTCCAGGCACACCCGGACCAAGTTCCGGGGGGCGACATGGAGGTCGAACTGATGCGTCTGGCCAAAATCGTGTTGTGCGGGTTCAAGTCGTTTGCCGACCGGACGGAGATCCGCTTCGATCATCCGATCGTGGGGATTGTCGGGCCCAACGGCTGCGGCAAGAGCAACGTGGTGGACGCCATCAAGTGGGTGTTAGGCGAGCAATCCGCCAAGAGTCTGCGTGGCGGGGCGATGATGGACGTGATTTTCAACGGGTCGTCCACCCGCAAGCCGTCGGGCGTGGCGATGGTGACGCTTGTCTTCGATAACCCGACGGATGCCGAAGGCAAGCGGGCGCTGGCGTTGGATTGTGCCCAAGTAAGCGTGACCCGGCGGCTGTACCGGGACGGGTCGAGCGAATACCTGATCAACAATCAAAGAGCCCGCCTGCGCGACGTGCGTGAATTATTCATGGACACGGGGGTGGGAACCGACGCCTATTCGATTATCGAGCAGGGGAAGGTGGACCTGCTCTTAGCGTCGAATCCGCAGGATCGGCGGGAGATATTTGAAGAGGCGGCGGGAATCAGCAAGTTCAAGGCCCGCAAGAAGGAAGCGATCCGCAAGCTGGAGCGTTGCGATCAGAATCTGGGCATCGCCCGCGAGCGGTTGGAGGAGGTTCAGAAGCGCTTGCGGGCGGTGAAGATCCAGGCGGGTCGAGCCCGGGCGGCGCAGGAATACGGCGCGCGGCTGGCGGAACTGCGGCTGACCTACAGCCTGGCGGAATACGAGAAGCTGCGTCGGCGGCTGGGGGAAGTCGGCGAGGCGCTGGAGCAGGCGGAAGCGGACCGGGCGGTGGCGGGCCGGCGGCTGGCGGAATTGGAGCAGACGGCCGGCGAAAAGGCGGAAGAAAAGCAGGCGGTGGAGAGCCAACTGCGCGAAGTCGAGCACCAGCGGGTGGAGGTGGACGGCCAGCAGCAGCGTGCCCAGCAGCGCAGGCAATTTACGGAAAAGGCCCTGGCGGAGCTGGCGCAGCAGATCCAGCGTGACAGCCAGCGATACGGAGAGTTGGAGGCCCGGCAGGTGCGCCTGGCGGAGGAAGCGGCGGGGCAAAAGGAGACCGTCGCGGGTCTGATCCATGCCCAGAAGGACGGGGAAGCCAGGCTAATGGCTGCGGAGGCTGAGCACCGGCGGCTGCAGCACGCGCTTAACGAGCAGCAGAGCCAGCTGGAGGATGAGAAGAACGGCATTGTCACGCTGATGCGGCAGGTGGCGAACCTGCACAATCAGATCAGCGCTTTGGATTCGCAAAAAGAGAATCTGCAGAGCGTGCGGGCGAAGCTGGGCGAGCGTGCGGAGGAAGTGGGGCGAGAGTTAGAGCAATTGCTGGCTGCCCGCGATGAAGCCCGGCAGCGGCTGGGGCAGGCCCGGCATCTGGCGTCCGAGCAGGCGGCCAAGCTGGAAGAGGTTAAGCGGCAGGCCAGTGAATTAGAGGGCGAACAGCGCGACGTGGCGGAGCGCTTGGCCAGCGACAAGGAAGCGCGGTCGGCGTTGGAATCGCGGCGGGCGCTCCTGCAGGAAATGGCGGACCGGCAGGAAGGGCTCACCGATCCGGTGAAGGCGGTGTTGGCCCGCAAGGCGGGGGGCAACGGGGAAGCGACGTTCGCCTTTGTCAGGGGCGTATTGGCGGAATTGCTGGAGGCTGACGAGGAACACGCCGGGCTGGTGGAAGCGGCGTTGGGGGACATGCAGCAGGCGCTGGTGGTGGATCGCTTAGGGGATTTGTGCGGCGACGCGCTGCGGGCCCTGGCGGGGCGGGTGCGGTTTATTCCGTTGGACCAGTGCCAGCTGCCGCGCGACGCGGACAAGATTCTGCCGGCCGAGCTGACGCGGGCGGTGGATTTGGTGCGTTATCCCGCAGCCCTTAGTCCCGCGGTGTGGAGCGTGTTGGGCACGACGGTGGTGGCTGACGACTTAGGCGCTGCCCGACGTCTGCGGGAGCTATTGCCCGGCGGGTGGCGATTTGTCACCAAGAACGGCGAAGTGCTGGAAGAGGACGGGCAGGTGACCGCTGGGCCGATGAACGCCCGCGCGGACGGCGGCGAGGGCGGGCTGATCAGCCGGCGGAGCGAATTGGCGCGTCTGCGCGGGCAGATCGCTGAGCGGGATGAGAAGATCGCCTTCGGCGTGGGACGGCTGATGGAGCTGTCGGACAAGGGCACGCACATCGACCGGGTGGGCCAGGAACTGCGGCAGGGGATTTATGAGGCCAACACGGCGGCGGTGGAAATCCAAAGCCGCCTGGAGCATCAGGAAAGCCGGATCGCCCGGCTCGAGCGCGAGCAGCCGGTGATCGCCGGCGAAGTGGAGCAGATTTACCGGCAATTGCAGGAGGCCGACGAAAAGAAGCGCCATCACACCGTGGCGGCTGAGCAACTGGAAGGCGATTCGGCAGCCCGGCAGGAGCGGGTGGCGGAATTGGATCGGGCGATCGCGGCATTGCGTGCCCAGGTCGACGGCGAGCGGGAAAAGGTGACCAGCCTGCGGGTGGAACTGGGCAAGGTGGCTGAGCAACTGGGCGCTGGGCAGCGGCAGATCCGGCAGATCGAATTGGCCCAGGCGGATGTGGCCCGCGAAGGCAAGTTGCTCGAGGACCAGCTCAGTCACGATCGCGGGCGCGTCGAGGAATTGCAGGCCAGCGGGCAACAGGCCGAGGCCGAAGCCCAGCAGGCGTTGGAGAAGCTTAAGGAACTGGACATTCGGCGGGACCTGGTGCTGCACCGGCTGCGGAAGATCGAAGCGGAGGTGGCGGAACTCGAAACCCGCCTGGCGGAAGAGCGCAGCGAGTTGGCCCAGATCGACAAGCGCATCAGCGAAGGGCAACTGGCCAAGCGCGAGGCGGAAGTGAAGCTCGAAGGCGTCTGCCAGCGTGCGGCTGAGCAACTGAATATTGATCTGGCCGCCGCCCACGCGGCCGCGACGGAAAAGGTGGACCCCGAAGCGATCGATTGGCCGGCCATCGAACAGGAAATGCGCGACTTGCGCGGCAAGCTGGAGCGTCTGGGCTCGGTGAACGTCGAAGCCATCGCCGAGCAGGACGAACTGGAAGAGCGGGCGGTGCAGATGCAGGAGCAGGTGGCCGACATCGAGCAGGCCAAGGCCCAATTGGAGCGCCTGATCCGGCAGATTAACGAGGATTCGCGCAAACGGTTTGAAACCACCTTCCAGCAGGTGCGCGAGAACTTCGCGGGTTCCAACGGCATGTTCCGCCGCTTGTTCGGCGGGGGCAAGGCCGACCTGTTCCTCCAGCCGGACGAAAACGGGCAGGTGGACGTGCTGGAATCGGGCATCGAAATCATCGCCAAGCCGCCGGGCAAGGAGCCGCAGTCGATCAGCCTGCTTTCCGGCGGGGAAAAGACGATGACGGCCGTGGCCCTGGTGCTGTCGATCTTCCAGGCCAAGCCTTCGCCTTTCGCCGTGCTCGACGAAGTGGACGCCGCCCTGGACGAAAGCAACGTGGAGCGATACACCCAGGTGGTGCGGACGTTCCTAGAGCACAGCCACTTTATTCTCATTACCCACCACAAGCGGACGATGCAGGTTTGCGACGTGCTCTACGGCGTGACGATGCAGGAGCGCGGCGTGAGCAAGCGCGTGGCGGTGCGGTTTGATCAGGTAGGGGCCGACGGGCGGATCAGCAAGGAAGCGATGCAGGCCGCGGAAACCGAGCCGCAGGCACCCCCGGAAAAAACTTCGGAAATCTCCGCGGAAGAAGTCATGGCAGCCGAGACGGTGCTTGCCATGGCCCAGCCGGCCGTGCTGCCGCTGGCGGAAGCTGAGCCGGAGTTGGTGGGCGTGGCGGCGGAAAGTCATGCCGACGTGAGCGCCGCAGTGACAACGGAACAAATCGCCGCCGGCGCCATAGAGAAAACGCCCGGGGGCGGTTCCGGGGGTACTTCCGGGGGCGGCAAGAATGGCTCCATGCGGCAGCGCCTGGCGGCCATGCTCGAGCGGCGTGACCCGGTGGAAACCGACGCCCACAACTAAGTGACATAGAGCCGCGCAAAAAAAATGAACCGCCACCACGCCAAGTCACGGAAAGCCATGAATCAATGGCTTTGTTGTCTAAAACATGGGCTGTTTTCTTGGCGTTCTTGGCGACTTGGCGGTTCAATTAGTCAGGTTTAATTTGGTGGCGGCGCCAATTTCCGCAGGCGGTTTTTCTCGCGGATAAACAACAGCGCGATGCCCGGTCCGAAGGTCCAGAAGAGGGCTGTTAAGCCCAGGATCAGCCCGGTATACGACCCGCGCATGCAGTAGCAGTCGTCGGGATTGCGCACCAGAGCCTGGGCTGGCGCCGCCACCAGGGTTTCCAGCACACTGCCCCCGATCAGCCCGCGCAGCACCTTGCTTACGAATGTCTGGTGACTGATCTGCCGGCTGTACGCCGTGAACACGATCAGCCAGACTCCCCACGCCAACACCAGCGCCAGCACCAGCGGCCAGTGGCGGATTTCTTCTACAGATTCTTTTTCGGATGAGCCCGACAAAAACGGCTCCCAGAAGGTCTCTGGCGCCAGCACCCATCTCCACCAGCCCAGCAAATGGAGCACCGTCGCCAGGAGGGCGATGGAGATCACTCCCGCCATGAAACTGCCGGCCACCAGCGAGCGTCTAAGCGGGCGTGCTTCTTCCGCCAGGCCCGGCTTCCACGCCCGGCCCGGCCCAAGGAATAGCCACTGCGTCACCAGAAACACCCCCAGGTACGCAGCCGTGGACCAGAGATATTTCCATTCGCTGTCGGGGTAGATTCCCATCACGCCTAAGAGACCCCAACCTTTGGACGGGTCTCCCAGCGGGAGAATCCGCCATTCTGGCCATAGGCAGTTGAATAGATAAAACATCCCGCCCAGCCAGCAGAGCAAGCCCCCCACCAGCAGAACCCATCGCAATTTTGCGCCAAGTGTTCGTGCGTGCGGCATGAGGAGCTCCTTGGGGAACGAGCGTCAAACCTGCGGATGCCGATTACGATTTTCGATACTCGATTTGAAAAGCACAAGTTTCGCAGCGATATCCGATTCCAAGCTCCAAACCCCAAACCCCAGACCCCAGACCCTAGACCCTAAAGCGTACGCGCAGCTTGCGGCCTGGCTTGGGACACTTCCGGGGGGTGCTTCCGGGGCACTTCCGGGGGTGGGGGCGGGGGCATGGCCATGCCTGGGATTGGGTCTTACAATACCCCGCATGACGATGATTGAGAACCACACCGAACAGACTTATCTGCTGCAGCAGCCCGACCGCGTGGGCGTTGTCCCCGGCAGCGGCGAGCAGACCGACGTGCAGACCGAGGAAATGCTCGTCAACATGGGCCCGCAGCATCCTTCCACGCACGGCGTGTTGCGCATCGTCCTGCGGACGGACGGGGAGATGATTCTGGACGCGGTGCCGCACATCGGCTACCTGCACCGCTGCGCGGAGAAGATCGGCGAGAACGTCGCCTATTACCAGTACATCCCCTACACCGACCGCATGGATTACCTGGCCGGCATGAACGAAAACTGGGCCTTCTGCCGGGCGGTGGAGAAACTGGGCAGTCTGCAGATTTCCCGCCGGGCTGAGTTCATCCGGGTGATTATCTGTGAGCTTAACCGCATCGCCTCGCACCTGGTCAGCTTCGGCACCTACGGGCTGGACATCGGCGCCTTCACGCCGTTTTTGTATTCCTTCCGCGAACGCGAATTCATCCTCGACCTTTTTGAGATGGTCTGCGGGGCGAGGCTGACGTACAGCTACTTCACCGTCGGCGGATCGACGCACGATCTGCCGGCCGGCTACCTGGAAAAGGTGATCGACTTCCTGGATTACTTTGAGCCTAAGATTCCCGAATACAACGTACTGCTGACCTACAACCACATTTTCATCAAGCGCACCGCCAACGTGGGCGTGCTTTCCCCGCAAGTTTGCCGGCAATACGCCTTGACCGGCCCGGTGGTCCGCGGCAGCGGCATCGCCCACGACCTACGGCGGACCCGGCCCTACAGCGTGTACCCGGAGTTGGACTTTAACGTGATCGTGGGCAAGGGCGAGGTGGGCGCGGTGGGCGACTGCTGGGATCGGTACATGGTGCGGATGAAGGAGATGGAAGAGAGCTGCCGGATCATCCGCCAGGCCATCAAGATGATTCCGCCGCCCGCGGCCGCGCCCAACGATCCGGTGGGCGGATATCGCCTTAAGGTGCCGCGCAACTTCAAGCCCGAAGCTGGCGAAGTCTACGTGGAAACGGAAAACCCCCGCGGCGTGCTGGGCTTTTTCTTAGAGAGCCAGGGCGCGACCATGCCCTATCGCTGCAAGGCCCGGGCCGCCACGTTCTGTAATCTGTCCGTGACCAATGAGGTTTGCCGCAACGTGCTCTTAGCCGACGTGCCAGCCATCATCGGGTCCATCGACGTGGTGATGGGCCAGGTCGACCGGTAGGGCATTTGGCGATGGGGCGAGGTGGCGATGGTTGAGCGACGGTGATATTTAAGCCCCACCTGGAAAGGTGGGGCTGGTTCTCATGCCCGCCCCGCATGGCCATGTGGGGTTAAGACAGAATTAAAAAACAGCCCCGCATTTCCATGCGGGGCTTAAGCAGTTATCGAGAGTTTCGCAGCTTCATCGTCTTACCGCGTGGCCCAGAGCATGCCGCGGAGGACGATCTCCTTGGCTTGCGGGACGTCAAAGTCCTTAAAGGTGTGGCCCCAGGCGGCGTAGGCGACTTTGCCCTTGCCCCACATGCGGGTCCAGGCGTAGGGCATGACGGTGCCTTTGGGGTAAAGCTCCGCCGGGCCGTATTCGCCGCTGAAGGTGGTGGTGGCCAGGACCGTCACGCCCGGATCGACGTGCATGTAGTACTGCTCGGTGTCGGGCAGGTCGAAGTCGGTTAAGCCCTTGGTGATGGGGTGGTTTTTGTCCTTGATGTTGACCGTGTGGCACTTGATGCACCCGCCGGGGTGGGCCACCCACTGCCCGCCGGTCATCCACTGATATTCGGTGTTGTTGCGGTAGCTGTCGCACATGCCCCCGTGCCAGCCGGCCAGGCCGGTGCCGTTGCGGACCGCCTCCAGCAGGCCCTTTTCCTGCTCGCGAGCGATGGTGCCCATGGTCCAGCAGGGGACGATCAGATCGGTGGCGGCCAATCTGTCCTTTTCAAGGTAGACGTCCAGCTTGTCGGCGATTTCGACTTCGTAGCCCTTGCCCGCCAGCAGCGGGGCGAAGACCTCAACGGACTGCTTGGGGGTGTGGCCGTCCCAGCCGCCCCAGACCATCAATGCTTTCTTTGCCATGATGAAAATGCTCCATCTTCTTGCGTAAGCGGTAAGAGTGCACAGGGCAGTAATCAGGATTGGGCAACCATTGTCGGGAATTCGCCGGCCGACGCAATGGCGGGGGGATCGCGGATGGGGGTAATGCCCATGCCGGGGGGTGGGGCGGGGGTCTTTTTTGAGAAGCGGGCGAGGAGTGGGCGATACTATAACGCAGCCTGGATTCAATAAGACTCCAGAGCTATTGGACTTCAGACAAGGACCAGGAGGTCAGGCCTGGGGAGAGCGGGCACGTTTTTTGCAATCGCGGATTAATTGATCTGGAAATGGACTAGAAACCAGGCAGCTTCGATACCCAGCCATGACTGATCAAACTCATTTGTTGCCGTGGATCGTGTTTGTTCCCTTTGCCGCGGCCCTGCTGGCCCTTTGGATAGGGCGCTGGCTGGGTCGGCGGACGGGGGTATTGATGGTGTTGGCGGCTGCGGCGTCGTTTGCCATGAGCGTGATGCTGTTTGTCGGCGGTCTGGGAGGTGAGGGCATTTCCGGCGGGGCCAGGTATTTTGTGCCCTGGATGCCGGCGATGAACATCGGATTGGGGTTTCGGGGTGACCCGTTTGGTCTGTTTTTCGCGCTGCTGGTGTCGGGCATCGGTATTTTGGTGGGGATTTATTCGTTGAATTACATCGGCGCGGATTTAAGGCCCGCGCGGGTGGGGCGGTATTACGCAGCCCTGATCGCCTTTATGGGCTCGATGCTCGGCGTGGCCCTGGCCGACGACTTGATGCTGCTGTTTGTGTTCTGGGAAATCACCAGCGTCACCTCGTTTCTGCTCATCGGCTTCTGGTACGAGCGTGACATTGCCCGCCGCGGCGCGATGACCGCCTTGCAGGTCACCGCTTTAGGCGGGCTGGTGATGATGGTCGGGTTCATCGTCGTGGGCGTGGTGACGGGCACGTTTTCCATCAGCGAATTGACGGGTGACCCGCAAAAGATTCAAAAACTGCTGGATTCTCCCCTGGCCCTGACGGCCCTGGCGCTAATCCTGGCCGGGGCGTTCACCAAATCCGCCCAGGTGCCGTTCCACTTCTGGCTGCCGGGAGCGATGGTGGCGCCGACGCCGGTGTCCACCTATCTGCACGCCGCCACGATGGTCAAGGCCGGCATCTTTCTGGTCGGACGCATGCTGCCGGTGTTCGGCAATCACCCGGCTTGGACTCCGGTGCTGGTGACCGTGGGGCTGGCGACGTTTGTCCTAGGGGCCTATCAGGCCGTGCGGGAGACGGACTTAAAAGGCATCCTGGCCCGCTCGACGGTTTCGACGCTGGGCATGGTGATGATGGTATACGGGCTAAAAGCCGCGGATCAGGACGCTCTGCAGATCCTCAATCACGCGGCCTACAAGGGCGGGCTGTTTCTGGTGGCGGGGATCATCGAACACGCCGCCCACACCCGCGACATTCGCAAGCTCGGCGGCTTGCGCAAGGACATGCCCATTACCTTCTGGCTGTGCGTGCTGACCGCGCTGTCGATGGCCGGCGTGCCGCCGTTTTTCGGGTTTTTGGCCAAGGAATCCTTGTATGGCGCCTTGCTGGCCAACGCGGAACTGGCTGCCCACCCGCAGGCACGCTGGTTGGTGATCGGGCTATGCGTATTGGCCAACGCCTGCATCTTCGCCGTCGCCTGCCGCCTGATTTTCGGCATTTTCCTGGGCAAAAAACCGGCTGACCTGGATCACGTCCACGAAGCCGCGCCAGGCCTGTGGGCCCCGGCCGCGGTGCTGGCGACTCTGGCGGTGGCGCTGGGGCTGGCCTATCCGCTGACGAGCTGGCTGGCCAATCATCTTTCTTCCGCGGGAGATGGTCATCTGCACGTGTCGCTGTGGCCTGAACACTGGGAACCCCTGACCCTTTCCGCCCTGACGATGGTCCTGGGCCTAGCGATCTATAAAGGTCGGACCCTGGTCGCCCAGCTTGCGCATCTGCTGGACAAGCGTGCGCACGGCAACGGGGCGCAGCAGGCCTGGGACGGCGGTATGGCTTTGGCCACCTGGGCGGGGGAAACCTTCAGCGCCCGCTGGCAGAGCGGTTCGCTGCGTTGGTATCTGGGCGCGGTGATGTCCGCCCTGGTAGGTCTGGTGGTGTACGGTTTGTATCGGGTGGGCATCGGCCTGGCGGAGATACAGGTCAACCTGCGGGAAATGTCCTGGTACGGGCTGGCGTTATGCGTTCTGCTGGGGATGGCGACCTGGATTCTGGCTACGGCCCGGACGCGTCTGGGAGCGGCGATCACCACCACCGCGGTGGGCTTTTTGGTTTCGCTGCTGTTTGTGGTCTACCGCTCGCCGGACATTCTTTTAACGCAGATTCTTATTGAAACCGTGTCCACGATTTTCTTTTTGCTGGTGGTGTATTTCATGCCGCCGTTTAAGAGAGAGCACCCCTCGCCGCCGCGCAAGCTGGTCAACCTGGGGATATCCGCCGCGGTGGGCGTGACGATCACGGTGCTTTTGCTGTTGTGCATGAGCCCGCCGTACCGCGAACTTCACAACCTGGGCGCCGGCTATCTGTCGCGCAGTCTGGCTGAGGGCGGCGGAGCTAACGCGGTAAACGTGATCATCGTGGACATCCGGGCCATGGACACCAACGGGGAGATCACCGTGCTGGTGGTGGTCGGCTTGTGCGTCTACGGGCTGCTGCGGGCGCGAAGGAGGGCGGCATGACAAGCCAGGACGGTTCGCCCATTTTGCGCATGGTAGCTTGGTTCACGTTGCCTTTGACTTTGCTGGTGGCCGGTCGGATTTTTCTGCAAGGGCACGATCTGCCGGGCGGGGGCTTCATCGCCGGCGTCATGGCGGCCGCGGCCGGCACGATTTACCTGCTGGCGTTCGGCACGAAGAAGGCTGTCAAAGTGGTTTGGTGGCAGGTCGCGGCCGTGGGCCTGTTGATATCGCTGGCCACGGGGACGGTGCCGCTGCTGCTGGGCAAAGCTTACATGGACAACACGTTTTTGGATTTCCACCTGCCGCTGCTGGGCGCCCAGCACCTGCCGACCGCTACGTTTTTTGACCTAGGCGTCTTCCTGATCGTGCTGGGAACGCTCATGACGATTTTTGTGGAACTGTCGCTCGAGAAGAAATAAATGGAACTACCGTTAGCCCTGGTGATCGGCTTTCTGTTTGCGTGCGGGACGTACGCCATTCTGCGCCCCAACCTCATCCGGGTGGTGCTGGGCTTTGGGATGTATTCCAACGCGGTGAACCTGCTGATGATCGTCTGCGGCGGGTATGCCAAGAGCACGGCCGCGCCGTTCGTGGCCGACGCCAAGCAGACCGCCGGCCTGATGGACCCGCTTCCGCCGGACATCATTCTGACGGCCATCGTGATCAGCTTTGCGGTCGGCGCCCTCTTTCTGATCGTCTGCTACCGCGTTTACCTAGACCACGGCACGGACAATCCCGAGGAATTGCCGCAGGACGACCCGGCCGAAGAGGCCGGCGGCATCGGGTTTTTCGGCGCGGGGGGTTACGTGGCTCCTTCCAGCGGGCACGAACCGGGCTCGCACGCTTCGCCCTCCACTCCCCATGCCATGAAGGCTGTTTGAAACATGAATCATCTGATCGCGGTCATTCTGGTGCCCTTTATCACCGCCATGGTGACAGCCCTGCTTAACGGCTGGCCGCGGCTGGAGAAGGCGGTGAGCCTGCTGTCCTGCCTGGGCCTGACGGCCTACGTGTTCTGGCTCACGGGGTACGTGGACCAGCACGGCATCCAGGTGTCGATGATCGGCGGATATGCCGCGCCGTTCGGCATCGCCTTCGTGGCTGACCGGTTGGCGTGCATCATGCTCTGCCTGTCGATGGGCGTCGGCTCGGTGGCGATGGTGTATTCGATGTGGACCGCCACCACGACGCAGCAGAAGTACTTTTTCTATCCGCTGTTTCACGTGGTGCTGCTGGGCGTGAACTGGGCGTTTATCACCGGGGACCTGTTCAACCTCTTCGTGGCTTACGAAGTGATGCTGATCGGGTCCTACGGCATGATGATGGTCGGAGCCAGCAAGGCCCAGGTTCGCCAGACGATGAAGTACGTGGCGATCAACATCGTTGGCGGGTCGCTGTTCGTGGTGGGCATCGCGTTCATTTACGCCACGGTGGGCACGGTGAACATGGCGGACCTGGCGGTGCGCACGGCCGCTCTGCCCCCCGCGCGGGCGGGGATGGTGACGGTGGCGTCGCTGGTGCTGCTGGTGGTTTTTGCCTTAAAAGCCGCGGCTTTTCCGGTGTTTTTCTGGCTGCCGGACTCGTATCCGGTGGTCCCGCCGGGAGTCAACGGCTACTTCGCGGGCCTGCTCACCAAGGTGGGCGTGTATTCGCTGCTGCGGATGTTCGTGATGGTCTTCCGCCAGGACGGACACGAAATGGCCACGCAGATTCTGCTGGTCATGTCCGGCTTCACCATGCTGCTGGGCGTCTTGGGGGCGATGTGCCAGTGGGACATTCGGCGGATACTTTCCTGGCACATCATCAGCCAGGTCGGCTACATGGTCATGGGCGTGGGTTTGTCCGCCAACTCCGCCATCGCCCAGATGGCCATCGCCGGGACGATTTTTTACGTGGTTCACCACATCGTGGTTAAAAGCAGCTTATTTCTGGTCGGCGGCATCGCCGAGCGGGTGACGGGCACGCAGCAGCTCAAACAAATGGGCGGAGCCTTGGACATCGCCCCCGGCGTGGCGGGATTTTTCCTAATCGCGGGGTTGTCGCTGGCGGGTATGCCGCCGTTTTCAGGCTTTATGAGTAAGTTTGTTCTGCTGCGCGCGGGGGTGACGGGCGGCAACTGGGTGGTGGTGTTCGTGGCGGTGATCACCAGCTTTTTCACGCTGTATTCGATGAGCAAAATCTGGAATTACGCCTTCTGGCGTGAGCGTAGTCGGCCGTGGGCCGGTCAGTCCTACCGCGGCATGATGGTGCCCACGGGCGTGCTGATCGCCTTCACCATTGTGCTCGGTTTATTCGCCCAGCCGTTCCTGCGCCTGGCAGCCGACGCCGCGGACGACGTGATTGATCCCCGCGCCTACATTCAGGCGGTGCTGGGCCCCGGCTCGTGGACGCCGTCGCTGACGGAGGGAAAAGGCGAGCCCGGTACATCTTTGGCGGCATGGGACAGCGTCGCCCAAGCCAGTCCCGGTCGGCTGGAAGGGAGCGTGCCATGATCCGTTTGCTCTATTTAGTCCGCTATTTTTTCATTTTTCTGCGCGAGCTGACGCTGGCCACCTGGGCGGTGACCAAGTTGGTCCTGGCGCCCCACCCGCGGCTGCGCCCGGGCTTCGTGGCGTTTCCCATGGAGACCCGCTCGGATCTGGAGATCACCGCTCTGGCCAATTCCATCACTCTTACGCCCGGCACCATCTCCGTGCACGTTGAGCGCGGGCAGGGCGTGCTGGTGATCCACGCCATCGACATCGGCGACGACCCGCAATCGGTGCGCGACAGCATCAAGAACGCCTTGGAAAACAATATTCTTAAGTGGACCCGGCCGCGCCCCCGGAATAGTCCCCCGCGCCAAGGAGCCCAGGCATGAGCGCCCTGCTGTCCCTCACCTGCACCTTAAGTCTGGCCGGTTTGTTGGTCGCCGCCGGCATGTGCCTGTATCGCATGCTCATTGGGCCCCAGGCGGCTGATCGGGCGATCGCCTTTGACACGCTGTCAGCCATTTTCGTGGGCATCATCGCGGTGTTGTGCATCGGGTGGAACTCGGTGCTTTATTTTGACGCGGTCTGGATTCTGACCTTGGTCGGCTTCCTGGGTTCCGCGTCCATCGCCCGGTACCTGGAGAAAGGGCGGGTGTTCTAGTGGAAGCCTTCAAGGACATTTTTACTTCCCTGCTGCTCTTGTCCGGCACGTTTCTGATGGTGGTGACGGCTGTGGGCCTGCTGCGGTTTCCCGACGTATTCTGCCGGATGCACGCGGCCGGCAAAGCCGGGACGATGGGCATCGGGCTGCTCATCCTGGCCCCGGTGGTCTATTTCAGCGGGACGGACAACAGCGTGACCTTTCCCGGCTTGGCGGCGATCCTCTTTCAATTCCTGACCACGCCGGCGGCCACGCATCTCCTGGCCCACGCCTGTTACGTGCGAAGTTATCCGCTCTCCGAGCGCACCGCCGTGGATGAACTTAAGGGCTATCTGCCCTCGCGCCCGGACCCGCACTACGGCGGGCAGGAATAATGCGCTATTGCCCCAAGGTCCGCCCTTGAGCTAGGCTATGGCCATGAGCCAGCAAACCCTATGGGCGCCGTGGCGGATGGAATACATTCGCCAACTGGACGGGGAAGCGAAAATCAGCGAACGGGGATGTTTCCTCTGTGAAGCGGCCGCCGCCGGCGCGATTCCGACCACGCCCACCGCGTCGCCGGCGATGACCGAAGCAGGGCGGAAGAAACTGGTGTTGTGGCAGGATGAGCGGGGGATGATTCTGCTTAATCGTTATCCCTACACCAGCGGGCATCTGCTCGTGGCCAGCAATGAACATCTGGCGGATCTGACGGATCTTTCCGCCGCGCAACGCGCGGGACTGATGGAGCTGACCGCCTTGGCTGAGGAAGTCGTGCGGACAGCCTTTAATCCGCAGGGAATCAACATCGGCATCAACTTAGGCCGCTGCGCCGGCGCCGGCTTGCCGGGCCATCTGCACGTGCACGTCGTGCCACGCTGGAACGGCGACACCAACTTCATGCAGGTGGTCGGGCAGGTGCGGGTGATCCCGCAGGCGGTGGAGGAAAGCTACGACCTCTTAGCCCAGGCTTTGGCGGGGATTCGCAAGCAGCAGACGTAAGCGCTCGACGGCAACTTGATCGCTTTATTCCCGTTCGCCGGTCCAGGTGGCCACCATTCTGACTTTCCGAACGCTGTCGATCCCCGTCAGCGCCAGAACGAGCAATTCAAACTCGCCATGCGACAGGTCCAGAGCTTGGGCCTGGGGCACGCAGGGGCGCCGGTGAACCTTGGAAGCCAACACCACACGCCCGACGGTCGGCCGGGCGTGACGGTGGGACTGGCGTGCCATATCAGGGGTAGAAGTGGGGGACACGATCAGGCGGCCGTTTTGCCGGTCAGGCGGATGCCGATCTCATGGGTTTCCTGGTTATGCCGGCAGCGGACCACTTCGCCGTAGACGTCGAATCCGCGCTCCGGCCCGTGCGGCGGAAAGAAAAGCGTGATCGTCGAACCCTGCTCGATGGGTTCCTGGCTGGTGGCCCCGACGCCCAAATCGGAGATATCGTGCAGCAACAGCGAACAGATGTGGTTCTGCCGGCCGTCCTGCGTTGTTTCGCAGTGGACGGCAGTGACCCGCCCCGCGGCTGAGAAGCGCGGCACCGCCCGGCGTTCAAAGGGAATCACGTCCTGCTCCGCGTGATCGACCAGGGTCAGAGGCTTGGCGGGCATGGAAGACATGTTTGGGCTCCCGTAGAGCGGTTGGCTCTTTAGGGAGGCATCGGCGTTATAGAAGGAACGGTTTACCTAGATTGACATTTTTGGCAGCGATTTTCTGGGTTTGACCCGGGAGTTAACGGAAATCCACAGAGTCGCGGAATGGTGATTTGGCCCCCAGATCCCAGTCCCCAGCCTCCCCAATTTGATTCGCCGTTGTTCACTTCCAGGGGCCTGCTTCCGGGGGCGGGGCTTTTCTTAGCGTGGGGGATTGGTATGTTCTAGGACCTTTTAAATCAGGGAGACAGCCATGGCCCAGCGGCAGAACATTTCCTCGGGTTCCAAATATGAGCCGACGATCGGCTTTTCACGCGGGGTGAAGGCGGGCGGGATCATCGCCATCTCCGGCACAGCCCCCATCGGGGCCGACGGCAAGCTGGCCGGCCCCGGCGACGTCTACCTGCAGACCAAGCGCTGCATCGAAATCGCCTCCGCCACCCTGGAAAAGGCCGGCGCCAGCCTCAAGGACGTGGTCCGCACCCGCCTGTTCCTGACCAACATCAAGGAATGGGAAAAAGCCGCCCAAGCCCACGGCGAAGCGTTCGGCAGCATACGCCCTGCCTGCACGTTCGTACAAGTGGCCGCGCTGATTGATCCGGCTTGGCTTATCGAGATGGAATTCGACGCCGTGACCGGCGGATGAATCGGGCGATGTGGCCAAGGGGTGATTCGCCGAAGTGACGACCTCAACGAGCCGCGCGCGTCAGCAAGCGGAGCATGGTTTCCTGTTCCCGGCAGTCGGTCGCACGGGTGCCACACATCAGGCCGAAGGCTGATGTGTGCATTTCTAACCGCTCCTCCGCTTCCGCCCCCGGGAGCGATCTGATTTCGGTGAGCCGCGTCGTCCTCGACCGAACCACGAAGCGGCCATGAGCAGCGGCAGAACAGCAACAAGCCATCATGGGGATCTTCGCGCTGTTACGCCGGCCCACTGCACCGCCAGCAGCCAACCGACAATGGTTCCCAGGACTGCGATCCAGACCAGCGCTCGCTTTTCGATCACTTGATACATCAATCCATGGGCAATGGTGAGAGCGACCAGCAGGTAAGCCAGGCGCTGGAGGTTCTTCCAGCCCGTGCGGCCGACGACGCGGATCGAAAAATCATTACTGCTGACTAGAAGAACCATCGCCGCCAGAGCTGCCGCCAAGCCGACATAGTTAGCCCATCCAAAAAAATCGGCCCGCAACGCCCACGCTTCCGCACCTTCACGCGATTTGAAAAAGTACAGCCACATGTGGCCCATGTGCACCTGCCAGCCGATCAGGGTGTGCGCCAGGCACGTCAGGCCCGCCCAGATGCCCAGGTCCCGGCGGAAATCGCTGGAGACTGGATTCGACCGCCTAAGCAATAAATTCCACGTGCCGATGGACAGCACCACCGCCAGTTGCAGAGACGCGACGTAAGCGGTGCCCATCGACCAGCGAAATTTGATGTCGGGGGAGGCAGTGCCCTGGCCGATCGCCCAGGCCGCGGCGATGCTGATCACCGCCAGCGGCAGATGGTGGACGAGCAATCGACGAGTTAGGCGGCCCAATTTCATGCGCGCGCGAGCAAAGCGTTTTAAGGCTGCCGGCGGTCCCACCTGCCACCCCATGCGGCAAGCTGCGCGGCAGCGAAAGTGTCCTACCTTCCGCACACCCCGACCGCCTGCCGCGCCGCGGGCTTTTCACCCTGATTGATCACCGGCAGGCTCAGCAGCGTGTTGGGCCGATGGGCCATCAAGCCTTCGCTGGGCCCGTCCGCCCGGGCGACCGCCGGCTCCGCTTCGTGTTCCACCTCGTCGAACGTGGCGTAAGGCAGCCCCAGGTCCTTGAGCATCTGGTGATCCTGGGCCGGCGTGCGCCCGAACGTCGTCAGGTAATTGCCGATCAAAAAGCTCGACCCCCCGGCATAGAACATCCAGCTTTGCATGTCGCGGAGGATTTTCTCTCGTCCGCCGGCAATCTTCAGTTCGCGGTCAGGCAGGATAAACCGATACACCGCCACAATGTGCAATGCCTGCAGCGGCGACAATGGCTCAAGCTTGCGCTCGTAAATGGCAGTGCCGGGCAGAGCGTTTAGGAAATTAATCGGCACCACGTCCGCGCCCAAGTCGCGCAATTCAAAGGCCATGTCCAGCCGATCCTCCCAATCCTCGCCCATGCCGAAGATCCCGCCCGAGCAGATCGACAACCCCGCCGCCTTGGCCGTGCGGATGGTGCGCACCCGGTCTTCGTAGGAATGCGTGGAGATGATGTTGGAAAAGTGCCGCCGGCTGGTCTCCAGATTGTGATTAACCCGCAAGACGCCCATGTCGCGCAGACGCTGGGCCTGTGCGGTGGTCAATTCCCCCAGCGTGGCGCACGGTCGAATCTTTCCCTCGGCCGCGGTCTTGCGGAAGAAAGGCTCCATCCAATCCAGCTCGCGCTCGGTGGGCCCGCGCCCGGAATTGACGATGCCAAACGAGCTGGCCCCATTGGCCTTGGCTTCGTCCGCGGCGCCGAGCATTTCTTCCACGCTCATTTTGCCGGGCGTCACGTGTGTGGCGTGATGCTTGGACTGCGAGCAATACCCGCAATCTTCGCTGCAGGCCCCGACTTTGGCCGCCACGATCGAGCAGAATTTGACGGTTCGCCCGAAGCGTTGGATGCGGATCTTGTTGGCCCAGAAGAACAGGTCGAAAAGATCATCGCCCTGGACGTTAGTCAGCTCGCGGGCTTGGGCCAGGGAAAGGTCCTGGCCCTGGAGCACGGCTTGGGCGAGCTGAGCGATGCGATCGGCCACGGCGGGAGCATGGGGAGCAATCATGGGAATATCTCGAAAAAAAAGTCTAGGTCGCACGAAGTCCGCGGAGGAGCCGGGCCGTTACTCAGCGGCGGCGAGGCGTGTCCGGCCGCTGGTTCTCCGGGCGGGGCGTTTCCGCCGGGGCGGCTGCGCCGGTGCTGGCCCGTTGCTGGAAAATGCTGGCCAGATCGCGGATCAGCAGGGGTTCGATGCGGTCGCGCTTGGTGCTGATGCCGTAGATGATCAGCCGCTGTTCCCGGCTGTCGATGACAAAGAGGGAATCCTCATCGGTGCGGGTCATGGCGGAAAGAAAGTTGTAGTTGTCGCCGCTGGCCACCATGCTCGCGCGGGCGGCGGATGTCCAGGGTGAGAATCGTCCGTGCAGATTGGTCAGCAACATCGCCGCGAGTACGAACGCCGAGGCGATCAGGCAGCAGCAAGCCAAGGTGGTACGTGACATGTGAAGTTCTCCAATCGCAAGCCGTCAATTCTGTGTAAGACGTGGACGAAATTCTCGGGGTGATGCTTCCGGGGACACTTCCGGGGGCGGGTAACTTCCGGGGGGGTTAGCGGCGCGGGCGGGAGCCGGCGTCTTGGGCCAGGTTGCGCTGGTCGATGACCTGCAATTCGTTCTTGGCTGACCTGTAGGTCAAGGCGACCATATCGGAAGTGCGCAGGTTGACGATATAGACGACCTGTTCGCTGCCGGTGGAGGGCGTAGCCGCGACCATGGCATAGTCGCCATACCGGCCGACCGCCCCGGCCGTCTGGGCTGACACCGGCTGCCCAGCGGTCAGAATGGTCATAACCAAACCACCTAGAAGCAGAACATTAAGAACCACCAAGCTCACCAGAGAGTTGCGCTTCATCGCCAAGGCTCCTTGCGGAAGTAGGTGTCCAGCCGTGCTCTGTCCCTGCCACCCTAAAGGACAGCGGCTGCTGGGCTTAGAAGTCGCCTTGGGGCTTAGAACAGCCTCCAGCCCTAAAGCGGCGACATCCATAGCCAAAGCGATGATAAGCGGTCGGGAGAAGGATGTAAACGTTCGCGATTGCGCGTTGGATGGGCAGCGGACGGCGGAATTTGGCGACTTGATGACGCGTCCGGGGATGGCGTCACTTCCAGGGGGATTAGTGGCGGAAGGCTAAGCCCAGCAATCCGAGCGCGGAGAGTACCGCCAGGGTGCCCGGCTCGGGCACGGGTGAGCCATCTTCATCATCAGCCGGGGTTGTCTGGACGGTCTGCACTCTTACGATCATGTCCTGATAGTCCTGGTCGCCCAGGCGTCCGGTGCTGGGAACGTAATCCAAGTCTTCCATGGCCATGACCAAGCCCGCATTGGTCTGGAACATCAGGAAGTGGTCGGTCGGTAACCCGTTGGGCGGGGTGTCGGCATTGCGGGCGTTTTCGCTGTAGTAGATTTTTCCCGTGGGCGTAGCCAGATAGAAGCCCACATACGTGCCCGGCTCAAAAGTGAATTCGGCCATCGAACCGGCCGGATGTTCATGCAACTGGAACGCGGGGATCAATTCCAGATCCGCCGTCTGTGGATTTTCGTCCGCCTGGTAGGTGTAGAAGCCGAAGATGTTGTGATAGCTGGCCATGCCGCCGAGCAGCTGGATCGACAACGTGACAGATTCATCGCTGACCAGGAAGCGTTGATTGGTCAGTTGATCGCTGGCCTGCGGGTCTTCGCCGATGGACACGTCGCCGACGATCAGGTCCCGGCCCGTGGTGTCGACGATGGGCATGGGCAAGCCGGTCAAGGGATCGATATAGCTGTGGAAGAAATTGGCGAGGGTCAATTCGCCATTGCGGTGATAGACGCTTTCGCGCTGGGTGTCGCCCATCGCGTCACCGACGATGGCCGCAGGGGCTTGTCCAGCCGGGATCCATAACCCCAGACTCAACAGGCCAGCCCAAAGACACGGACGCCCAAGTGATTTTCGCAGCTCCCCGCAGAAACGGCCGGCGGAGCCCTGGTGATCCGCATCCGATAGTGGCATGGCGCACCTCACAAGTGACGACGAAGCGCAGAGTACCCTAGGTCAACAACGTCACAGACAATAAAACGATTTGGTTACGGATTTAACCAATGGACAGGCCCGACAATTTGGCGTATCTGGCCGTCTGTATGGCCTAGGAAAGAATTTCAGATTCAGGGCCCGGATAACCCTGGGCCCGGCGGAGCGGGCTAAGAGCGGGCAGTTCCAAATCCCTTGAGGTTTGCGGGCGGGGGGACTGCCGTGGGGACTGCCGGGGAAACTTCCGGGGGAACTTCCGGGGGGACTTCCGGGGGTGCGGAGGAGGGGCGTTTGATTTAGATTGTCGGGTATGAACACATGGTGGCTATGGGTTTTGTTGGCGTACCTGGCTGGCTCGCTGCCGTTCGGCCTGTGGATCGGTTGGTCCAAGGGCGTGGACGTGCGCAAGTCCGGCAGCGGCAATGTGGGCGCGACCAATGTCGGGCGCGTGCTGGGCAAAAAGTGGGGCATCCTTTGTTTTGTGCTTGATCTATTGAAGGGGTTGTTGTCGGTCTTGCTGGTGGGCGGGCTGGAGGGTTGGTGGTGCGACTGGAATCTGCCGACCACGCAAGCCTGGCGCTGGCTGGCGGTGGGCGCCGCCGCGGTGCTGGGGCATGTCTTTCCCGTCTGGCTCAAATTCCGGGGCGGCAAAGGCGTCGCCACCAGCTTGGGTGTTTTGCTGGCCTACTACCCGATCTTGACCTGGCCGGGCGTGGGGGCGTTGGTGACGTGGGTGGTGTTGATGGTCGCCTTCCGTTACGTGAGCTTAGCCAGCATCGTCGGAGCGGTGCTGCTACCGGTGTATCTGTTGGTGGAGGGGTATCTGATCGGCCGATCGCCTGCGAGCCTGCAACCCTTTCTAATCGTCACCGGCCTGCTGGCCGTGCTGGTAGTGCTGCGCCACCGCACGAACATCCAGCGCCTCTTAGCCGGCACGGAAAACAAAGTGGGTAATAAGCAGGCATAGCGATCTGTCTGGTGGAATTTCGCATTCTTTTGGTGGCGCCTAGACAAATCGACCGTGCAGCGCCCTCAGGCAGGCCAGGATGGTCACAAGCACCAAAGCGCCAGTCAAGACCAAGCCCTGATTGAGCAAACGGTCAGACCAGTTCATGAACTGGCCAGCTAAACACAAGAGCGCCAATAGAACGGTCAAACTCGCCAGGCAAATCGTTGTCCGCCACTTGTACCCGGTCGCATTTTTGATTGGCTGGTGAGCCCGGCTCGGCATGGTGTGGGCAGGTTGTCGCTGATGCATGGTCGGTTCCGCAGTCGGAGCTGATGGGGATAATGCTGTGCAACACCCCATAAAGCGATGTTAACCCTCTTTGCTGGTCTTGCCAATGATTTTTTTGATGGTTTTCGCTCTTCCAAACTCGATAATTGTCTCTTTCCCGCCCAGTCGCCGGATTAGCCTGATTTCCTTACAATCTGGCCTGATTCGTAGCGTCTTGGTTTTGACCCACCCTCACGTCCGCGCCCGGCGTGGACGATCACGACCTAACGACTGGAGTTTCCCGTGGCTGACCTGACTTCGATCACCCGACCCGGCCTTATCATCGTCCGCGACGGCTGGGGGCGCAATCCTAATCCCGAGCACGACAAATTCAACGCCATCAAGCTGGCTAAGACCCCGCGCTGCGATGAACTGCTTAAAACCTACCCCTGGACGCTGATCCACACCTCCGGCGAGGACGTGGGCCTGCCCGAGGGAACCATGGGCAACTCCGAAGTGGGCCACCAGAACATCGGTGCCGGCCGCGTGGTGTATCAGGAATCCGTGCGCATCTCCCGGGCCATCCGCTCGGGCGAATTTTTCGCCAATCCCGTGCTCGTTGAGGGCGTGAATCGCGCCAAGAACGCCGGCAAAACCGTGCACCTCCTGGGCATCGCCTCCGACGCCGGCGTGCATGGGCTGATGACCCACCTCTACGCCTGCCTGGAGCTTTGCAGGCGGCAGGGCCAGAGCAAAGTCGCCCTGCACCTGTTTACCGACGGGCGCGACACCGGGCCTTACACCGGCATGGAGTTCGTCAAGCAGATCGAAGCCGAGTGCAAGAAGATCGGCGTAGGCGCCGTGGCGACGATCAGCGGCCGCTATTACGCCATGGATCGCGACAATCGCTGGGAACGCGTGCAGAAAGCCTATGCCTGCCTGACCGGCCTGGGCATTGACCCCGCGGTCATTCGCTTTGCCCCCAGCGCCGCAGCCGCCATCCAGGGCTATTACGACAAACCCACCAACGGCTCCCAGCAGGGCGATGAATTCATCGTGCCGACGATGATCGCCGCCTCCTTCGACGCGGCCAAGGCAACCCGCATCAGCGACGGCGACACCGTGATCTTCTACAACTATCGCGGCGATCGCCCGCGCGAAATTTCCAAAGCCTTTATCTTCGACGACGCCCAGTGGGCCGCCGTGCCCGCCTCTCCGGACTCCGGCAAGAAAGGCTTTGACCGCGTTAAGAAGCTGGACGTCTGCTACATCACCATGACCGAATACGAAAAAGGCCTGCCCGTCCACGCCGCCTACACCAAGCCGCCGAAAATGGCCAACATCGCCGGCGAATATGTGTCCAAGCTGGGCCTTAAGCAGTTCCGCTGCGCCGAAACGGAAAAGTTCCCCCACGTGACCTTCTTCTTTAACGATTACCGCGAGGAACCCTTCCCCGGCGAAAGCCGGCAGATGGCCCAGTCGCCCAAGGTCGCCACCTACGACCTCCAGCCGGAAATGAGCGCCCCGCAGATCCGCGATATTGTTCTCGCTCGCCTGTCCGCCAAGGACTGCGAGGATCTGATCGTGGTCAATTTCGCCAACGGCGACATGGTCGGGCACACCGGCAAGCTCGACGCCGCCATCAAGGCTGTGGAAACCGTCGATCAGTGCGTGGGTGCCCTCGTCGACGCCGCCTTGAAGCGCAACGGTGTGCTGATCGTCACGGCCGACCACGGCAACGCTGAGCAGATGTGGGACCCGACGACTAATGCTCCGCACACCGCCCACACGACCTACGACGTGGAGTGCATCTTGGTTGATCCTAGGAAAAAGAGCCTGGCCTCGGGCAGCAAGGAAACCGCCAGCAAGGGCCTGGATCACGACGGCCGCCTGGCCGATATCGTCCCCACTCTCCTGAACCTCATGGGCCTGGCGAAGCCCAAGGAGATGGAAGGCAAGTCCCTGGTGAAGTAAGGCAAGGCTTGGAGTCCAAATTCTTTCGGATCGGGGCCGACGCAATACCATCTGAAATGATGGCGATGGCATGAAATCATTTCCGCAACCCTACGGCGATAGAGCGGAACGCCTTGGCAAAACCGCATCCGCGGCTGCAATTTTGGCAGGCAAGGCTAGAACTGGCTCGTCTTAACTTATTTAAAATCAATAGCTTGCGTATAGACTTCTGGCCCGCCGTTTGCATAAAGTCAAAGTGGAGCGGTGTTTTTGCCAGTTAGGGGTGGGGACGTTCCATATCCCTGCGGGGATAATTCAACCGCCGCGATTCCGCGGTTGAAAGGGAGCCATTGCATGGCCGTCAAATATCAGGATTACTACCAGATCCTGGACGTGGGGCGATCAGCTTCAGCCGAGGAGATTCACCGCGCCTATCGCAAGAAGGCTCGCCAATATCACCCGGACGTGAACAAGGAAGCTGACGCAGCTGGGAAATTCAACAAGGTCAACGAGGCCTATGAAGTCCTCAAGGACCCGGAAAAGCGCAAGCGCTACGACCAACTGGGAGAGAACTGGAAAGCGGGCCAGGAGTTTCGCCCCCCGCCGGGCTGGGAGAACGTGCAATTCCGTTTCAACGGTCATCGGCCTGGGCAAGCAGGCGGGAGCTTTTCGTTCGGCGGGGGAGATTTTTCGGACTTCTTCGACATGCTGTTCGGCCATGGGCCTGGCGGAGCAGGTGGTCCTGGCGGGGGAGCTTCCGGGGGCGTTTCCGGGGGGGGCAGCACGATGGAGGAGTTGTTCGCGAGCATGGGAGGCGGAGGCGCGGGGAGAGGTCGCTCCGGCCGATCCTCGCGCACGCATGCCGCGCCAGCCGTGGAAGCGGAATTAGAGGTCAGCCTCGAAGAGATCTATCACGGCGGGACCAGGCAGGTTCGTCTGCAGTTGCCCAGCGGCCAGATACGCACGCTGGACGTGAAGATTCCGCGCGGCGTGAGCGAAGGATCGGTGATTCGCTTGAAAGGCGAAGGGGGAACATCCGGGGGCGGGGAAAATTCCGGGGGTGATTTGCTGCTGAAAGTGAAAATCGCGCCGCATGCGCGATTTGAAGTTTCGGGCAAGGATTTGACCACGGATTTGGCGCTGTCGCCGTGGGAGGCAGCCCTGGGCACGCGGGCGGCCGTGCGGACGCTGGACCAGGAAGTGACGCTGACGATTCCGCCGGGGACCAGCAGCGGGCAGCGGTTGCGGCTGCGTGGCAAGGGATTGCCGGGACTGAAGGAAGAGGAGGCCGGTGACTTGTTTGTGCGCGTGCAGATTGTCGTGCCCAAGACGCTGACGGACGAAGAACGGAAATTATTCGAAAAGCTCAAGGAAACATCGCGGTTTGATCCGCGTCAGGAAGACAACAAAACCTAAACCAAGAACCGCCAGGTCGCCAAGATCGCCAAGGAAGCCGTGGAAATGAACGCTATAGACCCAAGACATCGATTCATGACTTTGCGGAACATGGCGTCCTTGGCGTCACGGCGGTTAATCAGGTTTTCTTAGCGGCTTTAGGCGGGGAAGCGGGGTGATTTTATGGACATGCAACGATTAACGCAGAAGACCCAGGAAGCCTTGCACGCCGCGCAGGACCTGGCGGTCGGCCACGGGCATCAGCAAGTGGAGGTTGAGCACTTATTGCTCGCGCTGGCGCAGCAGGATGGCGGGCTGTTGCCGCGTTTGCTGGCCCGGATGGATGTGCCGGCCGAAACGCTGGTCGAACAGGTCGAGCAAGTCCTGCAGCGGCAGCCCTCGGTCTCCGGCCCGGGCAGCGAGCCGGGGAAGATCTATCTGACCCCGCGTCTCAATCGCCTGCTGATTGACGCCGACGCACAGGCCAAGCGCTTGAAGGACGAGTACGTTTCCATCGAGCACGTGGTGCTGGCGATGCTCAGCGAGCCGGACAGTCCGGCCGCGAAGATTTTCCGCGGGCTGGGCGTGACCAAGGACAGTTTCTTAAAAACGCTCACCGCCGTGCGCGGCAATCAGCGCGTGCAGAGCGCCGATCCGGAAGCCACGTACGAGGCGCTGGAGCGCTACGGGCGCGATCTTGTGCAGATGGCCCGGGCCAACAAATTGGACCCGGTGATCGGGCGGGACGAGGAAATCCGCCGGGTCATCCGCATTTTGTCGCGAAAGACCAAGAATAATCCGGTGCTGATCGGCGAGCCGGGCGTGGGTAAGACGGCGATTGTCGAAGGCTTGGCCCAGCGGATCGTGCGCGGCGACGTGCCGGAGGGTTTGAAGGACCGCACGGTGTACGCGTTGGACATGGGCGCGCTGGTGGCCGGGGCCAAATATCGCGGGGAATTTGAGGAGCGGCTCAAAGCGGTGCTGGCGGAAATTAAGAACGCCGAAGGCCGGATTATTCTCTTTATTGACGAACTGCACACCATCGTGGGCGCGGGTCGGGCGGAAGGGGCGATCGACGCGGGCAACATGCTCAAGCCCATGCTCGCCCGCGGCGAACTGCACTGCATCGGGGCGACGACTCTGGACGAATATCGCCAACACGTGGAGAAGGACGCCGCCCTGGAGCGGCGCTTCCAGCCGGTGCTGGTTGAGCCGCCGACGGTGGAGGACACGATTTCCATTCTGCGCGGGTTGCGCGAACGGTTTGAGGTGCATCACGGGGTGAAGATTCAGGATAATTCCCTGGTGGCGGCCGCGGTGCTCTCCAATCGTTACATCACCGAACGCTTCCTGCCGGATAAAGCCATCGACCTGGTGGACGAAGCGTGCGCCCTGATTCGCACGGAAATCGACTCCATGCCCACCGAGCTGGACGAGGTGACCCGCAAAGTAATGCAGATGCAGATCGAGGAAGCAGCCCTCAAGAAAGAGAAGGACCCCGCCAGCAAGCAGCGCTTGACGACGCTGCAAAAAGAATTGGCCGATCAGAAAGCGCGGGCCGACGCCCTGCGGGCCCAATGGGATACGGAAAAGCAAGCCTTGCATAAGGTCCACACCCTGCGCCAGCAGTTGGAGGACCTGCGCCAGCAGATTGAAAAGGCCGAGCGCGAATACAACCTGGAAAAAGCAGCTGAATTAAAGCACGGGCGCCTGCCGCAGGTGCAGAAGGAGCTGGCGGCCGAAGAAAAGAAACTGGCCGACAAACAGCAGTCCAGCCAGCTCTTGCGTGAGGAAGTGACCGAGGAGGAAATCGCCCGCATCGTGTCGCTTTGGACGGGTATTCCCGTATCGCGTCTGGTCGAAGGTGAGCGTGAAAAACTTCTGCGGCTCGATGAAATTCTCCACCAGCGCGTGGTGGGACAGGACGAGGCAGTCAAGCTCGTGGCCGACGCGGTCATCCGCGCCCGCGCGGGCGTGAAAGACCCCCGCCGGCCCATCGGGTCGTTTATTTTCTTAGGGCCCACCGGCGTGGGGAAGACGGAACTGGCCCGCGCCTTGGCGGAAGCTCTTTTTGACAGTGAAGAGAACATCGTCCGCATCGACATGAGCGAGTACATGGAAAAGCATACCGTCAGCCGGCTGATCGGGGCGCCGCCGGGGTATGTCGGCTATGAAGAAGGTGGGCAACTGACCGAAGCCGTGCGGCGCAAGCCGTATTGCGTGCTGCTGTTCGATGAGTTTGAAAAAGCGCACCCGGAGGTGTTCAACATCCTCCTGCAGATTCTCGACGACGGCCGCGCCACCGATGGGCAGGGGCGCACCGTGAGCTTTAAGAATTGCGTGGTCATCATGACCAGCAACCTCGGCTCGCAATACCTCATCGACGATGAAGTCAGCGGCGGGGAGCTTTCCGAAAAGACGCGCAACTCGGTGCTCCACGAACTGCGGGCCCGCATGCGCCCCGAGTTCCTCAATCGTGTGGACGACATCATCATTTTCCGCCCGCTGCAGCCCAAGGAAATCCGCAAAATCGTGCAGCTATTGGCCAAGGACTTGGAGAAGCGCCTGGCGGAACGCAACATCCAACTGCAACTGACCGACGAGGCCGCCACCTTCGTGGCGGAGAACGCTTACGACCCGATCTACGGCGCCCGCCCGCTGCGGCGCTATTTACAGCACGAGCTGGAGACCAAGATCAGCCGGGCGATTCTAAAGGGCGAGATCGGGGACGGCTCGTCCGTGCGCGTGATCGTCGAGCCCGACAACGGCCTGGGGCTGGAGATTAAGCCGGCGAAGGCATAGAGATCTACCACGAAGAGCACGGAGAACACAGAGAGAATTCAGACGGAGAGTTTTGAAAAAAAGTCTTGGTTCTGCTCCGTGATCTCCGTGTCCTCTGTGGTGAGAAGTTTTTACAGAAACTGCCAGTCGCCCGTGCCCAGCGTGTAGATCCACAGCAGGGCATTGGTGATGCCGTGCGCCCAGACCACCGGGCCCAGTCCCTTGCGGGCGGTGGCCCAGACAAGCAGGCAATACGCCACGCCGCAGACCCACGTGCCCGGCCAGTCACGCAGCGGGTGGTGGATCATGAACACCAGCGTCGACGCCACCACGCCGAAGATGCTTAACGCCCCCAGCGGCGTGCGCAGGAACACCTCCCCGAACACCGGCTGGTGGCGCGCGGCCCGTTCGCCGATGGACGTGTGCATCAGCCATTCGCCGATCAGGGGCAGATCCATCAGAAAGTGGACGGTCCCGATGGCCGTCGTGCGGTAGTGGGCAAAGCTGCGCAGGCATAAGCTGCGAATAAACAGCTCCTCAAACAGCGGCACAACGATCGACATGCCCAGCAGCCGCACGCTTAAGGCGATCCAACCGACGGCTGGGCCCATGATCTGCGGATCGCGGAAATCCAGCGGGCCCTGGGCCAGGTCGGTGGCCCGGGGGCTGGGCGTCTGGCCCAAGGCGGTGTAGTCGAAGGTGGGTAGGAATCGCCCGTCCAGCAGCGCCTGCCAGCGCACGTCCCATTCGCCGGCCATCCACCACCCCAAGCCTATCCAGGCGACAAACACGCCCACGCCCACCGGCACCGCCAGCCAGTCAAAGCGCACGGTCAGCTCCGGCAGCAGCGAACGATATCGCCACAGCAGCCAGAGCACCACGCCGCACTGGACAACGTACAAGCCCGGATACGTCCAGGCCGCCTGGTCCCTGGCCACGTCGATGATGGCCAGAATCAACAGATAAACAGCGAATGGCGCCAGCCGCGGATGCCACGGGTTGGAAGCCATCCATTGGTCGATGGTTCTCAAAGTGTCGTTTTCAGTGGGGGCGACAGAGGGCGCTGCAACCGGCAAGTCGGTTGCGTTATCCGGGCGGGATGGATGAGGCTTCTGGTACGTCAAAGCGTGCTTAACTTTCGCTTAGAACAACCGCGCTTAGCCGCCGCGGCAATGACTCCGCCTGCCCATTATTCGGAAACCCACTGCAATTACTTTACTTAACAACCACCCGCCCCGGCAAGAAGCCAGCCCAATTGCTCCATCCCCGTTAGATAACCCATAACCGGCCCTTATTCCCAGGCTCAATCCCCAGCCGCAACCCTTAGAATACCGCTGTGCCTTCACCCTATCTCCACCCCGCCGCCCTGCCTGTCGAACAATTGCTCACCCAATGCAAAATCACCCGCGGCCGCGCGTCCGGGCCCGGCGGGCAACACCGCAACAAGGTCGAGACCGCCATTGACATCCTCCATAAGCCCACCGGCCTGGAGGCTTTCGCCTCCGAACGGCGCAGCCAGGAAGAAAATCGCCGCATGGCTGTCTTCCGCCTGCGCGTCAAGCTGGCAATCGAATTCCGCTCGTGGCTGGACCGCGATCACCAGCCCACCCCTCTTTGGCAATCACGCTGCCGCGACGGAGCCATGCGCGTCAATCCCAAGCACGAGGATTTTCCCGCCGTATTGGCCGAGGCCCTGGACCTCCTGGCCACCCGCCGCTACGACCCGAAGGTGACCGCCCGCATCCTAGGCTGCACCGCCTCGCAACTGGTGAAGCTGATCAAGGCTGAGCCGGCAGCGCTGGAGAAAGTCAATCAGGAGCGGAAAGAGCGCAAGCTCCACGCACTGAAGTAGGGGGGGGGGGGGAAGACGGGAGTTGGGAGTTAGGATTTAGGAGTTAGGGAGAGGCATGATAAAAGCCTAGTCCCCCTACACCGCTCCCGCCGGCTGGGAGACATCCACGGGTTTGAGCGTGTAAGGCGTAAGAATCTTCATCCGTGGGCTGATGAACTCGATTTTCTCCACAGCGGTGCGGATAGTGACCAGTTCCAGATTGTCCTCGTTAGACAAGGCGCTCATGCAATACGTGCGGGCACATTCCACGAGCCGATCCCATACCGATTGGGCGACAGTGGGGGCGGTTAAGACTTCCGCTTGCCCGAAAAGCGTGACGATGCCGTTGTAGTCCGAGGCCGAGAACACCCAGCAGACGTGGGGATTGCGGCGGATCTCCTCCACCTTGCGGGTCTTGCTGCCGGTAAGGGTGTAGATCTCCGTCAGCCCGCCGGTGACCGACGACGCCCCCATCCAGCGGGCCCGCGGCAGGCCGTCCGCTCCGACCGTGGTGAGCATGCCCAGAAAGGCATGATTCACAATGCGCATGGCTTCGACTAAAAGTTCCCTGTCGTTCGGCATGGTCAGGCCCTTGGTCAGGGGGAGTTGTTTCGCCCAGCTGGACGCTGCTGACCCATTCTATCATGCCCGGCAGGGGGAGACGCGGTAAACGGAACTGCGGGCCCGATAGCGGTGGAAGTAGAATGAATGCCGCCATGCCCCGCGCCTTCATCGCTGTCACCCCCACCCCCGGAAGTGCCCCCGCCCCCGGAAGCATGCCCCCCGGAAGCATTGCCCCCGGAAACGACATTTCCGGCAATGAGCTGTCGTCTGTCAGCCCCCGGCTCTGCCGGGGGGTACTTCCCGCCCCCGACAGTGGCAGTGCGAATGAATCGGCTGGACTTTCCGCTTCCAGTCAGCACGCGAAATTCTCGCTCAGCGATGCTCTGACTGAGTTGGGCACCATGTTGCCGGCCGTTCGACCAGTGCCCGCCCATAATCTCCACCTGACCCTGCGATTTTTGGGCGAAAGCGACGAGTCGCTGTTCCCGGCGTTGTTGGACGCGATCAAAGTCAGCACTGCGGGGATCGGGCCCTTCGTGGTGCATCTGCAGGGCTTAGGCATTTTCCCCTCGCCCGCCCGCCCGACGGTGTTATGGGTCAGCCTTCAAGGGGCAGAACCATTGCAGGAGATCGTTAAGCGACTAAATCCGCGCGTCGACGCCTTGGGCTTCGGCGGCGACCTGCGCGCCTGGCAGCCGCACCTGACCCTGGCCCGCATCAAGGCCCGCCCGCCCCAGGAGTTTGGCTCGTTCCTCCAGCGCCACCGCCACGCGTACTTCGGTTCATTTACCGTCCACGCCATCGACCTGATGACCAGCCAACTCCGCCCGCAAGGCCCGATCTATACCGTGGCGGGAAGGGTAGAGCTGGGGAATGAGACGTTGCCAAGGGGCTGACCTTACTTACCTGAACGGGCCGTTTGCACAGCCTCCACCCATTGCCGGGCCAGCTTGGTCAGGCCGGGCCAGTCGCGGGCGGCGATCAGTTCTTTTTGCACCAGCGACGTGCCGACACCCAGGCAGGCAGCCCCGGCCTGCAGCCATTCGTGGAGATTGTTCAGGCGCACGCCGCCGGTGGGAATCAGGCGCAGTTGGGGCATGGGGGCCAAGAGATCTTTGAGGTAAGTGGGCCCAAAGTGATTAGCCGGGAAGACTTTCACCAAGTCCGCGCCAGCCTGGAAGGCGGTGAGGATCTCCGTGGGCGTTAGCCCGGCGGGAATCACGGCTTTGCCGTAGCGATGGGCGGTCTGCACCACATCCAGATTCAGCACCGGTGAAACGATGAACTCCGCCCCGGCGCGGATGGCGGCCAAACAGGTTGGGCCGTCCAACACGCTGCCGGCGCCGATGCAGGCGTCCGGGCCCAGAGCCTGGGCTGCCGCTTCGATGGCCTGCAGCGCACCGGGCGTGGTCATGGTGATCTCGGTCACTTCCACGCCGCCGTCGCGCAAGGCTTTGCAGGTGTCCACCAGTTCGTCGTGCCCGGCCAAGTCCGCTGAGGCGCGGATGATGGCCACCAGGCCGGTGGCTTCCATCCGGGCTAGGCTGCGGGTACGCGAAGTCAGAAGTTGGGGATTGCGCATGTCCATTACCTTACCAAAGAAAAGCGCCGTCCGAGGGGACGGCGTAAAGGAGCGAACAAGGGGTTCTATGAAATCACCCGGAACAAAAACAACTTCCGGGCACACTTCCGGGGATACTTCCGGGGGTACTTCCGGGGGTACTTCCGGGGGGCTATTCGCGGACGTCGAAGATGGACTGGGTGCGGAGCACCAGCCCGTTGGCGCCGACCAGGTGGTAGCTCTGGATGTGGAACTCCTTGCGGTAGCGTTGCACGTCCAGCACCGAGAGGCAGGGCACGTTTTCGCGATCCTGCCAGAGGTGGCAGGCGGCTCCGACTTCCTGGGCGAAGTCGCACATCTCGCGGTAGGTGGCCATGTACAGATTTTCGTTAAGCGTTTCCGTCTGGACCGTGGTCACGTAGCCGATCTTGTCCTGCGTATCCAGCTCGTATTCCTTTTCACCCAGGCAGGGCAAGGCATAGAGCAGCCCGGTCTCGGGCAGGTGATCGCCGCGTTCGAGGACCGCTTCGGTCAAAACGTTTTTGCCGGTCTGAAAACGAGCCACATGCCCACCGGGCACAACCCAGTATTCCACTTCGTAATTGTCCTGGCGATGCCCACGGCGGATCTGGAGATCAAACAGCTCCGGATGCAGGGCTCGCTGGTAGACCATTAAACGGAAGACTTGTGTATTACTAGATTTGTGGCTTATGTTCATCGAATTTCCTGTTTGATTATCCCCCAGTGAGCCCCCAATGGAAGCGGAATTATAGCCGGTTGGGGTCGACAATGAAAGACCTTTGTCAGGTTTTTCCTTTATTTTCCGGTGTTTTTTGCTTCGATGGGGCATAAGACCGATAACCTCAGGTTTTGCCTGCCACTCGATTTATACGCCACTAAGTCCAGCTGGTTCACCGATAAAAACGCGGAGTATGGTACGCGCCCAAACTATATATGCGTCCCTGCGAACCTGCGACGATGCCTCGGTCGATCAGGCTATTGCCGCCGCCATGCCCACGGTCCACGTGGCGGATATGCCCGAGGTCGTGCAAGTGGCCATTTATCGCCACCGCCCCGAAAGTCTATCCTCCTTAGTTACGCATTTTCACCGGATGCCTGCTTCTATCCAAGGGGCCGTGGTTTCCCAGGCTGCCCGTCTTGACGCTGAATTACGGCAGGCATTTCAAAATCGGCAAACGCAGACAGCTGTCAACGCCTTAAAGATCATTCAACGCTCGCGGGCTTACCGCTTGGCCTATCTTGTTTCCGACCAGCTCACCCACGATCGCCCTGCCCTGCATCGGGCGGCCTCCGAGTGTCTGCATGCCCTGACCGACGGCATGAACTCTTCCCAGGAGCCGTCGTCCAACCAATCCGCCCAGGTTCGATTTCTGATCGAAGCGGTCGAGAACGCCGCCTCGCATTACGAGAAGCACGCCCAGACGGAAGTGATCACCTCGCTGTTATCGCTTTCCCGGCGCCTGTCGCCCGCCGCCCGTCAGATCTTCGATCACCCCCGTCGCCCCGCGGTGGTGGTGGCCCAGCAGCTGTTAGCCCAGCCCACCGACCCAGCCGCCTTGCGGTCGATTCTACCCTCCCTGGCCGTCACCTCCCTGGCCCCGGCCGCCCGCCTGGGTCTGCACCGGGCGGTCACCGAGCGGGGCCTGGAGATCTTCCTGCTTGATTCCCATCTGCTTCTGGTGCCCGCCATCAGCCGCAGCCTGGCCCACGTTAACCATCCCTACCACATGCTTCCGGGGGGGATTCCGGGAGCACTTCCGGGGGCACTTCCCGGGGCGGGGGTGGGGGCGGAAAAGGCGCTATCGCCCCAGGCTTTGCAGGGTCTGCCCCGCTGGATCGCGGCCCTGCCGTTGCCGCCGAAGGATCAAGCCAAAGCGTGGGCGGATCTGGCCGGTGCGGAAGATCCCCTGGTGCGATCCTCCGCCTTGCGATGTCTCTTCCAGGCCGCGGCAGCCAGTGACGATCCGGAATATCTGTCCGCCATCGCCGTTTATACCGCTGGCAGTGACCCTGACTTGGCGCGGATCGCTTTGCGCTATCTGATCCGCTGTTCCTGGAGCGGGTTGGACGCCTTGATTTCCAAGCTCCTGCAATCGCCCTTCCCGCACGTCGTCGAGCTGGCCCAAGCCCGTCTGGCCGCCGTGGGATTTGACCGCCTCTGGCGTTCCTGGCCGAAGCTTTCCGCCGCGCAACGCCTGGCCAGCGGCGCCGCAGCCATCCGGCTGGTACCCACCTTCTTCTCGCAGCTGGGCGCCAAGCTGGCCGCCGCTGATCGGGCCGAGCAGCTGCGGGCCCTGGCGGTCGTGCAGGAACTTAATCAAGGCCAGGTCTTTGAACGTCTGCTGCTGCGGTTGTCCCGCCACAAGGACGACGTGATCGCCTCCAGCGCCGTCGGCGCGTTGGGCGCCGTCGGCTCCATCGAGTCCCTGGTGGCCTTGGAAGCAGCCTTGAACCATACCAACGCCCGCGTGCGCGCCAACGCCGTGGAGGCCCTGGAAAAGCTGCGTTCGCAGCGGCACTTGTCCCGCCTGCGTCAGATGGCTCAGCACGATCATGCCCGCCCCCGCGCCAACGCCATCCATACCCTCCTGCGCAAACACCCCGCCGACGCCATCTGCCTTTTGAACACCATGCTCACCGACAAAAGGACGCAGCACCGCCTAAGCGCCCTGTGGCTGGTCGAATCCGCCGGGGCTCTGGATGTGGCTCACCAGGTCGGCGCGATGTCCATCAACGATCCGGACTTGAAAGTACGCCTGCGCGCCCGCGACGTGATGGCGAATCTGATCGCCCGTCTGCGCCAGTCTGCTCATCCCCATATGGCCTCAACCACCTCAGCCTGAGGCATGGAGCGCGGTGATGTTCGCTATTCCGTTAGTTCTTCTAAGCCAATCCCAGCGCATCACCATTCCCCGCAGCGAACGCTGGCAGCAGATCTGGCAGGATCGTCCCCTCACCACCACGGTGTTTGACCCTACCTGGGTGATCCTGGGAATCGGCGCCATCGGCTTGATCCTTCTGCTGGTCCAGCTGGTGCGTCTCTTCCGCATTCGCCACCTGCACCCGCTGCCGATCTGGACCTTTATCCGCCTGGCGACCAGCTGGGGCATCCGGTTCGCCGATCAATGGCTGCTCATCCGCCTGGCCACCCGCGAACGCCTGCCCAGCCCCCTGACGTTGGTGATCTCGCCAACCACTTTCCGCCATCACGCCCTGCACGCCTGCCAAACCGAACCCCAAAACCAGCGCAATCGTTTCCTCCTGCGCATCCAATTGGCCCAGCAACGGATTTTTGATCGGTCCTGGCTCAAACGTTGCGCCGCTCCCGCCAAAGACGCGAAGTGATTGCCGATTTTTTGATTTCCGATTCCCGATGTAAAAAACAAAATTTCCTTGACATCAACAAGACCAACGTAAACTTTCCCGGCAATCGGCAATCGGCAATCGGCAATCGGCAATCGGCAATCGGCAATCGGCAATCCATCACTCCGGCGCTTTGTGCATTCAACCTCGGGTCTCTAATCTACGGGCCTCGCCGGGCCTGACGGGTGTGCTTGACCAAGGGAGTTTTTGATCCGTGAGCCTGGAAATTGAAGCCAAAATCGCCGTGTCCGACCTGGCTGCCGTCGAGCTGCAGCTGCAAAACATCAAAGCCGTGCGCGGTAAGTCCTCCCTGGAGGTCAACACCTTCTTCGACACCTACGACGGCGCCCTTAAGAGCACCGATCAGGGCCTGCGGATACGCGTCTGCCGTCCGCTGGCCGGGCGCGGCCGCAAGACCGCCACCATCACCCACAAAGGCCCCCGCGCCCAGGGCATCATCAAGAGTCGCGAAGAGACGGAAGTGGAAATCTCCGATCCCGCCGCCGCCGCGGAACTGCTCGGCCGGTTGGGCTTTGTCAAAGTCTTCAGCTTCGAAAAACGCCGGTTGTCCTGGACGCTGGACAATTGCCAGGTGGAGCTGGACACCCTGCCCTACTTAGGCCACTTCGTGGAAGTGGAAGGCCCCACCGAACAGGCCGTGATCTCCGTCCTCGCCCGTCTGTCCCTAAGCAGCGACATGATGGTCCACGCCAGCTACATTTCCATGCTCATGACCTACGCCACCGAACACCGCCTGTCGAACATGGACATCGTCTTCGACAGCGCCGCCGACGCGCCCGCCCGCTAGCCGTCCACGTGCCGTCGGTGGCCTTAAGCGCTGGGGATGCCGCACTGCTTTTTGGCGTAGCCCATTAATCCCGCATACAGCTTCTGCGTAGCTGCCCCCGCCTGCCCGCTGCCGATCGCCCGTCCGTCCACGTGCGTCACCGCCGCCACCCGCGAGCCCGTGCCCGTGATCATCGCTTCGTCCGCCTCCCGCAACTGAGCGACGCTGAACGTCTTCTCCACCGGCTTTAGTCCCAGCGCGGGGGCCAACTCCAGCAGAATCGCCCGCGTGATTCCCGGCAGAATCCACTGGTCCGCCGGATGGGTCCACAGCTCCTGGCCGCGGACGATCAGCAGACTGGTGCGCGTGCCTTCCGTGACCGTCGCGCCCCGGTGCAGGATGGCTTCGTCGCAGCCGGCCTGTTTGGCTTTGGTGATGGCCAGCACATTGGGCAGCAGCATCAGCGTCTTTAAATCGCAGCGGCTCCAGCGCTGGTCCTCGACCAGGATGGTCTTGACCGTCGGCACCGGCTGGCGGGCGTCCAGGTCCCACGGCTTGGCCGGGTAGGCGATGGCCAGCACCGTCGGCGCGGCGTCGGCCCGGAACGGATGCTCGCGCCGGCCCGCGCCGCGGGTGATCTGCCAATACACCAGGGCGTCGGTCAAAGCATTGCGAGCGATCAGTTCCGCGGAGACCTCATCTAAGCCCTCGGCCGCCCACCGAGCCATCTCGATGCCGGCCAGACTGCGCTTCATGCGCTCCAGGTGGGGCCCGATCGCCAGCGCCCGGCCGTTGACGAACGCCACCACGTCGTACACACCGTCGGCAAAAAGCGTCCCCCGGTCCTCGATGTCCAAGTGGGCCTGGCTGCGCGATACGTACTGACCATTAAGGTAAACGACGTATTCCTTCTCTGGCATGGGCACATAGATTAACAGAAATACCCGCGTTTCCCTGGCTCGTTCCCGTGCGGGCGTCCAGCCTGGGGACATGGCGTCGGGAAATGCAGCGCCAACCGTCCCAATCAGTGTGCCGATAACGAAGCGCTCAAGCCCGCCGGGATCCGATTTCCGCCCGCATGCTCTGGAAAACGGCAGGCGAAAATTCTTCCAGAAAAGGCAAAGTGATCATAAGGTTTAACGCTTTTCGCCAATGTGTCGATAAGGATAATGTCGTCGGAAACGTCCGAAACCATGATCGCCGCGCTGGCCAAAGCCGGTCTCGCCGGGCAACGTCGGCCATGAACAAGCGCACCTTAGCCCAAGTGCTCGAATGCCCCCGGCTTCCCTCTCTGCCGGCCGTGGCGGTGCAGATCATCGATCTTTGCCGCCAGGACCACGCCGGCGTGGCCGACATCGGCCAGGTGCTCAGCCACGACCCCGCCCTAAGCGCCAAAGTGCTGCAGACCATCAACAGCTCGCTCTACGGCATGCGCCAGCGCATCAGCTCGGTGGAGCGTGCCGTGGTCATGCTCGGCTTAAACACCGTCAAGATGCTGTCGCTGGGTTTTGGCCTGCTGCCGATTCTCAAGGACGCCGCTGGCAAGGATTACGATCCCCTGCCGCTGTTTCGCCGCAGCCTCTATGCCGCCACCGCCGCCCGCACCATCGCCAAGCAGGTGGGCATCGCCGAATACGAGGAGGCGTTCCTGGGCGCTTTGCTCGAGGACCTGGGCGTCTTCGCGCTCCTGCAATATCTGCATACGCCCTATGTCCAGCTGCTCCAGCAGGCCGGCCCGCGCCACAGCCGCCTGTGCCAATTAGAACAGCGCCAGCTGGATCTGGATCATCCCTCGGTGGGGGCCGCCCTGGCGGAAAAATGGCTGTTTCCCCAATGGCTCATCGAAGTCATCCGCAGCCACGAAGACCCCTCCTCCGCCCCGCCCCCGCGCCGGCCCCTGCTGCAGGCTGTCGCCTTGGGCGCCAAAGTCGCCGACTGCTTCTTGACCCTCGGCGGCCAAAGCGAAGTGGACGACTATCTCTCCGCGGCCCAGCGCTGGTTTGCCCTCGATCCGAAGGCCAACCAGCAACTGCTGGAAACCACCTACGCCGGTACCCGGGAATTGTCCCGGTTTTTCGACATTCCCACCGGCGCCGTACGCGGACCGGATGAAATCCTCGTGCAAGCCAACGAACTGCTGTTGCAGTTGTCGCTGAACGCTTCCCAGAACGTCAGCGCCCTGCAGGAACGCAACCGCCAGCTCCGCCGGCAAAGCGATACCGATCCCCTGACGGGTCTGGCCAATCGCCGTTTCCTGGACGCCTATCTGGATCACCTGTCCCATGTCGGTGATCACAAGCCCGTCAGCCTGATCTTCCTGGACGTCGATCACTTCAAGCAGATCAACGACACCTTCGGGCATCACGCCGGCGACCAGGTGCTGGTGCAGTTGGCCCGCCTGCTGGAAGAAACAGTTCCGCCCAACGGGCTGGTCAGCCGCTATGGCGGCGAGGAGTTCCTGCTGGTGATGGCCACCTGCACGTTGGCCTGCGCCGCGGCCCTGGCGGAAAAACTGCGCCTGGCGGTAGCGGCGGCCCCTTTGGCCCAGGCGGGCGATCGCCCCGTGGCCGTCACCATCAGCCTGGGCGTGGTCTGTGCGGAAAAGGGCCTGACGCCCGACACCGTGCTGGCCTATCTGCAGGCCGCCGACGCCGCCACCTACGCCGCTAAAAAACAGGGCCGCAATTGCGTCCGCACGCTGGCGCTGCAGAACCGCCGGACCGATCAGATCCCCTCCCGCTCCGTAGGGGATTAAACCGCGACAGTCTTGCGGCCCACCGAGTAGTAGGAAAAGCCGTATTCCTCCATCGCCTGCGGGCGATACAGGTTCCGGCCGTCAAAAATCACCGCCTGCTGCATCACCCCGCGCATGCGCGGAAAATCCGGGTGCTTAAATTCATCCCAGTCCGTGCAGACAATCAGCCCCTCGGCCCCGGCCAGCGGCGCGTACATGTCCTCGTGATAGCTGACTTTGTCGCCCAGCACCGCCCGGCATGTGCCGTGCGCCACCGGGTCGTGGGCCGCGATCACCGCCCCGGCCTCCAGGAGCCGCTGCATGATCGACAGCGAAGGCGCCTCGCGCACGTCGTCCGTGCCGGGCTTAAACGCGATGCCCCAGACCGCCAGCTTGCAGCCGCGGATCTTCCCCTGATAGTGCGCCAGAATCTTGGCCGCGAACGCCTCCCGCTGGTTCTGATTCACCTCGTGCACCGCCGCCAGCAGCGGCGTGGGCGTCTGCGACTGCTTGCCCATCGACACGCACGCCAGCACGTCCTTGGGAAAACACGATCCGCCGTAGCCTAAGCCCGGATAAAGAAACTGGTTGCCGATCCTCCGATCCGCGCACATGCCCCGCCGCACCTGGTCGATGTCCGCGCCGAATGATTCGCACAGCCGGGAAATCTCGTTGATAAAGGAAATCTTCGTCGCCAGCATCGCGTTGGCCGAGTATTTGACCATCTCCGCGCTGGCGATGTCCATCAGGTACACCGGATTGCCCTGGCGGACGAACGGCTCGTGCAATTCGCGCAGGCGGTTGCCCGTCCACTCGTCCTGGGCCCCGATCACCACCCGATCAGGCTTGGTGAAGTCCGCGATGGCCGCCCCTTCCTTCAGAAATTCCGGGTTCGAGGCCGTGCGGAACGGCTTAGCGGTGTGCCGGGCGATTTCCGCCCACACCTTGGCGCCCGTGCCCACCGGCACCGTGGACTTGACCACCACGATCGGCGGCTCCTTCTCCCGCGCCGGCTGGGCTTCGATCGCCTGCCCGACGTCCACCGCAGCGCCCAGCACGTAACGCAAGTCCGCATACCCGTGGCTGTCGCTGGGCGTCCCCACGCAGATGAAAATCACCGTCGCCTCACGGTACGCCTCCGCCTTGTCCGTGGTGAAGCGCAGCCGCCCTGATTTATGGTTGCGCTGGATCAGCTCCTCCAGCCCCGGCTCGTAAATGGGCGATTGGCCCTGGCGCAGCCGCGCGATCTTGTCCGCCGCCACGTCCAGGCAGATCACGTCGTTGCCTGAATTAGCCAGACACGTCCCGGTGACCAACCCCACGTATCCGGTTCCAACGATGGTGATTTTCATAGCTTGCTTGTCCTTGCCAAATCCCCGCCCCCCCCGGAAGTGGCCTTCCGCAGCCTCCCTTAAAATGCCCCCGCCAGCGGCGTTGAACACTGCTCCCCCGACCGCCAAACCCGCCCTTGCGTCGGCCGACGGCCCCATCCTCCACACCTAGGTCAATATAACGGCCGAGCCCATTCTTTGCGGGTCATCCGCATCGGGTTATTCCGATATTCCTTCTGCCCTGCCGTCCAGCCCGGCTCAGGATAGGCAAGCTCCGTCCCAGCCTTGGGAAAAGATGTTTCCCCTATCGGCAATTTCCACCCCTTGCTTGTCACCGGCCCTTCATCGTAGGATGCCCCGGTCTTTAGGGGGGCTATGAGGATTAAAGCATGCACTCATTTCTAAATGGTCTTCGTCAGGTACGCTTCGCCACCGTCGGGTTCGCTCTGCTGGTTTTGCTGGCTTTCTCCCAGGTCAACGCCCAGACCGCCGTGCGGGATGACGCCTTTCTGCGCGGCTACGCAGCCGCCGTGCTGGAACGGGAATTCCAGCTGCAAGCGCCTTCCCTGACCGTGCAAGAAGGCGTCGTCTACGTAGCCCCGGCTGACTTAGGCAAGGCCGACCCCAAGGCGGTGCGCACCGCCTTAGGCTCCATCGCGGGCGTGCGCTCCGTGGAATTTGAAGCTTCGCCCCCGCCCGCCGCTGCCGTGACTCCCGCCGCCGCGCCTGGGGCCGCCGCAGCCGGGCAAGCCAATCCCCCCGCCACCCAACCGACGGAAGAAAAAGCCACCGCCGAGATTCCCTCCAGCGGTCCGGACCTGTTCCCTCATAAGGACCTTTTCGATCCCCTCTTAGCCGACCCCCGCTGGCCGCACTTCTCCGTCGCTTTCCGCGCCTACCAGGCGGAAAATGACTTTCACGACATCGGTGCCGTCAGCTTCGGTGAAACGCTGCCCCTTTATCAGGATGACGCTCCCCATGGCCGCTGGGGTGCGATTCTGCAGGGCTCGGTTTTCGGTATTTTCGATCTGGACTCGGAGTCCGCGGACTTAGTCAACGCCGACTATTGGGTCGGCTTAGGCGGCACGTACCGCTCCGGGCCCTTCTCCATGCTCGGTCGGGTGTATCACCAAAGCTCGCACTTAGGCGACGAATATCTCCTGCGAACCGGCGTCCCCCGCGTCAACCTCAGCTACGAAGTGGTGGACATGAAGTTTTCCTACGATCTGTCCAAGGCTTTTCGCGTGTACCTAGGCGGCGGGTACATGTTTGATCAGGAGCCGGACAACATCGAGCCCCTGCTGACCCAGGTCGGCGTGGAATATCGCAGCCCGACCAAAATCCTCGGCGGCGTGGCCCGCCCCGTCGGCGCCGTGGACGTGCAGATGGCTGAAATGCACGATTGGGAAGCCAGCCTCTCGACACGCGTGGGTCTGCAGTTTGAAAACCCCAACCGCGACAGCCACGTGATCCAGCTGATGCTCGAATACTACATCGGGCACTCCCCCGACGGACAATTCTTCCAGCGCACCATCCAGTTCATCGGCTTAGGCCTGCACATGTACTTCTAAGCCGCGCATCAGCCGCCGCGCCGAGCCTTAACAGAGCCGGGCTCTATGAGCCCGGTCCGGGCGCACTCTAACCGCCTCCAAAAAACAAGAGTCACGCTCAGGCGACGAGTTTCCCAGGGACTGACTTGCGGGGGGCGAACTTCCGGATGCTTCACTTCCCGGGGGCCGGCACGTCGCCGAATTTGCGGGTCCGGTGGGCATAAGCCCGCAGGGCCTTGTGCAGCTCCTCGACGCTAAACTGCGGCCAGCAGACATCCGTCACATACAGCTCGGCATAGCTGATCTGCCAGAGCAGAAAATTGCTGATGCGCATTTCCGCCGCCGTGCGAATAAGTAAATCCGGGTCCGGGTGTCCAGCCGTGTAAAGGTGGGCGCTGATCGTCTCTGGCTCGATGTCCCCCGGACGCAATTCACCGCGTTGGACTTTTTCGGCGATGGCGCGCACGGCGTCGGTGATCTCCGCCCGGGCCCCGTAGTTGATCGCCAGCGCCAGCGTCAGCCCGGTGTTGCCGGCCGTGTCGCGCTGGGTGCGGTCGACTTCCTCCAGCACCCGCTTGTCCAATCCCTCCCGGCGGCCCAGGGGCATGAAGCGCACATTGTTTTGCATCATCGTCTGCCGCTCCGCCGCCAGGAAGCGCAGCAAGAGGTCCATCAGAAAATCCACTTCGCTGCGCGAACGCAGCCAATTTTCCGTGGAAAACGCGTAGAGCGTGAGCATGTCCAGCCGCAGCGCGGCACATTCGGTGACGATTTGCCGGACGTTGGCCGCCCCCTGTTCGTGCCCGAAGATCCGCGGCTTGCCCTGGGCCCGGGCCCAGCGCCCGTTGCCGTCCATGATGATCGCCACGTGGCGCGGCAGAGACTCAGCCGTCACCCCCAGCCTGGCCAGGGACTGCTCAAAACCCGGTGCCGCAGCCGCGGCAGGCGCTTTTTCGCTGTTCTTCTGCGATGCAGTCATCGCTCTTGGCTCGTCCATGGTTCAGGCCGCTGGTTGGCGACGCCCAAGCTCGCTTAACGCCACAGAATCTGGTCCCGGCGACGTCCGACGCATCCGATGACCACCGGCACGCCCGTGTATTCCTCGATCAACTTCAAGTAGCGCCGGGCCGCCGCCGGCAGGTCCGCCTGCGATCGGCACTGATCCACCGGCCCGCCGAATCCTTCCATTTCCTGATACACCGGTTCCACCTGCGCCAGCACGTTGGCGTCGGCTGGAAAAGCCTTTAATTCCTGGCCTTGCCAGCGATACCCCACGCACACCTTCAGCTTCGGCAAACTGGCCAGCACCGACAGCCCCGTGCACGCCAACGCCGTGATGCCGCTGATCTTGGCCGCATAGCGCACCGCCAGCAGATCCAGCCAGCCGCAGCGACGCGGCCGACCCGTCGTCGTGCCGTATTCATTGCCGGTCTTGCGGATCTGTTCGCCCAGATCGTCCTTCAGCTCCGTGGGCATCGGCCCGCCGCCCACCCGGCTGGTGTAAACCTTGACGACCCCGATGATCGTCCCCACCTTGCCGCCGGGCATGGCCGCCCCGGCATAAATCCCCAGCGACGAACAGTTGCTGGAGGTCACAAACGGATACGTACCGTGATCCACGTCCAGCAGGCAGGCGTTGGCCCCTTCAAAAAGTATCCGCCGCCCGCCCTCCATCGCGCTGTGCAGCAGTTCCGTGGTGTCGCAGATGTGTTCCCGCAGCGTGCGGCCGTGCTCGGCGAATTCCGCGTAGAGCTTGGCCGCGTCGAAGGGTTCAAAAGCTTCGCCCACCGCCTGCGCCAACGCTCCTAACATCACATTCTTCACGCTGACGATGTGCCCCAGCTTTTTGTGCAGTTCCTCGCCGGTCAATAAATCCCCCATGCGCAGGGCTGTGCCGCGCTGCGCCTTGTCCGCATAGCACGGCCCGATGCCTCGCCCCGTGGTGCCGATCATCTGTTCCCCCCCGCGATCCGCCCCCAAAGCCTTTTCCATCAGCTTGTCCTGCAGCTTGTGGTACGGCAGCACCACGTGAGCCCGGTCGCTGATCTTCAAGTTCGCGCCCACCGCCACGCCCCGTTCCCGCAGCCCGGTCATCTCCTGGCGGATCGCCGCCGGATCCACCACCACGCCGTTAGCCACCACGTTCACCGCCTTGGGATTGAGGATCCCCGACGGCACTAAGTGCAAAGCGAATTTCTGATCACCGATCTGCACCGTGTGACCCGCGTTCGCCCCGCCGTTGTAACGCACCACCAGGTCGTAGTTTTCCGTCAGCACGTCGACAATTTGGCCTTTGCCTTCGTCCCCCCATTGCAGGCCGATGATCGCCCCATGCCCCTGCTGCGTCAGCTTCCGGGCCGCCGAGGCTCCGTCAGCGACACCCACCGCTGTATTGCTGGCGGTATTACTTCCGGGGCTGCTTCCGGGGGCGGGGGCGCTTCCGGGGGGGCGGGTTGAAGGCGCGGTTTGACCCTTGCTTGTTTTGGTCATCATTTTGCTTCCGTTGCCTGGAAATTATCGCCGGACAGCCCTGCCATCCCGGTCGGGCCACAAACCTAACCACTATATCACACCTGCCAGCCCCACGGAAGGCTCATCCCACCCCCCGATTTGGGGGGTAAGAGCGGCGTCTGGCCACCTTTGGTCGCCCTCTAAAACCCAGCCGACCGGCAAAGCTGGCTCAGCTCCTCTTCCACCCCAAATCGCTCGTGTTCCCGGTCCTGGCGGATCAGTTCCAGCCCCGTGGTGATCACTTCCCAATGGGCTTCGCAGCTAAAGAGGTTCTTTAAGTGCGCCGCCGCGATTTTGCGGAGCTTAGGGTTGTCCATGCCGTCACGGGTTTCCTTGACCCTGCCCAGGAAGTGGGGCAGTCGCGCCAGGCTATAGGCGTTCCAGAACCGCTGGTGCAGCTGCGGGTCTGCCTGTATTTCCGACAAGCGATTGAGCCGCTGCAGGAAGCCGACTTTGTCCTGCCCCAGCGCCAGGCTGGCGGTGGCGGTCGCCGGATCAAGCTTCATCGGGTGGATGTCCACGCCCACGCACCGCCGGCCGTCGAAGTGCAGCCGGGCGAACATCCCCACCCACCAGAGCGGCTCATCGGGCGCCGCCGGCGCCCAGAAAAGAAAGTTCCCCAGCCCGTAGAGGATCGGCACGCCCTGATGGACCTCCATTCCCTGCACGGTGTGGGCGTGGTGGCCGATGACCGCGTCGGCTCCCGCTTCCGCCAAGGCCCGGTAGTCGCGCACCATCCGCGGGCTGGCCACAGGGCATCCTTCATTGCCGCCATGCACGAAAACCAGTAACAAATCGCACTTTTCCCGAGCATTGCGGATGGCCATGCAGTTAGGCCCGGGGCGCAGTTGCACCGCTCCGGGCGTGTCCAACGTGGCGTTGGAAAACTCGTTTTCCGCGATCCCCAGCAACCCGATGCGTTTGCCCCCACGCTCCGTGACGACCAGTCGGCCTGCGTCCTGAAGATTCTGACCCACGCCGAAAACCGTCAACCCGCGCTCCTTGGCCAGTTGGATCGTGTCCGCCAAGGCCTGCGGGCCGAAGTCCAGCGTGTGGTTGTTCGCCAACGTCACCGCGTCAAAACCGCCCGCCAACACGCCGTCGATCGCCGCCGGCGGTCCGCGCAACGCCGGGCCGTCCTTGACGATCGGCTCACCGGCGGTGCTCAGCGGCAGCTCAAGATTCGCCACGGAAAAGTCCTTGCGCGCCAGCTCCCCGAGCATGTCCCCGTAGACCTTGCGCGCCTGGTCGATCCCCCGGGAAAAACTCTCATCCAGCTTCCATTTCTGGGTTGGACAGATGTCTCCCGTCGCCAGCACCGTGAATGCTTTCTGCTTCTGATCCGCCCAGCCAGCCTGACGCCATTGCCCGCTTTGGGGGTCGATTTTCAGCACGCGCAAAACTCCTTCCAGCGTGATTTAGAGCGAACGATCAGGATAACCAAACACTTTCCCTGATGCGGGTCGCCAATCAGCCACCACCCCACCGTGGAGATTCCATCTGTTCGCATTTGATAGGGCATAGCGCAAAAATGCAAGCAGATTGCGCTAAGAGCTATTGCCTTTTTGCGAAACAGGGATAGGTTTATTAAAGAGAAATTGTTGTCTTTTTTTTGTTCCCAAACTGGTTTTGTCATCACCTGCGATGGTCATTCTTGACCGGAGGGATTTAAATGAACTGGCGCTTGACCGTTTCGGCCGCGGCGCTTTGCCTTTGTCCTCTCCTCTCCGCCCAAGCATCGGTGGTCTTGTCCAGCAATCTTGTCCAAGGCGGAGACTTTGAAGACACCTCCTATCTGAAAACGCAGGCTTCGCCCGACGGCGTGCTCACCCACCGCTTCAGCCAGCAATACGACTTGGGCAAGTGGCTGGCCAAGTGGGGCCCACCCACTCAGGACGGCGGATATGGCGGATTTTCCTCCTACAACAACCCCCGCAACCTGGCGGAGACCGGCGGGGACGGCACACAGCAGGCCAGCAACCTGGGCACGATGAACCGGTCAGTCGACCCGCTGAATTCCAGCAACCACATTCTTGAAGGCACCATGTTCCGCCCCCGCTGGGGCCAGTGGATCCAGGCGCCCGAAAACCACGTGGCGGGTCCCATTCAATTCAACTTCGATTTCATGCAGAGCGACTGGAACGCCAGCTTGGGTTGGGGATGGGTCTACGTCTATGGCCTGAATTTTCTCCCCGAAAATGACGTGTCCTACTGCACCGACAGCCAGCCCGGTTGCGCCTTAACGCCCTTAGGCGCCGTCGACGAAGCCACCCAAATGGACGGCGATCTTCTGATCAAGTTCCAATACGACCGCTGGATGAGCGAAAGCATTCCCAATTACTTCGACACCTGGCACCAAGTCTCCACCAGCGATGCCACCGGCGCGGGAACGCTTTGGGGCCAGGTCGGTATAGGCGCCAACACGAATATCCTCACCACTACTCTGACGCAGACCTACCAGTACTACGCCGTCATCGGCCAGGTGCTGGTCTATGACGAGGGTCACCCCTACTTCTGGCTGAACGCAGGCAAAATCAGCGACACTTTCTCCCAAGGTTTTGACAACATTTCCTTAAAGCTCTCCGTGCAGGGCCCCAGCTTCCTCCCCGGCGATTTCAACGGCGACGGCACGATCACCCTCTCGGACATCAACCCCTTCAAATTGGCGTTGACCGACACCGCCGCCTGGCAGGCCCAGTTCCCCAGCGTCGTTCTCACCGAGGTAGACCCCAACGGCGACGGTGTCATCACCCTCTCGGACATCAACCCCTTCAAGGCCATCCTCACCGGCGGCAGCAACGCGGCGATCCCCGAACCGGCGACGCTCAGCCTGCTGGCCCTCGGAGCCCTCGTTCTGGTCCGCAGGCGATAAAACGCAGGCCAATATGCAGGTCGCGACAGATAGAGCGACGGCTTCATAGAACCTGCACCAAACCATCGCTGATCAATCCCGAGCATCCCTCGGGTGTCCATGCAACCAAGTATAAATCAGCCCAAGACATGCGAAGTTAAATACGGGGAAATAGGCAGATAAGATAAAGTGGTCCTTGGTATACATTCGCGTTCCAGGACAAATAATCCTGTACAAACGTAGACAATGACCGCAAGAATTTGTTTTTCCACTAGTCAGGCTTAACCAAGGCGGTATGATCTAAACAAAAGGGAGTCCAATTCTGGACGTCCCAAGACGCATCCCGTCAAAGTGTCTTTTTGTCTTATATGTCTGTCCTCTGGAAAAGGAGAATGCAATGCGAGGTCTGTTTGCAGCGATGATTGGTCTGGTCCTGGCCTTACCCGCCAGCGGCTCGGTGGTGTTGTCCAGCAACTTGCTTCCGGACGGCGATTTCGAGGATTTCACCAAAACGACCTACACCGCGGATTCCGGCGAATCCACCTTGGACTGGACGGGGTTTAAATATGAACACTCCCCCCGCACCGCCGCCGAAGTAACCGCCGGCGCTAATCCCGTGCGGGCCTGGCAATTCCACCCCGATTTTGACTTGGGCCGCTGGATCGAACCGTGGGGTTCCACCAGCGCCGACCGCGGTATCACCAATTGGGATGATCCTCGCGCTGCCTATGACCTGGGCAATGAGGTTTCGACCCAGAACATCTCCGAGGATCCGCTCAATCCCGGCAACCACATGCTCGAAGGCGTGTACTTCCGCACGGCGGTAGGCATCTTCATTCAAGCGCCCGCGGGCCACGTGGCCGGCACCGCGGAAATTGACTTCCGATATTACTGGAACAACTGGACCGGCCTGCCTCCGGGCGCGGACGGCACCGACGGCGCCAGCATCTTCAGCGTGACGGTCGCCGGTGTGAACCAGGCCGATATGCCCACTTGGCAAGATCGTTGGGGCCCGGATGCCAACCAAGCCAACTGGGGCCCGGAAGGCGCCGCCCTGCTCTGGTACAGCCCCAACTGGTCGGAATGGGGTTGGACCGGCGCCGGCTCGGATCAGGAACCCATCACCTCCTTGGGCAACCAGTGGAACACCTTGTCCACGGAACACCCCGACCGCGTCGAGTTCGATGTCGCCACGCCCTATGACTACTACTACGTGGAAATCAATCAATTCACTTACTCGGAACCTCATCTCTACTTCTGGCTCTACGGCGGCATTCCTTCCGACGCCTTCGCTCTGGGTATCGATGACATCTCCCTGAAACTGTCGGTGGAGGGTCCTTCCTTCCTCCCCGGCGATTTCAACGGCGACGGCGTGATCACCCTCTCGGACATCAACCCCTTCAAACTCGCCTTGACCGACACCGCCGCCTGGCAGGCCCAGTTCCCCGAGGTCGTCCTGGCGGACGTGGACCCCAACGGTGACGGCGTCATCACCCTCTCGGACATCAACCCCTTTAAAGCCATCCTCACCGGCGGCAGCAACGCGGCGATCCCCGAACCGGCGACCCTGAGCCTCCTGGCCGTGGGCGCCCTGGCCCTGGCGCGGCGTCGGGCGTAAGCCGATTGCAGGTTTTCTTAAGCTGATTTTGAGCCGCGGGTCTTTCGACTCGCGGCTCTTTTTCTATCAGGCTTTGTCCAGCGATCTATACTCGCAAATCGTCACTTGCCTGCTACTATGTTCCACCTGTTTGTCGCTCCCCGGCATTCCCTTGGATCGTCTGGAATGGCCGCGGGTTTCCACGGATTTTGCCCAAGCGCGGGCCTTTGCACCTTGTTTCCTGGAGGCATCATGAGCTCTAACGCCCCCGACTATCGTCTGGCCACCCTCGCCCTGCACGGCGGTCAATCCCCCGACCCGACCACCCACTCCCGCGCCGTGCCCATCTACGCCACCACTTCCTACGTGTTCGATTCCACCGAACACGCCTCGAATCTGTTTGCCTTAAAGGAATTCGGCAACATCTATTCCCGCCTGATGAACCCGACCAACGACGTGCTGGAAAAGCGCTTGGCCGCCCTCGACGGCGGGGCCGCCGCCCTGGCCTTCGCCTCTGGACAAGCCGCCATCACCGCCGCCATTTTGACCATCTGCCACAGCGGGCAGAACTTCCTCAGCTCCACCAGCCTCTACGGCGGAACCTGGACCCTCTTCACCCAGACCTTTAAGAAGATGGGCATCGAAGTCCGCTTCTTTGATCCCGATCATCCCGAACAAATCGCCAAGCTCGTCGATGCCAACACCCGCCTGGTCTATCTGGAAACCATCGGCAATCCCAAGAACGACGTGCCGGACTTTAAGAAGCTCTCCGACGTCGCCCACCAGCACGACCTGCCGGTGATCTGCGACAACACGGTGATGACGCCGGCTCTTTTCCGCCCGGTGGAGCAGGGCATCGACATTGTGGTTTACTCGACCACCAAATTCATCGGCGGACACGGCACGCACGTGGGCGGGGCCATCGTGGACAACGGCACCTTCCCCTGGGCGAAGAATCCCAAGAAGTGGCCTGAGTTCTGCGCTCCCAGCGAGTCGTATCACGGCATGGTGTTTGAAGAGGCGCTGCGCCCGATCGGCAACATCGCCTACATCATCCACATTCGCACCCACTGGCTGCGCGACACCGGCGCGTGCATGAGCCCCTTTGCCGCGTTCCTCTTTCTGATGGGCCTGGAAACACTGCACCTGCGCATGCCCCGGCATTGCGAAAATGCCTTGGCGGTGGCCAAGCACCTGGAAAAACATCCAGCGGTGCAGTGGGTCAACTACCCCGGTCTGTCGTCGCACAAGGACCATCGCAACGCCCAGAAGTTCCTGCCCAAGGGAGCGGGCGCGATCGTGGGCTTCGGCATCAAGGGCGGCCTGGAAGCAGGCAAGAAGTTCGTAAATTCCTGCAAGCTTCTCTCTCACCTGGCCAACATCGGCGATGCCAAGAGCCTGGTTATCCACCCGGCCTCGACCACGCACTCGCAATTGACCGCCCAGGAGCAGAAACAGACGGGCGTTTCGCCGGAGTATGTCCGCCTGTCCATCGGCATCGAGGACGCGCAGGACATCCTGGCGGACCTGGATCAGGCCCTGACAGCCTCGCAAGGCAAGTAGTGTTTTACCACGGAGGACGCAGAGAACACGGAGCCGAACCAAAGGTTATATTTAACTCTATTATTTGTATCGGTGTTCTCGAGGATGAAATTTTCGTAGGTTTTCGTCATGGAGGCGATGGAGATCGCTGAGCGAGCGCAGAAAAGCCTGGTGGACGAAAAATTAACTTCCGCTGTGATTGCCGCGGCTCTGGAAGTGCATCGCAATCTTGGGCCTGGTTTGCTGGAGTCTGCCTACGAGGCATGCTTGATTCACGAACTTCAGTCAGCGCGATTGAAGGTCTGCGCCCAGAAGCCTCTGGCCTTAGTCTATAAAGGCTTGCGCTTGGATTGCGGCTACCGCTTGGATGTTCTGGTGGAGGATCGCTTAATTGTCGAGATCAAAGCCGTCGAACGAATTCTGCCCATCCATGTAGCGCAGGTGATTTCCTATCTGAAACTATCCGGGCACAGACTTGGACTGCTGATCAATTTCAATGTCCGTTTGCTTAAGGACGGCATCCGACGCATCATTCAGGATTAACTTTTTCTGGTTTTCACCACGGAGGGTACGGAATACACGGAGTCGACACAACGAATCTCGATTAATTACGGTTTGTTATGTCTCCGTGTCCTCTGTGTTCTCTGTGGTAAATTCTCCTGGTTCTTTCCGTGAATTACACGGAGCACACGGAGACAAACCAAAAAGTTATATTTAGTTCTTGTATCTCTCCGTGCTCTCTGTGTTCTCCGTGGTGAATATGCCTGACGTATTCCACAGTTCCAATTCCGTCCGCGGCGCTACGCCGTTGCGCTACGCCCAGACGGTGGCGTTTCCCCAAACGCTCAACCTCGAGCGCGGCGGCGAGTTGCCGGGCGTCACCGTCACTTACGAAACCTTCGGCCGGCTCAATGCGGACAAGTCCAATGCCGTATTGATCTGCCATGCTTTAAGCGGTGATTCGCACGTCGCCCGCCACAACGAAGACGACGATCCGGGCTGGTGGGACGTGGTGGTGGGGCCGGGGGCCGGCCACGCCATCGACACCGAGCGCTACTTTGTCATCTGTCCTAACGTCTTAGGCGGCTGCCGCGGCACGACCGGGCCCAACTCCGTCGACCCCCGCACGGGCAAGTCCTTCGGCCCGGATTTTCCGGTCATCACCATGGCGGACATGGTCGACGTCCAACGTCTGCTCATTGACCATCTTGGTCTTGAGCGTCTCCTGGCTGTGGTGGGGGGGTCCCTGGGCGGGCACCAGGCTCTGACGTGGGCGACTCGTTATCCGCAGCGGGTGGCGGCCACGGCGGCCATCGCCACCTCACCGCGATTAACTTCCCAGGCCCTGGCGTTCGACGTCGTCGGACGCAATGCCATCCTTTCCGATCCGCATTTTCACCGCGGACGCTACAGCGACGCACGCACCAAACCGACCACCGGCCTGGCCATCGCCCGCATGCTTGGGCACATCACCTACCTGTCACTCCAGGCCATGACCGAGAAGTTCGACCTCGACCGCTTCCGCCCGCGCGATATCACCACAGCCTTTGAAAAAAAATTCTCCGTCGGGTCCTACCTGGCTCATCAGGGTGATCGCTTCGTTGATCGCTTCGACGCCAACAGCTACGTCACCCTGTCCATGGCCATGGACTTATTCGATCTTGCTGTGCCTCACGCCGCCCCGTCGGTGATACCCAGGCAGGATTATCCCCAGGCCCTGGCTGCTGTCCTGGCCCAAACCACCTGCCGCTGGCTGGTGCTGTCTTTCACCAGTGATTGGCTGTTTCCACCGTTCCAGTCTCAGCAGATCGTCGATGCCCTGCTGGCTGGCGATAAACCCGTTACCTACTGCAACGTCCGCAGCGCCTGCGGGCACGACGCGTTCCTCCTGGAAGACGACCTGCCCACCTACGGCCCGATCCTCAGCGCCTTCCTCTCCCACACCCTCTCCCCCTCCCCCCCCGGAAGCGCCCCCGGAAGTACCCCCGGAAGTACCCCCGGAAGCACCCTTGCCCCCGGAAGTAACCGTGGAAGTGAAAACCTCAAGGCTGGATTGGAGTCATCCGTCAGCGACGGCCGGCCGATTTGTCCGCCCGCTGACGATCATTCGCCAGCCAGCATCTTCCATCGTCGCCGGCTGGACTACGACCTCATACTGGAGCTGATCCCCCCGCAGGCTTCGGTACTGGACTTAGGTTGCGGCACGGGCGGGTTGGCGGGGCGTCTTAAGCAGCGAGGGCAGAAGCGCGTGGTGGGGATCGAACTGGACGAGCAGGCGATCATCGCCTGTGTGCAGCGAGGCATCGACGTGATCCAGGCGGATTTGAATCGTCGCCTGCCGGCGTTCAAGGATCACCAGTTCGACATCGTCGTTCTGTCGCACACGCTCCAGTCGATTGAGAACACCCTGGGCGTGGTGCAGGAAATCGTGCGCATCGGCCGGCAGTGCATCGTCAGCTTCCCCAACTTTGCGTATCGCAAGATCCGCGACATGCTCTATCACGACGGCCGCTCTCCCGAATCCCAGGGCGGATTGCTGCACTATCGCTGGTTCGACACGCCCAACCGGCGGTTCTTCTCCATCCTCGACTTCCAGGAATTCTGCGCCCAGCACCAGATCGCCATCCATCGGCAGATCAACCTGGACACGGAAACCGACGTCACCGTCAGCGACGATCCGAACTACAACGCCGACATGGCCATCTTCGTTATTTCCCGTTGACGGCAGCCAGCATCCTGGTGGGTTGGGTGTTCCGGTGGCACGGGCGACCGGCCAGCCATCATCAGCCAGGCGCGCGGAAAAAAGACCGTGTTACGGTGGCCTTGGCCATGGTTACCGAAGAATTCTTCAGTCGTCTAGTAGGAATTGTTACGGGCGTTGCGTTCGTTCTGATCGCCGATGACCGCGCCGCCCACGCCGCCGAGGATCGCCCCCGCCGCTGCGCCGGTGCCCGGTCCAACGCCGGTGATGGCGCCGATGGCTGCGCCCGTGCCAGCGCCGATGGCGGCGCCGCTTAACCCGCCTTCCACCGCGTTGTTGCAGCCGGCCGCAAGGGCGCCGATGCCCAACACCGCTGCGCAAAGCCATGGCGCTGTCGAACGCGCCGTCATGCTGATCCTGCCGATCATGGCTGAATCTCCTTGAAAGACTGTCTTGCCAAGTGTTCTCTGCCGCTGCCCGCTGCGGGCAGACGAGTACTTCTGTCTGGTTGGCTGCTGATTCGCTCTATCTATATTTTCGTGAATCCCCACGCCCAAGTTCAAAACATTATTTTACCCGCGAGCGATCAAGATAAGTCCCCGCACGCCATTTGCGGCAGCCAGGCCTGTAACTGACTGATTGAACAAGGGTTGTCGCTGGTTAATTTGCTGTCCAATTTCTTTTTCTTTTGATCCGGTTTCAAATCGTTCCATTGTCGGGTCGGGTTGGGCCCACTCGCTCTGCTTGAGCAGGCTGGCGAGCTTGACGAGGGCTGGCATCGAACGTGGTATATACGTGACGAACGGTCAGGAAAGTGCTTTATCTGTTTTCCTCCTGGAAGTGAGATTCCCCATGATCAAGACCATCAGCTACTGGTCCGTGCGTGACGGCTTAGCCGGTACCCGCCCCGTGGAAGAAGCCATGGCCGACGCCAAGGCCGCCGGCTTTGCCGGCATCGAACTGGCCATCGCCGAGCAAGGCGCCTTCACCGTCGCTGCCGATCAAGCCACCTGCCAGCGCTACCGCAAAGCCGCCGCCGACCGCGGCCTGGTCCTGCAGACCCTCGCCAGCGGCATGAGCTGGGGCGCCTGCCCGACGCACCCCAGCGCCGCCATCCGCAAAAAAGCCATCCAGCTCCACGCCGACGCCCTCCAACGCGCCGCCTGGCTCGGTTGCCAGGCCATGCTCTTTGTCCCCGGCGCCGTCCGCATCCCCTGGGACGCCAGCTTCGCCCCCGTCCCCTACGACAAAGCCATGACCTGGGCCCGCCAGGCCGTCATCGAACTGTTAGCCGTCGCCGAAAAAGTCGGCGTCGATCTCTGCGTCGAAAACGTCTGGAACGGCCTGTTCTTATCACCCTTAGAATGGCGCGACCTGTTCGACTCCCTCTCCTCCCCGCGCCTGGGCATGTATTTTGACGTAGGCAATTACTTGGCCTACCACCAGTACCCCCCGCACTGGATCGCCCTCCTAGGCAAACACATCAAACGCATCCACATCAAAGACTACTCCGCCAAGGATGGCTTCGTGGACCTCCTAAAAGGCGACGTGCCCTGGAAAGAAACCATGGCTGCGCTGAAAAAAATCGGCTACGACAAAACCATCGTCGCCGAGATGATGCCCTTTGACGATACGCTTCTGACCCGCACGAGTAAGGCGATGGACACGATCCTGGCGATGTGAGAGATATTTGGGGGGCAGAGGATCAACGGAAAGTCCATCGGCAACGGATAGATCGCTCTATTTCGCCTCCAGCGAGGGAACAGGTTTGACCTACATTTACCAGGACGGCAACAGATATGACCGCATGTTTCATGGCGAGCATGATCTGGAATTCTGGTTAAGTCACGCTCGCATGTCGAACAGTGTCCTGGAGTTAGCTTGTGGCACAGGACGTATCGCCATTCCCGTAGCTCGCACCAACATCTCCGTCGTCGGTCTGGATGCATCGAAGAACATGCTGGCGGAGGCCAAGGAGAAATCTCAAGCGGCGGGGGTGCGCGTGGAGTGGGTGCAGGCAGATATGCGCCACTTCGACTTGGCTCGAAAGTTCTCGTTAGTCATTCTGGCCAACAATAGCCTGTGCCATCTCCTGACCTATCATCAGTTGGCGGAGTGCCTGGCATGCGTCCGACGCCATCTCGAGCCCCAAGGCAAGTTCATAGTCGACGTGTTTGTTCCCAGCTTGTCGATTCTGCTCCGGGATGCGACGCAGCGTTCAGATTTCAGCAAGTTTGTTGACTCTGATGGCTGCGCCGTCGCGGTCACTTCTCAGAATCGCTATGAGATGGACACGCAGATCAATCGCGTCCAGATCTTCGCCAAGGACTCGCAGGGGAAGGAAGAAACAAGCTCGTTCGACATGCGCATGTACTTCCCCCAAGAGCTGGACGCTTTGCTTGGCTACAACGGTTTTCAGGTGCAATCAAAGTTCGGCGACTTTGACGGTCAGCCGTTCGGACCCTCGTCCCCCAAGCAAATTGTCGTGTGCACGCCCACTGCTCAGTGACCGTCCGGGTGCCTGGGGCTAAGCGCAGTGTTCATTCAAGGGACATGGGTAACAGGTGTATAGGATACATAGGTTACACATGGGGCGGGGTTAAAGGTACTGGTCCCTGGTTCCGGTCAGACGTTGGACCGG
>JADZCD010000058.1 GCA_020851735.1 Phycisphaeraceae bacterium
CTCCCATCCGCGGCCTGCTGAAACTGCGCCCTAATTCCGGCACAAGCACCAAAGACAGTTCAAGCGTTCGCGGCCAAGCTCGTTATTGGGAGGAAACCCCCGGTAAGCGAGCTTGTCCCGCGCGCCCCTTCCGGGGGACAAGCCCAGGCATTGCCATGCCTGGGTGCCTGGGTTGCCTTGGATCTCCCAGCCCCGCATGGAAATGCGGGGCCGCCTCGATGCCTTCCGGGAGTTTCAGCCCCCGGCTCTTCCGGGGGCCGGGGGGTACGGGGGTACATGGATTCAAAGCCCACGGATTTCCGGGGGGCATCCGTGGGTTGCCTTGTTTGCCTTGTTGCCTTACTTCCGCGCGAAAGCCCAGGGATTCCTTCCCTGGGCTTTAGGGAGCGGGAGATTTTTGGAGGGGAAACAATAGTTACGCGCGGGATTATGGGTTTTGGTTGATTTCCACGGCGGGATACTGGGCGCTGACTAAGCCCAGGAAATCTTTGATGGTCACGGTGTAGCTTGAGCCCATGACCGGGTCGTCGTGCGTGCCTTCGTCAACGCCATAGAACATCTTCGGTTCCAGGGCGGCGGCGTAGAGGCGCTGGCCCATGGCGAAGGGGACGATCTGGTCCATCTTGCCGTGAATCACCAGGACCGGGCACTTGATCTGAGGCATCTTGGCCAGGGAATCCATTTTGGTTCTGACGAGAAAGGCCGGCACCCACGAATAGTGCTCAGCCACCATGTCGCGGATGCTGGTGAAGGTGCTCTGAAGGATCAGGCCGCCGGGTTGAACTTTTGTGGCCAGGTCGACGGCCACGGCGCCGCCTAAGGATTCGCCGAGCAGAATGATGGACTTCGGATCCCTGTGCCCGCCATCCATGCTGGTCAGGTAATTCCAGGCGGCTTGGGCGTCCAGGTACACGCCGGCCTCATTGGGCTTGCCCTTGCTCTTGCCGTAGCCGCGATAGTCGAGAATGAAGACGTCGGCCCCGGAGCGCAGCAGCACGGTGATCCAGTCGGAGCGGTGGGTCACGTTGCCGGCGTTGCCGTGCAGGAGGAGAAACACGGGGCGGTCCTGCATGTTCTCCCAGGTGGACCGGGCAAAGCAATACCAGCCGTGCAATTCCACACCGTCGGCGGCGGTCAGGGTTACGTTGAAGATATAAGGCGGGCCATGCTTGTCGCCCTGAGCCAATTGCCACTCGCCTTGGGGGTAGGGGGCGGGGAAGAAAATCATTTTGTCTTCGATAAACATGATTGTCACCAGGGAAACCAGCCAGGCGATCAGCACGGCACGCAGCAGTCGCCAGACTAAGTTTAGGGGGCCTGAACGTTTTTTGGGAGCATGGCTGACGGCGGAAGCGGAGGACTTTGACGGAGAAACCGATTGCTTAGGGTCGTGGGACATGGCAGGGTTTCCTGTTAGTCAAAGATAGGAGTTGCGGGCCTCCGAACGGTTACCCCCCCACTTTCGCCGTGACGAAAACAACTGGCTGCCGGCGGTTCCTATGCGGATTGCGGTCATCTCGCGGGCGAAAGACCACTTGCGCACGCGGGTGAGTCCCGGCCCGCGGAGCGGCTGGGCTTTGCTTTATACGCCGGCGGTATTTCCGCGGTGCATATCAGGCGCTGCGGCCAACTTCCATTATCCAACTATCCATGCCCTGACACCATCGGGTCATTCCACGTCCAGGCCGCGAACTTGGGGCTTATCGAAATAGGGCTGGGGCGGGGTGGGGTCGTTTAAGGCGGCGGCGAGGTCGGAGGCGTTGAGCAGGTAGATGTGAATGGAATACCCCACCTGGTCGTCAGGCTGGGCGCGATTCTGCCGCAGCCAGGCGCACAGGCGGGCCATGCGCAGTTGTTCATAGCGCTGGCAGATGACGATCCAGTCCTGGGGGGCAAAGCGCTGGTCCAGATCGGCCCGCAACTGGGGATCGTTCTGGGCCCGCAGGAAATTGAGCCACAGACCGCGATAGCGGGCGTAGGCTTCCTCGTAGGTTCGGCACCAGGGGCCCATGGCGGGGGAATAGACCGACTGCAGGACGGTGGCGCTAAGGCAATAGACGCCCGGCTGCAGCGGCTCGGGAAAATCGGGACGCAGGAACATGTCCGGATAGCCGGGCAGGCGATGGGCGGTGATGCCGTAGTACCAGGGATCGCCGGTGCCGAAATAGGCCAGGTAGACGGGGACTTCCTCGCGCCAGGCGGGTTTGGCGGGCTCGGTATCGTCGGCGGAGGGTGGAGGGATCAGGCGACGATCTTGAAGGTATTTGGCCAGGCGCGGCAGGTCCTGGCCCCAGTCCAGGGAGGAATCGACCAGATGGCGATAAGCGTTTCTGGGCCCACCGGCGAGGACATTAAAGTAGGCCAGGTAATCGGGGCTGATGGCGATGGTCTCGGCGGCGACGATGGCGACGGAACCGAAAACCAAAAGGCGCATGGAGCGGCGCCCGGGGCGAAGGTAATACCCGGCGGCGCCGGCGAGGATGAAGACGGCCGGATAGACGGCCAGGATGTGCCGGTGCCCGATGTTCAAGGGGGTGCGGATGGCGGCCAGCCAATAGATGCCCAGGAACACCCACAAGGGCAGCGTGCGGTACAGCCAGCGTTTGGAGAAGGCTTTTTTGCCGCCGATGTTGCCGCGCCCGATGCCGCGGGTTTTTTCCCATCGCTGCAGGCCGGCGGCGATGCCCAGGGCCAGGAGGGCGAAGACGCCCAGCGGAGTTTTGACCAGGAAGGCGTAGGGGAAAAAGCCCGCCCAACCGACCATGCTGTATTGGCCGTTGAGGAACGCGGGGCGCTCTTGGCCGGTCTGCCAGGCGTAGGCTAAACCCCAGAGATAGGCTTCGGGCAACAGGCGATGATCGCGCAGATAGCTGAGGAGCTTTTGGCTGCTGGTTTGATCTTTCAAGAGGTCGGGCCAGGCGGTGCTGAGGCTCGGGGAGCTGTCGTCGGCGTTGGCTTGGGTTGAAGGAGAGGGGGCTGAGACGGCGGCGGACGCGCCAACGTCCTGGGAAGCAGCGGGAGCGGACGTCGATTCGCTGTTTGCGGGGGCGTTACTTTCGGGGGCGTCACTTTCGGGGACGTTACTTTCGGGGGTGTTACTTCCGGGGGCGCGGGAGTCGTTGACTAAATCACTTGTGGAAGCAAACGGCGAGAAGCGGAAGTCGAAGGCGGCCCAGATAGCGGTGTAGGCGCTGAGGGCCATGGCCAGGGCGATGGTTAGCGCCGCCAGGGAGGCGCTGGAGCGGCTTTTGGCCAGGCGACGTGACTTAAACGCGCCCCAGCGCAAGGGCTTGCCCATGGCCAGGCGCAGGGTGATGAGGACCAGGGCGATGGGGACAAAGAGCCAGGCGGAGGCTTTGGACAGGAACAACAGGGCGACGGCCACGCTGACGGCCGCGAGGGTCAAGAGGCTTAAGCGGTGCAGGGCCAACCAGAGCAAGCCCACGGCCAGGGTGAAGGTGAGGGCGAGGGTGGCGTCGGAGGTGACGAGGGTGGTGTGGGCGAGGATGGCGGGGCTGAAGACGTAGAGGGACAGGGAGAGCAGAGCGCCGCGGGGCCCGAAAAGGGATTTGGACCAGAGGTAGGTGACCAGGCCCAGGAACGCGCCGACTACGACCATCATCCAGCGGGCCTGCCAGAGCATGTGATTGAGGTTGTTGCCCAACTCGAAGAAAAACTGCTGGCCAAGGACCCACTCATTGGAGTGTTGCCAGGCGGGCTGAGCGAGCGGAGGGAATTGGTAAGGGCCCAGGGACACAGGCAGGGCGGCCCAGCGCTGCGGGAGGGCGCCTTGCTCGGAGTTGAGCCGATAGTCGCCGGTGCGAAGGTGACTGACGCCGGCGGTGAGATGGGAGATTTCGTCGTAAGTGTTGCCCTTGTCCAACATGCTCAGCGCGGCTAAGCCCACGTAAATCGCCAGCAGAGCCAGGGCGAGCAGGCGGTATTTCCAGAGCTTGGGGGGGGACATATTCAGCAGGCTACCGGGTTCGGGCTGGAGTGGGAAATCGGGTTGGCAGCTTCTTTATTGGAATCAGAATCAGGTTCAGGGGTGGTTTTGCGAACGTGGAGGGCAAGGCGAGTGCGGTGAGCGGGCGGAGGGAGACAGGCGGGGGGCGAACACAACTTCAGAGTAATTGGTAGTTTGACAAAATGAATTTTTTGCGGTTGCAGGTGTTTTGGCCCGGTTGCGGGTATACTAAGAGGCTTGAGCCGGCGTTTAAAAGCCGGCAGGTTCAGCAGACCGTGATGCCCACGTACTGGATCGAGCGTTTCGAGTCGGCCCGTGAGCTTCACCTGCTTGGAGAGTCTCGTATGAAGATCTACGTGGGCAACTTGAATTTCCGCACGACCGAGGACGCGCTTCGCCAGCTGTTTGAACAGCACGGACAGGTGGAAGAGTCGGCTATTGTGGTGGACCGGGAAACCGGCCGGCCTCGTGGCTTTGGCTTTGTCACCATGCCCAATGACACCGAAGCTCAGGCAGCCATCGAAGCGATCAACGGCCAGGAAATCGACGGCCGTCCCCTGACGGTCAACGAAGCCCGTCCGAAGACCGGCGGCTCCGGCGGCGGCGGCGGCGGCGGCCCCCGTCGTGGTGGTTACTCCGGCAGCCGTGGCGGCGGCCGTGGCGGCCATCGGGACGAGTAATTCAACTCGTCGACAGCAACAATTGAATTTGAAAATCCAACACCGTCAGGCCCCAAAGCCTGACGGTTTTCTTTTGGGGGCGGTGAATTGCCCAAGGCTGGGCCATGACGGACAATCTGCGGGCCTTGGCGAGCAGTGACGTGGACATCCTGGTGGTAGGCGCGGGCGCGGCGGGACTGGCGGCGGGGATATTCGCCGCGCAGACCGCGGTGGAGGCGGGGCGATCGCTGCGGGTGGTCATTCTGGAAGGGGCGGCGCGGACGGGGGCGAAGATTCTGGTTTCCGGCGGGGGGCGGTGCAACGTGACGAACCAGGCGGTGGGGCCTGATGATTTTAATTGTCCGCCCCATGCGCTGCGGAAGGTTATGAATCGGTTTGACCATCTGAAAACGGTGGCGTGGTTCAGCGCGCTGGGGGTGGAGCTTAAGTGTGAGCCGACGGGCAAGCTGTTTCCGGTGACGGATCAGGCTAAGACGGTGCTGGAGGGGTTGCTTAAGCGGTGCGCGGAGCTGGGGGTGGAGATCCGCAACGGCTGGCGGGTGGCGAAGGTTGCCAGCAATGAGGGGCGATGGGTGATCACCCACGGGCAGGGGCAACTGACGGCGGAGAAGGTGATTTTGGCCACGGGAGGTTGTTCGCTGCCGCGCACGGGGAGCGATGGCTCGGGCTGGCAGATCGCGCGGGAGCTGGGGCACACGGTGACGCCGACGTATCCGGCCTTGGTGCCGCTGCGGCTGGAGGAGGGGATGTTTCACGCGGAGCTGGCGGGGATAGCGCAGGAGGTGGAACTGACCACGCGCGTGGAAGGACGGCGGCCGGCGCGGGTGGATCAGAGGCGCGGGAGCTTGCTGTGGACGCACTTTGGCATCAGCGGGCCGGTGGTTCTGGACGCGAGCCGATTTTGGACCGGCCCGACGGCGGCGGGAGAACGGCCGGTGATGACGGTGAATTTTCTGCCGGGGTTTGATTTTGCCAAGGCGGAGGCGTGGCTGCTGGACGCGGTGGCCAAGCGCGCGCGTCAGACGTTGCTGCGCGTGGTGTGCGAGAAGGTGACGCGGCGGCTGGTGGAGGTGCTGTGCGCCAAAGTGGGGGTTGATCCGGCCCGGACGATGGCGGAGTTTTGCCGGGAACATCGGCGGGAGCTGGTGCACCTGCTGACGGAGCTGCCCTTGCCAATCGTCGGGCAGCGGGGGTGGAACTACGCGGAAGTGACGGCCGGCGGTGTGCCGCTGGACGAGGTGGATTTGAAGACGATGGAATCGCGGCGGGCGGCGGGGGTTTATCTGGCGGGGGAGATGCTGGACTGCGATGGGCGGATCGGGGGGTTTAACTTTCAGTGGGCGTGGGCGACGGGATACATCGCAGGGACGGGAGCGGCGGCGGCGCAGGGATCGAACGGTTAGCAGACCGGCCATAAGCAGCCATGCACTACCTTACGCCCAGATTAGAAGTGCGCGACATTCAAGACGCTGACTGGGAAGCGATGCACCGGGTCCGCGGCGATCCGCTGGTCAGTCGGTACATGGATTTTAAGCCAGCGACGGCGGCGGAAACGCGGGCGTGGGTGGAGGAATGCGCGGAGCACAATCGGGCCCGGCCGCGCTTTGCGCATCTGGGGGCAATTGTCTTGCGGCAGACGGGGGAGATCATCGGGCACATCGGCGTGGGGCACCCGGACAGCCATTTGCGCGACATCGGGGATCGGGACTTTGGCTATGCGCTGCGGCGGGACTGCTGGGGGAGAGGGCTGATGCCGGAGGCGATTGGGGGCTTACTTTGTTTCTGTTTTCGGGAGCTAAAGGTGAATTCGGTATTCGCGCAGTGCGCGAAGGGGAACACGGCGTCGGCGCGGGCGATGGCGAAGGCGGGAATGGTGTTTGTGCGTGAGCTTCAAGCGTCAGCGGAGAGTCACGAGCCATCGCGGGTGTACATAGCCGGCGCGGAGACGTGGGAGCAGGGTCAGGATGTGATCATCATCGCGAAACAAGATGGTCTGTAGCAGTTGCAGCATCGGCAACGGTTTATTCCGATCTAATTTCTTTTTAGCGTCAGACTATTCCAGTCATGCGGATCGGCCGACGGGAAACCCGAGTTCAGGCAAAAAAAAAGATTGGATTACGGAAGGTTTGCTGTAGAATAGGGCGAGTCATATCCGCGGGCAGGAAGGGAGAAAGAACCTGTCCAAGCGGCCGATGCGGCGCACCTCGGTAAAAAAGGAGGATGGGTTATGCCACACGTCTTACGAATTCTGGTTGTAGCTGCCGTTTTGCTTACCGTCACGGGATTCGCCAAGGCGGCGATGGTCAGCGGCGATCCGGCTGGCGATGCGGGCTGGACGTTGGTGGGGCATGCGCTGACGGACGGCATTTATGTCAAGGGCAGCGCCAATTATGGTTTTAATGCTTACTCGGCGGCGCTGAATGTCTCGGCTGGGTCCAACCTGGAGATCAGCGATGGGGCGCTGTCGTGGCTGGCGGGCGACGTGGTGTTGGGCGTGGGCGGGGTGTTTGAGTCGATCACGGCGGCGGAGGCTGGTTGGGCGGGGTTCAGCGGAGGAGCGGTCAACGGACTGCTGTCCGCAGCCACGGGGCCCAAGCTTCAAGTAAAGTTCGGCACGAGCGCGGCGACCTGGACGACCAGCACGCTGGCCCCGGGGGCGGGCGACGGCAACAGCAGCTCCAGCGCCGGCGGGGGGCGGGTGCAGGTGCGCACGTCGGCGTATTTCCAGACGGGCACGCCGAATCCGGGGCAGACCGAGCCGTGGACGTGGGACGGCAACTCGGGGCAGGTGCTGGTGCTGGACAAGGACAGCCACATCGCGTGGGACGGCGCGTCGGTGCAGCCGGCCAAGCAGGTGGCGCGGATGATCTGGGTGTGGGACGAGGATTTAGAGCAGGTGGCGAGCTGGGAATTGCTGTTGAACGTCTCGCTGCTGGAGCGCGTGGCGCCGGGGGATTTTACGGGCTTGTATCCGGCGGTGGGCGACATGGCGATCATGACGGTGCAGGACGGGGACAACGCGTATACCGACGCGCTGGTGGTCGTGGTGCCTGAGCCGGGGACGCTGGGGATGCTGGTGCTCGGCGGGTTGGTGGGGCTGCGCCGGCGGCGGTGAGCGGCGCCCCGGCCACCGGAAGCCATTAGAGCGGCCCCGCATTTCCATGCGGGGCTGCAGGCGGTTCCGCGAACCGCCGCGAAACAGAGACACAGCCCAGGGAAGGAATCCCTGGGCTTTAGGTCAGAGATTTTTTGGGAAATTGTCCTGGGAATTCCCAGGGCCCGGAGGCCCTGGGCTTTGGTTGGGGGCGGCCGGGCAATCGCTGTACCCCCCGGCGGAGCCGGGGGCTGACCCTGATTTCTGATGCCGGCTCCGCATTTCCAGGCGGGGCTGATTTACTATGGTCGACTCTGCCAATTTCGTGTTGCTGCGCCGGGGGCGGTGCGATGGGCGCGGGCGGTTAGGGCACCCAGCGGTTTTCGGCCCCCGCTGGAATAACTGGGTGGCGCCCGGCATCAATAAACAAAGGCAGCCGCAAGGTGTGCGTTCGTTCATGCACGCGCGACCTTGGGGCTGCCTTTTTTTGCTTTGTCTGCAACGCGAACTTTAAGCCGACGCGCTCAGCGCCGCGGGCGACGGGTCAGGCCGATCGCCGCCATCGCCAGCATCAACGCGCCGGTGGCCGGCTCGGGGACAAAGGTTTGTATCTGTCCCGTGAAATTCTGATACGGGAAGGTCTGCCCATCCATTACGAATTGAACCTTTCGTATATCACATTGGCTGAACAACTGGTCAAGGTTCGTCGGAATCTGTCTGCTGTTAAGTAGGTCCGATGAACTACTGCCTAAGCTGATATGCACGTGGTAAGCCAAGGATTGGTCTCCAGCCTCGAGATTGTAAGAAAATGAAGATCTCGTATCCGGTTTGAAACTTACATGATAGTAGCCATGCCTGTAGTTTTGGACACCCGCATGGGGCGCAAAGATATCCACGCCATTGACGACCAAGCTGACATCCAGCGAGGCGTTGTAATACCCCCACCTAAACCCATTAAGAGGTCCACCAAAAGCTTCATCGGAGGGATACTGAAAGCTGTAATCTAATGTTGCATCGGTGTTGACTAAAAAGTGACCGGTGAAGTGATCGCCGACGGCAATGTCGGGCGGGGTGCCCACCCACCCCAAGTTCCCGTCGTTGAAAGTGTACTCGGTCAGGATCCCAGTGAAGTCATATCGGATGACCTCCGCGTTGGCACTGGCACTAAAGGCGACGATCGCAACCACCGCCAGCCGGATCAGACATGGACGCATCACTTTCCTCCTTGTTGCACATATGCCCAGAACCGGAAACCCGGAATGCCGACGACATGACGGCATCCCACGAAATGATCTGAGGGCTACCTCGTCTTATCTACTAATTTATCAAAAAAAAACAAATCAAGACATTTTGCAAAAAAATCAATACTTTTTTCGCCTGGGAATCGCCCCCACCGGGTGGCGTGCCGCCGTGACCGGGGCTCAGCGGGTCATCTTGCCATTTCCATCGCCCCTCGGCTGCGTAGGTATCGAATATGATTTTCGTTGCAGGACTTGTGCTTCTACTTAGGGTTTTTCCCAACTCCTCACTTCGGATTTCCCACAAACTCCCCGCCGCGGCAGTGTTTTAGGTAGCGCATGGCGTGGACCTGGCCGGTCATTTCCATTTCGCCGCGGTAGACCGGGTCGTGCCAGCCTTCGATGTCGATGGCGCCCTTAAAGCCGGCCATGCGGAGGATGGAGATGATGTCCGTCCAGTTGCTGTCGCCAAAGCCGGGGTGGCGATGCCAGCAGTAGCTGGCGCCGCCGCGGATGCCGCGGGTGGCGATGGCGTGGCGGTCGATGGTGGCGTCCTTGCCGTGGAGGTGGTGGATTTTTTTGACCCACTGGCGGAGTTGGGGGATGGGGTCGATTAAGGCACCCATCTGGTGGCAGGGTTCCCATTCCAAGCCCAGGGCTGGGGAGGGGACTTCGTTAAACATCATTTCCCAGGCGGCGGGGGCGTGGGCGATGTTCCACTTGGCGGCGTCCCAGCGTCCGCCCATGTCGCAATTTTCAAAGGCGATTTTTACGCCGGCGTCCTCGGCCTGTTTGGCCAGGGGGGTGAAGACTTTTTTGAAGGTCGGGATGGCTTCGGGAACGGGCTTGCCGGTGAAGCAGCCGGCGAACCCCCCCACTACCCGGCAGGAAGGCCCGAAGTATTGGCAGGCGTCGATGACCTTGGTCCAGTCGGCGGCGGTCTGGGGGTCTTCGAGCGGATTGCCGTAGAGCCCCAAGGCGCTGATGACAGGCTGGAACCCGTTGGGGCTGGGGGTTTGGTCCAGCACCCGCTTGACCTCCTCAGCCAACTTGCGGGGGTCGCACTCGATCTTGCCGCCGAAGGTTATTTCAAAGGACTCAAAACCGTGGGGAATGATCTGGGAGATATAGGAGGCGGTTTTGGCTCCGGCGCCGACCAGGGTGCCGATGCGGATGTCTTCGTGGCCCATGACTATTTATCCTTGGTAAAAGCTGGGGGGAAGAAAATAGGAGCGCATGGCTCTGTAGAAAACATCTCTTTGTTCGGCGCCTGTTCGCTGGCGCGAGCGGTGGGAGGATGATATACCAGGGTCCATGAGCACGACCAGCAAATCGCCAAGGAAGGTGCTGCTGGTGGCGTACGC
>JADZCD010000059.1 GCA_020851735.1 Phycisphaeraceae bacterium
ACGCATTACTCGCCCTTGCGCCACTTTACTCGCGGGGTTGCCCCCACTTTCTCGTTCGACTTGCATGTTTTAGCCATGCCGCCAGCGTTCAATCTGAGCCAGGATCAAACTCTTCAATTGTTTATTGAGGACGCCAGCCGAAGCTGACGCTATCCGCAATTGGAGAATCGTGACCTTGGCAGCCCAATCCCAAATGGATCGGGCTGGTCGCTACTTTCTGCTGATTAAGGCAGAAAGAGTAAGCTCATCTGATCTTGATCTTCGGCCGCTTCCTTGCGGAAACGGTCGAGGTTCACAGGACAAGGATGAGCCACATGAGTTTGTTCCACTTCTGCTTAAGGCTGTGAGACCTTAAGGTTGGCGGACACAATCTCGTGGCTTCCCAACTGTTCACTTGTCAAAGATCGGCCGACAGAGAAGATAACCCCTAATCGGCTTGCGATTAGAGGGTCAAATCATAGTGCCTGGCCGGTGCTTGTCAAGCGCACTGGCTGAGGGCTTGCCTTAAGAGGGGGCTTGGCCTATTTATCGGGCCAAACAACGCCGCTCAGGCATCATTAGAGCCTATGGGCGATGATTCGTCAAGGTTTTTTCCACATTCGTCCACAAGGACGGAAAGCGGTCAAGGCAGAGGATTTACGGGCCAGATCTTAAGCGGAAAATATTTTGATTATAAGCAAAATATTGCCATTTCAATTACTTTTTGCGTGAAATAAACTATTGATGGTGTTTAATTATATTGATGCTGGTCGCAAATGAGCGCCGCACGCAGGCATTGCTGCCTCCACATGATCAAGAAATGTGGAGGTTGATTGTGATGGTCGCGAACCTGGAGCGTCATTTTCACAAAGTTAAGGGAGACAAGAAATGAGACGTGGACAATTTAGGCTGGTTTTGGGTTTAGCTGTGGCGATCACGGGATCGTCGGCGTGGGGTGCGTTGTCGTCCAACCTGATCCCCAGCGGGACATTTGAAGGCGAAGGTTTCGGCACGGAATCGGAAGTTATTGAGCCGGTGATCAAGATGAGCGATTCGGAACTGACGCCCGAAGAGGTGGCAGCGGGCACCGATCCTGTGCGGGCATGGGGGTTCCACCCGGCGTTTGACATGGGCAAGTGGATCGGGACGTGGGGTGTTTCGGTGTGGGATGACCCCCGCGCGGCGTATGCCGGCGGCGAGGCCGTGGCACCGCACAACCGTTCGACGGTCACCGTGGGCGGTCAAGACGCGGGGGTCATGGAAGGCGTGGCGTTCCGCATGGGCGTGGGCACGTTCGTGCAGACCCCGAGCAACATGGTTGCCGGTGCGGCCAAGATGGATTTTGATTATTTCTTCCGTTATTGGGAAGGCAACCCCACGGCCGGCAGCTATGACCCGGGAGTGATGGATGCGACACCGCAGATTCTGCAACTGGAAGTCTGGGGCATCATGGAAGCGGACATGCCGACCTGGGAAGACCGTTACGGACCAGGTGGCGGAAATTCGACCGCGCGATCCGAGATGGTGGCGATGGGGTGGGACCCGCTGTATTTCGCGCCGAATTTGAACTCTCAGCAGCACGGCAAGTGGCTGGCGGGCACACCGATCGACGCGCCATTCGCCATGGGTCTGCCCACGGACACCCCCGAGGCTTCGGTGTGGAAGACCCTGTCCGACGGCGTGACGGTTTACGACGGGAGCATGGCGAATCCGACGACAACGGTGGAGGACGGCTCGTTCACCATCGCGCAGGCGTATGACTACCTCTACGTCTTCGCGTATCTGGTGACCTATTCGGAATCGCACGTGAACTTCTGGCTGCTCGGCGGCGCGCCGTCGGATCCGATGTCGGTGGCCATCGACAACGTCACGCTGCAGGTTTCCGTCGGGCCGAGCTTCATCCCCGGCGACTTCAACGGGGACGGCACGGTGACCTTGTCGGACATCAACCCGTTCAAGCTGGCGTTGACGGACACGGCGGCCTGGCAGGCGCAGTATCCGGAAGTGATTCTTGAAGAAGTCGATCCCAATGGCGACGGCGTGATCACGCTGTCGGACATCAATCCGTTCAAGGCGATTCTGACCGGCGGCGTGGGCGCGGATGTTCCCGAGCCGGCGAGCTTGGGCTTTCTGGTGGTGGGCGCTCTGGCCCTGACTCGTCGTCGGTAAGTCAGTTTTGAGATCAGGACCATCGACGGATGATGGGACTGAGAATCAGGAAGTGATTTTCAAGCCCCGGCATGATCTGCCGGGGCTTTTTTATTGGAGGCGGTTGACCAAGAGAGGCAAGGAGATGCCCGGGGGAGGGAATAATGGCGGATACGACATGAGCTGGCGTTTTTGGGAAAGCAGGGGGTATTGGACGAAGTAACTGGTCGCAAAAGGGTAAACAGCTAACACTTTTTTAACTCATGTACAAAAATGCCTAGTGAATTGTTATTTGTGTGAAATAGAATTGGGGGAGGTAATGGTCTTAAATCGTCGTCCATGAATGCTGAGCGGTTCGATCGCCTTTGGTAACCACAACCACGCGGTCAAGAAGCGTGGCTGATAGTCGGGCATGAATCTGTGTGACGGATTTCATTTCATTGAAAAGGGAGACAGGCGATGATGAAGAGCAGAGCGGTTGTTTACCTCGCGGCAGTCCTGGCGGGATCGTCCGCCTGGGGTGCGGTGTCAGGGAACCTGATCCCCAACGGGACGTTCGAGGGGACGGGTTTCGGGACCGGATCGGAAGACGTGAGTTTTCTAAAGACCACGGCATCTCCTCTGACGCAAGAGGAAATCGACGCGGAGGCGTTGCCGATACCGGCGTGGCATTTTCATCCGGGGGGCATCGACGCGTCGACGGGTGAATATTTCACGGATGTGGGGCGTTGGATCGGCACGGGCGGGATCAGCACATGGGACGACCCGTTGGCGGCCTGGAACATCGGCGAAGCCGTGGCCCACACGAATCGAAGCGTGGCGATGCGCAACGGCCAGCCCACGGGGGTGATGGACAGCGCCGGGTTCCGCTGGGCGGCCACGATCATTGTGCAGGCGCCGGCCAACCACGTGGCGGGGGCGGCGATGCTGGACTTTGATTACTTTTTCCACTACTGGGAAGGCGTGCCGGACCCGAATGACCCCGATTTTAACCTGCTGGACACGGCCCAGATTCTGCGTTCGTATGTACTTGGGATTCCGGAAGACGGCTTGCCGACGTGGCAAGATCGCTGGGGCATCTGGCAAGGACCGCCCGGACCGAATAATCCCAACGGCGTGAACTTCGCGACCTGGGATCTGGTTTATGCCGGGCCGGAGTTCAACAGTCAGCAGGAATGGCACCATCTGAATGACGGCGTGCCCGAACACGACTACATTCCGGAAGACGAGTCGACGGAATGGGGTCGGGTGTCCGACGGGGTGTGGGAATTCGCCGAGGGTGACTCTGACTTCACGCCGGACATTTATCACGACGGATCGTTCACCCTCGATCAGGCGTACGCGTATTACTACATCCACATTGACCTGATGACGTATTCGGAACCGCACCCGTACTTCTGGCTGTTGGGAGGACAACCACGTGACGAGATGTCGGTGGCGATCGACAACGTGGTGTTCACCGTGACGGTCGCTCCCAGCTTCATTCCGGGCGACTTCAACGGGGACGGCGCGGTGACCTTGTCGGACATCAACCCGTTCAAGTTAGCGTTGACGGACACGGCGGCGTGGCAGGCGCAGTATCCGGACGTGGTCCTTGAAGACGTCGATCCCAATGGTGACGGCGTGATCACACTGTCGGACATCAATCCCTTTAAGGCGATTCTGACCGGCGGCAGCGGCGCGGTAGTTCCCGAGCCGGCGAGCTTGAGCTTGCTGGTGGTGGGCGCTCTGGCGCTGGCTCGGCGTCGATAGCGATTTGCTGAAGATTCGAATAGTCCCCGAAAAATCATGCGACCCCCGCAACAAACCTGCGGGGGTTGTTTTTTTTTTGGGAGTCGAGACATATGGCGGCTGACAGGAGAGACAATTTACTTATTGATCTTGCGCGAAAAAAACCCGATGTGCCGCAATTTTTATAGTCATACGCACAATTTGCGCATTGACAATTTCTTGTCTTGACTTAGCATTAAATATAAACAGGTTTGGTGTTTTCTTGCTTGATTGGAAAGTTCGGTGATCGAGGCTTAAGTGATGACAGGCGGCTAGGCAACTTCCTTTTTTTCATTCGATTTTTTTACGGGGAGCATACAGATGAAGCGAATTGGGGTACTGGGAATGGTCTTGGTGATGGCATGGGGAAGCGGCTGGGCGATGGGGGCGATATCGGGGAACCTGGTGGGCGGCGGGGATTTTGAGGAAACCGGGTACCTGGTGAATGAGACGTCACCGCGGGGAATTCTGCCGCACCGGTTTGATCAGGTTTATGACCTGAATCGGTGGATTGCGCACTGGGGGCCGCCGAGCAACCCGGGGGGACTGGGGGGTTTCTCAACGTACAACAATCCGCGCGACCTGAATGAAACCGGTGGCGACGGCACGCCGTCGGGCAGTGACCTGGGGAACTTCAATCGATCGGCGGATCCGTTAAATCCCGGCAACCACATCATGGAAGCGACGATGTTCCACCCGAGCATGACGCAGTGGATTGTCGGGCCGACGAATCAGAAACCTGGGCCGATCCACTTCAGTTTCGATTCGCTGCTGGACGTGGGGGACATGAACTTTGACTCCTGGTGCCGGGTGGTCGTGTACGGCATGAACTACCTGCCGCCGGACGACGTGAGCTTCTTCCGAGACGCAGAGCCAGGCGCGCCGGGCGCGACGTACTCGGTTTACGATCCGGCGCTTAATCCCGACGACGGGGAGGTTTTATTCTCGTTCACTTACGGGAAATGGATTGAAGGTTCGACAGATGGAAACGACGCGCCGTTTGAGTACCTGGGCGTCTGGCAGCACTACGACACGGACGAGTACCTGGAGAACCAGGGGGGAGAACCGATTGAGCTGGACGGCACGCCGGACTATCAGTGGTGGGGAAGTCGGGTGGTGCAGAAGGAACTGGCGCAGACGTATCCGTACTACGTGGTGGCGGTGTATCCGGTGGTGTCGGAACCCGACCCGTGGTTTGGCTGGCTGAGGATCACGGACAGCTTTGCGTTCGGCGTTGATAATCTTGACTGGCAGGTGTCGGTGCAGGTCCGCGGGGATTTCAACGACGACGGGGCGGTGACGCTGTCGGACATCAACCTGTTCAAGCTGGCGTTGACGGATACGGCGGGGTATCAGGGGCAATATCCGGACGTGCCGATTGACCTGGTGGACCCTGACGGCGACGGGGCCATCACGCTATCGGATATACCGGCCTTCCGAGCGCTACTGGTCAGCGGCGCGGGGGCGGAAGTGCCCGAGCCGGGGACGATGAGTCTGCTGGTGGTGGGCGCTCTGACGCTGGTTCGGCGGCGGTAAGTTTTTGGATCAGGACCATCGACGGATGATGGGACTGAAGATTGGCAAGCGATTTTCAGGCCCCGGCAGGTTCTGCCGGGGCTTTTTTGTTGGAGGCGGTTGGCGAAGTGGGGGAAGGAGAGGCTGCATGGAGGAAGGAGAAGGTATCCGGGCCTGAAGGGCCCGGCTTGGGGGCGTGGCTTGGGGGCGCGGGGCGGAGGTCCAGCGATAGACGAGTTCGCCGCGCGTCGTGAGGAGGTGTGGGGTAAGGGCGAAGCGTCAGGCGTGCCCAGGGATTTCTTCCCTGGGCTTTTAGATTCCCCACGGCTTCAATCCGTGGGCTTGATTAAGGAAATCCGGGCCTGAGCACTGACGGCTTTTAACGCAAATCGCGCCGAAATCCAACCGAACCATCGCGTGGCGCTAACACGCGGATGGTGTGATGTGGCCGGTCCTAAACGAATCGCCGCGTGGTCACAGGAGCGCACGAATGAGCAAACGGAAAAGGTCGTTCAGCGGTTGGTTGGGGATTGGCGGCAGAGGTCTGAGCGAGCGAGCGGGGTTCACGCTCATTGAACTGCTGGTGGTCATTTCCATCATCGGGCTATTGATGGGGATCATGTTGCCGGCACTGGGCTCGGCCCGCGAATCGGCGCGGGCGACCAAGTGCGGCGCGAATCTCAAGCACATCGGCCAGGCGGTGGAGAATCACGTGGCCGGGGACGCGAATCTGGCCTATCCGGCCTCCTACCTTTACCCCTACAACAAGCGCGGGGACTGGAAGCTGGCTGATCAATACTCCGGGGCGCCGCATCCCTACGGCTATCTGCACTGGTCGTATCAGCTCTACGCCGATCAATCCATCAGCGAGGAGGCGTTCGCGTGTCCCTCCGTCACGCTGGGGGCTCCGCCGCGGACCAATCCCGGCCCACGGGCGCAAGACTGGGAACGCGGCCAGCAGGATCAGAACGGCTCGGCCAATCCCAACGACCTGGAGGACAAACAAGCTTCCCGTTGCTCCTACGCGATGAACGGCGCGCTGGTGCCGCGCAATAAATTCTCCGACCAGAAGTCCATTCGCAAAAACGTCTGGGTCACTCCCGACAAGATCAGCATGCCCGGCGGAACGATCCTCGCCGCGGAACTTCACCAGAACTGGCAACTGCTTAGGGAAGGCAGCGGCGAGGTCAAGAGCCATCGGCCGCTGAACCCCTTCTTCAATGTTTCCTCCGGCAGCGACCCCTACGTGGCCCCGGTGCGGGCGGGGTTCCGCTATCACCCCAACAGCGCGGGGGACAGCTACGGCCTGCAGCCGAACGCGACGCTCAACGAGGCGACCACCGGCGGGCTGACGGAAGTCACCGACAAGTCCGGGCCGAATCTCAACGCGGTCGGCCGCCACCACTCCGGCGGTGCGGGCGAACTGGGCGAAGAGGGGGCGGCCAACTTCCTCTACGCCGACGGGCACGTGGAGAGGAAGACCATCCTCCAGACCCTGCGCAACTACGAGTGGGGCGATCGCTACTACAGCATCACCGGGGAAACCAAGGTCTATGACCTGAACGTGAGCAAGAACTGAGAGAACCCCCTGCTTTGTTCCGTGTTCGACTAACCAAGGAAAAAGGAGACTGCACCATGAGATTCCGCATGCCACGCCGAAAATCGCCACGCAAGACCGCACGCTTGGCCGTCTGTTTGAGCGTCCTGGCCACGGCCGGCGCTCCGCAAGCCTGGGCTGCCGCCGCTTACCCCTCCGGGCAAGTCAATGTCAGCGGGGCCACGCTGTTTCGGGACTTTTTCGCGGCACCGGCCTCGACCAACGACTGGGTCGACGTCGACGGTGACGGCGTGTTCGGGTTCAACCCCGACACCGGCGAAACCGATCAACTGGCCACCGACCCGACGATCCACAATCCGGGCAACCCGGCCACGTACAACGTCACGTTTTCCGTGCCGACCTACTGGCAGGTGGACTATCGCGGCGTGGGCTCGGGCAACGGTTTAAAGGAAATGGTCAACGACCAACTGGCCCGGCTCAATGGAAGCTCGAACATTCCCACCAGCGTGCCGGCCGAGGGCGGGCTGTTTAACCGCAAGGCCTATGCCACGCAGTTGGGCGTGCTCGATCCGGCGATCGCCAATCCCAACAACCCCAGCGGCGCGCCGGTGACGCAGACTTCGATCGACGTGGGCGTGATGGACGTGCCCACGACCTGGTTCGTCCAGGCCGGCTCGTCCAGCTCCGCGGCCTGGAACCGCAAGCCCACCCAGACCGGCTACGGCACCAACGCCGCGGCCAGTTCCACCGGTGAATCCAACAAGCTTAAGACGCTCGCCGATTCCTCTCATCCGGCCTACGGATCGCTCAACACGAACACGGCCAGCCCGGACAACCGCACGATTTTCGACACGCCGATCGCCTGGGTGCCCATCGCGTTCATCGCCAATCCGGGCACGGGCATCGACGCGGACGCCAACGGCACGGCCGACGGCAACCTGAGCATGACGGAGCTGGAGCACTTGTATGTCACGGGGCGGATGACCAACGGGGAGAATCTGATGGCTGTCACGCGCGACGCCGGCTCGGGCACGCGCAACGGCGCGATGAATTCCATCGGCGTCGATCCCAGCTTCGGCGTGGGCGACAACGTGGGCGCCAAAAACGACGACATCAACAAGGATAAGATCGGCGCCAACTTCCTGTCCAACAACAAGGGCGGCTCGAGCGGCATGGAACGGACGGTGGAATACGCCCGGCTGGCCGTGGGTTACACGGGCCTGGCCGGCGCCAGCCGCGCGGCCGAGGACGCCGTGGCCGGCCGCTACGAAATCCTCAACGTCAAGAAGGACATCGACGGCGACGGCAACGGATCGGCCGACGGCACGCAGTACGTGCGGCCCGCGGCGGAAAACGTGCTGGACAACGCCGACGCCGACAACGGCTGGCAGATCGGCGGACCGGAAACCTTCGCGACCGTCGGCGATCCGAACGCCAGCCGGCCGGTCGGCGATCCGCTTAAGACCACCAGCCCGGCCATGGCCAGCGCGGTGGCGGCCGGTTACGTCAATAACATCGTGGACTCCATCGCGGACTTCGTGGAAGTGCCCACGGACGTGAGCAACATCGGTTCGCCGGGCGAATACCTGGCCTCGACGTTCACCCTGGTGGCTGCCGTGCAAAGCCAGCCCCTGGCGACCAATCCCACGAATTTCCAGGCGACCCCCGGCTTCAATCAATCGCTCAACGACGAAAGCCAGGCCCTGCTGGCGGGCACGCTCAACGTGCCGGCCTTCGGCGCGGTTAACGGCGGGGCGGGCAAAGTTCCCACCCGCGACAACACCGCCAACTACACCGACAACGCCGGCGTGAACGTCAACAGCTACAAGACGGTGGACGGCACGCTGCTGAACTACGGCACGAACCTGAACCTTCGCAACAAGATCGCCGGCGACTTTAACAACGACGGCAAGCGTTCCACGGCCGACGTGGCGGGCATGATGGCCTGGGCGAAATATCGCGGCCTGGCGGGCGCGACGGCGGGCGGGGCGATGCCCGAAAGCGGCACGGGCCTGAGCCTGGAAATCCTCGGCGACTTCAATGCCGACGGCAATTTCAACGAAAAGGACGTCCGCTACTGGGCTGACGGCCTGCACCTTGCCGGCGGCCAGTTGGACCGCAAGGCTGGCTTCACGTCGATCGACACCCAGTGGAACGCTTTGACCGCCGACAACAACTTCTTCAACACCGCCAAGGCCACCGGCACGGCTTATCAGGCCGGCGACGCCCGCGGCGACGTGGCGGGCCTGCCCGTCACCAAAGGCGCCAGCCCGGCCGGCGCCAACGGCGCGATCAACGCCGCGGACATCGACTACGTCTACGCTCAGTTCAAAACAAACTCCTTCGTGACCGACGGCCAGGCCAACTGGGCCAACCTCAACGAAGCGGCCGGCTTTGATCTCTCGGCGGACATGACCGGCGACTTGATCGTCGATCAGAACGACGTGGACGAATTGGTGCGGAATATCCTGAACACCGACTACGGCGACGCCAACCTCGACGGGCTGGTCGACGCGGCGGACTACACCATCTACACCACCAATCTCGGCGCGACGGCGGCCGGCTGGGCCTTGGCTGATTTCACGGGCGACAAAACCGTTGACGCGGCTGATCGTCTGCTGTGGTGGGCGGCGGCGGGCATGCAAGGCGATTTCAACGGAGATGGGACGGTGACTTTGTCGGACATCAACCCCTTTAAGCTGGCTCTGACGGACACGGCGGCTTGGCAGACGGAATTCCCCAGCGTGATCTTGGACGGGGTGGATCCCAACGGCGATGGCATCATCACCCTCTCGGACATCAACCCCTTCAAGGCCATCCTCACCGGCGGCAGCGGCGCGGAAGTGCCGGAGCCGGCGACGCTAATCCTGCTGGCGGTGGGGGCCATGGCCATGGCTCATCGCCGGTAACACCTGACGTTAGTCAAGTATTTAAAAATACTTACGCCTAGCGAACAAGCCTCCGCAATGCATTTGCGGGGGCTTTTTCTTTAGTAAATTCCATTTTGGTGGCTTTCGCTGTGGACAATGTTGCCTAACTGATTGTATTTTTTACAAACAAAAAACGATGTTGTGTCGCAAAATTACACGCTATATACGCAAATTGCGTATTGGAAATAAGAAACTTTGATGTAGTATTACATTAGTTGGATATTGCGTTTTTGCCGTGTCTGGCCTGGTGCGGGTGAGGTCCGCAAGTCAGATGGCGGCTTGGGCATTTAACCAGTTGTTGGCGAAGAAATCTTTTATGGAGCGAGAAACATGAGACGAACTTTGGCGATCGGATTGGCGCTGGGCTTATTTGTTGCCAGTGGATGGGCGTCGGCGGCCTTGTCGGGCAATCTGGTCGGGGGCGGCGACTTTGAGGACACCAGTTACCTGGTGAACGAAACGTCACCGCGAGGAATTCTGCCGCATCGTTTTGACCAGGTGAACGACTTGAATCGGTGGATTGCGCACTGGGGCCCTCCGAACAATCCCGGCGGATTGGGCGGGTTCTCGACGTATGACGATCCGCGGGATCTGGGGGAAACAGGTGGCACGGGCAATCAGGCCACCAGCAACCTGGGCAACTTCAATCGTTCGGTGGATCCGACGGATGCAAACAACCACGTCATGGAAGTAGCGATGTTCCGTCCGAGCATGACGCAATGGATTGTGGCGCCGGAGAACCAGGTGGCCGGGCCGATCCATTTCAGTTTTGATCTGCGTCAGTCGGATGGTTACTCCTACGACAGCTGGGGAACGGTGGCGGTGTTCGGCATGAACTATCTGCCGCCGGACGACGTGACGTTCTTCCGCAACGCGGAACCAGGCGCGCCTGGGGCGACTTATTCGGTGTATGACCCGAATCTGAACCCCGATGACGGCGAACTGATCTATGCGTCGAACTACGGCAAATGGCTGGACGGTTCGCACCAAGAAGGGGATCCCGCCCCGCCGTTTGAATATTTCGACACCTGGCAGCACTACGACACGGATGAATATCTGGAGAATGAGGAAGGCTCGCCGATTGAGCCGGACGGCACGCCTGATTATCAGTGGTGGGTGCAGCGCGAGGTGAAGCAGGAAATCACCCAGACCTACGCCTACTACGTCGTGGCGGTGTATCCGGTGGTGTATGATGAAAGCGATCCGTATTTCTGGCTGTACGGCGGTCAGATCACGGACAACTTCGTGCTGGCTTTCGACAATTTTGATTTCCGAGTTTCGGTGGCCCAGGCGTACATCCCCGGCGACTTCAACGGCGACGGCGTGATCACGCTGTCGGACATCAACCCGTTCAAGCTGGCGCTGACGGATACGGCGGCCTGGCAGGCGCAGTTCCCCGACGTGGTCCTTGCGGACGTGGATCCCAACGGCGACGGGGTGATCACGCTGTCGGACATCAACCCCTTTAAGGCGATCCTGACCGGCGGCGTGGGCGCGGATGTGCCTGAGCCGGCGAGCTTGAGCCTCTTGGCGGTGGGTGCTTTGGCGATGTGGCGGAGAAGGTAATCGCGAAATGCCGAGCAGTCGCTTAACCAACTGCTCGGCAAATAGATATCCATCGAATCGTTTCCAAGCCCCGGCAATGTATTGCCGGGGCTTTTCGTTGGAGAACTTGCATGGGATACCGTGACAACAGGTCATACGGATTGCGGTAGTCTCGCAGGCGAAAGACCGCCTGCTCACCCGGCCGGCGGAGCGGCCGGGCTTTGCTTTTCACGCCTGCGGTATTTTCATAGTGCGTATAATTCGACGACAGCCGTGCAGATGCAATTGTAAATGTTATCTGCTTTGACTAAAGCACCTATCTTAATTCGTTCAGAAAAAGGCAAATAGTCAAGAATTTGCAGTTTTTCATTGCATTCCATAATCACCAGCAATATCCTTTCCATAAAGGTCAAACTGCTGCCATAGAGGATACTTTTGGTGCTTCTATTGTCGCCATGTGATAAGGAATAATATCGCGGTGCGCGAAAGGCTTGATTGACGAGATCGAGCAGAGTTTTTTTGTTCCGCCGTAATGGTTTTACTTAATATTTGGAGGGCTTTCTTATGCTGTCTGGAAAAGTGTGTATCTGCTTGTTGACCTTGGGATTTGCCCCGGCGGCCTGGGGCGCACTTTCGGGGAACGTGATCGGCGGCGGCGATTTTGAGGGAAGCGGAGCGGCACTGGAAAACATTATTAAGTTGCAGGATTCACCATTGACGCCGGAGGAGGTTACGGCGGGCACTGATCCTGTGCGGGCGTGGCAGTTCCACCCGGCATATGACCTGGGGAAATGGATCGGGGCGTGGGGCATTTCCAATATTTCCGATCCGCGTGCGCCGGGCTCAGCGAACACGACGATCAACCGCTCGACGGTGCAGCGTGACGGCAATCCGACGGGGATCCTGGAAGGGGTGGCCTTCCGTTCCCATGCGGCGCAGATCATCGCGGCCCCGGCCAACCAGGTGGCGGGCACGGCCACGATTGACTTTGACTTCTGGTTCAATCAGTGGGAAGCGGTGCCGCTGGACGCGGACAGTATTTTCCACGTTTGGATCGGCGGGTTCAATGAGGCATCCCTGCCCTCCTGGGAAGACCGCGCGGGCCCGATCTGGGGCGGCGATCAGGCGGCCTTGACGGCGATGGGGGCCACGCATTTGTGGACCAGCCCGGACTGGAACACGTGGGGATGGACAGGCATCGGCTCCGAAGAGACGGACATCGGTTCCCAGGGCATGCAATGGCATACGCTGTCGGCGTCGAATCCCGATCGCACGACGTTCGAAATCACCACGCCGTTCGACTACTACTACATCTCGATCTGGCTGACGGTTTACAGCGAGCCGCACCCGTATTTCTGGCTCCAAGGGGGAATCGCGGCGGACACCGTGGCGGTGGCGATTGACAACATCGATATGCGGCTGCCGGTCGGGCCGTCGTTTATTCCGGGCGACTTCAACGGCGACGGCGCGGTGACGTTATCGGACATCAATCCGTTCAAGCAGGCTCTGACGGACGTCAACGCTTGGCAGGCGCAGTTCCCCGAAGTGGTTCTTGAAGACGTGGATCCCAACGGAGACGGCGTGATCACGTTATCGGACATCAATCCGTTCAAAGCGTTATTGACCGGCGGCAACGGCGCGGTGATTCCCGAACCGGCGACATTGAGTCTTCTGGCTGTAGGTGCGATGGCTGCGTTCCGAAGGAATCGTGCGTAAGAATCGTTAGACTAGCATACAATAAGCGACAAATTCGCTTATTTTCCTAAAAAAAAGCCACTTGTTGCGTAATGCATCAAGTGGTTTTTTGTTTTAATGCGCATTTTCAGAGGCCATTAGTCCTTTGATGTACTTGAATCGAAAGTGTGTATTCCAGCAGCATTTAATCATTGAATTTGTGGATAAGTCGTGGTAGCTTTGGCGTAGGACGAAACTGTTTCTTTTTTGCAGATGACTTGGCGGCTCAGATAATAGTTCATCTTTGTCGCGAAGTTGGTTTTTAAGTGTTACCCAGGAAGACGCGTATCGTTCAACCAATCATTGGAGGGCATTTACATGTTCGGTCGTAAAGTTTGGGCTTTGTTACTGGCGGCAGGCTTCGCCCCGGCGGCGTGGGGCGCGCTTTCGTCAAACATCTTCAGCAGCGGCAGCAGCGCGTTTGAAGGCACGGGATTCGGCACGGGCTCGGAAGTGATTGAGCCGGTGATCAAGGTGAGCGCTTCGCCGTTGGATCAGGGCGAGACAAATCCGGTGCAGTCCTGGCAGTTCCACCCCAGCTATGACCTGGGCAAGTGGATCGGCACCTGGGCGGTCTCCTATTGGGATGACCCTCGGGCGGCTTATGCCCTGGGCAATGGCGTTCGTCCGCACAACCGTTCGACGGTGACCGTGGCCAGCCAGAGCACGGGCATCATGGAAGGCGTGTCCTTCCGCATGGGCGTGGGCACCATCATGCAGGCCCCGAGCAACATGGTGGCTGGTGCGGCCAAGCTGGATTTCGATTACTTCTTCCGTTATTGGGAAGGCAACCCCACGGCCGGCAGCTATGACCCTGCGACCATGGATGCGACACCGCAGATTCTGCAGCTGGAAGTCTGGGGCATCATGGAAGCGGATCTGCCGGCGTATACGGATCGCTTCGGACCGACCAACGAAGATCTCGCGTTGGCTGGCATGGGTTGGACCAAGCTGTACGATGCTCCCAACTTCAGCTCCCAGCAGCACGGCAAGTGGGAAGCGGGCACGCCGATCGACGGGCCGTTCGCGATGGGTCTGCCCACGGACACCCCCACCGCTTCGGTGTGGAAGACGCTGTCCGACGGCGTGACGGTGTACAGCGGCAGCAAGGCCAGCCCCACCACCACGACGGTCGACGGCACGTTCAACATCGCCCAAGCGTACGATTACCTGTATGTGTATGCTTCGTTGGTGACCTACTCGGAATCACATATGAACTTCTGGATGCTCGGCGGTGCGCCGTCCAGTCAGTTGTCGGTGGCCATCGACAACGTCACGCTACAGGTTTCGGTCGGGCCGAGCTTCATCCCCGGCGACTTCAACGGCGACGGCGCGGTGACCTTGTCGGACATCAACCCGTTCAAGCTGGCGTTGACGGACGTGGCGGCTTGGCAGGCGCAGTTCCCCGAAGTGATTCTGGAAGATGTTGACCCCAACGGTGACGGCGTGATCACGCTGTCGGACATCAACCCCTTCAAGGCGTTGTTGACCGGCGGCAGCGGCGCGGAAGTTCCCGAGCCGGCGAGCTTGAGCTTGCTGGTGGTGGGCGCGCTGGCGCTGGCCCGGCGTCGGTAAGTCTTAAGTTCAGGACCATCGACGGTTGATGGGACTGAAGATTGCAGAGTGATTTCCAAGCCCCGGCATGTTCTGCCGGGGCTTTTTTTGTTGGGCGAAAGGGCGGGGCAAAGAAAAGAGGTCCGGGAGAGCAGTTAATAGCCTATGTGACATTGCCGGCAGAGCTGGCCTTGGTCGTTGGGGATGACCAGCAGTTGTCTGTCATCGCTGTAGGGGTTGTGGCAGGATGCGCAGCTGACGCGCTTGTCAAAGAGGGTGATGCGACGGTCCAGCTCTTGGGGTCGCGCCAGGCGGCGGCGGGCGGGGCGGTTTTGATTTGATCCGCCCATTTCCACGCCTACGGGATGAGACTGGCCGATGCGGGGTCCGGCGGTGCCGTCGTGGCAACCAAGACAGGCCAGGGAGACGGCATCCAGCGAGCCGCGACGTCGGCTGGCAAGCCCGGAGGAGCGGTCGGCAAGGTCCCAGGAGGAGAAGGCGTTGGAGCTGGGGGCGTGGCCCAGGTCTGATCCTTTGGCCCAGCGCAGGTGGGCGCGTCCGACGGCGCCGGCGTGGGCGGCGGAGCGCTTGCGGGGAGCCTGATCGTGGCACTGGGCGCAAAAGAGCGGGCCGGGGCCTGGGCTGCGCAACATGGCGGGTGGAGCTGTGTCCCGCAGGTGGTTTTGGGCGGTGCCCGGCAAATGGCAGGTCTGGCAGGAGAGCTTGCCGTTGTCCAAAGGCAGGGAGGGTGGAACGGACATCGAAGGAACGATGCCGACGGGGTGAGAGAAGGCGGGGTCGGGGCGGTGGCAACCCTGGCAGTCGGGGGAACTCGACGCGGAGCCTTGGTGACCCTTTGAACTGGTCCCGGACCAGGGGGCTGGTGTCTGGTCCAGATCCAGGTCCATTCGTTCGAGGCTGGACAGGGTGGCCCATGGGGCGTCGTCAGCAAGGGCGGACGCATCCGGGGGCATTGATGCCGGGAGGATTTCATCCGGGGGAGACAAATCGGGGGATGACCGTTCCGGGAGTGGGGATGAGAGCACGTCGGGGGGCGAGGAAGGGACAGCGGAGGCATCGCTGGGCGCTGCGTTTTCAGCAGGTGCGGCGACGGCTGCGCGCACGGCCAAGCTGAGGCCCAGCGCAATCAACAGCAAGGATATTGAAAAATCCGCAAGCAGACGCAGGCGTCGGCTTGATGGTCCAGACCAACCGGTTGAGCGCAGAAACAGACCCAAGGTTTTCTCCCCTGACCTGTGGCGTATCGGCTGATGCTCAGGGCCACTTCCGGGGGAAAAAGGAACTGGGCTGCATTCTTTTTTGGCAAGGCAGGGAGTTTAGCGGTGGATCGGATCGGGGGGGATTTGCGGGCGTTCTCCAAGGCCTGGGAGGGGATATGGGCCGGCATTCCCAATATCGAGAGAACGTCGGCGGAGACGGGCTTTGGGAGGGCGTTTGGAGTTCAAGAGGCGGAATAACACGATTCCGGGTTTTTCTAAGGCAGGTATCGGCCTTGCATTGAAAGTAGGCGTAGAGACTGCATTTAGGTTTATTTCCGTTTTGATCTCGCCCGGAGGTCAGCCGTGAGGGCGGGGTGAAATCAAAAGCCATGGTCAGCCAGAAGCATCGCAACGAATCTGGAAAGTGAGGTAAAGCCAAAGGGCGCCCCGGACACCACGACAGCCAAAGGAGTGCAGGGCTGGGAGATGGGGAAAGAAGCAGAAGAAGTCTTCGAGGCGAGCCACTGTGCTCGGGGCGGCTGCGGGAGAAACCCAAGAAACAACCAACAGCAGCTTCCGGGCGGAAAACCAAGCAACCCACGATGTATCTGGAGAAGACCATGAGACGCATTTTGACCGGACTGTTGATCGTGGCGGTGTCGGCACTCTGGAGCGTAACGGCCCAGGCTTCGCACTCCGACCATGGATGTAAGAACTGCCACGTGCCTCACAAGGCGCTGGCTGAGAACGAAGCGGACGGCATCTGGGGCGTTCCGTTGTACAGCCCCGCGCAGATCACCGACGGCCTGCCGACCTTCGAACTTTACAGCAGCCACACGCTCACGGCGACGGTGAGCCAGCCGGACGGCCCCAGCAAGCTCTGCTTAGGCTGCCACGACGGCACTTACATTGCGTTCAGCTTCATCGGCCACAACCGGGTGTTCGCCAGCGACCGCGCGGCCAACGGCGGCATGGCTTTAAAGTCATCGCACCCGGTATCGTTTGTGTACGACACGGCGTTGGCCACGGAAGACGGCGATCTGAAGGATCCCGCCACGGCGTCGGCCAACAACGGCTCAGGACGCACGATTGCCCAGGACCTGCTGGACAGCCACAGCAAGATGCAATGCTCCTCGTGCCATGACGTGCACGCCTCGGGCATCGGCGAAGAACTGCTGCGTTGGGATATTTCCCAAGGCGATCAGAACATGTGCCGTACCTGCCACAGCAAGTAAGAGCTGTTGACGGCAGAATAGATTTCATTGCCACCATCAGGGAGGCGACGTGGATTTATACGTCGCTTCCCGCTTTTTTTTGGGGCGTGCGATGGGGAAGAAGGCAGACAGGGGAGAGCTGAAAGGAGACAGGGGGGATTTAGGGGCTGGTCGCTTGGGGGGCGAATCAACACGCGCGGGGCTGTTGGCGGTTTGATCCGGCCCTGAAGGGCCCGGCTTGGAGGCCCGAATCGGGGAGGCGGCGGGATAGGTCGGTCGATGGGGGTGATCCCGGGAGGAAGACTTTGCGGGGGATATTTTCCGGGGGGAATATCTTCCGGGGAGCCCAGGGATTTCTTCCCTGGGCTTTAGAGAGAGAGAACATGACCGCAAGGATTTTGCCGCGGGGAAAGCGGCGGGCGGGTTTAGGGGGTGGTTGGTTGGGTTGCGGCGGGTTGGGTGGTCTGGACGGGGGGTAAGTCGGAGGGGGCGGTGGCGGGCGGCTGGCCCTTGCGATGGCCAAAGGCGTAGACGCCGACTTTGTGTTCGCCGAACTGATTGGCGACCAGCAGAAGGTACTGGGGTGTAAAGCCGGGGTCGATGTAGGACTGGAAGGCGGGGATGCTGGTCTGGTCGATGGCTACGCCGGCGGGCAGGCCCATGCTCTCGGGCCCGGTGGTGACGCCGCCGAAGTACATCAGGAGGCGGCCGTCGGGAGCGAACATCTGGACCTGCTCCCACTGCGAATCGGCGACGTAAACTCGGCCCTGCGGATCAATAATGATGCCCTTGGGACGGGCGAAATAGCCGGGGCGATCGCCGGGCTCGCCGATGGTCCGCACCAGCTTGCCCTGGGGCGAGAAGACCTTAACCAGCTGCTGGTCGGTATCGGTGACATAGATCAGGCCGTCGGGGCCCACGGCAAGGTTGGTCGGCAGTTTCAGCTGGTCGGGCCCGCTGCCCTTGCTGGAGATGGTTTTCTGCAATTCGCCGGATCGGGACCAGACTTCGATTCGACCGTTGTCCACGTCGGCCACGTAGAGGTTGCCTTGGCGGTCCACGGCCAGGCTGATCGGAGCGCATCGCTTGGCGTCGCCTAAGGTTTTTACCAGGCGATCCTGGGCATTGAATTCGTAGACCAGGCGATTGCCGGTGTCGCAGACGAACTTGGTTCCATCGGGCAAAAGGGTGATGTTGACCGGGTTTTTCATGAGCCCGGAGGCTCCCAGCTCGCTGTAGGTCTTGGTGGGCATGTCGATGACCCGGACTTTGCGGTTGGCCAGGTCGCAGATGTAGATCCGGCTGTTCTGCATGGCCAGGCCGTAGGGGTTGCCGATGGGCCCAATGACGTCCTTTTCGCCGCCGACGACGAACTGGGAGAAAGACGAGCCCTTGCCGATGAGCGCCTGAGCGTCGTTAAAGCTCATCAGGAATTGCAGGCGAGGCTCATCGGGGGCGGGGGGATAAAAAACCGTGGCTGATTTTTGCGTTTTGCCTGGGCCCGCGCAGCCGGCGACAAGGAGAACGAGTGACGCGGCCAGGGTCGGCCAGCGAAAGCGGTGGAATGGTGTGGTGGGCATAGGGTAGGTCCTTCGGCCAGCGGATATGGACAGAAGTCGAGTATCAAACACCATACCAGAAGGCGAAGGGATTGGGGGTTGAGGGTTGGGGGATGAAGATTTGTGTTTCAAAGTGAAAAAGAGATGTTCTTGGGAGTGCATGGCGGGGGATAAGTGATGGCGGGTATCGGAAATAACGGGGCAGGGCCATAATTGCGGCAATCTTTTTCTCTTATCGTGATTGGGGCACGTGTTTTGCCGAAAAGCCTTTAGGAGCGCATCCAGGGAATGGCTGAGGCAAGACCGATAGATCCACGCGGTTACCGGACAATGGGCTTTAGGCGCGGGCGAAAAGTCCTGGTCTTCGGGTGCGTTTGCGGGTGCGTTTTGAGCTTGCTGGTCGGATGCAGTCCCGAAAAGAAATATCGGGTGCTGTCGTTTTTCTTTGACGGTGTGCCCGTGCCTCCGGGCATGGAAGAGGCCCAGGCGCAGACGCAACCGGTGGTCGGGCCATGGGGCATCAAGATGGACCCGAATGATCCGCGGGCGGCGGAGTTTGTGCGCGCGGCGGCGGAGGCTAATGAGCCCACGCAACAACCGACAACCGCGGAAGAGCCAAAAATCGAATATCTGCACGCGCCTTACCGCGATCGCTTGTGCATCGAATGCCACGCGGGATCGGACTCGTACCAGGCGCCCAAGGCGGGGGCGGAAGTGTGCGCCCAGTGCCACGCCACGCAGAGCAAGACGGAAGTCTCCGACTGGGTGCACGGCCCGGTGAACTCGGGCGATTGCCTGCAATGCCACTTGCCGCATAAATCCAACTATCGTTCGCTTTTGACGATGGATCAGCCGGCGCTCTGCTTTACCTGCCACGACCGGGCGGGCGTGCTGGAGCAGGCGTACCACGAACAAGCCTTGGAAGGACTGTGCACACGCTGTCACGACCCGCACTCGGCGGGCAATCGGCTGCTGCTGGCGGACTCACGCAGCTACCGGCTGCGGCGGTTCAATGCGGACCAGACTTACTCCGGACATGCGTCGTGGAATAAGGACGACTGCGCACGCTGCCACCTGGTTCAGCAAGGCAACGTGCTGATCGAGAACATCGATAACGCGTGCTTAAGCTGCCACCAAAAGGTCGTTGACGCCATCCCCCCCGGAAGCACCCCCGCCCCCGGAAGCCCCGGAAGTGAAAACGAGACTCGCGCTGGCATCGGAAGTGAAACAGAGAATGCAGGGGGACCTGCGGTCCGCCCGCTAAGCAGCGTGGATGCGGTGGCGGCGACAGCTCGGGCGGTGGCGGCGACTTATCCGGCGACTTTGCCTGCGACGCAACCGACCACGGCAAGCGGTGACTGGGCGAATCTGCCGGCGGGGCCGTCGTGGCATCAGGCGATCCGCAAGGCACGCTGCACGCAATGCCATACGCCGCATAAATCGGTTCGGCCACACTTGATCAAGCCCGCGGCGGAAGGACTGTGCGTGGATTGCCACAAGCTCGAGGAATTGCCGCAGCCGCCACATCCGAAAGTGACGCGCGTGGATTGCCTGCTCTGCCATCACGGACATCAATCAGAACGCGCCAAGCTGCTGCGGGCGGGCATTCGCGTGGAATCCATCGCCGCCGCCCCCGCCCCCGGAAGTGTCCCCGGAAGTGTCCCCGGAAGTGAAACTGAAAAGGCAAGGGGACCTTCGGTCCGCCCGCTAAGCACCACCGCTCCCGGAAGCTCCCCCGGAAGCGTCCCCGGAAGTGTCGCCACTCCTGAAAGTTTCCCTGCCCACGGAAGCAGCCCCCCCACCACTGCCGCGGCCACGAGTCCCACCACGGCCAAGAGTGAAACGGCGCCGGCGGTGGAACAGCTGGGAGGCGATCCGTGAGGCACACGCGATCGCTGGCAATGGCGGGCGCAGGGATGTTTTTGTTTTTCCTGGCGGAGGCGGCGGCGGCGCAAGGCCGGAAGGAGGCGCCGATCCAGTCGTTTCGGATCATCGACTTCGGGGCGGATCTGTTTTCGGAAAACGAAATGCGGACGCGGCGGGAAACACGCAGCTCCGGGGGAACCACCACCGAAACGCAGATGATCTTTCAGCAGGGGGTGGATCTGAAGTCACGTGGGTATGTCTATCACCCCAACTTAGTTGACTGGAACGCGACGTTGCGCTTAGGGGCCAACGAGCAGATGATCGACGTCAACGGCCGGAACAACGATTCGACCGGTTCGCTCTTAGGCTATGACCTGTCGGCGTTGATCCTGCAGGAAAAGCCGATCTCCTTTGACACCTTCGCGTCGTCGTCACAGAGCATTCAGGATCGGAATTTCGCGCGCCTGGTGGAAGTCAAGCGCGAACGCCAGGGCATCGAAATGTTCACCAAGGGCGATTACCCCATGCTCTTCCACTACGACCACGCGACGCTGGAGGAGACGGGCGACCTGCGCGACATGGAGGAAGAGACGCATCTTTTCCGCTTCGGGGTCAGCACGGAAGAAGACGAAGACTTCTACAACAACTTAAGCTACGAGCACGAGGAGACCGACTCCACGAGCACGTTTCACCCGCCCGGCGGCGGGGCGGACACGGTGGACAGTTTGCCGATCACGCGGGACGACTTGAATTACACCAACCGCTGGATTTTCGGCCAGGGCGATCACGAGAAAATCGTCACCGGGCGGGCCCGGGCGATGCAGCGGGAGGGCTTCTTCCCCAACACGGTGCTGGACTTTGACCAGCGTCTGGATTGGGAGCATTCCGACACGCTGGCGAGCTTCTACGGGGTGCACGGCAGCTACGACGAGACCGAGACGCAGACCGACCAGACGATCGGCGGGGAAGCGGGCGTGACCAAGAAGCTCTACGACAGCCTGGAGCTGACGGGCAGAACGTTCATGGAGTATCGGGACTTCGGCACGGGCTCGGAAAAGGAATACGGAGGTTCGGGGCTGGGGCAATACCGCAAGGAAACGCCGATCGGCAAGTATCTGTCGTCCCTAAGCGCGGGACTGCGGCTGCAGGAGGAAGAATCCAGCGGGGATCAGAGGCTGGTGCGCGACGAGCCGGTGACGCTGGTGGGGCTGACGGCGACGCAGCTGAGCAGGCCCAACGTGGTGGCGGGGAGCGTGACGGTGACTAATCTGGCCATGACGGTCACGTACGTGGAGGGCACGGACTATACGCTATCCACGTTGGGGGCTTTTACGGAAATCACCCGTCTGGGCGGCGGGGGCATTGCCGCGGGTGAGACGGTGCTGGTCAGCTACATCACCACGGCGCCGCGGAACGCGGCATACACCACCACGGACTTTGCCTGGACGCATCGCCTGGAGCTTAAGGATCTGCCGCTGGCGTTCCTGGCGGAATATCGCCTGACGGAAGATCATCTGATCAACGGCGAGGACCCGGGCAACCTGGATTCGCAGGCGATTCTGCTGGGCGGCGTGGAGCTGACGTTGTGGAAGATCCTGACCACCTACGAACACGAGATCCGGGATCAGAATCTTTCCCCGCCGACGATCACCGATCGTCTGCGCAGCACCTATCGGCAGGCGGTGGCCCGGGACGTGGATCTGTCGTTAGGGGCGCATGCGGAATACACGCAGTATCTGGAAGCCGAGCGCTTTAATCTGCAGGAAGGGCGGGACACGATGCAGACGATCGGGGGCAACGCGGCCCTGACCACGCGCATTAATCGCTATACGCTGCTGCGCTTCACCGGCGACGTCAACGACATGCAGGGACGGGACAACGGCATGCTGGCGCAGATGGGGGCGGCCCTGGAATGGCGGCTGCGGGATCTGTCGGTGTCGCTGACCTATCGCCACGAGATATTCGAGCAGGAAGATCGCCAGGGCGAGGCGGATATGATCATGCTCAACCTGCACCGGCGGTTTTAAAGGATCCAGGCTATGGGAATGATCCAACGATCTTCAAAACGATTGCGCCCCGCAGGGACCAGACCTCCGGAATTATGCGGAGATATCCGATCCGAAGACACGGCGATCTGCGATCGCCCGCTAAACCTTTTAGCCGCCATTTTGTTTGCGATGATGTTCATGGGGTGGGGATGTGCTGGTTCCAAGCAGGGGGCGGCGACGCGGCCTGCCGAGCGGCTGGCGGTGTGGCCCGGGCCGCCGGCGGCGGCGCGGATCGCGCTGGTGGACATTCAGGATGGGACGACCAAACCCAAGTCGCAATCGTTCTGGGATCGGATCGGGTCGGGACTGGTCGGGGCCAGGCGGCAGGCGATGGTGCGTCCGGTGGGCGTGGCGGTGGCGGAAGAGCGCTGGCTGTACGTGACGGATCAGGAATTACAGGCGATCCACGTGATCGACATGCCCAAGCGATCCTGGCGGCTGATCGCGCGGGTGGGAGACAGCTATCTGGTTTCGCCAGTGGGTCTGGCGGCGTGCGGGGAGAATATCGCGGTTTCCGACAGCGTGCTCAAGAAGGTGTTTATCCTGACCCGCAAAGGCAAGCTGGTGCGGACAATCGAGAAGCCCGGCGGCTTCGGCCGGCCTACGGGCATGGCGTTTGATGCCAACGCCAAGGCGCTTTACGTGGTGGACACCACGGCGAACGAAATATGCGCTTTTGATATGCAGGGCACGCTGCTGAGGCGGTTCGGCACATCCGGGCTGGACCCGGTGCAGTTTAATTATCCCACGCACGTCTGGGTGGACGGGGCGGGCAAGCTGTACGTGACGGATTCGCTGAATTTCCGGTTGCAGATTCTCACGGCTGAGGGGCAATTTGTCGGGCAGATCGGGCAGATCGGCGACGCCAGCGGGTACATGGCGGTGCCCAAGGGGATCGCGGTGGACGGCTTAGGGCACATTTACGTGGTGGACTCGTATTTTTCAGCGGTGCAGATTTTTGATCAGGCGGGGCGATTTTTGTTGAGCCTGGGCGGGCCGGGAAGCGAGCTGGGACAGTTTGAGGTGCCCACGGGCTTGACGATGGATCAGCATAACCGTTTGTATGTGTGTGACACCTTCAACGCGCGGGTGCAAGTTTTCCAGTATGTCGGGGACACCGACCATGAAGAAACCCCAACGACTGCTCCTTAACGTGTGGCTGGCGGGATTGCTGCTGCCCTGGGCGCCGGTGTGGGCCCAGGCGGGCGGATCCAGCGTGGTTAACAGCAAGCACAACCTCAGCGCCACCGGTCCGGGGGCGGTGAAGGTGGCGGGGGCGGCGGACGTGTGCAAATTCTGCCACACGCCGCACGCGGCCAATCCCATCGCGCCCTTGTGGAACCGGGACGACCCGGGGACGTACTACCAGACTTACGAAAGCTCGACGCTTAAGGCCACGGTGGGCCAGCCGACGGGGTCCTCGCGGCTGTGCTTAAGCTGCCACGATGGGACGATCGCGCTGACGCAGACTTACAACGGGCGCAACCTGCCGGGGGGAACGGTGTTTATCTCGGCCCACGATCGGGGGTACCTGGGGACGGACCTAAGCGACGATCACCCGATTTCGTTTGTTTACGACACGGGGCTGACCAGCAAGAACACGCAGCTGCGCAGCCCGGCATCGTTGCCGCGGCAACTGCCGCTGGACCGGGAGGGGCAGTTGCAGTGCACGACCTGTCACGACCCGCACGACGACAGTTTGGGGCAATTTCTGCGGATGGACAACACGGAATCGCGGATGTGCGTGGCGTGTCACCAGATGACCGGGTGGGCGAGTTCGCCGCACGCGGTGTCGACGCGCGCGCTGTCGACCGCGCGGCGGGAGACGTGGGATAACCTCAAACTCTCGGCCACCGTGCGGCAGGCCGGGTGCGAGAGCTGTCATCGGCCGCACAGCGCGTCGGGCCGGCAAAGACTATTAAGGCACGAGGCGGAAGAGGACAATTGCCTGGGGTGCCACGACGGCTCGGTGGCCCAGACGAACATCGAGGGGACGCTCAACCGCCTGTCCATACACCCGGTGCGGGAGACCACGGGCGTACACGACCCGGCGGAGACCCCGGGCAGCATGTCCATGCACGTGGAATGCGCGGATTGCCACAACCCGCACCAGATGGCCAGCGGGTCTTCGGGGGGGACAAGGGCGCCGCAGATCAAGCCCGTGATGCAGGGGGCATCGGGCGCCAGCGCCAGCGGGCAGCGGGTGGACGTGGCGAGATTTGAGTACGAAGTGTGCTTTAAGTGTCATGCGGGGACGAACCCGGCGGGCGTTCCGCAGGTGCATCGGCAGGACCCCAATACGGACATGTCCAGTGATTTTTCGCCGGCGTCGCTGTCGTATCACCCGGTGATGGTGCCGGGAAAGAATCGCGACGTGCCGAGCCTGGAACGGCCGCTCAACGCCACCAGCATGATTTATTGCACGGACTGCCACGGATCGGATGACGCGGCGGCGCGCGGGCCACATGGTTCAAACCATCGTCCGCTGCTGGTGCGGAATTATTCGATGCAGGACGGGGCTGGCGAAAGCCCGATGGCTTATGACTTATGCTATCAGTGTCACAACCGGGCGAGCATTCTGGCGGACCAGAGTTTTAAGTATCACAAGAAGCACATTGTCGACGAACAAACGGCCTGTGCGGTGTGTCATGATCCGCACGGCACGCGGGTGGGAACGCACTTAATCAACTTTGATCGGGACGTGGTGGGACCGTCGACGTCGGCAAACACGGGGCCGACGTTTACCGATCTAGGACGATTGCGCGGGTCGTGCACGTTGTCGTGTCATGGGAAGGATCACGTCAACGAGCAGTATCCGGACGATTAAGGACAAGACGCGGCGATCTGCGATCGCCCGCTAAACTTGATGGGGCAACTTCCGGGGGTCCGGGGGTCCGGGGGGGTTATTCGGGGAGGTTGCCCAGGACGCGTTGGAGAGCTTGGCGATAGTTTTCGGCGGCTTGGGTCATGTCGCCTTTTTTCTCGTAGAGGCGGCCGAGGAAGTAGCGGGTGCGCACGGGGTCGGGGTTGAGCACGAGGGCTTCTTTTAAGGCGGTTTCCGCTTCGTCCAACTGGTCGCGGTGCAGGAGGATCACGCCGCGCAGGAGCTTGGCCCGGCGGTGGTCGGGCTGGGCTTGGAGCACCTCGTCGACGACGGTCTGGGCCTGGGCGTCATTTTTCCGCAGAAGGTAGAGCCAGGCGGCTTCGAGTTTGACTTCGGGATTCTGGGCGTCCAGTTCCTGGGCTTTGGACAGTTCGTTCTGGGCGTCGTCGAGCAGGCCCTTGTCTTCCAGGAGGCGGGCGGCGGCGACGTGGCGGGCGGCTTTGTCAGACGGCTGATCGTGGTTGAAGGCTTCGGTCTTGAGCAGGTCGGCGAGTTTGGCGTCGTCGATCATGCCCAGCACGCGCTGGGTGTAGGCGTTCAGGAGATGGGGATAATCCGAGCGGTAGCCGGAGAGGATCTGGGCCAATTTGCCGTCGCGGTCGATCAGCAGGGTGGTGGGCAGGACGATGACGCCCAGGTCGCCGTAGAGCTTGCGATCGTGGTCCAAAAGCAGGGGTTCGTGAACTTCGGCGGTGTCGCGCTGCTGGCGAAAATAGGCGGTTTCCGCGGTGTCGGCGGTGACGAAGAGGAGGGTCAGGTCATCGCGGCGCAGCTGCTTAGCCACCTCATGGGCGGCGGTGGCGGCGGATTCGGAACTGTGCTGCTGGGCGGAGAGGATGACCAGGACCACGGCCTTGCCGCGCAGGGAATCGCTGGCGACGGTCTGGCCGTCGAGGGTGGGCAGGTTGAAGGCGGGCAGGGCGTCGCCGGGGGCGAGATTGCGCAAGCGGTCGGCCAAGACGACGGCGGCGGTCAGCAGGACCACGGTGAGCGTGGCGCTGGACCACAAAAGGTGGCGGCGAATCATGGGTTGGCTCCTTGGGTGGACGTCGCGGCCGGCTGGGAGGCGGGATAGCTGACCGGCTGGCGGCGGTTGTATTCATAGGGAAGATGGCAGCCCGGCGCGCACCGCCCGCCATCTTCGGATTTCTGATAGTTGAGCGGCAACATCCAGCCTCCGGTGCCGTAGGGCACGGCGGCGCGGATGTGTTTGTCGTTGGCGCTGGCGTGGGTTTCGTGGCAGGCGCGGCAGGTGCGGCCCTTGTCGCGATGCACGTGCAGGTAGTGCAGGTTCTCTTGGCCGTTGCGGAAGTTGGTCAGGGCGGTGGTTTTTTCGTCACGGACCACCTGGGGATCGTGGCACATAAAGCAGAGGGCGTAGGACTCTTCTTTAAAGGGAGCGTAGAACTGGGGAGGATACTCGCGCACCAGCAGGCGGAAGTTGTCGCCGCCGTGGATCAGGTGACAGGCGGCGCAATTGGCCTGGGCCACCGGGCCGTGCAGACTGGTGCCGGTGTCGAGCACCGCCTTGATGTTCGCCAGCTTGCGGCCGTCGGACAGGGCGATTTCCTGGTTGTGGCATTCCATGCACAGTTCCAACATGCTGCCGCGCAAAATGCTGGGGAAGTCCGAGGCGTGGGCTTCGTGACAATTTAAGCACGCCCGCGAGGTGGTGACGGCTTCATGCTGGGTTTTGGCGCCGGCGATGGTGGCTTTGATGGTCTCGTGGCAACTGGCGCAGAGCTTGGCCGGCTCGTCGCGGAGCATCATGGGCTGATCGGAGGCGTGGGCGTCATGACAGGCCTGGCAATCCACGGCCACGGGGCCATGCACCACGCGCTTGTTGCGGATCTCCGTGGCGGTCGAGACGTGGCAGGTCAGGCAGAGCTGGGTGCCCTGGGCATTGAGGAGTTTAGGATAGTTGGAACTGTGGGGCTGATGACAGGCTCCGCAGGCGCCGGCGGCCACGGGGCCGTGCACGGATTTTTTGCCTTTCATCACGTCCTGGTGGCACTGCTTGCAGAGGTTGTTGGCGGAGTCCGTGGCCAGCATGGCGCGGCTGGCGCCGCCGTGGGGGTTGTGGCACTCCACGCACTGGCCGCGCTTAAGAGGCTCGTGCACGACGACGGATTGGCCCATTTCGATGGTGTGGCAGAAGGTGCACAGGTCGGTTTTCTGGCGGGTGAGTTCAAAGGTGTGGTCGGCTGCGCTGAGGGGGCGATGGCAGGCGTCGCAGGCGTTGACGGTGAGCGGCCCGTGCAGCACGGGGTAATTTTTGACGTTGGCGTGACAGTCGGCGGTGACGCAGCTGGCGTTGTCCACGGCGGCGGCGGGTTTTTTCGCTTTGGAGTTGGTGGTGGACGCGGAGACGGGGGCGGCCGGCGCGGCGCTGCTGCTGCGCTTCTCGGCGGAGTGGGCGATACTGACGGAAGAGGCAATGAGCAGGGCCGCAAGTACGGTCATATATCGTGTCATGGCGTACCCTCTTTCCCCCCGGAAGTACCACCCCCGGAAGCATTACCCCCGGAAGTATCGCCGCCGGAAGCACCGCCCCCGGAAGTATCGCCGCCGGAAGTATCGCCGCCGGAGGTATCACCGCTGGAAGTTTCCGCGGCGTTGTCCGCGGAATGGCGGTTGTAGGACTTGGGCTCGTGGCAGCCGGGGGCGCAGCTGCCGCCGTCGGGGCTGGGCTGATATTGGATGGGCATGGACCACTGCGTGCCCTCGAAGGGGACGGCGTCGGCCATGTGGTTGGGCAGGTCGCTGCTGTGGATTTCGTGGCAGGTCTTGCAGGTGCGGCCTTTTTTCTGCTGATGGACGTGGACGTAGTGGAGGTTGCGCTGGCCGGCGCGGAAATTGGTCAGACTGGTGGTGATCGGCTCCTGGACCACGGCGGCACTATGGCAGGAAAAACAGAGGGCGTATTCCTGGATATCAAACGGGGCGTAGAACGACTGCGGGAAGTTTTTGGTCAGCAGGCGGGAATAGGCGGCGCCGTGCACATCGTGGCAAGGGCTGCACTGGCCGGCGGCGACGGGGCCATGCATGAATTTGCGGTTGACCAGCTTGGCGGTCATGTCGGGGACCAGGCGCCCGTCGGCGGTCGGCAGCGACTGGTTGTGGCAGGTCAGGCAGAGGCGGTCGGTGCGGTCACGCAGGAGGAAGGACTGATCGGCGGCGTGGGGGTCGTGACAATTGGCGCATTTTTCGGCGGTGGACACGGCGGCATGCGGTACGGCGGCGGCGCTGATCTTGTCGCCCATGGCAGGATGACAGGAAAAGCAGAGCGGCGCGACGGCTTGTTTGAGCTGGTGCGGCTCGTCGGAGGCGTGGGGGGTATGGCAGGCCAGGCAATTCTTGACGGCCGGCTCGTGCTTTTGCGTGGCCCGGGTGAGCTGGTCCTGCATTTCACGATGGCAGGTAAAGCAGTGATCGGGAACCTGGCCGCCGCGCAAGAGGCGCGGGACGTCGGCTTCGTGGGGCAGGTGGCAATTGGTGCATTCCCCGGCGGCGACGGGGCCGTGGCGGTGCAGGCCGTCGGCCATGGTGTGGCACTTAAGGCAGACGTCGGCGACGGAGTCGGCGGTTAGGAGAAACTTGGCTTTGGAAGTGTGGGGCTGATGACAAGCCAGGCAGCCGGGATCGGCCACGGCGGCGTGCATGAATTCGTGGCGCCCGGTGACGGTGTGGCAGAATTGACAGAGGGCGTTGCCCTGGCGTTTGAGGGGAAAAACGTGGCCGCCCTGATCGTCCTGATGACAGACCGAACAGCCGCCGGCGGAAGGCGCGGAAGTTACCTCGCTCTCAGACGTCACAACGGATTGGCCCGACGACGCGGCGATCTGCGATCGCCCGCTAAACGTGGAGGATGATTCCGGAGTGCCGCGGAGAGTTGCGGTGTTCCAGGCGAGAATAGCGGCGGCGACGGGTCCGTGGATCTGCGGGGCTAAGGCCAGGTCAGCGTGGCACTGGGCGGTGACGCAGGAGGCGTCGGCGGGCAGCTTGCCGGTGGGCTTGGCGGCCTGCGAGGCGAGCGGTGGAGTGGATTCCGCGGCCGGTGACGTGGAAGCGGCTGGGGACGGCGGGGCGGAGGGGGATTTCGCTTCGTCGTCCTGACGGCGATCGCAGGAACTAAGGACCATGGCAAGGAGGAGGACCATGCCGAGCCACGATCCGCGGAAGCGCGGCGATCTTCGATCGCCCGCTAAACGGGTAGATGCCACCGCGGGGGAAGATGTAGCCAAAAGCGTCATGGTTACGGTTGATTGGGTTTGGCCGAGGGTGGGTCGATCAAGTCGAGCACCTGGTGGGAGTAATCCACGGCCACGCTCAGGAGGGCGGTGGCGTAGGTCACGTTGTGAACGCCGTGGCCGAGCTTTACGAGGCGCAGATTGTGCTGGGCGTCGTCCAGAAGGCGGCGGGCCTGGAGGGCGGTTTCCGCGGGCATGACGGCGTCCTTAAGGGCTTGCTCAGCCAAGCTGGCGGCGGATTCGGTTTCGCCGAGTTTCTCGCTGATGGTTTTCTTCCAGGAATCCAGCTGGTCGCTGTAGCGCTGGCCGTGGCAGTAATCGCAGCGTTGCTGGGCGGCCAGATAGGTCTGGCCGAGGACTTCGGCGACTTCCGCGGTGTTTTCGCGCTGCTGATGGCAGGCTAAGCAATCAACCTGGGCGGCGAACATGGGGCTGGGCATGTCGGGCAGGCCGCGCCCGCCGGTGCCGCGATAGAGCATGCTGGGGCCGGAGTGGGTGGCTTCGTGGCAGAGCGAGCAATTAACGGCCGCGGCGCTGCCAGCGGCGGCGAGTTGGGATTGCATGCTGAAAGGTGAGGGGGCGGAGGGCGGGGTGGAGGGGGGGGTGGTTGGAGAAGTCTGAGGAACCTGGTGCGCGTCGGCGGGCGGTTGCGCGTTGGGAACGGCGGCGGCGTTTTCCGGTATGGCGGTGGTGGAGCGGGAAACGAGGTTGATCGAGGCGTTGAGGCTGTGCTGGATCTGGATGTGGCAGTGGGCGCACTCGACCTTGTGATCGGTGACGTGGGTTTTGTGGATGAAAGAGGAATCGCCGTAGCGTTCGATCTGCCAGGGCTGGTTGTGGCAAGACCAGCACTGCTGCTTGGGCACGTCGCCGTCACCGCGGATGGCCTCGGCGTGGCAGTTCTCGCAGGTGACGCCGCGCTCCAGGAAGCTGGCGTGATCGTAATCGCCGGTGGCCAGGCGGATCGTGCCCTTGGGTGCCCCGTGACAGGAGCCGCAGCCCCCCACTACTTCCTCGTTGCGCCCGCGTTTCATGCCCTTAAAGTGGCAGATAAAGCAGGTGTCGAGGGTGACGACGATGTGCTGGCCCTGGACGATCTGGGAGTGGCAGGACACGCAGCGTAATTGTTTGCCGCGGCGCAGGTCGCCTAAGTGGGGTGCGTGGTCGAAGTGGATTTTGACCTCCAGCCCGCGTTGGGTGGGGACCGACCACTCGACTTTGCCTTCTAAGAGGCGTTTTTCGTGGCAACCGGAGCGCAGGCAGGAAGAGTCGCGCACCTCGGCATGGGGCTTGGAGCCATAGGTTCCGGTGATGAACTTGGCGGCCTGACTGGAGGCCTGCCACTTGCCGTAGAGGGTTTTGCCCCAGCCGGGCTCGAAGTGGCAATCCACGCAGGAGACGTTTTTGTGGCTGGAGCTGTGCCAAGCCTGGTAGTAAGGCTCCATGAGATGGCAGCTGCGGCAGAAGTCCGGCTGCATGGAATATTCGGCGAACATGGCGCCGCCGACCACCCAGACGACCAGCAACAGCTGAACCCACCCGCGCAGGGTCAGGCGGAAGGGAATGCGGGCACCTGCGTGGCGGCGCAGGCCCAGGATGCGGTAAAGAAGCGGCGGGCGGGCGGCGGTGGACATGCTAGATCACTCCCAGGCCGGCGAGGATGATCAGGGCGACGAGGGTGGTGCCGACGGTCATGGCGGCGATGCCGGCCAGCACGGCGACTTTGCGATACCAGGCGGGGGCGGGTTGGACGCGCAGGCTCTCGAGCTGGCCGGTGGCGACCAGGCGGGCGTACTCGTCGGGGCGCTCGTGTTTGAGTTCGGCTTCCGGCAGGCGGCCGGTGAACATGACATCGTCGACGGGGAATTTTTCCAGGCGCAGATGAGCGTTGAAGAAGTGAATGGTGAAGATAAAGCCCACGGCCAGGAGGGCTTCATAGCCATGAACGATCATGGCGACGTTAAAAGCCCAGCCGGGGAGGAAGAGAGCGAAGAACTTGGGGAACCACAGGAGCAGGCCGGACCCGCCGATGATGAAGGTTCCGCCGACCTCGGCGATATAGTCGAATTTTTCCCAGTAGGTCCAGCGGTCAAACCCAGGCTTGCGGCCGCCCTTAAAGAACCAGCGGAACATGCCGATGCAATCGCGCAAATCGCGGGGCATGGGCAAGAGGGTGTTGGGGCCAAACAGCCAGTCGCGGATGGGCCGGCGGTGCGCGCGAAGCTTCCGCCACAAGCCGCGCAGATGAGCGATGAGGTTGGCGATGAGGATCACGGCCAGGAAACGGTGGATCAGGCCCGCGGCTTCGGGGCCGCCCATGAGGCTGACCATAAAGCGTGCCCAGCCGTGATCGGAAAACAAGAGGGGCAGACCGGTGATGGTCAGGCCGAAGAAGGTGACGACGACCAGGGCGTGGTTGATGCGATCCAAGCGGGAAAAGCGCTGGACGGCGTGGGGATTGGCGACGTGGCGAGGCTCGGGCCCGTGTTTGCGGCGTTCGATCCAGGAGCGTATGAACCAGAGGATGCAGTGGAGCCCGAAGAATCCGAAGGCGAAGGACATCATGACCACGAAATAGAGCCAGACGGCGTGGAGGAGGGGGTAATTGTGCCCGTCGCGGTAATCGGCATGGGCCTGGAAGAGGGCGAATTTAGCGTCGGCGCCGGGGTGGCACTGGCGGCAAACTTCCACGCGGTGATCGGCAAACAGACGGGAGCGGGGATTGGCGATGGGGAGGATGTCGTGGGCGCCGTGGCAATCGCTGCAGCGGGCAGCGCGGGCGAAGCCCAATTGGGTCACCTGGCCGTGGTAACTTTCGCGATAGGTCTTGTAGAAGGAGCGGTGTCCGCCGGGGCGCGGGCGGTCATGGCATTGCGCGCACTCGCCGACGATGTCGAGCATGAAGCGCGGGGTGGAGGCGCGGCTGATAGCGTGGGAAGTGTGGCAGTCCGAACAAACGGGCGCTTCCTTGCTGCCTTGCGCGAGCTTCTGGCCATGGATGCTCTGGAGATAGACTTCGGCCACGCCGGTATGGCAGCGCCCGCAGGTCTGGGGCACGGCATGGCGGCTGATGGAGGATTGCGGATCGGAGGCGGGAAGGATGACGTGGCTGCCGTGGCAATCCACGCAGGTGGCGGCGACGACCAGTCCGGCCTGGGAAATCGCGCGGCCGTGGACGCTGTCCATGTAGGTCTGCACGCGGATTTGGTCGCTGACGCCATCGGGGGCAACGGTGGTGTGCTGGGCGTGGCAATCGCCGCAGACTTTGACGACGTTTAGGGGGAAGATGCGGGACTGGCGATCGTGTTTGCCGCGGATGTCGTGAGTGCCGTGGCAATCGGCGCAATCCGGGGCCTGGGGGTTGCCCTTGGCGCGAGCCTGGGCGTGGAAACCTTGACGGTCGTCCGCGCCGGCGGCGGCGTGGCAAGCATCACTGCAGTTGACCTTTTTCAGCACCGCGGCATGCGGAAGATTGTTGGCGTCGGCATGGCACTGGACGCAGGTGAGGGTGCCGTGGGCGGTGTCGGCCAAGGGATTGGCGCCGATGAACAGACCCGGACGGGGGGAATCGGCAGACGCGGCGACTTGTGTTTGCCCGCTGGAGGGCGTGGCCTTAGAGGTGGAAGGAGCCATTTCGGGGGAGGGGGCAGTTCCGGGGGGGGCGATCATGGAGAGGCGATCGCGCAGAGGAAGTTCGGAGATGTGTGTTTGGCCGTGGCAGTTCAGGCAGCGGCGATTGGGGCCGATCACTTCGGCGGGAAGTGTCTTGGCGTCCTGAGCAAAGGCGGGCATGACAAGCCACAGGGCGGCCAGAAAGGTCAGGAAGGCTACCGGTTTTTTCTGCCCGCTTGTGTGCTTAGCCCTGATCTTCATGGCGTGACTTTTCCACATGAGCTGCGGCGGATTTAAGTGATCAAGACGCAACCACCGCGCGGATAACAGACTGCCAAACTCTTGTTGCACGTTGCATACCACGTCATAGGGATAAAAGACTACCAAGACCTGACTGAAAACTCTTTGTAGAACATTGGGAAAAAGGAAGACAACCGTGGAAAGTGAGGGCACGCCCTGTAGCCTGCCCTCTCCTTAAAAAGGAGAGGAAAAAGGCCATGTCGGCGTTTCTCACAAATCGGAAATTCACCGGGCAGTCGTTCCCGCGATTGGGACAAACCGCCAGGTTGAAACAGGGATACGCAGGCGGAAACAGGCGCCCTGGTTGACCTGGCTATCCACTTCGATCTGGCCGTTGTGTTGACGCAGGATGCTGTAGCTGACCGCCAGGCCCAGGCCGGTGCCCTTGCCGACGGGCTTGGTGGTGAAAAAGGGATCGAACAGCCGGCCTAAGTGTTCGGGGGCAATGCCGTGGCCGTTGTCTTCCACTTCGATCAGGCACTGGTTTTCCTGGCGCAGGGTGCGCATGGCCACGGCCGGTTCGGGGTTTTCCGCCACGGCGTCCATGGCGTTGAGCAGGAGATTGACCAGCACCTGCTCCATGGCGCGGCGTTGCATGTGGAGCTGGCCGGCCTGGGGGGACAGCTGGCGATTGATCTTCACCTTGCGGGCGCGGGGATCAAAGCGCACCAGGCGGAGGGATTCCTCGACTAATTCGTTGACGTCCACCATCTGCCAGCCGGTTTCGCCGGGGCGGGCGAAGGTGGTCAGCTGCTGGACGATTTCGCGGATGCGATCCACCTGCTGGCGGAGGGTGTCGATGGCGCCCGGGCGGGGCTGGGCGGGCTTGCGCTGCATCAGTTGCAGGAGGCTGTCCATGCTGGCCAGGGGGTTGGCGATTTCGTGAGCCACGCCGGCGGCCATCTGGCCCAAGGCGGCCATTTTTTCCTGCTGCATCATGGCCCGCTGCTGCTTGGCCAGGCGGCGGGACATGGCGCGGATCCGCTGATTCTGGCGCATCAGGCGGCGCTCGTGGCGGCGCAGGCTGCGGGTGATGTGATTGCTTAAGTGCACGGTGGCCAAAAGCAGGACCACCCAGGCGGCGAGGGCGACGGTTTCCTTGGGGTTGGCCGCAAGCAGGTCGGACCACCACAGGGCGGCCAAGACCATGACGGCGGCAGCCAAAGCGCCGGCATAGGCCATGAAACGAGGCAGAAGCAGACTGGCGAAGACCATGTGCAAAACGAAAAAGCCCAAGAGCGGGCTGGCGACGCCGCCGGTCCATATCACGAGTAGAGTCAAGACGCCAAGGTCCAGGAGAATCTGCAGCCAGGCGAGGCCGACGGGGGGGAAGAAAGGGGAAGGATTTTTCGCAGGGGTAAGGGAAGAGTCTGCTTTGGGCCTATCCAAGCCAGGCGCTGAATCAGGCACACAGCACCCTTCGGGCTGCTGTGTGGCACCCGAGGAGGGGGGAGGGGCGGAGGGGGAGATAAGGCTGAGGATCAGGTTATAGAAAAGGATGAACGCGCCGAAGCCAGCCATGATCAAGTCATGGTCGTACCAGCGTTGCCAGAACCAGTCGGTCAATGAGCCGGCCACCACCGCCAAGCCCGCCAGCCAACGCAGGCGCAGCAGCCAGCGCAATTCGGATAGGAGAGGAGATGCTCGGTGTCTGGTCGCTTTATCCCGACTCACGGGCTGGCCCTTGGAGGTAAGAATTCCCGGCTAAACTGGCAAACAAATGAGGGAAGACGGTCAAACTAAGACTGCTCGGCACGCACGGATTTTTCCAGATCGAGCATTTTAATTCCCTCGGCGTAATCGGTCAGCACAATGCGGCGGATCTGCTGCAAAGAACGCACCGTGTGGGTCATGCGTTCGAGGGTCTGGTGAATCTGCCGCAACTGGGAGGCCAGGCGGCTGTCCTTGTCAGCCTGCCGGCCCATGAGGCTTAACTGCGAGTCGATGACGGCGATGGCGTTATTAAGCTCGTGATTGAGGGTCAAAGCGACCTGGCCGAGGGTTTCTATTTTGCGCTTCTCGTTGGCCTGGAGCTTTTCGGCCAGCTGGTTGTAGGCCTGGGCGAGTTCGTCGAATTCGTCGTGCTGGGTGAGGGCGACACGATGGTCGAACTTTTCCAGGGCCAGCTGGCGGCTGGCGTCGACGAGCCGCTCGACGGGCTGGAGCACCATCCGCGAAGCCCGGAACAAGGCTAATACCGCCAAGTTGATGACCAAAAGAAACACGACCGTTAACCCCAGCACCAGCCAGCGGAACTGGCTGATGACTTCTTCCACTTCCTTGCGGGCGTGGGCGCGGGCGAGGCTGGACAATTCCAGAATGTCGCGGCGCATGGCCCCTGAGAATTGGGTGGCTTCCTCGTTGTGAAAGGCAGCCAAGTCCGGATCGCGGGTGGTGGCCAGGGCGCCGACGTGGCGTTCGAAAGCAGGCAAGGCGGCCACCAGATGCTTGAAGGTTTTGTCCGCCTCGGGGCGCGTGACCAGATAATGCCCGGACAGGAGCCGGATTTCGTCGCGCAGGGTTTCGACGGAATCAATTAGGTTATCCAGGTATCTCTTGCGGCCCAGCTGCAGATCATGCAGTTCCGCCTCGACCATGGTGATGGTGGCGCCTAGTTGATTGGCCTGGTCGACGATGACCAGGGCCTGGGTGTTGATGTGGTCCATGCCTTGGAGCACGTTCTGCAAAAGGCCGATGGCCACCACCGCCACGCCGAGCAACAGCGCTACTAAGGGCCCAAGCACCAGCAGCAGTTTCCGCCGCAGCATCGAATTACTTTCCTTGTGCGTCTTTTTCGGACTGGGAGCGAGGGTGGGGCTCGCCCAGGCCCAACCGCATCCAATCCGAGTCTAAATGGTGAACCATGGTGAAAATCGCCTGGTAATCATCGGCTGCACAGGGCAAAAACCGCAGCGCGCCGAATTGCTTGAGGGCCTCCTGGCCCTGGGGGTCGGAGTCCATGGCCAGGAGAATCTGGCGCAATTGCGGGCCGAGGGTCTGGGCGATGTCGGGGCGGAGGACCAAGCCGTCGTTGGGCACGGCGTCGCTGATGGCCAGCTGGCGGAACTTCTGATCCGGGTGGTTCTTGGCAAAAGCGATCAAACGCAGGTCTTTGACGGCGCCGGCGTCGACGCGGCCGGCCATGACTTCGTAGATCACGTCGTCGTGCGTGCCGACCCACACGATCCGCGGTGAATTCTCAGCCTTGAGAAGTCCAGCCTCTTTGAGTTGCCAATACGGAAAAAGCTCGCCGGCCATGGTCGTGCGCACCATGGCGATGGTTCGGCCGGCCAAGTCCTCGATCTTCCGCACGGGGGAGTTCTCGGGAACAAAGATCACGCCCCGATAGGTGCTCGCGCCGTCGGGCAGCTCGGGCTTGACCAGGACTTGGGCGTCCAGGCGGTCGATGGCCAAGACAGCGACCAGCGAGCCAAGGAAGGCGGCGTCCACGCGCTTCTCGGCCATGTCCTTCATGATGGACTGGTAGGTGTTGAGCGTGACCAGAGTCACTTTGCGGTTCAGTTTCAGGGATAAATAGTCAGCTAAAGCCAGGAAGCGGCGACGCTGGGCGAAAATATCGCGTTCGGGAACCAAGGCGATACGAAAGATGGCGGCTTCCTCTTGATCCTCCCCCGCCCCCGGAAGTACCCCCGCAAGCGTCGGTTCCGCAGGCTGGCTGGCGGACAATAGGGAGGAATCCTCATCAACGTTCAGGCCGCACGGCAAAAAAATCAAAGCGCCCAAGACCAGAAACAGCAAGACGGTTAAGACCAGACCTGTGATCTTCATACTCATGGGCCTAGTAAGGGTACCGCTTTTTACCTTGATCCACATGGATAAAAGAAGCAATCGCCATACCCCCGGCCGTTGAAACGGCATCGGCAACGTCAAACCGATTGATTGAGCAACGATGCCGTGGAAAAACACCTTTGGGCAATCACCTGGGATCGAGTCCGAAGCCAAGCCATAAAACACGTATCTATCTTGACATATGTTATGCGGGAATAGCGCCTGGACTGTTGGCTTGGCACGCGTCTTGCCCGATAATCTACGGGAGGGAGCACCTATGGCCCATCACACGCAAGCTTACGCCCTGCCGACGCTGGCCCCTTCGGGGGCGACGGCTCCGCCGCTGCGATTGCTTTTCTGGGAAGCGACGGCGGCGTGCAATCTGGCCTGCGTGCATTGCCGGCGGCTGGACGTGTCGCGGCAGCTAAGCCGGGACGACCTGTCCACGGAGCAGGCGCTGGGAATGATCGCGTCGCTGCCCCAGACGGGCCGGCCGATCTTGGTCTTCTCCGGCGGTGAGCCGCTGATGCGCCCGGACTTGTTTGAGCTGGCGGCGGCAGCGCGGCAGACGGGCTTGCCGACGGCGCTGGCCACCAACGGCACGATCATGAACGAAGAGATCGCCCAGCAGGTGGTGGACGTGGGCATCCGGCGGGTGTCGATGAGCTTTGACGGGCCGGACGCGGTGACGCACGATCAATTCCGGGGCATCGACGGATCGTTTGATTCCACAGTGCGCGGATTCAAGGAATTGCGCCGGCGGGGGATGTCGATGCAGATCAACACCACGGTCACGAAGCACAATTACCGGCTGCTGGACCGGATGTATCAGTTGGCGTTGGAGCTGGGGGCGGACGCGTTGCACATTTTCATGCTGGTGCCGGTGGGTTGCGGGATGGAGTTGTCCGACGCCATCAAGCTGGACCCGGATGAATACGAAGCGGCGCTGAATTGGATTTACGATCGGAGCCTGGAACAGAAGCTTCACTTAAAGGCGACGTGCGCCCCCCACTACTTCCGCGTGATGCGGCAACGGGCCAAGGAGGATGGACGGCCGATGCCGACGGCGGCACACCCGCACCGGGGGATGGGACATCCGGGGGGAGATGCTGTCACAGGTCAAACCGGACCTTCGTCCCTGGGAAAGGACTCTGGTCCGGCTTTGGAGAAGCAAGGACTACACCCTCACCCTGACCTCTCCCTCAGGGAGGGAGAGGGGGCAAGACCATCAGGACATCCGGGGGGACATCCGGGAGCGGGTGGACACCCCCCGGCAGAGCCGGGGGCTACAACCCACACACGTGCCCAAGGTCATCCAGAGGGCGCTACCGGGGGTTCCGGGGGCGGGGGTTCCGGGGGGGGAGATATGACGGCGATGACCAAGGGGTGTCTGGCCGGTCAGGCGGTGTGTTTTGTGTCGCACACGGGCGAGGTGTTTCCGTGCGGGTATTTGCCGGTGAGTTCGGGGAACGTCAAGACAACGCCCTTGCCGGCGATCTGGCGGGACAGTTCGATTTTCGCGGCCCTGCGGAATGATGATCTATTGGAAGGCAAATGCGGGATGTGCGAATTCAAGAAGGTGTGCATGGGCTGCCGGGCGCGGGCGTTTGCCGAGAGCCACGATTACCTGGCGGAAGAGCCCAACTGCGGGTACACGCCGGTGCGGTTGAGATAGCAGTACGCGTCAGCGGGGATGGCAAGGCAAATTTGCGTAATAAAAAGAGCCCAGGCATTTCTTGCCTGGGCTTTATTACTAACTTTCGAGAGTGCGAGCCCCCACTCTCCGCATTCAACTTTCTGCCGTCTTACACCTTGTAGTTATCGCTGGACTCAAACAACTCAGCCAATCCCCCTTGGCCGCGGGCCGCCACGGCGGACTTGATCTGGCCTTCGAGCAAATCCTCGTAGCAGTCGTCGCGCACGCGGTAAAACACGCCCAGCGGTTCGGGGAACTGCGGATACGACAGGCGGCTTAGCAGGAACGCCAGGTTTTCATCCGCTTCGTCGTGGAAGATCAGGTCGTCTTCCTTGATCCCCTTTCCCAGTTCCACGACCTGCGGCTTGTGGGCTCCGTCGAAGCGAATGCCCTTGTCGCGATTCTTGCCGAACACCAGGGGCTTACCGTGTTCCAGGTAAAGGATGTGGTCTTCCTTGGCCGCCTTGTCCGTGGCGTACTGATACGCCAAGTGATTGAAAATATTGCAGTCCTGATAGATCTCCACAAAGGCGGATCCCTTGTGTTCAGCCGCAGCCTGCAGCACGTCGCCTAAGTTCTTGTCCACGTCCACCGCGCGGGCCACGAAAGAGGCCTCGGCCGCCAGGGCGATCGACAGCGGCGTCACCGGTAATTCGATGGTGCCGAACGGCGAGGACTTGGTCTTCTTGCCTTCCTCGCTGGTGGGGGAATATTGGCCTTTGGTCAAGCCATAAATTCGATTGTTGAACAACAGAATCTTGACGTTCACGTTCCGCCGCAGGGTGTGCAGCAGGTGATTGCCGCCGATCGACAGCCCGTCGCCGTCGCCGGTGACGATCCACACGTTCAGGTCCGGATTGGCCAGCTTGATGCCCGTGGCGATGGCTGGCGCCCGCCCGTGGATGGAGTGAAAACCATACGTGCTCATGTAATACGGAAACCGGCTGGAGCAGCCGATGCCCGACACAAACACCGTTTTCTCCCGCGTGGCGCCCGCGGCCGCCAGCACCCGCCGCACCTGATTTAGGATCGCGTAGTCCCCGCAACCCGGGCACCAGCGCACGTCCTGGTCGGAAGCGAAATCCTTAGCGGACAAAACCGGAACTTGTACTTCAGTAGCCATGCTTCACCTGTATCTGTTACGCACCCCGTTGCGTCCATCATTCTTGTTTACGCCTGCCACCCCTGTCGTTATTCACTTAAACGCCTTGATCTGATGCTGCGTGGGATTGAGCGATTCAGCCTCGCCCCACTTACCGTCGAGCATCAGATTGATCCCGCCCACCAAGTCCTCGACCAAAAACGGCTTGCCTTGGATCTTGTTCAGCCCCCGCGCGTCCACCAGATAGCGGGACCGTAAGATATAACGCAATTGGCCGGTGTTCAGTTCGGGCACCAGGATTTTCTTGTATTTTTTGAGCAGCGTGCCCAGATTCGTAGGCATCGGATTCATGTGTCGCAAATGCAGCCCCGCCACGCTCTTGCCCTCGGCGTGCAGCCGCTCCACCGCGGTCCGCACCGAGCCGTATGTGCCGCCCCAGGACACCACCAGCAATTCCGCGTCCGCGCCCGCGTACGTCTCGGCAGGCGGGATGTCGTCGGCCACTTTGTTGACCTTGGCCAAACGCAGCAGCGTCATTTTCTGGTGATTTTCCGGATCGTAGGACACGCCGCCGGTTCCGTCCGCCTTCTCCAACCCGCCGATGCGGTGCTCTAGGCCCGGCGTGCCGGGAATCGCCCACGGCCGAGCGTAGTTTTCGTCACGCTTATACGGCTGATAGGTCGCCGGGTCCGTCGGATGCGTCACGGGAATGGCCGGCAGGCTCTTGGGGTCCGGCAAGCGCCAGGGCTCAGCCCCGTTGGCCAGGTAGCCGTCGGTGAGAATCAGCACCGGCACCATGTATTTAAAGGCGATGCGCACCGCTTCGATGGCGGTGTCAAAGCAATCCGAGGGCGACTTGGCGGCCAGCACCACCAGCGGGCAATCGCCGTTCCGCCCCACCACGGCCTGCAACAGGTCCGATTGTTCGGTCTTGGTCGGCAAGCCCGTCGAGGGCCCGCCCCGCTGCACGTCGATGATGATTAAAGGCAATTCCGTGATCACCGCCAGGCCCATCGCCTCGGTCTTTAGCGCCAGGCCCGGGCCTGACGTACCGGTTACGCCCAGTTGCCCGGCAAACGACACCCCGATGGCGGAACAGATGGCGGCGATTTCGTCCTCGGCCTGAAACGTCTTGACGCCGAAATTCCGCATCCCCGCCAGGTAGTGCAGGATGTCCGACGCCGGCGTGATCGGATACGTGCAGTACACCAGCGTCTTGCCCGACAGCTTGGCAGCCGCGATAAGGCCCATCGCCGTCGCGTCGTTGCCGGTGATCTTCCGATAGGTACCCGGCGCCACCGGCGCCCGCGCCACGTGATAGCGGACGGGGAAAATCTCGGCCGTCTCGCCGAAATAGAATCCAGCCTTAAGCGCCTTGACGTTCGCGGCCGCCACTTCCGGCATCTTCTTTTTCTTGCCGAAGTAATCTTCCAGATACTGGATCGTCGTATCCAGCGGGCGATCGAACAGAAAGTAAATCAGCCCCAGGGCGTACATGTTCTTGCAGCGGCCGATGTCCTTGGCGGACATGCCCGAATCCGCCAGGCTCTCGGCGTTGAGGCGGGTGATCGGCACCTTGTACAGCCTGTATTTTCGCCCCAGTTCCGGATCGTCCAGCGGGTTGACGCCCTCGGGGTAACCGGCCTTGCGCAGGTTGACCTTGTCGAACTCGCTTTCGTTGACCACCACGATGCCCCCCAGCTGCACGTCCGCCAGATGGGCCTTTAAGGCTGCGGGGTTCATCGCGATCAGGGCGTTGACTTCATCCCCCGGCGTGTGGATGTCGGTGGAGGCGAAGTTGATCTGAAAACCCGAAACGCCCGGCACGGTTCCCGCCGGGGCCCGGATCTCAGCCGGATAGTCCGGCAAGGTCGCCACATCGTTGCCGATGATCGCCGACGTGTCGGTGAATTGCGTGCCCGCCATCTGCATGCCGTCGCCGGAGTCGCCTGCGAATCTCACAACCGCGGCTGGAATTTCTTCGGTGCGGGGGTGAGTTGAGGGGGTACGATCCTGCGTCTGGGTCCCAGAGACCATGCGACCAGACTCCTGAAAAAAAGGAAACTTAAATTGTTATCGGCGAGTTGTTTTAGACAATTCTATTCTGGCGTTCTTCGCCCGCCAAATGACTCTCCGACCATCATCACCATTAGCTTCGATTATAGCACGAGCCAACGAACCCTCGTCGCCGGGCCCCCAAAGTCACCGCCCCACCTCTCCTGCCGCTCAAAATCTCACTTAATCTTCTGTTTATTGCCCTCAGCACGCGTTTTCCCTGAATAGAAAAGCCCAGGCGGGGCATGCCTGGGCTCGTTTTATTGTTAATCCCAATATCTTGCTTACATTTCCACGGGCTTGATCCACGGCATCATCCGCCGCAGTTCCTTGCCGATCTTTTCCACGCCGTGGTTGGCGTCGTTTTCGCGCTGGGCCTTGAACCACGGGAAGCCCTTGGCGTAATCGTCGCGGAAGGTCTTGGCGAACTGCCCGGACTGGATGTCCGCCAGGGCCTTTTTCATCCGCTCCTTCACGCCGGCGTCGATGACCTTCGGGCCCGTGTGGTAATCGCCGAACTCGGCCGTGTTGCTGATCGAATACCGCATGTACTTCAGGCCGCCGCGTTCGATCAGGTTGATGATCAACTTCAACTCGTGGCAGACTTCAAAATACGCCAGCTCCGGCGGGTAGCCTGCTTCGGTGAGCACTTCAAACCCCGCCTTGATCAAGCTCGACAGCCCGCCGCAGAGCACCGTCTGCTCGCCGAAAAGGTCCGTCTCGCATTCGTCCTTGAAGGTTGTCTTAAGAATGCCGCCCTTGCCGCCGCCGATGCCGATGGCCCAGGCCATGGCTGTGTCGTACGCCTTGCCGCTCTTGTCCTGATGCACCGCCAGCAAGCACGGCACGCCGCCGCCGCGTTCAAACTCGCTGCGCACCGTGTGGCCGGGGCCCTTGGGCGCCACCATCACCACGTCCACGTTCGGAGGCGGGGCAATGGTCTTAAAGTTGATGTTAAACCCGTGGGTGAATCCCAGGGCTGCGCCCGCCTTGAGGTTGGGAGCGATTTCGTTCTTAAACACGTCCGGCTGGACCTCGTCGGGCAGGGTCAAGATCACCAGGTCCGCCTGCTTGACCGCCTCGGCCACGGGCAGCGGGCTAAACCCGTGCTCGATCGCCAGCTTGCCGTTGGCGGAATCCTTGCGGTTGGCCACGATCACTTTCACGCCCGAATCACGCAGGTTCTGGGCATGAGCGTGGCCCTGCGAGCCGTAGCCGAGCACCGCCACCGTCTTGCCCTGTAAAGCGTTGATCGAGCCGTCTTTGTCGTACAGCGTTTTGATAGCCATGGGCGAATCTCCTAGCTAGGGAATAGCCCGGCCAATTTAGTGGTCCGCTTCCGTGGCGTCAAAATTCCTGGTCTGTGATCGTCCTAAACCCGCCGACCTTGGGGGTGGGCGTTATGCCGGTTCGGCGGGAGGCGCGGGCGGGGCCGATAGGCAGTCCGCGCCCAAAAAAACCTCAGGGATACCGCGCACCGCCACGCGGATCGCCGGGCAAGTCCCGCATGGTGCTAAGAATGCACCACCATGATCTGATCCAGCGGCTTGCGGCGCGTGGCGAACACGGGAACCTGGCAATCCTTGGCCGGATAGCCGATGGGAATGAGCAGATACGGCCGTTCGTTCTCGGGGCGATGCAGAATCTGGCCCAGGAATTTCATCGGGCTGGGCGTGTGGGTCAGCGCCGCCAGGCCGGCCTGATGGGCGGCCACCAGCAGCATGCCCACCGCGATGCCGATGGACTCGTTGACATAGTAAACCTGCGAGCCGTCGTCATCGGCCGCGAGCTTGAAGACCACGATCAGCCAGGGGGCGACTTCCAGAAAAGACTTGTTTTCGTCCGTACCCAGGGGCGCTAAGTCAGCCAGCCACTGAGCGTTGGCCCGTTCGCGATAGAAGGCCTGTTCTTCTTCCTCAGCCCCCAGGCGAATTTCGCGCTTTAGGGCCGGATCGCTGACGCAGACAAAACGCCAGGGCTGCTTGTTGGCGCCGCTGGGCGCCGAACCGGCCGAGCGCACCAGCCACTGGATGGTCTCTAAGGACACAGGCTGAGCGGAAAACTCCCGCACCGTTCGCCGCCGGCTCAGACAACGATAAAACGCTTCGGCAGCCTGCTCGGCCGGCAGGTCGGGCACATAGCGATCCGCGTAGGGAATCATGGGAGGGGTTTTCGTATTCATGACTATGACTTTAGCCTGCGTCGGAACGGCGGGAAGGCCGGCAAGAAATTTTTTATCCCCCGCTATTCCCACACGATCTGGCGGGCGTCAAAGACCGGCCCATCGGTGCAGGTCAGCCGATAGCGCCAGGGCCTGCCGTCAGCCGTGCGGTCCTGGGGATTGGCCGCGTCCTCGACACGCACCACGCAGGACTGGCAGGTGCCCATGCCGCAGGCCATGGCTTGTTCCATGCAAACCTGGCAATCCACCCCGTGCGCAGCCGCCAGACTCGCCGTCGCCCGCATCATGCCGTTGGGCCCGCAGGTGAACACCACCGCCTGCTGACGCTGGGCGGGGGACAGGGTTTTTAGGAACCGGGTCAACCCCTCGGTAATCAGGCCCTTTAGCCCCAGCGAGCCGTCGTCGGTGGTTATGACCGTTACGAGCCCGTAGCGGGCGAATTCCTGCACGCTCAAAGCGGGCTGGCCGTCCGTCGCCGGCGGCACGGACGAGTCCAGATTCACGGGCAACAGGTCGCGCGCCTGGGCCCCCACAAAGGCCACCGCTTGCCACCCGGCGGCCTGCAAGGCCTGGGCTAAGTAGAACATCGGCGGCAGCCCCACACCGCCCCCGACGAGCAAACCCAGCGAGCGATCCTTGGGCAGCTGAAAGCGATTGCCCAAAGGCCCGATCAGATCGACGCTATCGCCCACCTTCAGTCTGCTGAGCCATTGGGTGCCCACGCCGACCACGCGGTGGACGATTTCCACCCAGGGTCCGCGTTCATCATCGCCGCGCCCCGCCAGGCTGAACGGCCGGCGCAACAAAGCCAGCGGGCCAAGCAGCTCCGGCTGCTGAAAGGCGATGGCCTTTCCCGGCTCCCATTCCAGATCGTGCGCCAACACCACTTCCGAAGTCTGCGCGCCGTCCGGCCTGCGGCAGGCCAATTGGATGAACTGTCCGGGCGCGGTGGCGGGGAAATCCGCCGGCAGGCGCAAACGCAGCAGATAGTGCGCGCGGCAGAGCGGGTGATTCCGCTCCACCACCGCGTCAAAACGCGCTCGTCCGCGTGCGGAGCGCGGGTGATCGTCCCTGACGTTGGCGGATGGTGCAGGCACCCTGCCAGTATAACGGGACACGTGGTAAGCTGATGGGGCGGCGGTCTGATTTTCAGCATGCGGCAGGTGGGAAGATGTCATCCAAGCGAGCGTTCCAACTGGCAGAGAAAGGCTGGCGGCTGACGTGGTACGCGTTGTCCGCACGCCACCAGGCGGGCCGTCGCGCCACGCTCAGCGGGTGGCAGGCGGATGCTCCTTCAGCCTATTGCCATCGCTGCGGCATTTCCGCGGGTCCCGGGAGCGTGAAGGTTGAAGGCTGCTCGTATTGCGTGGGGCGGAAATCGCCCTGGGATCGGGTCGTGCGGCTTGGCTCCTACGATGCGCCGCTGGATCAGTGGATCGTGCGGATGAAATTCGCCCAGGACTGGAGTTGGGGCCCGTGGCTGGGCGCTAAGCTGGCTGAGTCCGTCGGGCGCATCGGGCAGGGCGAAAAGGCGGCCATCTGCCCGGTGCCCATGCACTGGCTGCGACGCTGGCGGCGCGGATACAACCAGGCGGAATTGATCGCCCGGGAAATATCCCGTGTGAACAAGTGGCCGTTGGCAGCCGTGCTGCGGCGCCCGCGCTTGACCCGCCCGCAGACGACGGTCAGCCTTTCGGAACGCTTGCGGAATATCCAAGGATCGTTCGACGTCGGGCACGTGGACCTGCGCGGATGGAGCGTCTGGCTGGTGGACGACATCAAGACCACCGGCGCCACCGCCACCGCTTGCGCACGCCTTTTGCGCAAGGCCGGCGCGGAAAAGGTCTATTTAGCCGTAGCCGCCGTGGCCAACCCCCATCACGCGGACTTTACGCACGTAGAACCGCGCCCAACGAATCATGCAGCTTCGCCACCACCCGCCGCACCTGCGGGTCCACCTGCTCATGGCGCAGCGTAGTCTGCGGATCGCGGAATATCAGCCGGAAGGTCACGCTCTTTTTGCCCGCCTCGATGGGCTTACCGCGATAAACGCCCACAAAACCGCTGCTTTCCAGCCGCTCCAAGGGCGTGTCCGCCAGCACCTTTTCGATCTGCGCCCACGGCACGTCCTCGGCCACGACCACCGACAAATCACGCTCGATGGCTGGATATTTGGCCAGGCTGGTCACCTTGCGTTGCGGCGGGAACAACGCCAGGAGCGGCTCCAACTCCACCTCGGCCGCCACCACCGGGGTCTGTAGATCAAAAAGCGCCTGAATCTTCGCATCCACCACGCCGATCCAGCCGATGGGCTGATCCGCCAGCGCGACGCCGCTGGCCGCCGCGAAACACGGCCAAGTCGCCGGGCTAAGCGTCAGCGCTGCCGTGCCGCCCAAGCGCTCGACCAGCTCCGCCAGCACGCCGCGCAGTTCGCGCAGCGCGGGCGACAAATCGGCCGGGGAATTGCCCGCCACGTCCATCAAAATCGCCAGCTTCTGGCTCTCGACGATTTTCCCCCCCGCCTTGCTCCAGACCGAGGCGGTCTCAAACAGCCGGACCTGGCGATTGCCCGCGTCCTGGTTGAACTTGCGGCAGGCCAGCAGGCTGGGCAAAAGCGAAGGCCGCAGCATCGGCTCGCTCTTGCGCCGTTCGTCGTCCACTTCCACCGCTTCATGCCCGGCCGGCAGAAACGGCTGGCCGCAGCGCGGGCTGACGAAACTGAAATTGACCGTCTCGTGGAACCCGTGGGCCACCAGCACCTGGCGCAGACCGCGCCGGGCGGTGGTCTTGGGATTCGTCGCCTGCGCGACCAGTTCGATCTTTTCCTTAAACGGCACGTGACTTAGCCCGTGCAGGCGGATGACTTCCTCGATCAAGTCCACCTCGCGCTCCAGGTCCAGCCGGTGCGTCGGAATCGTGCAGGCAATCGTCCCAGCCGCCTGATCCAGCCGCGGCGCCAAGCCCAGGCGGCCCAGCAATTCCACCATGCGCTCGGCCGGCACCGCCACGCCCAGCAGCGCGGCACAACGCGCCACGCGCACCTGCACCGTGCGCGCCTGCGTCGCCTCCGGCTGCCCCGCGCGGATCACCCCCTCAGCCAGTTTCCCGCCGGCCAATTCCACGATCAATTGCGCCGCCCGCCGGCTGGCCAGTTCCACGCCGGCCGGATCAATCCCGCGCTCAAAGCGGTAGCTGGAATCGCTGAACAACTTCAAGGCCCGGCTGGTCTGCCGCACCTGCAGCGGCGCAAACATCGCCGATTCCAGCAGCACGTCCGTGGTCGTCGGGCCCACTTCGCTGTTGGACCCGCCCATCACCCCCGCCAAGGCCACCGGCTTGCGGGCGTCAGCGATCACCAACATGCGCTCGGTCAATTTGTGATTGGACCCGTCCAGGGCGGCAAACGCCTCGCCCGCCTTGGCCCGCCGCACGACAATCGTTTTTTCATCCAGAAGATTCAAGTCAAACGCGTGCAGCGGCTGGCCCAGCTCCAGCAAGACAAAATTCGTCACGTCCACCACGTTGTTGACACTGCGCAGTCCCACCGCCTGCAACCGCTCCACCAGCCACTGGGGGCTTGGGCCCACCTTCACCCCCCGGATCACCCGGGCGGTGTAGACCGGGCAAAGCTCCAGCTCCTGATTCCGCACCTTGGCCAAAGCCTCCACCGGCCCGGCCGCGGCCGGGGGCAGCGCACAGTTCGGCCCGCGCAGTTGCCGACCCGTGGCGGCCGCCAGTTCCCGCGCCAAGCCCACGTGGCTGAGCAGGTCCGGTCGATTGCTGGTGATCTCCACGTCCAACAGCCAATCGCCACCTGGAGCCGGATCCCACTTTTCCGTGGGAAAGCCCAAGGCGGTAAAGATGTCCGCAGCCGCTTGCAGCTCAACCGACGGACCGAGGTAACTGTTCAACCAGGCCAGGCTTGTTTTCATGACGGCTAAGAAGGTAACAAGGCCATGAATACCAGCAACCCCCGGAGGAAGGTGGGGTCTGGGGTGGAGGGATTGGGGGTTGGGGATTGGGGGTTAGGGATTGGGGACTGGGACAAGCCGCGGCGTAAGCCGCGGGTATGCTCGTGGGGTCCGGGGTCCGGGGTCCGGGGTCCGGGGTCCGGGGTCCGGGGTCCGGGGTCCGAGGGATGACTTCCGGGGGGGTGACTTCCGGGGGTGCCACACAGCAGCGCGCAGCGTGCTGTGTGCTTTTTTCTTTTCTCCAGCCGCCCCGGTTGCCCTTAGTTAAATGACAACCGACACTAAAGGCATGACAGCCTCGACCACGCCACCGATCAACATCCACGGCCGCAAACCCGGGCGGGGTATTCGTCCCTGGCTGCTGATCCCCAAGGTCATAGCCGTGGCGATTTTCTTCGGCGGTCTGGTGGCCGCGCTGGTCGTCGCCACCGCCGCGGGCCCTGATCCGCAAGGCCACGCCCTGCGCCAGACGGCCGAAATGGTCGCCCGCATTATCCGCTGGATGGTCATCCCCGGCGGAGCCGCCGCGGCCGTCCTGGGAATCCTGCTGACCCTCCAACACCCCTCCATCCTGCTCCGCCAGCGCTGGCTGCAAGTTAAGTTGCTGCTCCTGGCCCTAGGCCCCCCGGCCATGCACTTTCTGGTGCGGGCGATGATCGAACGCATCCGCCAAAGCGAGATCGCCGCGCTTGCCCGCCCGATTGCCGCGCCTGCCCTATCCCCGTCGCAGGCGCTGGCCTGGGCCCAAACGGGCTTGGGCTTGGCCATCGTCCTGACCTTGCTGGTCATGATCCTCGGCCGGCAAAAACCCCGCCTCGGCCAAAACTGGGCTCGCGCCTACCCCCGCCCCCGGAAGTAGCCCACCCGGAAGTCGTCCCCCGGAAGTAGCCCACCCGGAAAATGACTCCGCTTTGTATATGTGAGTATGAGCAAGCCGGGGCGCAAGCCCCGGGTATCGTAACTATGAATCCTCGTTAAACTCTCCGTTCCACCTTGTCTTTCCCCAACCCCTAATCCCCAACCCCTAATCCCCAACCCCCAACCCCCAACTCCTTCTCCCCACCCCCTACCCGATATAAAATCGTCCGCACTCGTAAAATGTCCAGGCCAAGAGATTGACCATGACCAAGGGATACCGATTGACGCTGCAACGATCCGCCTGCCTCGGACTGGCGGTGACATTACTCCTTGCCGTCCATGGCTGCGCCGGCACACCCACGGACGATCAAAACGTCCCGCCCGACTTCGCCCTGGAACTGACGGTCAAAACCGTCCAGCCCGCCGCCCAGGTCGAAGGCGACGTCGCCAGCGCCAATCGCCTGGGCGTACCCAACGAACAAGCCATGCGGCAACCCTCGCAATACGTGCTCGAACCCAACCGCCGCCTGCACGTGGCCATCGGACCCTACGCCACCGAGCGATATTTCCCCGGCGTAACCCGCCTGCTTAAGCCCGACGACATGCAGACGCTCTGGCAGATCATCCGGTCCCACCACCTCCTGGCGGAGCCGACCAGCCCCAAGGCCAAGGCCCTGCTGGACAATGACTCCCAGACCCAGCCCACCCAACAGGAAGTGATCTACCGCGTCCGCATTCGCGCCTCCGGGCGGATTGCCGGCTACGCCACCACGCCCGAGGAATCGCCCCCCACTGTGCGCCTGCTGGCCGAATTAGTCCGCCTGCGCGAATTGCCCGGCCAAGGCTTCCTCCCCACCTCCCCCGGAAATACGCCCCTCAATTCCCTGGCCACGCCGGGAACGGACCCCAAGTAGCAGGCCAGCCACCTGGAAAATCAGTGCCGACAAGAGGTTGTGGTTGCCCATTTAATGGATATAATTGCTGGACTGTCCACAGCCGGAGCTACAAGAACATGTTTCAGCCGCTCAAGGGTGACGATATCGTCAATCGTGTTGGTGGCCGGTTTAAGCTCACCGCTTTGATCCAGCATCGCGTGCGCGAACTGATGGAGGGGTCACGCCCCTTAATCGAGCGCGGCAGCCGCAGCGATCTGGAGGTGGCCATCGAGGAAGTTTCCCAAGGCAAGATCACCATCGAAATGCCCGCGGAAACCAAATCCGCCAAAACCGACGCTCAAGAGTAAGACCCTTCCTCCGCCGTGGTGCCGGCCATGAGCCAATCTTCGCATCCGAGCTGGAAAGATCGCAAAATCGTGCTGGCCGTCAGCGGCGGCATCGCCTGCTATAAGTCCGCCGCCCTCGCCAGTCGGCTGGTGCAGGCCGGGGCGCAGCTGCAAGTCCTGATGACCGAAGCCGCCACGCACTTCGTCGGGCCGCTGACTTTTCAGACCCTTTCCAGCCGCCCGGTGATCACCAGCATCTGGCAGCCCCAGGAAAGTTTTGACTCCGAGCACGTGACCACCGCCCGCTGGGCCCAATTGGTCATCGTCGCCCCTTGCACTTCCAACACCCTGGCCAAAATCGCCGCCGGCCTGGCTGACGACGTGGTGAGCCTCACGCTCGCCGCCCTGCCGCGGACCACGCCCGTGCTGCTCGCCCCGGCCATGAACGCCCAGATGTGGGAAAGCCCGATCACCCAGCGGAACCTCAAAACCGTCCGCGAGCTGCTGGGCCACCAAACCGTCGGCCCCGACGAAGGCTGGCAGGCCTGCCGGACCGTCGGCCCCGGGCGCATGAGCGAGCCGGACGCCATCTTCGCCGCGGCCGAAAAACTGCTGCCTGATCGCTAAGCCTTTGGGGGCTCCCCCTCGATCTCCAGCTCCGCCTTAAAGCCGAACCCCCGGCGGTTATCAATCCACCTGATCCACATCGGCTGGATGCGGTACATCGTCATGCGGCCCAGAACAGCCTCCAGTTCGGGATGGTCCTTTAGAAACGCGAACTTTTCCCGGTAGAGCTGGTCCGCCCGACCTTTTTCCGCCCCGATCCGCAAAGGTTGACAGATGCCGGTCATCTGCAGGCCGCGGATGCCCGCCGGTTCCTGGTCCTGGTGATCGTAAATCGTCAGCGCCACCTCGCGGCGCGTCGCCAAATTGACGCTGTGCAGGGAATCCGGGGCCGAAACGAAATAGAGATTGAATTCTTCGTCCGCCGCGAACTGCAGATTAGCCGCATGAGGCCGCCCGGCCTTGTCCGCCGTTGCCAGGCTCAGCGTGCGGCAGCCGGCTAAAAAAGTCGCCACGGTTTGGCGTAATTCCTGCTGATTCATGCCCCCACCTTAACCTCCGCACCCGCCCCGGCAGCCTGAAACACAATACGCCGCCCGCGCGCAATAGTCAGCGTCGCAAAGGTTCCTAAGAGCAGGATCACCCCGAACCACAGAAATACCGACCGGATGCCGATGCGTTCGCCCAAAGCCCCGGCCAGCAGCGACCCGACGGGAATGCCACCCAAAAACGACATCACAAAGAAGCTGCTGACCCTTCCACGCAAGTGCCGGGGCGTGGAGCTGAGCACCGCGGTATTCAAACGCGCCATCGTGCCCACCCACAGCGCCCCGGAGGCGATGATCAACCCCAGCGCCACCACCAGCGGCAGGCCGAAGCTCATGAAGACTTCCATCACGCCCAAGCCGCACAGCGTCACATAAGCCCGCCAGGGCGTGGGGCCTTTTTTACTGCGCAGGGCCAGGAGAAACGCCCCGATCATCGCCCCGCCGCCGAAGCCGCTCAGAAGCCAGGAATATTCCTTGGCCCCCCCGCCGAACACCTCGCGCGACAACGCCGGCAACATCGTCACCAGCGGCGAACCCCACACGCCGCAGATCGTCACCAGCACCAGGATCACCAGAATGTCCGGGCGGGAAGCGATATAGCGCCCGCCTTCCTTGAGGCTGCGCAGCGGGTGCTCCTTGCCGTCGCCCACGTGCGGGCGCGTGCGCATCACCCAGACGGCGAACACCACCGCCAGAAAGCTGATGGCGTTAAACGTAAAGCCCCAGCCGGCTCCAATCTCGGCCAGCACCACGCCGCCCAAGGCCGGACCCATGACCCGCGAAGCGTTGAATTGCAGGGAGTTAAGCGCCACGGCGTTGGTCACGTCCGCGTGCCCGACCAGCTCGGGAATCATCGACTGATTCGCCGGAGCCATCACCGACACCAGGATGCCGCTAAGCAGCGAGGCGACGATGATGTGCCAGACTTCCAGCGCCCCGGCGAAATACAAAACCGCCAGCACCGCGGCAAGAAATCCTGCCAGCAGATTCGTCACCGCCAACAGATAGCGCCGGTCCGTGCGATCCGCCAGCACCCCCGCCAGGGGCGTGAGCACCACCGGCAAGCCGCTGGCAAAGGCGTCCACGCCCAGCCACACCTTGCTGTGACCGCTTAATTCGTAGACCACCCACGACTTGGCCACATTGTGCATCCACGAACCGATGTTGCTCACCAGCGATCCGCACCACAGCAGGCGATAGTCACGTTGCCCGAACGCCGCCAAAACCGCCGGCCAGCCCGACGACCCGCGATCCTCCGCGATCCTCTCCAGCGGCAATTCCTGAAGCGAAACCTCCGCCGCCTCCGACAGGGGCACAGCGTCCGCGGCTAAGGGTGGAGAAACTTCTTCCGGGGCAGGGGGCGTGGTCATGGAAATACTACCGCTGTCGCAAGTGCGAAACAGCGCGGACCATTATGTCGCTTTCGGCGTCGTCCGCCACAATCGGGGAAATCTAGGCCAATTTCGCCTTCAGCCGCGTCATCGCTTCTTCCACGTTTTCCCGGCTGTTAAAGGCGCTGATGCGGAAGTAGCCCTCGCCCTGGGCGCCAAAACCGCTGCCGGGCGTGCCGACCACGTGGGCCTGGGTCAAGAGCTTGTCGAAAAAGTCCCAGCTCGACATCCCGCCGGGCGTCTTCACCCACACATACGGCGCGTTTTCCCCTCCGAAAGCCGTCAGGCCGATTTCGTGCAGCGTCCAGCGGATCGTCCGGGCATTTTGCAGATAAAAGTCAATCAACTTGCGGCACTGCTCCCGCCCGGCCGGGGAATAAACCGCTTCCGCCCCGCGCTGCACGACATACGACACGCCGTTGAATTTGGTCGTCTGCCGCCGCAGCCACAGCCGGTGCAGATCGACCCGCGTTCCATCCGCCGCCTTGCCGGTGACGGACTTAGGCACCACGGTGTAAGCACAGCGCGTGCCGGTAAACCCCGCCAGCTTCGAAAAGCTGCGGAACTCCAACGCCACGTCGCGGGCCCCGGGGATTTCAAAAATCGAGTGCGGCACGCGCTCGTCGGTAATGTAGCCTTCGTACGCGGCGTCAAATAGGATCAGGCAATCGTTCCGCTTGGCGTAATCCACCCAGCGGGCCAGCGCCTCGCGCGACATGGCCGCCCCGGTGGGATTGTTCGGCGAACACAGATACACCACGTCCACCTTTTCCGCCGGCAAATCAGGCGTGAAGTTGTTCTGTTCCGTGGCCGGCAGATACAGCAAGCCCTGGTAGCTGCCGTTATCGCCCGCCGCTCCGGTGTTGCCTCCCATCACGTTGGTGTCCACGTAAACGGGGTACACCGGATCGGGAATGGCGATGCAATTGGCCTTGCCGCAGGCGAGGATGTCCAGAATGTTGCCCGTGTCGCACTTGCTGCCGTCGGATATGAAAATCTCATCGGCGGCAATATCGCACTTGCGCTTGCCGAAGTCCTCAGCCGCGATTTTTTCGCGCAGAAAGTCATAGCCCTGCTCCGGCCCGTAGCCCCGAAACGTCTCGCGGTGGGCCATCTCGTCCACCGCGCGGTGCATCGCCTCGATCACCGCCCCCGGCAGCGGCTCGGTGACGTCGCCAATGCCCAGCCGAATGATCTTGGCCTTAGGGTTGGCCTCCGCAAACGCCCGCACCCGCCGACCGATCTCGGGAAACAGATATCCAGCCTTGAGCTTCAGGTAATTGTCGTTAATCCACGCCACGCGCAGATCCTTTAAATAAAAAATCCCCCGCCGAGGAATTTACCACAGAGAACACGGAGGACACAGAGACAAACCAAATCTTATTTGATTTCTTCTCCGTGTTCTCTGTGAATTCCGTGGTGAAATAGGTTTTACCCTATTTTCCCGCCGGCAAAATCGCGGGCGGTCTTAAGCGCCTCGGCCAGCTTGGCGACTTCCTTCCCGCCGGCCTGGGCCATGTCCGGTCGTCCGCCGCCCTTGCCGCCGGTCACCGCCGCCACTTCACGCACCCAGTCGCCCGCCTTTAAGCCCTTGGCCACCAGGTCGGCCGGCACCGACGCCAGAAACGACACCTTGGCCTCTTCGCCTTCGCCGCTGACCGCCGCCAGCAGCATGGCCGCCCCCGGAAGCTTCTTGCGGATGACGTCCATCGCGGTCCGCAGCGCTTGGCCGTCCGCCCCCGGCACCTGGGCCACGATGACCGCGCCCGTGGCTTCCTCGGCAATCTTGCGGGCTTCTTCCACCACCTGATCGCCGCTGGCCTGGCTCTGCTGCTTGCGTTGTTCCTTGACGAGTTTCTGCAATTCGCCCAGGCCCACCCGCAAGCGCGTCCGCGCCACGGCCGGCAGAACCGCCGCATTCAGCGCGGTCGTCAATTCCGCCACGCCCTGGACGAGTTTGTCGTCCGCAGCCGTCTTTAATGCCTCCAGACGCGCCAAAAGCATTTCGCCCTGGGCCTGGGCCTGATGCGCCAACTTGCCCGTCAACGCGGTCATCCGGCGGATGCCCTTGGCCACCGATTCCTCGGAAAGAATCACCAATCCTTCCGCGTCGCCGGTGCGCGCCAGGTGCGTGCCGCCGCAGAACTCCACGGAATAGCCCGCCCATTCGTCCTGACCCGGATCCGCCAGCAGTTTCTCCACCGGCACGCCGATCGACACCACCCGCACCGTGGGCGGATATTTTTCGCCGAACACCGCCCGTAAGCCCTTGATCTTCAGCGCCTGGGCCTGCGGCGCGTAGCCGTAATACACCGGCAAATCCGCGGCGATGTCGGCATTAACCTGCCGCTCGACCGCCGCCAACTGCTCGTCCGTGACGGCTGAGTTATGCGAAAAGTCGAAGCGTAATTTTTCTTCGTCCACCAGCGAGCCGCGCTGATCCACCGTCGCGCTGACCAAGCTGCGCAACGCCCGATTGAGCACGTGCGTGCTGGTGTGATTAGCCATGATCCGCGCCCGCCGTTCGCCGTCGATCTTGAACGTCAGCGCCACCATCCCCCCCGCCGCCGTGAACGTCCCCATTTCCACACGCCCCAAATGGAACGTCACGTCGCCGACCTTGATCGTGTCCTCCACGCGCAAGATCGTGCCCGAGCCCTGCAGGATCACGCCCGTGTCGCCCACCTGCCCGCCGGACTCGGCATAGAAAGGCGTCTTGCCCGTGACCACCGCCACCTTGGTGCCCTGCGGCGCAGCCTCCAGCGGTTCATAGGCAGCCGGATGCGCATCGGTCACCGCGTACAGCCGGCACGGCGTGCTGGTCACCAGGTCCATGTGGTCGTAGCCGACGAATTCCGTAGCCTCCAGCTTTTCCTGCTGGACAATGTTGACCAGCGATTCCTTTGGATCATTCGCCCCGCCGCCGCCGCGGGAAATCTCCCGGGCCTGCTCCATCAATTGCCCGAACCCTTCCACGTCCACCGTCATGCCGCGCTCCTCCGCCATGACCTGCGTTAGGTCCAGCGGGAAGCCGTAGGTGTCGTGGAGTCGAAAGGCTGCTTTCGAGCTAATCTTGATGTTCTCGCGTTTAACCTTATATGTCGTGCAATACTTCTCGATTGAACCCGCATCATCAAGATTTATTTTTGTTGAGAATGGTGTCACAGCATTGGTGACGTGGACTTCGTTCTTTGGAGATGACTCCAGACCCGGCGGAAGCCAAGTATCACCAAACACAGAGTTAAGGAAAGGTGATGACGTTGCTTTGGCGTGTTCTAAGCCACAGGCCTCAACAACCGCCTGCTCAAACAGCTCAATCCCCCGATCAATCGTCCGCCCGAACGATTCTTCCTCTTCCTTAATCACGTCGATGACGTGCTGCGGATTCTTCTTTAATTCCGGAAACGCCGCGCCCATGCCGCCGACCAGGGCCGGCACCAGCTTGTGCAAAAACGGCTCGTGCATCCCCAGCGTCTGCCGCCCGTGTCGCACCGCCCGCCGCAGAATCCGCCGCAGCACATAACCCCGCCCTTCGTTGCTGGGCACCGCGCCGTCGGTAATGGCAAACGTCAGGCAGCGCAAGTGGTCCGCCAAAACGCGATAGGCGATATCCACCCGGTCTTCCAGCGCCCCGCCGTAGGCCCGGGCCTTGGTCACCTCACGAATGGCGGCGAAAATCGGCGTAAAAACATCCGTATCGTAATTCGAGCTCTTGCCCTGCAGCACCGAGCACACGCGTTCAAACCCCATCCCCGTATCCACGTGCTTGGCCGGCAAGGGCGTGAGCTTGCCCAACTGCCCGTTGCTTCCTCCGGGGGCTGGCGCCCTGTTGAACTGGATAAACACCAGGTTCCAGATTTCCATCACCCGCGCGTCGCCGGCATTGACCAGCTTCGCCCCGCTCTTGTCCGGCGTGCGGTCGATGTGGATTTCCGAGCATGGCCCGCAAGGCCCCGAGTCGCCCATCTCCCAGAAATTATCCTTTTTATTGCCGAAGTGGATGTGGGCTGGATTGATGTCGGTGACGGTTTTCCACAATTCCGCCGCTTCGTGGTCGGGCTCCAAGCCCTCAGCCTGGTCGCCACCGAACACCGTGGCATGCAGGCGGGTTTTGTCCAGCCCCCACTGTTTGGTCAATAATTCCCAGGCCCAGCCGATCGCTTCCTTCTTAAAGTAATCGCCAAACGACCAGTTGCCCAGCATCTCAAAGAACGTGTGGTGGTAAGTGTCCTTGCCGACGTCTTCCAGGTCGTTGTGCTTACCGCCAGCCCGGATACACTTTTGCGTGTTCGCCGCCCGCCGATACGGACGCGACCCGGTGCCCAGGAACACGTCCTTGAACTGGTTCATGCCCGCGTTAGCGAACAAAAGCGTGGCGTCGTCGTGCGGCACCACCGGCGAAGACGGCACAAAAGTGTGTCCCTGCCGCTGGACAAAGAAGTCGATGAACTGCTGGCGAATTTCATGGCTGCTGAGCATGGGTGGCTCTCGAATGCCGTTCACGTTGCGAACAAACAAGCCCGGTAGTATACAACCCTGCGGTCCGGGCGACCACGCGAAGGAGCGGAACAAACCGCTCCGCCTGCCCCAACCCGCCTAGGCCTGCCGGGCCGGCCGAAAGTGCCGCGGGACTACTTGCGAGGCACTTGCGGGGCGTTTCCGGGGGAACTTCCGGGGGAACTTCCGGGGGAACTTCCGGGGGAAACTTCCGGGGGGATGTTTCCGGGGGGATTCGTGGAGAACCTGCTTATGGGTTCGGTGTGCTTATATTTCCAGGTGCACCAGCCGTACCGGCTACGTCGCTATAGCGTCTTCGACGCTCATGGCCATTATTTCGACGAGCAGCGCAACCTGCGCATCCTCCAGCGGGTAGTCTCCCGCTGCTATCTGCCCGCAACGGAATTGTTATTGCGCCTGGTGGAGGAGAACAAAGGCAAGTTTCGCCTGGCGTTCTCCTTGACCGGCTGCATCATCGAGCAACTCCAGGCCCACGCCCCGCAGGTGCTCGACCGCTTCATTCAGCTATCCAAAACCGGGTGCGTGGAGTTCCTGGCCGAGACCTATCACCACAGCCTGGCCTTTCTCTACAGCCGGCAGGAATTCCAGGACCAGGTCGATCTGCACGTCCAGACCATGCAGCGTCTCTTCGGGCAGCAGCCGACGGTCTTCCGCAACACCGAGCTGATCTACAACAACGAACTGGCCCGCCACGTCGCCGGCCTGGGCCGCTATCTGGGCATCCTCAGCGAAGGGGCGGACCACGTCTTAACCGGGCGCAGCCCCAACCGGGTCTACCGCCCGACCAACGCGCCGGGACTCAAGGTCCTCTTAAAAAACTACCGCTTAAGCGATGACATCGCCTTCCGCTTTTCCAACCGTTCCTGGCCCGACTATCCCCTGACGGCTGAGAAATTCGCCGTCTGGCTCCAGCAGAGCACGCGCAATGGCTCCTCCCCCGGCTCACGTTCCACCGGCATCTGCAACCTCTTTATGGACTTTGAAACCTTCGGCGAACACCAGTGGCCAGAGACGGGGATCTTTGAGTTCCTTAAGGAATTGCCCCGCCGCGTGCTCTCCTACAGCGACGTGGATTTTAAAACCCCCTCCGAATGCCTGCGCGATAACGAGGCCGTCGACGACTTCGACGTGCCCCACATGATCAGCTGGGCCGATACCGAACGCGACCTGTCCGCCTGGCTGGGCAACGCCATGCAGTCCAACGCCCTCCACGAGCTATACCAGCTCGAAGCCCCCATCAAAGCCACCGGCGATCCCGCCCTCCTGGAAGATTGGCGACGCCTGACCACCAGCGACCACTTCTACTACATGTGCACCAAATATTTCGCCGACGGCGACGTGCACAAATACTTCAACCCCTACGAATCGCCCTACGACAGCTACATCAACTTCATGAACGTCCTGGACCACCTCCGCTCCCGCGTGACCGACCGCACCTGACTCCCCCCGGGGTGTGATCCAATTGCCGATTTGCGATTTCCGGTTGGCGATGTTCAAGACAATAAAACCAGTCTGTTTCTTGACTTTCTTCCGCTAACACCTGCTCCCCAGCCATCGATCATGCCTTTCCCCAACTCCTAATTCGTAACTGCTCTTCCGCCTCTCCCCCTTTCCCCGCCCCCGCCCCCTTCCCCCGCCCCCCGCCATTCGTCGTGTCTGCCACTGGGCTTACAGCCGATTTACCCCGCCAAGGTCGTTCTTTAGAATAGACTTAAACCACGTCTGTTTTGAGACCTGTGGAAAATGTGGTTATTCTTTCCAGACTCGCCCTTGACCAGCGCCCCACCACAAGGAAACCGATTTTGAGTCTTAGAGCGGTCATAGTCGGACTGTTGCTGGGCTTAGCTGTTTCCAGCGTTACCTATTTCAATGACTCCGTGATCCGCCAGACCATGCTGATCGGGAATCTCTTTCCCGTTTCCGTCTTCGGTGTGGTCGTGGTGCTATTGCTGGTGTTCAATCCCCTATTGGGTGCCGCCCGCTTCCGAGCCGGCGAGGTGGCCATCGTCACCGCCCTGGGGCTGGCCGCCTGCGGCTGGCCGGGTTCGGGTTTCTTCCGCACCTTCACCGGCACCGTCGCTTTGCCGGCCCAGCTCATCCGCGATCAGGCCTCCTGGCAAGGGTCCAAGGTGATGTCCTACCTGCCGGGCGGCTCAGCCGACCTCGGCGCCGGCCACGTGCGCGATTGGGAAGGCCTGGCCCACAAACTCGCCGCCGGGCAGGATCAACCGCCCACCGAACCCCTGGGTCTGATCTGGCAGCGTTTGCCCGCCGACGTCCAGGGAAGCATTCAAAACCTCGCCCCCGCCGGCCAGATGGACCCCTACGAACAGGACCGCCTGCTGACGGGCCTCAATTCGCTCATCCAAGACCCCTCCTTCGGCCAGGAAGCAGCCCTGCAAACCTTGCGGCAAACCCTGGACTTTTCCGCGCTGGAAAAAAATCGCCAGCTCCTCTCCCAGCAGGCCCAACAGCTCAAAAGCCTGATCGCGCAGCTCACCCAGGAGCGTGATTCCACCCGCCAAGCCGCCGCCGCCACGCGCGCCGAGGCCGACAATCATCGCCAGCAGATCGACAAAACCCGCCAGGATTTTGAGCAGCACATCCAGCAGTTGGGCGTGGAACGCGAAGCCCTGCTCACCGAGGTCGAGCAAGTCAAAGCCGAGCAATTCAGCCTGCAGCGCAATTTGGACTTGGCCAAGCAGGCTTCCCCCCAATCCGCCGACGTGACCCAGCTCAACCAGCAGGCCGCCGACCTGGAACAAAAGTTGGCCGCTCTGACAGCGCAAATAAGTCAGAACGATCAAGCCCTGACCAAGACTCAAGACTCCCTTGCCCAGACCCGCCGAGACCTGGAAAACACCGGCACCCAGCTGGCCCGGATCGATCACCCCTCCAACCGTCTTACCGATCTGATCAAGCTGCGCGAACTGGACCTGGAACACACCCAGCAACAACTCCTCAAACAGGAAAACCTGGCCAATCGGCAACTGCTGGTGGCCATGTTTCCCGCCCACCTTTCCCCCGCTCCTCCCGGCCAGGGCTGGCTGGTCAACGGCGGGGAGGCTGACCCGATGGCCATCGGCATGCTCGGCCAGGGCTGGGACGGCAATCTGCCCCTCCGCCCCACCGACCTGCCCTGGGCGATCTGGTGGCCGACCCTGCGCCTTTGGGGTGGCGTGGCTTTGCTGCTGGGCCTCGCCTCCCTGTTCATGGTGCTGATCGTTCACCCCCAGTGGTCGCATCGCGAGCTTCTGCCCTATCCCATCGCCCGCTTCATTGAAGAAATCACCGAAACCCAGGCGGACCGCCGCTTGCCGGCCGTCTGCTACAGCAAGCTCTTCTGGCTGGTCGCCGCCGCCGTTCTGACCATTCACTGCATCAACGGCATTCAAGTCTATTACAAGGATTTCATCGCCATTCCCGTGGAGTTTAATTTCTACTCCTTAGCCACCCTCGCCCCCCAGGCCTCGCGGGCCCCGATGTCCTGGGCCGTCTATTTCCCCCACGTTTATTTCAGCGTCATCGGCTTTGCCTTCTTCCTGCGCACCGAAATGTCCCTGAGCCTGGGCCTGGTGGGCATCGCCTACATGCTCCTGGCCTCGGTGGTCTACAGCTACGGCGTGCCCTTAAGCGACGACTGGTTTACCCCCGGCAACTTCAGCCTGCTGCTCTTTGGCGCCTGGCTGGGCGGAGCGATCATCATCCTTTACACCGGCCGACGCTATTACCTGAGCGTCGCCGCCGGGGCCCTGGGCCTGGGCCGCAGCTCCGACGTGCCGGATTACGCCGTGTGGGCCGGCCGCGGGCTGGTTCTGTGCATCTTCGCCGCCGTCTGGCTGCTGACGAGCGCCGGCCTGGACTGGGTCATCAGCTCCCTGCTGGTGCTCCTGCTGATGGTCATGTTCCTGGTTCTCACCCGCATCAACGCTGAGACAGGTGCCTTTTTCATTCAGCCCAGCTGGATCCCCTTAGGCGTCCTGGTGGCGGTTCTCGGCGACGCCGCCGTGGGCCCCACCGCCTACCTGCTCTCCGCCTTAGGCTGCATCGTGCTGGCCGGCGACCCCCGCGAAACCGTCGCCCCCTTCCTGGCCAACGGCCTGCAGATGGCCGACCGGGCCGGCCAACCCCCGCGCAAGGTCGCCTCCTGGCTGGGTTTGATGGTCGTCCTGGGTTTCGTCACCACGCTCCTGGTCACCTTGATGTTCCAGTACAACCAGGGTGTGAACCTCAACGATGCCTGGGCCACCAAGGACCTGCCCTCCAAATCCATGGCCAACACCTCGAAGCTGATCATCGAACTTGGCGCCCGCAACGAGCTGTCCTCCGCCACCGATCTAAGCGGCCTGGATCGCTTAGCCCAGCTGCGGGTTCAGCCCGGCGCCTTGCCCTGGATCATTCCCGGCGTGGTGCTGGTCATCGCCTGCGCCCTCGCCCGCCTGCGCCTGGCCTGGTGGCCCATTCACCCGGTGATTTTCATGGTCTTCGGCACCATGCCGGCCATGCGCTTTGCCGCCTCCTTCCTGCTCGGCTGGGCCATCAAAGCCGCGGTCGTCAAGCTCGGCGGCACCCGCACGTATCACCAGATTCGCCCGCTGATGATCGGCCTGATTGCCGGCGAAATCGTCTCCGCCCTGGTCTGGACCATCGTCGGCGCGATCTACTATTGGGTACAGGGCACCGCGCCGGTCCCCTATGGAATCTTCCCCGGATGAAACGCGTCGCGGAACATCCTTGGCAGCAGGTGGTCTGGCTGGGAATGTCCCTGCGCGTTCCCGCCGACTGGGAGATTCTGCGCCACTCGGTGCGCGATGACCGCGGCCGCCTGGTCTTCGCCGACCAGCGCCACGGCCGCCTGCTCCTGAGCTGGGGCAAGTGCGCCGCCCCCCCGGACATCAAACGCATGTTCGAGGACTACCGCGCCCGGGATCTTAAGGAAGACTCGCAATCCCGCTTCACCGACTTCCAGGGACATCCCTTCGCCGCCAACGCCACGCCGGCCAGCCACTTGGCCGGTTGGATGGGCTATCGCCGCCAGCGCCAGGACCAGCTGCACAACGAAGAATGCCTCACCCGCGCCGGCCGGCATGACGACATCCACGCCCGCTGGGTCGAAGCCGTGCTGCCCTGGCCCAACGGTCTGGACCCCGCCATCGAGCAACAGGTGCTCTCCGGCTTTGCCGTCCTCGACGATCGCCAGGGTCCCGCGCACTGGCGGGCCTTCGGCCTGGAATTGATCTCGCCCCCCGGCTGGCGCCTGAAAGAAGCCACCATCAAGCCCGCCGAAGCCGTCCTGCGCTTCACCGATCGCCGCCGCCAAGCCATCATCCGCCGCTTAGGCGCCGTCGACGCCTGGTACGACGGCGACGCCCAGCGCTACCTCAAACGCCAGCTGGACGTCGCTTCCCTGCAGATCACCCCCACCCAATATCAGGGTGCCGCCGCCGTGCTGGCCAAGGCCAAAGAACCCGCCAAAGGCTGGCGCCGGCTCATCGGCGCCAAAACCACCCGCCTGGACTTGGTCTGGTCCAACCTTCCCGCCGGCAGCCTGTACCATGTCACCACCCGCTGCCCGCTGGGCGAGGAAGTTCAGCCGACGGATTTTTCCGTGACCCCGGCCGTGCCGGAGGGGGTCCGCCTATGAGCCAAGGGCCCTTGCCTTTCGCCCAATTGCTCCAAGCCACGCCCACGCCCAACCGGGCCGTGCGCCGTGAACGCCGCCAGAAAGATCTGGTGGTCTATCTCCCCCTGCGCCGCCGCTGGTTCAACGCCCCCCCCTTCTCCTGGCTCTTGCCCTTCCGCACCGAAAAGGCCGTCGGGCTCGATCACCTGGGCACCGAAGTGTACGAGGCCTGCGACGGCCGAACCGCCGTCCAAGCCATCATTGAAGACTTCGCTCTACGTCATAAGCTCACGTTCCACGAAGCGCGCGTCAGCGTCTGCGCTTTCCTCCAGCAGTTAACCAGCCGGCGGCTGATCGTCATGGTCGGCCCCAACCGACAGGAGCCACGCGGGTGAAGCCGATCACCGTCAAAGATCAGGTCCGTCTGAGTTGGGGCCGCTGCATTGGCTTGGCCCTTTCGGGCATGTCCTATCGCATGTTCCGCTCCCTGATCACCATGTCCATCCTCTCTTTGGCCGTCGCCTTTCTCGATCACGTGCTCAGCTACAGCGTCATGGAGCAGAACACCCGCCAGTCCGCCTTCGCCCAGTTGCAGGAATTCCGCCTCGTGGGCGAATGGGTCACCCGCTTAAGCGGGCCCGAATCCGTTCCCCAGGTCCTGGCCACGCTGGCGGACAACAACACCCAGCGCCTTGCCGAATATCAGCACTGGTCCAACCAGGACGCCGCGTCCATCCAGCAGGCCCAGCAGATCGCCCGCCGCTTGCGCGATCTTTACGCCTTCTTCGATAACCTCCCCCTGGCCTCCCGCGGCGTCATCCTCGGCGACCTGGACCCCATGCAGGCCGTCCGCCAGCTCCAAGACCCCGCCGCCCTCCAGGCCTTCTCCCAGCGCTTAAGCCAGGTCAACGTCACCCTCCCCCTGGCCGCCGAAGAATTCACCCGCTTAGCCAGCCAGGATCAGCCGCTCCTCTGGACCATGATCGAAAAAATCAATCACGGCCAGCAGCAGGCCATCGCGCAGATCCGCGCCCAGACCAACCAGGTCGGACCCGTCGAACTCCTCGCCAGCCGGCCCGCCCAGCTCGATGAGGTCCTGCGCCAGGCCGGCTTCCAGGTCGATGCCGATCTCCTTAATCGCCTGCAGGTCCAGGCCTCACGCTTGGCCGACCTCCAACGCCTAAAACCGCTGATCGAAATCCCCACCGTCCGCGCCGCCATGGCCCGCCGCCTGCGGATTAATCCCAAGGAAGTCGATCTGCCCGGCACCATCAACTGGATCCGCGGCCAATCCCGCGCCCAGGACCTGGCTGCGGATCTTAAACCCTACACCGCCGATCACCCCTTGGACGGCCCGCGCCTGGTCTTCTTAGCCGACTCCCAGCGCCGCCAGGAAAAACTTCAGGCCATCGTCGGCGACGAACCCCCCACCGCCATGCGCGGCCTCCTGGATCTGCCCACCCGCACCCGCTGGCTGGTGATCGTCTCCTTCCTGGTCTGCGCCATCGGCGTCATCAACGCCATGATGATGTCCGTCACCGAACGCTTTAACGAAATCGCCACCATGAAGTGCTTAGGCGCCTTGGACGGCTTCCTGCTCCAGGTGTTCTTCGTCGAGGCCATCGTCCAGGGCCTCGTCGGCGGGCTCATCGGCCTGGCCCTGGGCTTCGGCCTGGCCCTGTTGCGCGGCTGGATCTCGCTGGGCAACATGATTTTCACCTGCCTGCCGATCTCCGACATCCTCATCGGCGGCGGCGTCGCCCTGGGCGCCGGGCTGATCCTCGGCGCCGTGGCCGCCATCGGCCCCGCCTGGACCGCCGCCCGCTTAGCACCCATGGAGGCCATGCGCGTCGAATAATCCCCCCGCCCCCCGGAAGCAAAACCCCGGCGGTAAGCACTCGCGGATCAGCGCTCCCAAAAAAAACGATCGCCCTTGACGGAAAAACCGGCCGCAAACAACGAATCTCGATAATGACCGTCACCGCATGAATGGATAAAACTCGTGACGACCCTGACTCACCCAACCCCGGCTCAATCGGACGATGCGGACAAGCCCATCATCATCCGCACCCTGCGCCTTAATAAATTCTACGGCCAGGGCGAAGCCACCACCTACGCCCTCCGCGGCGTGGACGCCACCATCTATCGCGGCGAATTCATCGCCGTCCTGGGGCCCTCCGGCTCGGGCAAGAGCACCTTCTTTAACATGATCGGCGCCCTGGATTCCCCCAGCGAAGGCCGCGTCCTGATCGACGAAGTCGACGTCGCTCAATTAAGCGCCAGCGAACTGGCCTTCCTCCGCTGCCAGAAGATCGGCTACATCTTCCAGAGCTACAACCTTATCCGTTACATGACCGCCCTGGAAAATGTCACCGTTCCCATGGCCTTCGCCGGCGTCAAGCCCGAGGAAGCCCGCCGCCGCGGCATGGGCCTGCTCAAAATGGTGGGCCTGGAAAACCGCTGGTCGCACCGGCCCATTGAAATGTCCGGCGGCCAGCAGCAACGCGTCGCCATCGCCCGCGCCATGTGCAACGAACCCAAAATCCTCCTGGCTGACGAACCCACCGGCAACCTGGACTTAAAAACCGGCGAGGACATCCTCAACATCATGCAGCGCATCAACAAGGAACGCGGCGTCACCATCGTCTGCGCCACCCACGACCACCGCCTGCTGAACATCTGCGACCGCATCATGTGGATCCGCGACGGCCTGGTCGAACGCATCGAAGCGAGGCACAACCTCAAGATCACCGTGGGACGAATCGGAGGTGAGGCATGAGGTTCTGGACGCACCTGTTAACCCTCTGCTGCCTGCTGACTGTCGCGCCCGCCTGGGCCGACACGGCTGAACAGACCTTCGAACAGGATCTCAAAGCCCTCACTGCCCACGCCCACCGCCTGGCCGGCACGCCCGAAGGCCAGGCCGCGGCCGATTACATCCAGCAGCGCCTGCGGAAAATCGGCGTCGAAAACGTCCTGCGCATGGATCTGCCCGTCTGGCAGACCCGCGTCATCCGCTGCGAATTGACCATCGACGGCAAAACCGTGCCCCTCTGGCCCATGCGCCCGAATATGTTTGTCCCGCCGGTCACGCCCCCCGAAGGCTTCACCGGCCCGCTGCTCTATGCCGGTCGCGGCCGCCCGGAAGACTACGGCTCCCGCTCCCCGCAGGACGCCATCGTCGTCCTGGACTACGACTCCCCCTACGGCTGGGAAACCGCCCTGTCCATGGGCGCCAAGGCCGTGATTTTCCTCAGCCAGAACGAAGTCGAAATCGGCGGCGGCAAATACGCTCCCGTTCCCGCCAACTACGTGCGGCTCTTTGCCCCGCCCGACACCCTCAAGCAGCTGGACCTTAAAAAAGACTACCCCGCCGCCAAGGTCGTCAGCCACATCCGCTGGGAGCTGGGCAAAGGCGCCAACGTGCTCGCCTTCCTCCCCGGCACCGACGCCGGCTTCGTCGAAAGCCGCGTCGAGCCCGAAATGCTCGTCCTCGCCGTCGACTACGACACCTTCGGCCAGGTCCCCGACCAGAACCCCGGCGCCCGCCAGGCCGCCAACGTCGCCGCCCTCCTGGAAACCGTTGCTTTTTTCCAGGAACACCGCCCCAAACGCGACCTGCTGGTCATGTTCCTCGACAACCACGCCCGCTACCACCAGGGCGCCCGCTGGATCTACGACGCCATCGGCATGCGCGAGGATGACGCCCAGATCCTCCGCGACAATCACCGCCAGGAACAGACCTTCACCCGCCAGCTCCGCCAGATCATGACCAGCCCCCCCGGGCAGTCCCTCTTCGCCTCCCGCCAGCAGATCGACTCTCTGATCCGCCTGCTCGATCGCCAGGCCCAGCAATCCCGCTCGCAGGTCAATGACCAGCTCGTGGCCATTCGCCTGCAGAAGAAAAACGCCGCCCCCGAACTGATCCCCGAATTGCATGCCAAGGAGATCCCCTTCTCCGAGGCTACCATCCGCTGGGATGAGATCCGCCGCGTGCTCAACGCCGCCCGCCGCTCGCCGAGCACCTTCGACCCCCACCACATCGCCTCCCTGGCCCTGGCCGGCTTGGTCAAATCCAATCCGGATTGGACCGACGCCCAGAAAACCTCCGCCCAATCCCATCTGCAGGAAGAAGTCGCCAGCCTGCTGGACGCCACCCTCGGCCAGATCGACTATCGCCTGGCCGAAATCGATCGCCTCCTGGTCGCCGATCAGCAGCGCGACGCCCTGCGCCGCCTCGTGGCCGGCCGCTGGATCATCATGCACGCCGCCTACGACTACTCCGACGCCGGCCCGGTCTGGAGCTTCGTGGCCGGGCACGCCATCGGGCGGATTTACTCCTGGACCCGCCAGGGCGCCGACGTCGACACCCCCGGCTATCACAAGCGCCTCCTGCAGGCCCTCGGTCGCGTCGCCCGCGAAGCCGGGGTCGCTGGCCTGGACACCCGCCCGCTGGAAGACCCCGACTTCGGCGTCGTCTTCACCGCCGGCGACACCGTCCCCAGCGGCATGATCGCCGGCATCTACGGCATCTATAACGTCGCCTTGACCTCCGGCTACGACAACCGCCCCCGCGAAGGCAATCCCGTCGACACCCTGGCCAATCTCAACTGGCACGCCTTGCGCGCCCAGGCCGTCGAGGGCACCAAGGCCCTGGCCGCCGCCGCCGATTCCCGCGACGTCAGCCTCCCCCGCATCTTCCGCGACCTGTCCCAAAGCTATCGCCCCTTGTGGTCCGCCACCCAGGAACAGGGCAACCTGGCCGTCCTCAAGGCCACCGGCAGCCTGACCGAGGATTGGCCCGCCACCGAGGCTGTCATCGCCGTCTTCCCCAGCGCCTTCTGGTTCTCCAGCCGCATCTGGGATCCCCTGGACTCCACCCAGCGCATCGGCGATTTTGAACCCTTTATCTTCGAAACCGCCGACGCCCGCGGCCGCTTCCCCCTGATCGGCGTCAACAAAAACGATTACAGCAACGCCGAATACATCGGTGCCATGTTCGACGTCTTCGGCCAGGTGCGCGCCATCACCAATCAAGCCACCGCCTGGAGCGACAAGCTTGGGTCGATCAAGATCGAGCTCTTCCCCGGCCAGGGCTATTCCTTCGTCAACACCTTCACCGGCCGCGAGCTGACCAACAACGTCTTCCGCGCCCTGCGCGCCGTCTCCAACGCCGACCTGCGCCCCAATCGCAGCCTCGTCGGTTTCCGGCCGAATTTCAGCTTCTTCTACGCCCACAATTTCGACATCGAGGCCGAAGGCGCCGGCGGTCAGGCCGACTTTAAGCTCATCCAGAAGGACGGCCCCCTGGTGCTGCGCGCCACCCCGCAAAATCCCGTCGGCGACGGCCTGTCCACCGCCAAGATGGCTTGGCCGGCTCCCATCGACGCCTATTCCGCCCAGGACATTCTGACCCTCAACGAGTCCCGCCTGGCCACCCTGCGCTCCGGCGGCGTCCGTCTGCCGGACTTAGAACGCCTCCATCGCCGCGGCCATCGCCTGCTCGAATCCTCCTCCGCCGCCCTCCTGCGCGACGACCAGGCCACCCCCATCGACCCCCAGCGCAAGGACCTGCTCAGCCAGGCCACCCTCGAAAGCCGCCAAGCCGCCCTCGGCCAGGCCCTGGCTCTGGGCCGGCAGGTTTATGAACCCCTCCGCGCCGCCATGGACGACCTGGTCAACGGCATCGTCATCCTCCTCCTCCTGGCCATTCCCTTCGCCTTCTCCCTCGAGCGCCTGCTCATCTGCGCCTCGAGCGTCTACACCCGCGTCGGCGGTTTCGCCCTCTGCTTCATCATCACCTTCATCCTGCTCTACTTAGTCCACCCCGGCTTCGGCATCGCCTCCACGCCGATGATGATCCTCCTGGCCTTCACCATCATCCTGCTCTCGTCCCTGGTCTGCTTCATCATCATGCGCAAGTTCCGCGATGAGCTGATGACCATTCAGGGCCAGGGCGGCGGACGCCACGCCGTGGAAATCTCCCGCATGGGCACCCTGCTGGCCGCCGTGGGCATGGGCATGTCCACCATGCGCCGCCGCCCCCTGCGCACCACCCTCACCGCCGTCACCGTCGTCATGCTCACCTTCACCATCCTCTGCTTCGCCTCCGTCAGCAGCCAGATGGGCGTGCGCGAAGTCTACGAAGGTCCCCCCGCCGAAGGCCAGACCGCCGCCTTGATGGTACGCCAGCTGGACTACAGCAACATGAACCCCTACCAGACCACGCTGCTCCTAGGCGGAAGCAACAGCGGCCGGGCGTTCCTCGCCGAACAGTGGTGGAAAGTCAAAATGCGCCGCACCGACGCCGCCAGCAGCGTCGCCCGCGCCGACACCGGCCGCGCCCTGACCGTCGACGCCATCATGGGCATCGACCCCCAGGAACTGGACTACTGGCCCGCCCTCGGCGACGGGCTCTACGGCCAGATCCTTAAGGACAAACAGCAGGCCCTGGCGGACAACGGCGTGTTCCTCCCCCGCGTCTTGGCCGACCAGTTGGGCCTGAAAATCGGCGACCCCGTGCTCCTCGAAGGCCAGCGCCTCCGCTACGCCGGCACCGTCGACGTCAACGCCATGCAGAAGCTCCGCCAGCTCGACGGTCGCTCCGTGCTGCCCGTGGACTTCGTCGCCTTTGAACTTGAACGCCAGCAGCAGCAGGGCCAGGTCCAGACTCTTAACGACGACCGCGTCCAGCGCGACTTCCAGCGCTTAAGCCCCAATCAGGTCGCCATCACCTCCACCGCCTGCCTCCGCAAGCTCGGCGGCAACCTGCACATCCTCAACGTCTATCCCCAGGTCCCTGCCGACGCCATCGAACGCGGCCGGCAAACCGCCGAACTGGTCTCCATGCCCGTCTGGGCCCGCGGTGAGGAAGGCATCTACCGCATGTTCTTCACCACCCTCACCGAAGTCAGCGGCGGCCTGGCCCTGATCGTCCCCGTGCTCTTAGGCGGCCTGATCATCTTCGGCACCATGCTCGGCAGCATCACCGACCGCGAAAAGGAAATCTACACCTTCAGCGCCTTGGGCCTCGGCCCCGCCCACGTGGGCTTCCTCTTCTTCGCCGAAGCCGCCGTCTACGCCGTCATCGGCGGCATGGGCGGCCAGCTCCTCGCCCAGGGCGTGGCCCACACCGCTTCCAAGCTCGCCCAGTGGGGCTTGATCCAGGCCCCGGCCATCAACTTCTCCTCCACCAACTCCCTCTTCGCCATCGGCGTGGTCATGGCCACCGTCCTGGTCTCGGCCATCTACCCCGCTTATCGCGCCTCTAAGAGCGCCAACCCCGGCCTCGCCCGGGCCTGGAAAATGCCTCCCCCCCAGGGCGACCTGATCCAGATGAAGTTCCCCTTCACCGTCTCGGCCTATGACATCACCGGCGTCTTAAGCTTCCTCGCCGAGCACTTCCGCCAGCATGACGACGCCGGCCTGGGCATCTTCGCCACCCGCGCCGTCAAGGTCACCCGCCATGGCGCCGAAGGTCACCTCGCTCTCCAGGCTGACCTCGCCCTGGCCCCCTTTGACCTGGGCGTCACACAATTTTTCACCCTCCGGGCCACCCCTTCAGAAATCCCCGGCGTCGACGAAGTGCAGATCGACGCCCATCGCCAGAGCGGCGCCACCCCCGACTGGTATCGAGCCAATCGCGTCTTCGTCCAGGACCTGCGTAAACAGTTCCTGCTCTGGCGAACCTTGTCCTCCGAAGCCATCGAAGCCTACCGCCAGCAAACCCTCCAGACCCTGGCCGCCCCGGACGGTTCAACAACCGCTGCAACCCAACTTTGACCTTACCCCGTGGAGATCGCCGCGTGAGCGCCCACCAACCTGACATGCCCAAACGCCCCCCAGCCTCGCCGGCCCCGCCTCCCCCGGACAACGCCCGCGATTCCTCCGCGTTCGATCCGGAACTGGAAATGTTCCGCAACCTCATGGAGCCCCCCTCCACCTTCGAGGACGGCTTCACCTGGCCGGCCTTCATCGGCGCTCTCTTCGTCGCCCTGGTCATGGTCCCCGGCTCGATCTACATGGCCCTGATCGCCGGCACCGACGCCGGCGGCGCCGCCCAGTGGGTCACCCTCATCCTCTTCATCGAAGTCGCCCGCCGCGCCAACAAGGTCCTCAAAAAATCCGAAATCTTCACCCTCTTCTATCTCGCCGGAGCCATCGTCGGCGGGGCCGGCGGGTTCAACGGCGGCATGGCCCTGCTCTGGAACCAGTTCTACGCCCAGTCCAACGCCGCCCAGGCCACCGGCATCGCCGAGGTCATCCCCCACTGGTACTCCCCCACCGATCCGGCCGTCCTTGAGCAACGCTCCCTGTTCATGTGGGAATGGATGCCCGCCCTGGGCCTAGTCGTCTTCGCCACCATCCTCACCCGCATCGACAACATGGTCTTAGGCTACGGCCTGTTCCGTATCACCAGCGACGTCGAACACCTGCCCTTCCCCATGGCCCCCTTAGGCGCCCAGGGCGTGCTCGCTCTCTCCGAGGAACAGGAAGAAGAAAGCTCCGAACGCGACATGAACAAAGACCCCCAGAAGCCCTCCAGTTGGCGCTGGCGGGTCTTTTCCATGGGCGGGCTGCTGGGCCTGGTCTTCGGGTTCATCTACATCGGCCTGCCCACCATCACCGGCGCCCTCCTGGGCACGCCCATCAGCATCATCCCCATCCCCTTTGTCGACTTCACCGCCCGCACCCAGGGCTTCCTGCCCGCCGTCGCCACCGGCCTCTCCCTGGACTTGGGCCTCATCCTCGTCGGCATGCTCCTGCCCTTCTACGCCATGCTGGGCACCTTCATCGGCCTGATCCTCGTCTTTGTCGCCAACCCCATCCTCCAAAGTCGCGGCATCCTCCACACCTGGAATGCCAACGACAACATGCTCACCACCTTCTTTAAGAACAACATCGACTTCTACTTCTCCTTCAGCATCGGCGTCTCCCTGGCCATCGCCGTCATCGGCATCTTCGCCGTCACCAAAGGCTTTATCCGCCTCCGCCAGATGCGCGCCCAGCGCCGCCTCCGGGGCCTGGACGCCGACCACAGCGACGCCACCCCCCCCGGCCGCGGCGACATCAAGTCCAAATTCATCCTCCTTAGCTACCTCTGCACCACCTCCTCCTACATCCTCCTCTCCGGCTGGCTGATCGACTGGCACCCGGGCGTCATGGCCGTCATGCTCTTCTACGGCTTTGTCTACACCCCCCTGATCAGCTACGTCACCGCCCGCATGGAAGGCATCGCCGGCGGCGTGGTCAACATCCCCTTCGTCCGCGAAGCCGCCTTCATCCTCTGCGGCTACCGCGGCGTGGCCGTCTGGTTCCTGCCCATTCCCATGCAGAACTACGGCTCCATGACCGTCTTCTACCGCCAGTGCGAACTCACCGGCACCAGCTTTAAGAGCATCTGGAAATCCGAACTCCTGCTCACCCCCATCATCATCGGCGCCTCGATTCTCTTTGCCCACTTCATCTGGCAACTGGCCCCCATCCCCAGCGCCCAGTACCCCTTCGTCCAGACCATCTGGGAAATCAACGCCGAGAACAACGCCATCATCCACTCCCTGACCTTAGGCAGCTTCGGCTATGCCGAACAGGCCCTCCGCGGCGATTACATCGTCTGGGGCCTGGTCCTCGGGTCCGTCATGTTCGGCGCCTTGAAATTCATGGGCGCGCCGATCTTCCTAACCTACGGCATCGTCCGCGGCTTAAACCAAACCCTCCCTTACGCCGTCATTCCCCAGTTCATCGGTGCCCTCATCGGCCGCTACTACTTCCAGCGTAAATTCGGGCCCGCCTGGCGCCAGTATGTCCCCGTCGTCGTCGCCGGGTTCAGTTGCGGCGTCGGCCTGATCAGCACCCTGGGCATCGGCTTTACCTTCCTGGTCAAGAGCGTGTTCCAACTTCCGTTCTGATCCCCGCCTCGACGGATGATTCTTATGGACGCCCCCGCACACGACATCCCCGCCGGCCAGACCATCATTCAGGTCGACCGCATCTCCAAAACCTTCCACCTCAAGGGCGAGGAGGTCTACGCCTTAAAAGATGTCTCCTTCGACATCAAAAAGGGCGAGTACCTGTCCATCATGGGCCCCTCCGGGTCAGGCAAAACCACCCTCTTTAACATGATCGGCGCCCTGGACGTCCCCAGCGACGGCGCCGTCAAGATCGGCCCGCTGGACCTGACCAAACTCACCAGCCGCCAGCTCGCCTACGTCCGCAATCACTACATCGGCTACATCTTCCAGGCCTACAACCTCATCGCCTCCTTAACCGCCCTGCGCAACGTGGCCATCGCCCACGTCTTCTCCGGCGCCTCCAACGAAGAGGCTACCGCCAAGGCCAAACAGTGCCTGGAACTCGTCGGCTTAGGCCACCGCCTGCATCACCGCCCCGACGAAATGTCCGGCGGGCAGCAGCAGCGCGTCGCCATCGCTCGCGCCCTGGTCAACGACCCCGCCATCCTCCTGGCCGACGAACCCACCGCCAACCTGGACTTCAAGACCGGCGGCGACATCATCGGCATGCTCAAACAGCTCTCCGCCACCCGCGGCGTCACCGTCATCACCGCCACCCACGACCACAAAATGCTCTCCAACTCCGACCGCATCCTCTGGATGCGCGACGGCCGCGTCGATCGCATCGACCGCCGCCAGGACATCCACATCGAAGAAGGCACCATCGAAGTCGGCGGCAAATCCATCGAACATTGATCGCTGTTTGGCCTGTCCCCTCTCATAAGCCCCGGATGGAAATCCGGGGCCGGCCATGAAAATCAGAATCAGGGTTAAAGCAACCTCATTCCCCAGCGCAATAGCCGCGGGCGGAAGCCCGCCGGTTAGTCTTCCTAAATTATCCGCTCATCCTCCCCTTCCCCCCACGCCCACCCAAATGCTCCCACGAACCCGCCGTTTAGCGATCGATCGCCCCCGGAAGGCAGATGCGCCTTGCTTCGCCCCAGCGGGGCGACAGAATGTAGCCACGGGTGGAGCGTCCGCGACTTCGTCGCACCACGCGCAACCCGTGGTCACCGTCCCCCTCTTTATCCCCCGCCCCGGCGGGGCGGCGGACGCTTCTCCTTTTTATTTTTCCTCGCCGCCCTCTTCTCATATGCATTGTGAAAATACCGCAGGCGTGGAGAAAAAAGCCCGGCCGCTCCGCCGGCCGGGATCCACCCGCGGAAGCAAGTGGTCCTTCGCCTGCGAAATTGCCGCAACCCGTAGCAATCCCTGCCCTCTACTCCCTTGCCCCCTTCCAGCCGCTTTCTTGACTTTTCCCTCCCTTTTCGCCACCCTCTGCGTTCCTCTTGGAGAAATCTTTTATGAAACCCAATCACCCTCTGCGTAAAGCCTTCTGGATGTGGACCTCCCAGCAGGAATTCCTCCACAACTCCTACGCTCAGTTCCGCAAGGACTTTGACCTCTCCGCCGTCCCCAAAAAAGTCCCCTTCTTCGTCTCCGCCGACCAGCAGTACATGCTCTACGCCAACGGCAAGTTCGTCACCCGCGGCCCCGCCCGCGGCTACCAGTTCTCCTGGCCCTTCGATGAAGTCGACCTCGCCCCCTATCTGCAAAAAGGCCACAACTGGCTCTGCATCCTCGCCTACAACGCCGGCAAGAGCACCTATCAATACCTCACCCAAAGCTACGCCGGCGTCATCTGCGCCGGGCAGTGTGGCCCGGAAGATTTAGCCTCCGGCGGAACCTGGAAAGGCCGCCCCGCTTCCGCCTACAAGCGTGATACCGCTCGCTTAAGCGTTCAGCTCAACTTCCAGGAACAATTCGACGCCCGCCTCGACGACGACTCCTGGCTCACCGCCCCGCAACTCCCCGAAGGCTGGGGCATCCGCAAAGCCAATCGCGTCTACGGCGCCATGCCCTGGCACGACATGGAAGAACGCGGCATCCCCAACCTCGGCAACGATTGGCTGCCCTACCGCAACACCTGCAGCGCCGCCGCCGGCCCGTCCGACGCCGGCTACGAATCCTGGTTCAACATCGCCCACGGCTTCTACAGCGAACACGAACGCCTCTCCTGGAAGCCCGCGCCCGCCGGCCATGCCGACGAAAAGTGGCTTACCCTCACCCTCCCCGCCGCCGGCAAAGGCCAGCTCGCGGCCGTCAGCGTCGACCTGGGCATCCTGGGCGTCGGCACGCTTAACGTGGAAGCCACCGGCGGCGCCGGCACCGGCGACATGATCGACTTCTACTTCACCGAAGGTCTCCACGACGACGGCAGGCCCATCGTCACCGCCCCCGGCCAGGGCTGCGACGCCTCCATGGCCTCCCGCCTCTACCTCCGCGCCGGCGCCATCCGCCACGAACTCTTCCAGATCATGGGCCACCGCTACCTCGTCGCCATCGCCCGCGATACAACCGCGCCCCTCGAGCTCAAACTCGCCCTGCGCCACACCGCCTATCCCCTGGACATCAAGGGCCGCTTCGAATCCGACGACCCCGTCCTCAACGACATCTACCGCATTTCCGTCCGCACCCAGCAGGTCTGCGCCCTGGATGCTTACGTCGATACCCCCTGGCGTGAGCAGGCCCAGTGGTGGGGCGATGCCCGCGTGCAAGGCCAAAACACCTTCCACCTCGCCGCCGACGCCCGCCTCGTCGCCCGCGGTATCCGCAGCATCGCCCGCCAGGAAGTCCCCAACGGCCTGACCTATGGCCACGCCCCCACCATGTCCCATCACTGCATCTTGCCCGACTTTTCCCTCATCTGGCTCGTGAGCATCTGGGACCACTACTACCAGACCGGCGACATCACCCTCTTCAAAGAGCAGTGGCCCCGCGCCCTGCGCATGCTCACCGGCTATTTCGACGGCGAAGCCAAACTCAAGAACGGCATGGTCGGCTACGATCCCCGCTACTGGCTCTTCCTGGACTGGACCACCATCTACCGCGACGGCACCCCCGCCGTGCTCAACCTCTGGTACCTCTTCGCCCTCGAAAAACTCCTCGCCATGGCCGCCGTCGCCCGCATGACCAAGGAAAAAGCCTACCTCACCAAGCTCTACCAGAACCTGAAAAAAGCCATCCTCGCCAAACTCTGGGACGCTAAGGAAAAACTCTTCTTCGACGGCATCGACCCCAAAGGCAAGCCCGTCAACCTCCACTCCCCCCACACCCAGACCTTGGCCATCCTCTGCAACCTGCACCCTGAGTGTCACGCCAACATGATCCAAAAGCGCCTCCTTCCTTACCTCAATGAGGAAAAAGTCGAGGGCGGCCGCCCCTCCAGCTTCTGGGTCACCTACGTCTACAGCGTCATGCGCGCCGCCGGGTTCGGCCGCCAGTGCGTCGAACACATCAAACGCCACTGGGCCCCCATGATCCCCTACGGCGGAACCTGGGAAAGCTTCCCCAATGAGGACATCGGCGGCGGAAAAACCCAGCAGATCGGCAACGGCACCTGCTCCCACGCCTGGGCCGCCCACCCCATCTACCACCTGCCCGGCTCCCTCGGCGGCATCACCCAGGCCGACGTCGCCTGGAAAAAAATCACCTTCGCCCCCGTGCTCGACGTGCCCGACACCCACCGCGCCAGCGCCGCCGTCCCCACCCCCAAGGGCCTGATCCAATCCTCCTGGTCCCGCCAGGGCGACAGCGTCCAAGTCTCCCTCTCCCTCCCGCGCGGCATCGAAGCCTTAGTCTCCCTCCCCAACCAAAAACCCGCGAAAATCACCGGCAAAAAAACCTGGCGCCTCAAATCCCCCACCGCCTGAAACCACCCCCGCCTAACGCTTCTTAACCCTCTCCCTCCCTGAGGGAGAGGGCAGGGTGAGGGTGTATCTCCCCTCCTACCCCATAACTTCCCCACTCAACAACTAAAGCCCAGGGATTCCTTCCCTGGGCTTCTTATCTTTTATCCTCACTCCGCACTCTTCTTCACCACAGAGATCACAGAGAACACAGAGATGACCCAAACAATCATTCTTTCAAAATCTCTCTTCTCCGTGCTCTCCGTGCTCTCCGTGGTAAATTCCTTCCTTCTTCTTCACCACAGAGATCACGGAGATCACAGAGTGTGATTCCCTAAATAAATCTCTTGTCTCTTCTCCGTGCCCTCCGTGCTCTCCGTGGTAAAGCTCCCCTCCTACTCCCCCTGCCCCTTGATCCACGCCACCACGTCGTCCTGAATATCATCCGTCAGCCGGTTCCACTCCGCCGGCGTGTGCAACGTCAACTTCTCCGCCGCCCCGCACTTGGCATACGCTCGGCGCGCCTCCTCCACCGCCGCCGTCACGTCCGCCAACACCGCGTGCCGATCCATCTTCGGCGCCACCACCAGCACCGGCCGCGGCGCCAGCGATCCCACAATCTCCCCGAAATCCACGGGAATTTCCGCTTCTTTCCCCTCCGCGAACGCCCCCAGCTGCGGCAGCCACCCATACAAATGGCTCCACCGCCACACGCCCCCGGTAGGACTATTTGGCCCGTCACCTCTGAACGGCGTAAACCCCGCCACGCTCACCACCCCCGCCACGCGCTGGTCCATCGCCCCCGCCAAGATCGCCGTCATCCCCCCCAGCGCATACCCCACCAGATAAATCCTCCGGGGGTTAACCTCCGGCGTCGCCAACAACACGTCCACCGCGTGCCGCGCGTCCGCCACCATCTTGCCCATCAGACTCCACTTCGGATTCCGCTCATAAAACCCCCTCCTCTCCATCTGCCGCGCCCCCGTGCCCAACGGATCAAACGCCACCAGCGCCGCCCCGCTCTTTAACAGCCGCATGTGCGCAATGTCCCCGCAGCGATAGCTCCCCGTGTATCCGTTCGAACACGCCCACGGCCCCAGCCAGACAATCCCCGGCAACTTCCCTGCCCCCGCAACTTCCGATCCCCTCTCCCTCCCTGAGGGAGAGGGCAAGGGTGAGGGTGTAAGCCCCCGCACACCCTCCTTCGCCGGCTCTCCTCGCAGCCCCGCATCCCCATTTGCCGTTTTCGTCGGAAAATACAGCTGCCCGTTCACCCCTTCCCCAAATCGGCACCGCACCCGCTGCGGCGGGGCCGGCCAGTTCCGCACGTTGATCTTCTCCTGAAAATCCGATTCCCCCTCGCCCACCTTCACCGCCTTGGCCGCAAACTCCGGGCCCTCGCCCAGCAGCCACCGCAACCGCTCCTGCAACGGCGCATCTTTCCGCGGCGGCTCTTGCGCCGGATTCTTCTTTGCCCACTCCGCATATTCCCAATCGTGAAACGCCGTCTCCGCGAATCGCCACCGCTGCCCCGGAGCCTTCCCGCTCGCCACATCGGTTAAAAACTGCGTAAAAGCCTCGCACGTCTCCCGCACCCACCCGTGCTGATGCGGCCGATACCGCAGCGCCAGATTCTCCGGCTTCCCCAGCATCTGGTAGATCGGCTGCGTCAACTGATACACCTGCTCCACCGCCCACGTGCTCTCCACCCAGTCGTAAATCCCCGTGCTCATCAGCACCGGGCGCGGCGCGATCAGGGCATAAAGATAATGACTGTCCGCCGGCAACAGGTGCTCGCGCCCCGCGAAAAACCGCACCCCCAGATGCACCCACTCCGGAAATACCTGCGTCAAAATCTCCACCGCTTCCCCGAACACCGCCTGATCGCAATACCGATACGGCATCGACCCGCCCGACCCCGGCGACGACGCGATCACCCCCGCGAAACGCTCGTCAAACGCCGCCGCCGTCAGCGCCTGCTTGCCGCTGCGCGAGTGTCCGCCGATGTATATGCGCTTAGAATCAACCTCCGGCAGCGTCACCAGCCAGTCCATCACCCGCGACGCCGCCCAACCCCGCCGCCGAAACGCCGACCAGTCGTAATCCCCGAACAACTTGGCAAACTTCCGCGACCAGTCCGCCGGCACCGCGCCCATGTCCGGGCAATCGTCCCCGCTGGCCGTGTAGCAATACGCAAAGTTCTCGCTCAGCGGCCGGCGCATCCACAGGCGATACGACACCACCTGGCACACAAACACCGGCAGCGGCCGCTTGGCCTTCTCCGGCAGCACCAGCACGCACGGCAGCTTCGCCTGATAGTCCGGGCCGAACTCCAGCATCACATAGCGCGCTTCCGCCCCGCGCCGCCGCCGCACTTTCTGCGTCACCGCCCGCAGATTCCCCGCTGCTTCCGCCGGGGGCGCGTGCCCTAGCAGCCAATCCTCCACCAGCTTCTGCAATTCCATCCGCCGCGCCGGCCATTCCGCCGCCGTCACCTTCCGCGACCGACCATCGCGCTCCACCACCAGCGGATCCTGCACCCGTGGCCGCGCCGCCAACTTCGCAAAGTCCGGCGGCAGATTCCCCGTCTCCGCCAGCCACTTCTCAAACGCTTCGTTGGCCGGCAACGCCTTGCGCAACCGCTCCAACTCCGCCCGCCGCGCCTCCACACTACTGGACATTTTGCACCTGATCTCCCCCGCTGCCCCCCCATCCCGACGGATTCACCGCGCGCGCCAACATCGCGTTAAGCACGGCTATTGCTCATCGCCGCCTGCCAAACGTCTTTCCCTAACCCCCAACCCCTAATTCCTAATTCCTAACTCCTCTTTCGCGCTCACTCCTTCTGCGCCCACGGATATCCCCACCCGTGGAACCACTTGAGGCTCTCCAGCTTCTTAAGCTTCGCCTCGGGAATCGCCGGCAAGTCGCTCACCGGCACGTTCGCTTCCACGTGCGGCAGTTTGCGCATCCCCGGAATCGCCGCGCTCACCGCCGGATGCGCCAGAATAAACTTGAGCGCCAACGTCGGCAGGTCCTTGTACGTCCCGTCCAATTCCTTCTCATACGCCTGGATGTGCGGCTCCGCTTCCGCGATGCGCTCGGGCGTTAAGAAATCCGCCCGCCAGTCGCCCTCGGGGAACTTATGCCCCTTGCGGATCTTGCCCGTCAGCAAGCCTTCCTCAAAAGGCACCCGCACGATGATCCCCACCTTGTGCTTCAGCGCCGCCGGCAACAGCTTCTCCGCCGGACGCTGCTCCATCAGGTTATAGATCACCTGGATCGTGTCCGCCCGCCCGCTCTCGACCAACCCCACCGTGTTGTACGGGTTCCAGTCGTTGGCCGACACGCCCCACGCCCGAATCTTCCCCGCCTTCTTCAGCTTCTGGATCGCGTTCCACCACGAATCCGATTTCAAGAACGGGTCCACCCACGTGTGGAACTGCTGCACGTCAATGTATTCCGTCCCCAGCTTCTTTAAGCTGTTTTCCGTGCACTGGATAATCCAGTCCTCCGGATAGACCTTCTCCACCGGCTCCCGGTCCAGCGTCGGCCACTTGGACGTCTTAGGCGAAATCTTCGTGGCGATCACCACCTTGTCCCGCCGGTCCTTAAACGCCTGCCCTAAAATCCCTTCGCTGCCGTAGCCCATCGCCGTGTCGTAAAAATTCACGCCCAGGTCAAACGCCCGGTGCAGCGCCTTAAGCGACTCGCTGTCGTCCTTGAACTTGTCCCACCCCCCGATGCCCCAGCAGCCGAACCCGATCTCGCTGACCTTGATCCCGCTCTTGCCCAGCGTGCGATACTTCATGACTTGTCCTCGCCATCAAAAAAAAGTGCGTTTTTCGCTTGTTTGCCGTCATTTGCCCCCGTATTTCCAACGCCGTCCCTTACTTGGCCGATTCCCGCGCCTTGACCACGATCGGGTTGTCGTCCTTGTCCGCCACCCGGAAATAAAAGTCCCAACCGCCCACCACGTCCACCACTTTCACCACCACCCGGTTGTAGCCCTTCTCCAGCTTCAAATCCACCGCCTCGTCCTGGTCCCAGTCGCTGCCGCGCCGCTTGGTGTTGTAGCTCTGCACCAGCTTGCCGTTCAACCACACCTTGATGTAGTCGTCGCTGCCCGTGTAGATCTTCACGCCCTCCATCGCCTCCTCGCAATACAGATACCCCACCGCGTACGCCGTCGCGTAATCCATCGTCCCGTAATGTCCCTCTAAATCCACCTGCCCCGCCTGCGCGCTGGCCTTAAACAGCTTCTCTTCCCACTTCATCCCCTCCGGCGCCCCCTGCGTGCCGTCCAGCTCCGCTTCGCCTGGCATGAATTCGTGATCCGCCGCTCCCTGCTGCTCGTTGCCGCTGAAGTCCCCGTCCTTGTACTTGAACGGCCCAAGCACCACCCACTTGACCACGAAATGCTCCTCGGCCAAAAACGGGCTCGCGTCCGCCTGCAACGGCATCAGATCGCTGATCGCGCCTTTCGGCGCCTCCGCCGCCGTCTGCGGGCTGGCCGCCGCGTCCTTGCCCTTTTCCTCTTCCGCCCAGCTCTGCGCCACCACGCCGGCCAAAACCGCCAGGCACAAACTTCCCATGATCATCCCCGACCACTTGGTTTGCTTTGCCATCACCACGGCTCCTTATTTGAGTTTGATTGCCGGTTAGAAATCGTCTTCGCCTCGACTCATCCCTCTACCCCCCCCGCTGCCTTCCAGAACCCATCATCATAAGCGGAATCCCCGATCCGCGCCTAATTTGCCTCCCGCCGACGCCCCGAAAACGTTATCTTGTACGCATGCAGCCCCCCCAAGACATCCTCTTCATCGGCGGTCATTTTTTCGATCCCTTGCTGCACAAGGCTGACCAGCTTGCCCTCCTCCAGCCTATCGGGCAGGCCATGCTCGTCCGCGAGGGCCGCATCGCCGCCGTCGGCGACGAGGCCACCGTCAAAGCCTCCTCGGCCAATCACAACACCACCACCATCGACCTCCACGGCCTCTCCGTCATCCCCGGCCTGGTCGACAGCCACTGCCACCTCGACGGCGTCGGCTTCGCCAGCCTGGCCTTGGACCTTTTCAATACCACTTCCAAAGAACAATGCCTTAAAAAAATCCGCCTCGCCGCCGCCGACCGCGACCCCGACCACTGGATCGTCGGCATGGGCTTTAACGTCAACGCCTGGCCACCCCAGGACCAGCAATCCCTCACCCTCGCTGACATCGATTCCGCCAGCCCCCTCGTCCCCGTCCTCCTCGCTCAATTCGACGGCCACTCCTGCTGGGCTAACTCCGCCACCCTCCGCGCCAGCGGCATCGACCCCTCCTCCGCTTCCCCCCCGGCCGATCCCACCGGCGGACGCTTCGGCCGCGACGCCTCCGGCAAAATCAACGGCTTCCTCTACGAAAACGCCCTGTCCCTGCTCCGCCCTCCCACGCCCACCGACGCCCAACGCCTGCTCAGTCTCCGCCTGGGCATGGAAATCTACGCCCGCCACGGCTACACCACCGTCCACGCCATGGGCTCGGGCAACCATGACTCCATCGTCGCTCTCCTGGATCGCGCCGAACAACTCCAATCCGCCGGCCCGCCCACCTTGCGCATCCGTGGCTACCCCCTCCACGAACACTTCGACGCCGCCCTCGACCACCGCCGCCGCCGCGGCCGCGATCCCTTCCTCCACGTCGCCGGCATCAAGACCTTCTTCGACGGCTCCCTTAACAGCCACACCGCCTGGATGCTTAAACCCTACGACGGCGAAGGCGACAACACCGGCATGACCGTCATTTCCCCCCAGGAACTCCGCCGCCAGCTCGCCCAATCCAACGCCGCCGGCCTGCCCCTGGCCTGCCACGCCATCGGCGACCGCGCCGTCCGCGAACTCCTGGACGCCATCGAATCCGTCGGCTCTGCCGACCTGACTAATCGCGTCGAACACGCCCAACACCTCGACCCCGCCGACCTGCCCCGCTTTGCCGCCACCGGCACCGTCGTCTCCATGCAGACCTGCCACCTCATCCCCGACTGGCCCACCGCCGATCGCATCCTCGGCCCGCGCGCACTCTGGACCTACGCCGCCGCCAGCCTCGTCAACGCCGGCGCCACCGTCATCCTCGGGTCCGACGCCCCCGTCGTCCCCTGCGATCCCCGCGATTCCTTCACCTCCGCCGTCTTCCGCGCCGACCGCCATGGTCAACCCCCCGGCGGATGGAACCCCAAACAAGCCCTCACCGCCGCCCAGTGGCTCTGGATGCACACCACCGGCCCAGCCGCCGCCACCGGCGAACAACACCAGCGCGGCCGCCTCCAACTCGGCATGGACGCCGACCTGACCTTCCTCAAAGGCAACCCCTTCACCGCCGAAGTCGACAAACTCTCCCCCTTCACCGTCGCCGCCACCATGCTCGCCGGCCAATTCACCCACCGCGAGTTCTAGACCATCGTCAGGGCCGGCACCCATCTCCTCCCCAACCCTGGCCTCCAAGCCGGGCCCTTCAGACCCGGATACCCCGGACACATCTTGCCGGGTGCCACACCGCATCTTCCGGGGGCGGTCCTCCGAAAGTGCCATGTGCGGTTTCCGTCCCACCTTCATTGCCTGCCCAGCGCCGCGTGCCCCCTCCGTTTCAGCCCCCGGCTCCGCCGGGGGGTACGGCATTTCGAAGCCCACGGATTGAATCCGTGGGTTGCCTTGACCAAGCCCAGACATTTCCGGGGGCCATGCCTGGGTGCTTTGTTTGTCTTGATTGTCTTATATAAAGCCCAGGGATTCCTTCCCTGGGCTCTGCATTTGCTCACGCGCCGGGCGCCGGCTGCCGGGTGCCACACAGCAGGGTCTTCCTGCTGTGTGCCTTTTTCTCCCAACTCCCAACTCCTAATTCCTAACTCCCCCTCCTACTCCCCCCCCATCCCCGCATGCCGCAGAAAATCAAAGTCCGCCCCCAGGTGCGCCTGCTGCACATGCTGGTGATACAGCCACTCATATCCGCGCTCCGGCCCTTTGGGCGCTTTCCACGCCGCCCGCCTCTTCGCCAACTCCGCCTCATCCACGTGCAGCGTCAATTCCCGCTTATCCACGCTCAGCGTGATCCTGTCCCCGTCCCGCACCAGCGCCAGCAACCCGCCCACCGCCGCCTCCGGGGTGATGTGCAGCACCACCGTCCCAAACGCCGTCCCGCTCATCCGCGCATCGCTGATCCGCACAATGTCCTTGACCCCCTTTAGCTTCTTGGGGATCGGCAGGCAGCCCGCCTCCGGCATTCCGGGGGCCCCCTTGGGCCCGGCATTCTGCAGCACCATCACGTCATCCGCCGTGATGTCCAAGTCCGGCGAGTCCACCCGCTCTGCCATATCCTGCAGATTTTTAAACACCACCGCCCGCCCCGTGTGGTTGAGCAACCGCGGGTCCGCCGCCGCCCGCTTGACGATCGCTCCGTGCGGCGCCAAATTCCCCTTGACCACCACCAATCCCCCCACCGCCTGCAGCGGACTCTTCCGCGGGCGAATGATCGTCTGCCACCCCGGAAATTCATAAGGCCCTTCCAGCCACTGCCCCAGCGTCTGCCCCGTGATCGTCATCACGTCCAGATGCAGCAAGTCCTTTAATTCCCGCAGCACCACCGGCAAGCCGCCGCTGCGGAAAAAGTCATCCATGTACCCCTGCCCCGACGGCTTCAAATCCACCAGCACCGGCGTGGTCTCGCTGACCCTCTCCAGATCATCCAGCGTCAGCCGAATCCCCAGTCGCCCCGCGATCGCCATCAGGTGCACCACCACGTTCGTCGACCCCCCCACCGCCTGCAGCACCCGCAGCCCATTCTCAAACGCTTTCTTCGTCAAGATCCGATCCAGCGTCAGCTTCGAACCAATCGCCGCCACCGCCAGCTTCCCCGATTCCTCCGCGATCCGATACCGCTCCGCCATCACCTGCGGCACCGCCGCACCCCCCGGAAGCATGGTCCCCATGGCTTCGAGCACACAGGCGATCGTCGACGCCGTGCCCATCACCCCGCACGTCCCGGACGTCGGCACTAAATTCGCCTCCACCTTGTCGATCCCCTCGTCCGTCACTTCCCCGCGCCGGTACATCCCCCAGTACCGCCGGCAATCCGTGCACGCCCCCACCCGCTCCGCCCCCACCGCGCCCGAAAGCATCGGCCCGGTCACCAGCGCCACCGTCGGCAAGCCCGCGCTCGCCGCCCCCATCAGCATCGCCGGCATCGTCTTGTCGCAACCCCCGATCCCCACCACCGCGTCCATCGGCTGCGCCTTGATCATCGCCTCCACGTCCATCGCCATCAGATTCCGAAACATCATCGAGCTGGGATTTAAAAACAACTCGCCCAGCGAAATCGTCGGAAACTCCAGCGGCAATCCCCCCGCCTGCCACACCCCGCGCTTCACCGCCTCCACCAGCCGCGGCACGTCGCGATGGCAGTTATTCAAATCGCTGAACGTGTTAATGATCCCCACCACCGGCTTCTCCAGCGCCTCCCTGCTCAAACCCATCGACTGGGCGAACGCCCGCCGCATGTACAGCGAAAACTGCCTGTCCCCATACTCCGTCAGCGCATTGGCTATCCCATGGTTTTGCATAGTCCCTCCATTGTAAATCAACCCAGCCTTCCCGGGGCGGGCAGAAGCCCACGGACTGAATCCATAGGTTGCCTTAAAAAGCCCAGGGCCACCCGGCCCTGGGAGACGCCTCGTGACTGCGTATCTTCTTATCCATCCTCCCATCGCCCCCGCACGATTCCCGTGCGATCCTCCCCATCCCGCCTCCCCCGGGCCTCCAAGCCGGGCCCTTCAGGCCCGGGTCCCTCCCGATGCGCTTTGTCCCCCGCCACACATCATCCCACCGGTCAATGTCCGCTCCCACCAATCTCCCTCGCTCCCTCCCCCGCCGCCGACATCGCAGTTGCGGGGTCAACCCGGCGCGGCGACAATGCCCGTCCAGCCCGGCCGGGCGACAGGAGTTTGCCGATGCGCAGGCAATACACTCTGGTGAATGGACAACTTAAGGAGGGTGCCGACGGCCCGTTTCGGGTCGATGTCTACATCAGCCCCGATCCGGCCGAACGCCAGGAGTTGGTCAACGTTCTGGGCATGGACGAACACGACGTCGCCTCCGCCCTGGATACCGAGGAAGTCGCCCGCGCCGAAGTTGAGGGCGATCGCCTGTTCGTCGTCTGGAAGCGCCCCAGGCACGCCTCCATCGCTCAGGCCATCACCTTTGAAATCAGCTCCATCGGCCTGCTCCTGGACCGCGACCGCCTGGTGGTCATCCAGTCCGACGAAGCCCCTCTCTTTGAAGACCGCAAGCTCCGGCCCTACCGCTCGCTCAACGAACTGTTCCTCCGCCAGTTGGCCGGGTCCGTCCATCACTTCCTCGGCCACCTGCGTGCCATCAAGCAGGTCTCCCGCGAGGCCGAGGTGCGCCTCAGCCGCTCCATGGAAAACAAGATCCTCCTGCAGATGTTCGCCCTCAGCGAAAGTCTGGTCTATTACATCGACGCCCTGGAAGCCAACGCCGGCGTGCTCGCCCGCCTGCACAACCTGGCCCCCAAGCTCGGCTTCAGCCCCGAGGAAACCGAGCTGCTCGACGACGTGAGCATCGACAACCGCCAGTGCCAGCGGCAATCCGAAATTTACGCCTCCGTCCTGTCCGGGCTCATGGACGCCCGCGGCAACATCATCAACAACAACATGAACGTCCTGCTTAAGAACCTGACCATCATCAACGTCGTCTTCCTGCCCCTGACCCTCATCGCCAGCATCGGCGGCATGTCCGAATACTCGATGATGACCCAGGGCATGCCCTGGGCGATTTCCTATTCGCTGTTCACTCTGGCCATGGTCGTGCTCGGCGTGTTGACCTGGATGCTGCTCAATCGCCGCATCGAACGCCGCAAACCCGAGTCCCTGCCCCCGCCCCCCAGCCACCGCTAGCCGCCCCCGCGAACCGCGCCGTCCCCAACGCGGTTTTCCCCGCTTAACGCCCAGTCGCCCCCGGACAAACCGCACCCCTCCTCCTCTCCCCAAGCCGCAGGTCGTATGGCTCCCTTGCCTTACCTACCTCTCCGCCCGCCTCAACTTCCCCACGCAAAAATCCCCCGTCGCCCTAAATCCCAACCCCTCGTAACACCCCTGCGCGACCGTGTTCGTCTCATTCGTGAACAGCACGCAATACTTCGCCCCCATCCCCTGCATCCGCCGCATCTGCGCCATGCACACCGCCCGCGCATACCCCTTCCGCCGCTCGCCCGGCAGCGTCGCCACCCCCAATATCTGAAACCCCCTAAGCCCCATCCCGTTGCTGCTGGCCGTCGAAACAATCCGCCCGTCCACTTCCAGCACCATCCGATGCGGACGCATCACCTTCCTACACTCCTCTTCCGTAATCGGCCCTGCCGCTTCGGTATGCAGCGCCCGCATCACCAGCGCCGCCCCCTCCGCATCCTCAGTCCTGATCAGCCGCGCACCGTCCTCATGCGCCTGCCTGGGCAATTCCTCCCCCTCCAGCATTTCCCGTTCCATGAACACCTGTTGCGGATCGCTCGCCGCTTCGTATCCATTCTTCCGCAATTCGTCATACGCCGGCCACGCCGCGTAGCCGATGCCGTTGACGTATTCAATCACCGGATGCTCCCTGGCCACCTGCCGCGACAACGCCCGCAGCGCCTCGTCCTCACGCCCCCAGATACACAGCGAGCGCGGCATGTCATAGTACCCCGCCGCCGCCAGCCACCGCGCCCCCCGCCGCGCCACGTAAATATGCTGCCCCGGATATCCGCCCAGCAGATTCCCCACAATAAACAACGCATGCGCCTCCTCTGGCCCAAGAAATTCCAGCAGACGCCGCTTTTCCGCATCCACCTGGTGATCAATTTTTTGAATTTGAATGTCCATCGTTCTTACCGTCCTCGCCGGGGCATCGCCCGGAAAACAATACCCGTTCAACTCAGTCGTTTACCCAGACTCACCACGTCGTCAGCCCTGAACCCGATGGCTTCATAAAAGGCCACAACACCTTGGTTCGTAGTTCGCACCTGCAGATTAATCTTCGGACATCCCAGCGCCCGCAACCGATCCTCCGCCTCCCTCATCATCCGCCGCCCCAGTCCCTGGCGCTGTACCGCCGGCTCAACCGCCAGGTAATTGATCCAACCCCGATGGCCTTCAAAACCCACCATGACCGTCGCCACCAGTTGGCCCTGCCAAATCCCCACCCAGAGCAGCTCCGGGCTGTGCCCGGTTTTAATCGCGATGTCACGCTTTGGATCGTTCCATGGCCGCAACAGATCGCACCGCTCCCACAGCGTGACCACCGCCGCCTGATCCGACGCCTGATACGGCCGAATGTGTAGGTCAATCATGAGTTATTCCGCCTTTTCCGCTCGGGCTTTCGGACTGCTGGCCTGCCCTGCGCCCCTATCTTTTTGGCTCACGATTCAAACAGCACACTGATGCTCTGCCGCGTGTGAATGCGTCGGATCGCCTCGGCAAACAACGGCGCCACCGTCACCACCCGGATCTTCCCGCCCAGGTCGTCCAGCCCGTGCTCTACCGTGTCGGTCACCAGCAACGTTTTAATCGGGCTCTCCTGCAGCGCCTCTACGCATGCCCGCGTAAACAGCCCGTGCGTGATCGCCGCGTAAACCTGCCGTGCCCCCGCCTCCACCAGGCGCCGCGCCACGCACGTCAACGTACTGCCCATCACCGTAAAATCGTCCACGATCAGCGCCGTCCGATCGCGCACGTCGCCGATGATCCCGCTGATCACCAGGTCGCCGTGGTCATCGCGCCGTTCCTTGTCCGCGATCGCCAGATCCACCCCCAGATAAGTCGCCCACATCCTGGCCTTCTTGGCAAATCCCGCGTCCGGCGCCACCACCACCAGATCCGGCAACTTCATGTCCCGGACCACCTGCCCCAGCACCGGCAACGCCGTCAGATCGTCCACCGGTACGCGGAAAAACCCTTGAATCTGCGGGGCGTGCAGATCGATCGTCACCACCCGGTCCACGCCCGCCGCTTCCATCGCGTCCGCGCACACCCGGGCCCGGATCGAAACCCGTGGCTCATCCTTCTTATCGCCCTTGGCGTAACTGAAATACGGCACCACCGCCGTCACCGACGCCGCCGACCCGCGCTTGCAGGCATCAATCCAGAACAACAGCTCCATGAAATGATCGTTGGCGGCAAACGCCGTGGCCTGGATGACGTAGACATCGCGCCCCCGGACATTCTCTCCCACGCGCACCACCAGGTTGCCGTCCGGGTGCCTCTGCACCTGTCCCCGCCCCGGGGCCATGCCCAGGTCCGCACAAATCGCTTTCGTCAACCCCTGACTTGCCGAGCCGCCAATGATGCGAATGTCATCGAAGTTCATGGCACAGTCCTCTTCTGCCCGCCCCGTTCCATGGCCTGTCAATAAACAAAAAAAGCCCGCTCGACGTGAGCGGGCCATGGAAATCATCGCAAATATCATGATTCCTCAGGTGGCCCGCACCTCGGTATGGACATAACCGTGGATACGACCGGTCTTCGTACCAGCCGTTACCAAGCGATCCGCCGAGTTATTCGCAAGCCGCGTAATCATGATCAAATAATCCTATGATCCCCGCAATAAATCGTCAAATCCCTTCAAAACTTAAGTCCCCTACAACCCTACGCCGGATGCCACACATCATCCCAACGGGTGACGTGTGCCCCTCCATTTTCAGCCCGCGGGTGCCTGGGGCTAAGCGCAGTGTTCATTCAAGGGACATGGGTAACAGGTGTATAGGATACATAGGTTACACATGGGGCGGGGTTAAAGGTACTGGTCCCTGGTTCCGGTCAGACGTTGGACCGG